>JACKIT010000001.1 GCA_020638335.1 Rhodospirillales bacterium
ACAAGGTGCGCGAACGCAGATTAGCGGGGAATTGGCGCAGAGATATATGCACCTGCAACGCTCCTTTTATGATGCTATTCTGGTTGGTTCTGAAACATATTTGGTTGATAAGCCACAGTTGACAACGCGGCTGGAAGGTTTTGAGCATGAACCTTTGCGGGTCATTTTGGATCGGCGCGGGCGGGTTGAGGATGCTCCGGGGTTTGAGATTTGTCGGCAAGCGTGTGTGGAAGAGGTCTTGGCATATTTGGCTGAAAAAGGGGTGACGCGGCTTCTGGTGGAAGGCGGGATGCAGGTGCATCGGAGTTTTTTGGAAGCGGGGATGGTGGATGAATTTCAGCTTTGTAAATCGCCGGTGGTTTTGGGCGATAAGGGCGTGGATGGTGTGTCTGTTGATGAAATTTGTGTGCTTTCGGGGCTAAAATTGCAAAAAACCCGGGTTTTGGGTGAAGATGTGCTGGAAATTTATGGCTGTGAGGGCTAGGTTAGCGCCATGTTTACAGGGCTTATTCAAGACGTCGGCACAGTACGCTCCATTGATAAAAATGGGGATTGGCGCATTGTGATTGAAACTGGGCTGGATTTGGAGGCGGCGCTCGTTGGTGCTTCTATTGCGTGTAACGGGTGCTGTTTGACTGTTGTTGAGAAAGGTGAGAGTTGGTTTGCTGTTGAAGTGTCGGCGGAGAGCCTTTCGAAAACGGTTATTAAAAACTGGCAAGAAGGTGCGCGGGTTAATCTTGAACCTTCTTTGAAACTGGGTGATGAGCTTGGCGGGCATATTGTTTCAGGGCATGTCGATGGGGTGGTGACGCTGGTTTCGGTCGAGTCTGAAGGAGATTCGCAACGTTTAAAAATTAGAGCACTGAAAGACCTTGCGCGGTTCATTGCGCCGAAAGGTTCGGTGGCTTTGGATGGGGTTTCGCTTACTGTGAATGAGGTTGAAGGGAACGTGTTTGGCGTGAATATTATTCCGCATACATGGGATCACACGAATTTGAGCGATAAGCGGGTTGGCGATACATTGAACATTGAGATTGATATGCTGGCGCGCTATGTGGCCAGAATGCTTGAGGTAGCAGCATGAGTGAAGCGGCGATAAAAACGGACACAGCGCTTTCGAGCATTGATGAAATTCTGGAGGATGTGCGCGCGGGCAAGCCAGTTATTCTGGTGGATGATGAAAACCGTGAGAATGAGGGGGATCTGATCATTGCAGCGGAGATGGCGAGTGCGGAAAATATCAATTTTATGGCCAAGGACGGGCGCGGTTTGATTTGCCTGCCGATGGAGCGCGCTATGGTCGAGCGGCTGGGGCTTGAGCTGATGGGGCGTGGGGATAATACGCATCACCGCACCGCCTTTACCGTGTCCATTGAGGCAAAAGAAGGGGTGACAACCGGGATTTCAGCGGCGGACCGGGCTAAAACCATTCAAACAGCCATTGATCCTGAAACGGGTTCTTACGATATTGCAACGCCGGGGCATGTGTTTCCGTTGCTGGCGCGTGACGGTGGGGTTTTAGAGCGGGCCGGACATACGGAAGCGGCAGTGGATTTGGCGCGGATGGCGGGATTTTCTGCGGCGGGCGTTATTTGCGAGATTATGAATGATGATGGCACGATGGCGCGTTTGCCCGATTTGATCGGTTTTGCGGGTAAGCATGGTCTTAAAATCGGGACGATTGAAGATTTGATTGCCTATCGCAGCGCACGAGAAACGTTGGTGAAATGTATTCATGAAGATGAGTTGGAGAGCCGGTATGGCGGTTCATTTCGGTTCATGTTGTACGCGAATACGGTTTGCTATGCCGAGCATGTGGTGCTGGTGAAGGGCGATATTGCGCAGGCCAAAGGGCCGGTGTTGGTGCGGATGCATGCGGTGGATGTGATGCAGGATGTGCTTGGCGCGGGTGAGGATTCGACTTTGCAGCGGGCTATGGAGATGATTGGCGCGGAGGAATGTGGTGTGATCGTTATTCTCCGTGAGCCGCGGTCTGATGCGCTTTCGCGGCGGTTAAAAGGGCAGGGGCAGGATAGCGGGGAAGGCGGCGCGTTGCGGCGTTATGGCATCGGTGCGCAAATCTTGAAAGATTTGGGGGTGTCTGAGATGGTGCTTTTGACCGATCATCCGAAAAATGTTGTTGGTCTGGAAGGGTACGGATTATATATAACTGATTACAAATCGATTAACTCTTAGTGATCAAAATGACAGATAACCCTCGCGTTCTTATTGTTGAAGCTCGATTTTATGAAGACATCGCCGATGCGCTGGCGCGCGGGGCTATTGCCGCGCTTGAAGCGGAGGCGGTAGCCTTTGACCGGATTTGTGTGCCGGGCGCTCTGGAAATTCCTGCGGCGATTCAATTTGCAGCGCGTAAATATGACGGGTTTGTGGCGTTGGGGTGCGTCATCCGCGGGGAAACCTCGCATTATGATATTGTGGCTGGAGAAAGCGCGCGAGGGCTGATGGATCTTTCTATCCGTGACGGGCTGTGTATTGGCAACGGGATTTTGACGTGCGAGACACGGATACAGGCTTTGGAACGTGCGCTTCCTGAGAAAAAGAATAAAGGCCGGGCGGCAGCGCTGGCGGCGCTAGCGATGGCGGCGCATAAGGTACGTTTTGCGAAGGGTGAATAGATGAGTGAAGAACAAAAACCTGCATCATCGGACGGGGCTTCACGTAAGGCCAAGGCGCTTTCTGCACGGTTGAGCGCTGTGCAAGCGCTTTATCAGGCTAGCCAGAATAAACAGCCTATGGATGTTGTTTTGGATGAGTATTTGCATCATCGCTCTGGGATGGAGGTTGAAGGTGAGCGGTTAGTGCAACCGGATGGGGCGCTTTTGAAGGCGATTTTATATGGTGTGGAGGAGCGCCGCGCGGAATTGGAATCGGTTGTGGATGCTAATTTGAAAAAGGATGCTCAGGATCGCGTGGTGGAGCCGCTTTTGCGTTCAATTCTGATTTGCGGGGCCTATGAGCTTTTGCTTCAAAATGTTGATAAGCCTATCATAATTAATGATTATCTGAATGTTGCGCATTCTTTTTACGAGCGTAATGAAGTGGCGTTGATTAATGGCGTTTTGGATAGTGTAGCGTCTGTGTTTCGATAGGCACATTATACTGTGTCGTTATACTGTGTCGTTGCGTTTTTATTCCATAAAATTTTATTTAATTCTAACGCGCTGTTAAGCCTTTTCCTTTACCATAAATGTAGGGTTCTTATAAGCATTGGGGTATAAAAATGCGAATGGTATTTATAGCGTTGGGAGCGCTGATCGTGCTGGGTGGTGGAGCCGCTGGCGCGTATTTTTATTTCTTTCAATCTGCAGAGGCTTCTGCCGTCGATACGATTGATGATCACAAAGATGATAAGAAAAAAGATGATCATAGCGGACATTATGAGTTTGTGGAGCTTGATCCTTTAATTCTTCCGATTGTTGATAATAACGGCGTGAGCCAGACTGTGAGTTTGGTGGTTACGCTTGAAGTTGTGGATGCGGAAGCCAAGACTAAAGTTGAGATGATTACGCCACGGCTTAAGGATGCCTTTATTCAGGATATGTATGGCGTTCTCAATAAACATGCTGCTTTGAAAGGTGGTGTGATTCAGGTTGATGTCTTGAAGAAACGGCTTAATGCCGTTAGCGCGCGTGTGGTCGGAGAAGATGCTGTGCATGATGTTTTGCTACAAGTTGTGCAGCAGCGGCCCATATAAGAATTTAGATCCTGTTCGCTTAAGCGCTGGATTTTATTGCGGTTTTAAACCTTGATGTGAACCCTCTATACATCAAAAAAACCTCCCCCGCCTTTCATGGCGGGTTTTTTTTGTCCCCTGTTTTTTTGCGGGTTTTGGGGGTGTTTTGGAAAACCTGGTTGCCTTGATTATTAGGAAGCGTACACTTTGGGGAATAAACTCTGAATGAATTCAGTGTGTTCCGAGTTTGCTGTGTGAATTTAAACTCCAGTTCAGGGAGGGGATTATGTCTTCACTGTTATTGATTACTGTGGCGTGCGGGATTTTGGCGTTGATTTACAGTGCTTTGGCTTCGCGGCAGATTATGAGTCAAAGTGCGGGTAATGAGCGCATGCAGGAGATTGCAGGGGCGATTCAGGAGGGCGCGGCAGCGTATCTGGCGCGGCAATATCGTGCCATTGCGGTTGTTGGCGTTGCGGTGGCCGGCTTATTGTATTTATTACTGGGCGCGCATGTGGCGTGCGGGTTTATTATCGGCGCGTTTTTGTCGGGGCTGGCCGGGTATAACGGGATGCTTGTTTCTGTGAAGGCGAATGTGCGTACAACGCAAGCGGCTACGGAGAGTCTTGGTAAGGCGCTGAATGTTGCGTTTAAGGCCGGCGCGGTAACCGGGATGCTGGTTGTCGGGCTGGGGCTGCTTGGCGTGACGGGGTATTATTTGTATTTGCGCTATAGTTTGGGTTTGAGCGGGCTTGAAGGTGAGGCCGCGATGAGCGCGACGCGTCATGTTCTGGAAGGGCTGGTGGCTCTTGGCTTTGGTGCGTCTTTGATTTCTATTTTTGCGCGGCTGGGCGGAGGAATCTTTACCAAGGGCGCGGATGTCGGCGCGGATCTGGTGGGAAAAGTCGAGGCTGGCATTCCTGAGGATGATCCACGTAATCCGGCGGTGATTGCCGATAATGTTGGTGATAATGTCGGTGATTGTGCCGGGATGGCAGCGGATTTGTTTGAGACCTATGCGGTGACCGTGGTGGCGACGATGTTGATTGCGTTCAGCACGTTTGCGCCCGGCGCTATCGAGCACATGATGATTTTGCCGTTATTTATCGGGGCGATCTGTATTTTGGGGTCTGTGGCCGGAACGTTCTTTGTTCGTCTTAATGAGCAAAAAGAAGGCAATGACACAAGCATTATGCGCGCGCTTTACAAGGGCTTTGCGGCGAGTGCGATTTTCTCGGCGTTGTTGATTGCTGCTGCCCTGGCCAATATCGGCGTTGATATGGCTGTGCCTTTGGCTGATGGCGGCGTTGTTACACTTGTGGAGTTGTTCTTGTGTATTCTTACAGGATTGGTTGTTACAGGGCTGATTATATGGATTACGGAGTATTATACTTCGACGGAATACCGGCCTGTACGTACGATTGCCAAGGCTTCGATGACAGGGCATGGGACCAATGTGATCCGGGGCCTGGCGATTTCCATGGAGGCGACGGCCTGGCCGGTGTTGGTGATTTGCGGCGGGATTTATGTCGCGTATGATCTGGCAGGGTTGTATGGCATTGCGATTTCTGCAACCTCGATGCTGTCATTGGCGGGGATGGTTGTGGCGCTGGATGCGTATGGTCCGGTGACGGACAATGCGGGTGGAATCGCCGAGATGGCCGATTTGCCTGAAGGCGTACGCAATACGACGGATGCGCTGGATGCGGTTGGGAATACGACGAAGGCGGTGACAAAGGGTTATGCGATCGGCAGCGCCGGTTTGGCGGCGCTGGTGCTGTTTGCAGGCTATACCGAAGAGATTAAGCATTATTTGCCGGAATTGGCAGATATTCGTTTTGAGCTGACTGATCCTTATATTGTGATTGGTTTGTTCCTTGGCGGGCTGCTGCCGTATTTGTTCAGTGCGCTGTCGATGACGGCGGTGGGCCGGGCGGCCTCATCTGTGGTGATTGAGGTGCGTCGGCAGTTCAAGGAAATCCCCGGCATTATGGAGGGCAAAGCCAAGCCGGAATACGGTACGGCGGTTGACCTGCTGACCAAGGCGGCGATTGGCGAAATGGTCGTACCTTCGCTGCTGCCCGTGTTGGCTCCGGCGATTTTGTGGATTATAATCTATAAGGTTACGGGTGATATGGAAGCGGCGTTTCAATGTCTGGGGGCGATGCTTCTGGGGACGATTGTGACCGGGATTTTCGTGGCGATTTCCATGACGGCTGGCGGCGGGGCTTGGGATAACGCCAAGAAATATATCGAAGACGGCAATTATGGTGGCAAAGGCTCTGATGCTCATAAAGCGGCCGTAACTGGCGATACTGTTGGCGATCCGTACAAGGATACGGCCGGGCCAGCGGTGAACCCTCTAATCAAGATTGCCAATATCGTGGCGATTTTGCTGGTGGCGATTGTGGCGAAGTTTGCCGTGGGGGCTTAAAAAATAAAAATTTCTTTTACATAATTTAAATTCTTTGCTATATTGCGCCATGGCAAGAGATATGAATGTGATGTCTCTTCTCCTTGAAGCTTTGGAGAGAGATGAGTGGGATACGAAACTTACCGATGGAAAAATCGGCGAGGTAGAGAGGCATTGCTTTGAGAGCAATAGTCCTGATGAGACTTTTTGCTTGGGGAAGTTGTTCGAACAGGTTGTCAGACAGTCTAATCGTCCTGACGAAATACCGAACAGAACACTCAGAGTAGGATTGATAGGAACTCCGAACTCTGGAAAAACGTCTTTTTTTGATGGAATTATTAATAAATCCGGTAAATTTTCCATAATTCAAGAAACAGAGCATGGAGGGAAACGCGGACAGGTTGTAGGAGAGAGTCCTTCTCTTGGACATGTGTGCCTTGTGGATTTTTGGGACGATGCTAGAGTTAGTGACTATAAATCAGACGCAGAAAGGTCAAAAACTTTTTCCACAGGCAGATCGGAGTTTATAGAACATGTTCAGGCCGATCATCGTGTAAGAAAAGAACCTCTTCATGCCGTAGTGGTGTTCCATGATGCAAGAAACGAAGATGATCCTTCCTTTCGTCACATTAAAATTTTGTTTGGGCCGGAATTAGAGAAAACGCAAGGGGTTCAAGAGTTCTTATCCGATGCCCAGGAATTTGCGTGTAGATTTTAATTTTCCCCTGTCTGCGGGTTGAATTTCCCGAGATTGCCGAGGAATTGCTGCATGACCGTGGTTTCGTTGCCGTGGGTTGGCGTTTTTTCACGCACGTATGGAATATTCATGCGTTCGCGGTCGATGTCCTGAATGGCTTCGACGAATCCTTCTTCGTTAAAGGCTACCAGGATAATGCGTTCTTCTATCACTTTGGGGTCGAGAATGCCGCGTTTTTCGGTTTTTTGGCCGATATAATACCAGACATTGGGGTTGAATGTTGATTTGCTGGTTGGTGAGCCGAGATTGTTCAAGACGTCTGAACGTGTGCTTTCAAGAGCGACAATTTGTTGCACCTGAAAATCTTCGACCATGTTGCCGCGCTGGGCGATCATGGGGGTGCAGGCATTGACTAATGCCAGAGCTGAGCAGAGAAGAAGGGCTTTTTTCACGCTGAAATTCCTTTATTTTTAACACGAAGCACACTAAGTAAACACGAAGTGCGCAAAGAATAAATTAAAATTTTTCGTGGGCTTCGTGAAGTTATTTTATCTTCGTGTTAAAAAAGGAGTGCTCGTTATGTTCGCTGTTATGCTCGAACTTCTGGGAAGAAGAAATCCGTATAAACAAATGACCCGCGATGTGTATGCGAATGTTCTGGTTTGTGTGCGTCAGCCGAAATTTTATGAAGAATATGGTGTGCCTGACACGTTTGACGGGCGGTTTGATCTGATGGTGCTTTTGATTTTTCTGATTTTTCAGCGGATGCTTGAGGAGGGGCGCGATGAGGCGCTGCATTTCAATCAGGCGCTGTTTGATGTGTGTTTTGAGGATATGGACCAGACGCTGCGGGAAATGGGTATTGGCGATATGGGGGTGCCGAAACATATGCGCAAGATGATGAAGGCGTTTAACGGACGGATACATGCTTATGAACAGGCTTTGGCGGAAGGGACTTTGGCAGCGGCGCTGCATAAGAATTTGTATGGCAGTGCGGCAGAGGTGGATGAGAAAAAGATTGCCAAAATGGCAGCAAAAGCGTTAGAAATGCTGGCATTTTTAAAGATTCAGGATATGAACGCAATTTTGTCGGGCAAAATTGCATTTGAGAAGGAATAGCTGAGATGTCAAAAGCGCCGAAAACAATTTTAGAGACTGAGTGGTCGTATCTGTTTGACGTGGAGGCGATGGACAAGGCTGAGGAGACCTTAACGATTGCCCCTGATGCGCAGGCGCGGGGGCGATTATGTCAGCGTTTGGGGGTGATGAGCGTGGAGTCGCTGGAAGCCGATATTCGGGTTTCGCATCATAGCGGGGAGATGAGTTATTATATCAAAGGGCAGATTCGCGCTGATGTTACGCAGGCTTGTGTGGTTACTTTGGAGCCGGTGCATAGCCATATTGAGGATGATTTTGAGGCCTGGTATGCAGATTCGGAAGCGGCGGTGTCTATTGCCAAAGCGCGTCATGAGAAATTGAATAAAAAGGGCCATGGGGAGTTTCCAATTTTGGATGAGAAGGATGATCCGGAAGCCTTGGTTGAGGGTAAAATCGATCTGGGTGAACTGGTGACGCAGTATTTATCGCTTTCCATTAATCCGTATCCGCATGCAGAAGGTGTTGAGTTTGAAGCGTTTGAGAGGAAAGTGGGTGGTTTAGAGGACGGTGATTTGGTAAAAAATCCGTTTGCGGCGTTGAAAGATTGGAAAGATAAGATTTCCGGCAGTGAGAGCTAAGTCTTGTTCTTAAGCAAAAGAAATTCCTTGCGCTGGGAGGGTAAAGGCTGTAAAAAACGCGCTCAAGTTACTTAAAAGGATAAGAGCTATGGCTGTTCCAAAGAGAAAAACAACAAAGTCCAAGCGTAATATGCGCCGTGCGCATGATGCTTTATCAACTGAGAACTGGGTTGAAGACGCCAATACAGGTGAGCCGAAGCGCCGTCACCATATCGATTTGAAGACCGGTACCTATAAAGGTAAACAGGTTATTGAAGCGCGCGATTAAGGCTTTTCCTGTTTCTTCGGAAACCCCGGATTTAATCCGGGGGCTATATAGACCCCGTGTCAAGCACGGGGTTTCATTTTTTCTTCACAGGTTTTAAAGTTCTTCAATGAGCACGAGAAATATCATTATAGCATTGGATGCCATGGGCGGCGATTATGGCCCTGAGAGTGTTATTCCGGGGGCGGCGTTGACGCTGAAAGCGCATCCGCAGCTTGGCTTTATACTGTTTGGGGATGAGGGGCAGATTGGGCCGCTTTTGGATAAGGAGCCAGCGCTTAAAGCTGTGAGCACGGTTGTTCATACGGATCATAAGATTATGAGCAATGAGAAGCCTTCGACAGCTTTGCGCTCTAGCAAGGGTAGTTCGATGCGCTTGGCGATTGAGGCTGTTAAAGAGGGGCGCGCGATGGCAGTTGTGTCTGCGGGCAATACGGGGGCTTTGATGGCGCTGGCGAAGATGGTGCTTACCCCTTTGCCCGGAATTAATCGTCCGGCGATTGCCAGTATTTTTCCGACTCGTCAGAGTGATACGATTATGCTGGATCTGGGGGCGAATGTCTTGGTGGATGCAGAAAATCTGGTGCAGTTTGCGGTTTTGGGCGCTGTATTTGCTAAATTGCACAAGAATGTGGCTCAGCCGAGTGTGGGGCTGCTTAATGTGGGCTCGGAGGAGATGAAGGGGCCTGATCATGTGCGGGAAGCTGCGGCGATTCTGAGCGAGGTTGAGTTTCCGGGGCATTACTATGGTTTTGTTGAAGGCGATGATATTACCAAAGGCACGGTTGATGTTGTGGTCAGTGACGGGTATGCGGGAAATATTGCTCTGAAAACGGCGGAAGGCGTGGGGAGTTTGACTACGCATTTGTTTAAAAAGAATGTGATGCGCGATCCTTTAGGGATTTTGGGGAGCATGATGGCGTATTTTGCGCTGAAACGCTTTCAAGATCAGCTTGATCCGCGGCGGTATAATGGCGGGGTGTTTTTAGGACTGAACGGTTTATGCGTGAAAAGCCATGGTGGGTGCGACGCGCTGGCGTTTTCTTCGGCGGTGAATCTGGCTGCGGAGCTGGTGGAGCAGGGCTATGTTGAAATGGTTGGGCGCGAGATTGAACATTTGTCAGAGCAGAAATCATTTTTGTCACAGGAGTTGTAAAAAAGATGCCGATAAAATCCATTGTTAAATCAACAGGCGGCTATCTTCCGGAGAAAATTCTGACTAATCAGGATTTGGAAAAGATGGTCGATACTACTGATGAATGGATCACGCAGCGCAGCGGTATCAAATCACGTCATATTGCAGCGGACGATCAGACGACGGCGGATTTGGCTATTTCCGCGGGGCGGGCCGCATTTGAGGCTTCTGGGCTGGCGCCCTCCGATATTGATGGTGTGATTGTGGCGACAACGACGCCGGATCAGACTTTTCCTTCCGTGGCGGTGAAGGTGCAGGCGGCTTTGGAAATTCCGGCCGGGCTGGCTTTTGATGTGCAGGCGGTTTGCAGCGGCTTTGTTTACGCGCTGGCGACGGCGGATAATTTTATTAGATGCGGGCAAGCACGGCGTATTCTGGTGATTGGCGCGGAGAAGCTTTCTTCGATTGTTGACTGGAACGACCGGACGACGTGCGTTTTGTTTGCTGACGGGGCCGGGGCGATTATTTTTGAAGGGCAGGAGGGTGCGGACGATATTTCCGCGCGCGGCATTCACTCTACACATCTTTATGCAGATGGCAGGCTTCGTGATTTACTATATACCAACGGCGGGACCTCAAGTACGCGGACTGCAGGGCATATCGTTATGCAGGGGCGTGAAGTGTTTAAATATGCTGTGTCTTTTATGGCTGATGTGGTGAATGAGGCGTTGGAAGAGAATAATATTACCGCTGATCAGGTGGATTGGCTGGTGCCGCATCAGGCCAATATCCGCATTTTAGAGGCCACAGCGAAAAAGCTTGGCCTATCCATGGACAAGGTTGTGATGACGGTTGATCATCATGGGAATACGTCTGCGGCCTCTATTCCTCTGGCGTTGCATGAAGCTGCCGCCGACGGGCGGATCAAGCAAGGGGACCTTTTGTTGCTCGAGGCTATGGGTGGCGGATTGACTTGGGGCAGCGCGCTGGTGCGGTTTTAAAGTTTGCGAACAAACCCTGCGGGTTTGCTTCTTGGGCGGCGGGTTGACTTGGGGCTTGGCATTAGTGAGTTTCCAGTGGTGCGTTGTTAAGTCTTTAGGCTAGCTCCTTGAAGCAGAATCATTTTTTGGGGTTAAGTTCTTTCCAAATATTGACGCACTGGCTTTAGGTCGTTAGTCTTACGTTCATTCATGAATTTGGAGTAGAAATCGATGGACAATCGTACGATTACACGCGCGGATCTGGCTGAAGCCGTTTACGAAGAAGTTGGATTATCACGTAATGAATCATCTGATCTGGTGGAAGCTGTGATCGATGAAATTTCCGATGAATTGGTGAAGGGCGAGAATGTAAAAATTTCATCCTTTGGCAGTTTTTCTGTTCGGGAGAAGGGGGAACGGATTGGCCGCAATCCGAAAACCGGTGTTGAGGTACCAATTTCACCACGTAAAGTTTTGGTGTTTCGGGCGTCGCACGTTTTGAAAGACCGTATTAACAGCGGCGAGTAGTCAATTATAGTTAATAGTCATAAGGAATTTCAGGTATGAATCAGTTTTATTCGCAAACAGGTCCAATTGTTGAACGCGATGAGCAAGCGGAGGATCTTGCGCATGAGGCGGCTGAAAAAATTACCGGTCCTTTGACGGGAAAAGAAGTGGAGCGCGGCCCTGTTAAGCAGCCTAAAGCGCGTAAGTCGGCTTCTGCTTTTCGGACGATCAGCGAAGTGGCGGATATTCTGGATGTGCAGCAACATGTATTGCGGTTCTGGGAAACTAAATTTTCACAAATTCGTCCGCTTAAGCGTGGTGGCGGGCGGCGTTATTACCGTCCTGAGGATCTGGAGCTTTTGAAGCGGATCCATCATTTGCTTTATACGGAAGGATATACGATTAAAGGTGTGCAAAAGCTTTTGAAGGAAAAGGGGAAGGCCAGTTTGTTGGAAGACAAACACGAAGCGCAAAATAATAATGAGCCAAGCGTGAGTGCGTCTGTGAAAGGGCAGCTTGCGATGGGGATGTCTTCGAAGCAGCGCAGTGCTTTACAAAATATGGTTAATGAGCTTAAAGAGCTTCGCAAAATACTTAAGTCTGAATAAGGCTTGAGGACTGTGGCTCTTGGTAATTCGCGTTTGCTTTTTTCCAAGCAATCATATAGAAAAATCATCTGCAGGTTTTGGCCATGATCGGAGTGTAGCGTAGCTTGGTAGCGCGTTCGGCTGGGGGCCGAAAGGTCGTGGGTTCAAATCCCGCCACTCCGACCATTTTTGTATAGTACTCAACTTAATGTAAAATGAGCATATTTGGGTGGTTGGGTGTGTTTTATTGGCGGGCTGTAGCGCAGTTTGGTAGCGCGCTTCGTTCGGGACGAAGAGGTCGGAGGTTCAAATCCTCTCAGCCCGACCATTTAGCCAATTTATGGCACTTGTGTGAACCAGCAGAAGGGTTTTTGCGGTGGTATGATTTTGATTTATGTGACATACCCGGATGAGGCTTCCGCGCAGGCGGTGTCTAAAGCGTTGTTGGAGGCGCGGTTGGTGGCGTGTGCGAATATCTTTCCGGCGCATCGTTCATTATATTGGTGGGAGGGAGAAATTGCCGATGAGGCGGAAGTGGCGGTGATTTATAAAACCCGGCGTGATCGGTTCGAGGCGGTCGAGGCGGCGATTAAAGAGCGCCATCCTTACGATGTGCCGTGTATTGTCTCTGTGCCTGTCGAGAAAGCGCAGCAGGATTTTATGGGCTGGGTGCGGGAGCAGACTCGGGAGAGATAGGACCACCGGGCATGGTTGTTTCCGGCGGTGCGTTGTTTTAGATAGTTGGCTGACAAGCATCGCTTTCGTACAGCACTGTGTTTCCTGTCTTCTTTATTGAGAACCTCCATTCTGTATTGGGACCGATGATTGTGCCCAATTCTTGATCTGTTGAGGTTGCGATTGATGAAAGTGTATTCAGGTATTTTTGCATTTCAGGTGGTTCAACACCTGCTCGGTAAGACGCAGTTAGGCTTTGTTGGTTGGTGCTGAATGCCGCGTCTTCAAATGCGGCGTCAAGGCTATGTACCATATGATGAATCGTATTTCGTATCTGTATTACCGTTTTAGGCCTTGGAAAAGGCATAGCTATGAGTGTTGCGGTAAAGTCTTTCTGTAGCATGAGGCCATCTTGCGTGCAGCCGTTAGCTGGGAATGGAAGGACGTAGGCTAAAATGCTATCGCCTTCCGGAGCTTGCTGAAGGGGGGGGGCTGTTTGTGCTGCGGCACTTGCCGTTGCTAAAACTGCGGCTATTGCTGTTGTTTTCATTTTTGTGTTCCTCGTGTTTTGAGAGTTCTTATGGTTTATACATAATCTCAAACGCCTCTGCAATGCTTGATATGAAAAACTTGCTGCGTGCATGGTATTTTAATACCGTAATTTTATCCGTCTGTTTTTATTCATTTTTATTGACATGGGGGCGTATTTGCGCGATAACCACCCGACTTTCTCAATAAGGAATAAAATTATGAGCAAAACTACATCTGCAAAACCCGCAGAAGTTGAGAAAAAGTGGATCATTGTTGATGCACAGGATGTTGTTCTGGGTCGTTTGGCCAGCATCATCGCTCTTCGTCTGCGCGGCAAACATAAACCGAGTTATACGCCGCATGTTGATGACGGCGATAACGTGATCGTGATTAATGCCGATAAGGTGCGCCTGACAGGTAAAAAACGTGAAGACGACATCTTTTACTGGCATACAGGTTACCCTGGTGGGATCAAACAGCGCAGTAAGGGGCAGATTCTCGATGGTCAGCATCCTGAGCGCGTTGTTGAGAAGGCCGTGCAGCGCATGTTGCCGAAAGGGCCTTTGGGCTATAAGGTTTTCAGCAATCTGAAAGTCTATGCTGGCAGCGAGCATCCGCACGAGGCGCAAAAGCCTGAAGTGCTTGATGTTGCATCATTGAACCCCAAGAATAAGAGAGGCTAAGCGATATGGCCAAGAAAGACGAAACAAAAGAAGTTAAAGACTTGAAAGATTTGGGCGAGGCTGTGAAAGCCGAAGATGTTAAGGCTGAAGCGTCCGTGAAGAACGATAAAGCGGAAGATGTGCCCGTGAAACGTGTGCAAACGCTTGATAAGCAGGGCCGCGCTTATGCGACTGGGCGTCGTAAAGACGCGGTGGCACGTGTTTGGATCAAGCCTGGTAGCGGGAAAGTGACTGTAAATGGTCGTGACCAAGCAACTTACTTTGCGCGTCAGACGCAGCGTTTGATTTTGAACCAGCCGTTCCTGATAGTGAATAGTGTTGGAAAGTTCGATGTGGTTTGCACTGTGAAGGGCGGCGGTTTATCCGGTCAAGCGGGCGCCGTGCGTCATGGGATTTCACGTGCGCTTGAGAATTTTGACCCTGAAATGCGTCCTGCGTTGAAAAAAGCCGGCATGATGACCCGCGATGCGCGAATTGTTGAGCGTAAGAAGGTTGGCAAGCATAAGGCTCGTAGAACTAAGCAGTGGGCTAAGAGATAGCTTCACACTTTTGCTTGTGGGTGTCGTCAAACATCGGCTCGCCTATATCAATATAGGCGTCGCCTCGTTTTCCTAGCCACAAGGCAAAATTGTTTTGCTATATGTGCTTTTATAAGAATTTGTGATCTCCTCTACCAAGGTTCACAAAACAAGAAACGCTCCGGGTAATCTTAATGATTTTTCGGGGCGTTTTTGTGTGTTTGCTGGTTTATCGTAGAGCTAGTTGCTTCTTACCTGAACATAGCGGCCCGGGGCCGGTTCGAGCGGGTTTTTAATATGGCGGGCTTCGACTTGGCCGTCTGCATAGTGTTTGATCCATTCCTGCCAGTGTGGCCACCATGATCCGGTGGTTTCTTCGGCATTTTTAAGCCAGTCTTCGGGGCTTTTCGGTGTGTCGTTTGCGCTCCAGAAACAATATTTTTCTTTTGATGGCGGGTTGATAACCCCGGCGATGTGGCCGGAGGCGGCAAGTGTAAAGGTTTTCGGGCCGCTCATAAGCTGCGTGGTTTCGTAAGTCGCTTTCCACGGAGCAATGTGGTCTTCCTTAGTGGAAAGGAAATAAGCCGGGGTTTTGACCTTGCTTACGTCAATTTTTATGCCGTCAATTTCGATGCCGCCGGGTTGGCTGAGCAAATTGTCGCGATACATGTTTCGCAGGTAAAAGCTGTGCATTTTGGCAGGCATATTGGTGGAGTCATCGTTCCAATACAGCAAGTCAAAGGGGAATGGCTCTTTGCCCATCAAGTAGTTATTCACCACGAAGGACCATATAAGATCGTTAGCGCGTAGCAGAGAGAAGGTGCGTTGCAGTTCTTCTGCTTTGAGAACGCCGGTGCGGCTCATCATTTCGATCATTTCATCAATTTGTTCGTCATCCATGAACAGCTTCATATCGCCAGAATCCTGGAAGTCGATCAGGGTCGTCAGAAAGGTTGCCGAAGCGATGCGTTTTTCCTGTTTTTTGGCTTTGAGCCAGGCCAACGTTGTGGCCAGCAGCGTTCCGCCGAGGCAATAGCCAACGGCGTTGCAGTCCGGCTGGCCGGTGATTTTTTTGATCTCATCGAGGGCGGCGATTAGCCCTTCGAACATATAGGCGTCGAAACCTTTTTGCGCCAATTTTGCATCAGGGTTGACCCACGAGATGCAAAAGACCGTATGGCCTTGTTCGACTGCCCAGCGGATAAAGGAGCTTTGTGGCTGGAGGTCCAGAATATAAAACTTATTGATCCAGGGGGGCACAATTAAAAGCGGGCGTTTGAATACGCCGTGCGTTTGTGGTTCATACTGGATCAGTTGCATCAGATCGTTTTCATAGACGACATGGCCGGGGGTGGTGGCTATGTTTTCACCGAGCTTAAAGGCATCGTAATCGGTGGTGCTGATTTTAAGCTGGCCATTGCCGCGTGCGAAGTCTTCCTGCATGTTTTGCAGGCCGTGGACCAGATTCATGCCGCCGGTTTGCAGGGTTTCCTGCAAGACTACCGGGTTTGTCATGGCGAAGTTTGAAGGAGAGAGGGCGTCCATCATCAGTTTGCTGGTGAAGCTGAGCTTTCTTTTTTCATTTTCCGAGAGCCCTTCTGCATTTTCGATGTTTTGTTCGACGAAATCACAGGCTAGAAGATAGTATTGTTTTATAAAGTCGAAAAAGACGCTGTCATTCCAGCTGTCATCACGGAAGCGGCGATCGCTTTTTTGCGGTTTAATTACGGGTTTGCTTTCTTGCCCCCACATTTTGTTTATGCTGGATTGCCAGAGCTGGGCCTGTTTCTGGGCATAAGTCATTTGCATGTCCCAGAATTTTAGTGGATTGGTGGCCATCGCATTCATGAAATGTGTTGCGGCGCTTCCGACATTCATCGGATCGGGATCGAAATTTTGCAATTCGGTGCTGGGCGGTGTTTGACCCATTTTCTGCAGCATATTCATGAAAAGTGGCTGGGATTGCTGGTACGCATTCATCAGGGCTTGCGACAGGGCGACGGGATCGGGGAGCGTTTCGATTTGTTGCTGAAGTGCTTTTTGTGCAGCAGCATTGTTATCGTTTTGGGGTGCCTTTTGTGCGTTTTTATTTTTTGGCATGTTGTAATCGACCTGAACCATTGTCTAACCATTTTTGATTAAGTGGATGAGAACGCAGCAAAAATGAAGGGAACTATAGCGGAAATAACGGTGAAAAGCGATAAAAAAATGCTGCATGATTTGCGATGAGGCGGTGTGAAAATGCCGGGGGTAAAAATAGCTTTTGGGCGCGCCGGGCTTGTAAAAGGGCGTGGAATCTCTAATCATGGCTTCATTGTTTAAGTTTAGAATTTACTGATTAAATTTATGATGCAGCATTGTCTTTATCTTTCCCGTTTTCTCTGCATATCTTGTGCCAGTTTTGCACTGCCTATGTTGCTTGGGGGGTGTTCATATTTTGACACGCAGCCAGGTGGGCCGGTTTTGGAAATGCCTCAATCTGGGGAAGTTGTTGAATACCCGGATCGATTTGTTGATTTGTCATCGGTTGTTTATGAGAACACGGGCGGGCGTGTACAGCTTTTTGATCTGGATGAGCATATGCCTTTGCCTGCCTATCAGCCTGTTGCCTCGGTGGAGATGGATGCAATGGAAGTTGCACCTGCGGCGGTTATGCCTGTTGAGCAAGTTTATGCTGCGATGCCTTACGAAGCTATTGTTTCTGCTGATCCGAGCGTGGAGATATTTCCGTTTGATGACGTCACATCTGTGCCTGTGAGCATGCAGATGGCGCAGCCTGTTATGCCGTCGGCGCGCCGTGAAGATTTTGTCGCGGTTGATGTATCTGATCGTGACACGGTGATTGTGTATTTTGGTCATGATTCCGCAACGCTGAATCAAAAGGGTTTGGCAAAGGTTGCGGAGGTGGCTGAGGCGTTTAATGCGGCGTCGGGGATCGGGCTTACGGTTGAGGGGCATGCAAGCGTGATGGCAAATTATAATTCGGCGGCTCAGCGTAAGGTTGTTAATCTTAAAATTTCTATGGATCGGGCCTTTGCAGTGGCGCGTGAGTTGATTGCAGGCGGGGTTCCGGCGGATTTTATTCGGGTGATGGCGTGGGGTGATGCAAAGCCTGCGCTAGATCTGAATGGGAAAACGCCAGAAGAAGCTGCGCGGCGGGTTGAAATTTTCCGTTGATTTCAATAGTTGCTTTAATGTCATCCCGAGCGAAGTCGAGGAATCTTTTCACTTCATTGTTTACAAAGATCCCTCCGCTCCGCTACGCTCCGGTCGGGATGACAGGAGAAGGGAAGGATTATTATGAGCAAACCGTTGCGTTTGGGAATAGCCGGGCTGGGGACAGTCGGGGTTGGTGTTGTTAAGATACTTCAGGCGCATGGCGATTTGCTGGCGCAGCGTTGCGGACGGCGGATTGAAATTACGGCCATCTCGGCGCGGGACGCTTCGAAGGATCGCGGTGTGGATTTGTCACCCTATGTCTGGGTTGAAGATGCGCTGGATCTGGCAGGGCGCGATGATGTTGACGTTGTTATTGAGTTGATAGGCGGTAGTGAAGGCGTAGCCAAAGATTTAGTCGAGAAGGCTTTGGCCACCGGGCAGCATGTTGTTACGGCGAATAAGGCTTTGCTGGCGCATCACGGGGCTGCTTTGGCGCAGTTGGCGGAAGATAATAATGTTGCTCTTGCATATGAGGCGGCAGTGGCGGGTGGTATTCCGATTATCAAGGTTATGCGCGAAGGTTTTGCCGGAAATGCTATTCATGCGGTTTATGGCATTTTGAACGGGACATGCAATTATATGCTTACGGCGATGCGTGAGACGGGTCGTGATTTTGATGTGATTTTGAAAGAGGCGCAAGAAGCCGGGTATGCGGAAGCCGATCCGAGCTTTGATATTGACGGGATCGATGCGGGGCATAAGCTGGCGTTGCTTTCAGCGATTGCCTTTGGTGTGAAACCGGATTTTGAGAGCTTGCAGATAGAAGGTATTCGTAAGATTAATGCTACGGATATTCGCTTGGCCGAGGAATTTGGTTATCGTATTAAGCTGCTCGGGATAGCGCGCAGATTTAATGGTTCAGTGATGCAGGTGATGGAGCCGTGTCTAGTGCCGCTTTCTAATCCGATTGCTCAAATTGAGGATGTTTATAATGCCGTGTATGTTGATTGCGATAGCGTCGAGACATCCATGCTTTCAGGCAAGGGGGCTGGCGAAGGGCCGACGGCTTCGGCTGTGTTGAGCGATGTCATGGATTTGGCGCGTGGAAATATTTTGCCGACATTTGGCGTTCCGGCTCAAAGTCTGCTTGACCCACGCTGGGCCGATATTGGAGATACGGTTTCCTGTTATTATTTACGGTTGTGCGTTTTGGATAAGCCGGGTGTTATTGCCGAGATTTCGACGATTTTGCGTGATCATGATATTTCTATTGAGGGGCTGTCACAGCATGGGCGTGATCCGGATCAACCTGTGAGCGTTGTTTTGACAACGCATGAAACGCGTCGGCGTGATATGCAAAAAGCCTGCAGTGAGTTTGCAAATTTAGATAGTGTTCTCGAAGAGCCTTGCTTGATGCGGATTGAGGCGTTAAGTTAGCCGCGTTTACAGGAAGATACAATTATGACACGAGTACAGAAGGTAAATGAAATGGCTGAAGCCGGTGCAACGATGGATAGAAACTTAGCACTGGAAGTGGTGCGTGTGACTGAGGCGGCGGCGCTGGCGGCCTCAAAGCTTGTCGGGCGCGGCGATAAGGTGGCGGCTGACCAAGTGGCTGTGGATGCGATGCGCGATGCGTTTAATACGCTACATATTCGCGGGACGATTGTGATTGGCGAAGGTGAGCGCGATGAAGCGCCGATGCTGTATATCGGGGAAGAAGTCGGTGACGGGCGCGGTCCGGAGATTGATATTGCGCTGGATCCGCTGGAAGGCACAGATATCACCGCAGCTGGTGGGCCGAATGCCTTAGCTGTGGTGGCGATGACCGATAAGGGCGGGTTTTTGAATGCGCCCGATACCTATATGGACAAGATTGCAGTCGGGCCGGGGATTGATCCGAATATTCTCGATCTGGATGCGCCGATTGGCGATGTGTTGGCCAAACTGGCCAAGGAAAAAGACGGGGATGTGAATGATTTGAATGTGTGCATTCTCAACCGTCCGCGTCATGCCGATTTGATTAAGGCGGTCCGCGAGGCCGGGGCGCGCATTACGTTGATCGGTGATGGCGATGTGAGTGCGGTGATTGCGACGACGGACCCGGATACCGGGATTGACCTCTATGTCGGTAATGGCGGTGCGCCGGAAGGGGTTCTGGCGGCGGCGGCGTTGCAATGTATTGGTGGATCGATGCTGGGGCGTCTGGTTTTCCATACGGATGTTGAGCGCGAACGGGCGGCCAAATGGGGGATTACCGATCTGGATAAGATTTATACGACGGATGATCTGGCCAAGGGCGATAACGTGATGTTCGCCGCGACCGGGGTGACCGATGGGACGATGTTGCGCGGGGTGCGGCGTTATCCGGGCGGAGCGAAGACCAGTTCGATCATTATGCGTTCGAAGTCGGGGACTGTGCGCCGGGTTGAGGCGACGCATAATTTCCGTCGTAAGACTTGGCTTAAGAGTATTTGATCTTACAGTTTTAAACATAAAACCACAGTGTACACAGAAGAAGCACAGGAGAATTTTGTGTTTCGAGGATGCTCCTGTGTGTTCACTGTGGTCTTCTGTGGTTTATAATCGCTTTTATGAACGATTCTTCTTTGTCTTTAAATAAAGCGCATTGGGTGCGGCCGGATGTTGATTTGTCGGCTGTGGAGCGCGTTGCGCGGGCGCATGACTTGCCGGAAGTGGTTGCGCGGTTGCTCTTGCAGCGCGGGGTCGTGCCAGAGGATGTTCCCGGTTTTCTCAATCCAACCTTGCGGGAGCATTTTCCCGATCCGTTTGCGATGGCAGATATGAAGGGGCTGGCTGAATTCGTTGCAGAGGCCATTCAGGCCGGGCGTAAATTTGCGATTTTTGGAGATTTTGACGTGGATGGGGCGACGTCTTCGGCGTTGTTATATCGGTTCCTCAAACATTGTGGCGTGGATGCGCCGATTTATATTCCAGATCGCCTTACCGAAGGTTATGGGCCGAATGTCGAGGCGTTACGGTCATTGAAAGATGCCGGGGCGGAGATTGTGTTCTTGCTGGATTGCGGGACGACGGCATTTGATGTGGTGCAGGTTGGATCTGAAATGGGTTTGGATATCCTGATTTTGGATCATCATGAGGCGGAAACGGACTTGCCGCAGGCGCGTTATGTGATCAATCCGAAGCGCAAAGACGATGCAGCCGGGCTCGAGGTTTTGGCGGCAGTTGGCGTGACGTTTATGACCTGCGTGGCGATCAACAAGGTCTTGCGTGAAGCTGGTTTTTTTGCAGGTGATGAAGCGCCATTGAAGTCATGGCTGGATATTGTGGCGTTAGGCACGGTGTGTGACATGGTGCCGCTGACCGGGGTGAACCGGTTGCTGGTGCGTCAGGGGTTCGCGCAGATGCAAAATAGCGACAATATTGGCTTGAATGCCTTGATCGATGTGGCGGGAATTAACGGGGCGATTGAGCCATATCATGCCGGGTTTGTGCTGGGGCCGCGGATCAATGCGGGCAGCCGAGTGCATAAATCTGATACTGGGGCGAAATTGTTGTCTTGCGATGATCCGGGCCAAGCCAAGGATATGGCGTGGTTGCTCAATGATTGCAACGACAAGCGCAAGGCTTTGCAGGAAGAGATGGAGCTTGCAGCGATTAATCAGGTTGAAGATCGCGGATTGGATCAGAATTCGGTGATTTTTGTGTCTGGTGAAGGCTGGCATACGGGTTTGAGCGGTCTTGTCGCCGGACGATTGAAGGAAAAATACGGCAAGCCAGCCTGTGTGGTGGCGTTTGTTGAAAATGAACGCGGGGAGATTGAGGGGCGCGGTTCGGGGCGCTCTATTCCCGGTGTGCATTTGGCGCAGGCGTTTATCGATGCGCGCAATGAGGGGATTATCGAGAAGGGCGGCGGGCATGCGATGGCCGGTGGTTTTACTGTGGCCAAGGGTCGTCTGGATGAGTTTGAAGCCTTTTTGCAAAAGCATATTGCCGGGCAGGTTGAAAGCGGACAAAGCAAGGTTGAAACGGTTGTTGACGGTGTGCTGACGGTGCGCGGGGCGAAAACGGATCTTGTGCGGTTGGTGCAGGATTTTGTCGGGCCGTTTGGGCAGGAAGCGCCGGAGCCTTTATTCCTGTTTCAGAATGTGCGGGTGCATAGCGCCGATGTGGTTGGCAGGGCGCATATTCGGGTCATGATTTCGGACTGGGAAGGCGGGAGTCGTATGAAAGCTATGGCGTTTCGGGCTGTCGGGACGCCTTTGGGGGATGCGCTCTTGAAGCAGGGACGGGCCGGTTTTGACCTGCTCGGGACGCTTAAAATCGATAATTGGGGCGGGCAGGACAAGGTCGAGATGCATATTAAAGATGCCGCTTTGTTGAGCGAAACGCTTGCGGAGAAGGCGGCTTTGTTATAGTGTGCGCCTCTCTTTTTTAAGGTGCGCATATGCAGGAAAAACACGAAAAGCGTCTTTATTGGGCCATTTTACTCTCAGAAAGCAGCCATATTTTTTGCTGCGTTTTGCCGACATTGTTCAGTCTGGCCAGTGTTTTGACGGGGCTGGGGTTGATGGTGGCCGTGCCGGGGTGGCTGACTTCGTTTCATGATGTCATGCATCGCTGGGAAGTGCCGATGATCATTTTCTCAGCGAGTGTGGTTGTTTTGGGTTGGGCGCTGTATTTTTCTTCTAAGAAGATTGATTGTCATGATACAGGGTGTTGTCATGAGCCGTGTGAGCCGCGGAAAAAGACGGCTAACAGAATTTTGATCGTGGCTACGGTTTTATTGATATTCAATGTCAGTATTTATTTTGGTATTCACCGCGGCATGAGTGCACAACCATTGGATAGCGCGCATGTGCATCATGTGCATGAATAAATTATTTCGTGGAGCAAGTGCGTTTGTTTCTTTGAAAATTTTTTTGGAAAAGAGCATAATATATTTCCATGAAATCGCTTTAATTGACGTGGAGGGGTAATGTTTAGACTTGCATTGATTATATGGGCCATGGCGGCGACCGTTCTGGCCGGAGTTTTTGTGTTGACTGTTTTGGTTGTGCCGTCTTTGGCTGCGCAGGATGCACAGCTTATATTGCCAGCGGCTCTTTCTGGTGCAGCATTGGCTGTGCCGTTTAGTTATCTTATTGCGAAACGTTTATTGAATTTAACAAAATAACGGGATTCAGTAGACCTTTTTGGGATCAAAGAGCCGGTTTGCGTCTATGAATTTCATTTGACCTAATTTTGGGTCTGCCTGCAGGTTGATTTCACGATAAAAACAGCTCTTACGGCCAGTGTGACAACTGGCTTCAGGGTTCATTTCGACGCTGATCCACAGGCAGTCCTGATCACAATCTGTTCGCATATGGATGATTTTTTGCGTGTTGCCACTGTTTTCGCCTTTATGCCAGAGTTTTTGGCGGCTGCGGGACCAGTAGTGGGCCTCACCGGTTTCGATTGATTTGCAGATGGCTTCGTCGTTCATCCAGGCCATCATCAGGACTTTGCCGGTTTTGGCGCTGGTGGTGATGCATGGAATCAGGCCATATTCATCAAAGCGCGGTGTGAAGGTTAGGGTTTCTTCGTTTTGTTTTTTGTTGCTCATCTTTGAAATTCCTATCGTCGGAAACGGACCTTTTCGACCCATATCCGTTCATCATATTTGTAATATTTACGATCTCCGGCGACGCGCGGATCAGCATAGACACAATAAATATCTTGTGCTGTACGCCGTCCGGTGGTTTTTTTGATTCCTGAATCAAGAAACATGACTGTCGGGTAATCAACGTATTTGAGTTCAATATGCCTGCCGTTTACGGGAATATGACGAAGATCACCTTGTCCCAGTTTGAGGCGTCCGGGGTCAGCGAGAACCCAATTGCGGGAGTTTTCACAGATGGCGGCGGCGAGTTGGAGTTCATTATAGATCTGAATCTGGTATTCTCTGCCAAAACGTGGTCCCAAGATGATGTAAAGCAATATGAGAACAATCAATCCGGCCGGGATGATGCGTGATTTTGGCTGGTCTTTGAGCCATTTCTTAAGGTGTTTGCTTTTCTTATTCATGTTTGAGACGCTTTTTGTCTTTGTATGTAGCGGGTTTCGTAAGCGTCCCAGATAGCTTCTTCGCATTTGATGCCTTGGAGTTTGTAGATTTGCTGAAGGCCGGTTGGGGATTTCGGATTGATCTCAGTAACATAATCGCCGATGACATCCAGTCCGACAAAAACGAGGCCGCGTTTAACAAGTTCGGGTTTGAGAATTTTGCAGATTTCCCGATCGCGGTCGGTGATTTCGCCTTTAATGGCGCTACCACCGGCGGCGAGGTTGGCGCGGGCGTTGTTTTCCTGTGGGACTCTTAGCATTGCGGCGATGGGCTCGCCTTCGACGACGACGATGCGTTTATCACCTTTGCGGATTTCGGGCAGATATTTCTGTACAATGAAGGGTTCGGGGTGGAGGCGGCAGAACATCTCAAACACAGCCTGCAGGTTGGGATCGTTGGGCTTGATGTGGTAGATGTCCATGCCGCCAAAGCCATTGAGCGGTTTGAGGATGAGATTGGGATGAGTTTTCTGGAAAGTGCGAATTTCACTCAGATTGCGTGTGATCAGGGTAGGCGGCGTTAAATCCGGGAAATGGGTGATAAGCAGTTTTTCTGGAGATTCCCGTACGCCTGTCGGGTCGTTCAGAACCAATGTTTGATCTGTAATATGGTCAAGGATATGTGTGGTTGTGTTGTAAAGAGATGGGTTGTTAAAATCCTGTCGCATCAATATGATGTTGAATGTTGTTAAAGCTGTTTCTTTAAAGTCACCAAGGGTAAAATATGCGTCTTTTTTGCGTCGAAATTGCAGCGATGCACAGGGCGCACTGAGCCTGCCATTTTTAAGGGTGAGTTCAAGCGGGGAGTAGTAAAAGAGCTCATGACTGCGCTTTTGTGCTTCAAGCCCTATGAGAAAGCTTGAGTCTTTCTTATAGTCTAGGCTTGCGGGGTGATCCATTTGCAGGGCGACTTTTAATGACATCGGAATGGCTCTTTCGCTTGATTTACTGCGTAAAGTATAATAGCTAGGGTATTCATAACAAAAAAGCAAAAAATATATGTCATTTGAAGAGCTTGGCTTAAGCGAAAATATCTTAAAGGCGATTGCCGATTGTGGCTATGAAAAGCCGACTCCTATTCAGGAGAAGGCTATTCCGAATATCCTGATGATGCGTGATGTGGTTGGTTTAGCACAAACCGGTACGGGCAAGACGGCGAGCTTTACGCTGCCGATGATTGAAATTCTGCATGGCGGGCGGGCGAAGGCGCGGATGCCGCGTTCGCTGATCCTGACGCCGACGCGGGAACTGGCGGCACAGGTGGCAGAAAATTTTGATACGTACGGGAAGTATACCAAGCTTAGCAAGGCCTTACTAACGGGTGGGACATCAATGGGCGATCAGATAAAACTGCTGGAGCGGGGTGTTGATGTGCTGATTGCGACACCGGGCCGGTTGTTGGATTTATTTGATCGCGGTCAGATTTTGCTGACTGACATCAAGGTTTTGGTGATTGATGAAGCTGACCGGATGCTGGATATGGGCTTTATTCCTGATATTGAGAAGATTGTAAGTCTGGTGCCGTTTACGCGACAGACGTTGTTGTTTTCTGCGACGATGCCGCCGGAAATTCGTAAATTGACAGAAAAATTTCTCAGCAATCCGAAAGAGGTGTCGGTGGCGCGTGCGGCGACAACGGCGAAAAATGTTGAGCAATTTGTGGTGCATGTTGATCCACGGCGTAAGAAAGAGGTTTTGAGCCAGATTATTGAGCAGGAGAATGTTCAAAACGCCTTTATTTTTTGCAATCGCAAGCGTGATATTGATGGGCTGGTGCAGTGGTTGAAGGGCAAACGCTATAATGTACGGGGGCTGCATGGCGACATGCCGCAGAAGACTCGCACCGAGACTCTGGAAGCGTTTAAGAATGACAAGATTACGCTTCTGGTTTGCAGTGATGTGGCAGCGCGCGGACTCGATGTCGATGATTTATCGCATGTGTTTAACTTTGATGTGCCGATGAATGCGGATGATTATGTGCACCGGATTGGCCGTACAGGCCGGGCCGGGAAGAATGGCCGGGCGTGGATGCTGGTGACACGGGCTGAGCAGAAATATCTTGATGCGATTGAGAAGTTGATTAAAGAGATCATTCCGGAAGGCGTTGTTGGCGACTCCAGGCCTGCAAAAAAGGCTGTTTCGAATGCCGATGGGGTTGAATGTGATAAACCTAAAGACAAGCCACAGAAGTCTCGTGGCAAACCCGGCGCGGCGCGTAAGCCACGCCGTGGCGATGATCAGAGCGATGTTAAGGGGTTTGGTGACGAAATGCCGGGTTTTTTCGGTAAGGTGGAGTGATACGCCTTGACCTGAGCCTGTAGGCGCAGGCACACTTAGGGAGCGAAGAAGAATAGGGTTACAGGCTTTTTTATAGACCTTTAAGTCAAGTATATGCGTAAAATTCTCATTGTTTCTGTTTTTTTGATGTGTATGTTGGTGGCGGAGTCGGCACAGGCCCAGCTTTTGACTGGGTATCAGCCAGTGGCGCGTGAATTTGAAGCTTCAGAGGCTTCTGGAGCCGGGATTGCGGATCCAGTTGAAGTCTATGTGCCAACGTCACGCGTAGCTTCCAAGTCTTCAGCTCCATTGATGTTTCAAATTGCCTCTGACCGTGTGCTTCCAGAGGTGTTGCCGCCGCGTTATCAGCCTCTATTGACACGGGAGGTGAATGCTTTTGAAACTTCTGTTGCTCAAAGCAGCGAGCGTGCGCCGGTGGATATTCAGGCAGATCAAATGTCGCGTGATGAGCCGAGCAATACGGTGAGTGCGTCGGGGGATGTGATGATTGTGCAGGCCGGCCGGATTTTGCGTGCTGATGATGTGCTTTATGATCTCGGTATTGATCGGGTACAGGCTGATGGAAATGTCGTGCTGAATGAGGAAAATGGCGATATTCATCTGGCGGATTATGCGGCTTATAGCAACGCTTTGCGCGATGGTGATGTGGAGCGTTTGCGCAGCGTATTGAATGATGGTTCCCGTTTTACAGCGGAGCGTGGGCGTTTGGAGGGCGGTACAAAAACCACGATGGAAGACGCAAGCTATACGCCATGTGAGCCTTGCAAGGAAAATCCCGATCGAGCGCCGGTTTGGCGCATTGTGGCTTCGGAAGTGGAGCATGATCAGGAAGCGCACCGCGTATCATATCGTCATGCACGCTTTGAGGCGTTGGGCGTACCGATTGCCTATACGCCGTATTTTTCACATCCTGATGGTACAATTAAGCAAAAGAGCGGGCTCTTATCGCCGTCTTTTGGTTATAAAAGTGAGCTTGGAGCGTTTGTTGAAAATAGCTATTATTGGGCGATTGCACCTGATCAGGATGCGACTTTCGGTTTGATGGCGATGACGAAGCAAGCGCCTTTGGGGCTGGCAGAATACCGCAAGCGATGGAAGAATGCGGGACTTAAAATGAATGGCGGTGTGACCTATTCTGATCGCACGGACCGTAGTGCCGGGCAGGATGTGCCTGAGGAGGATGAGTTACGGGGGCATGTTTTTGTTAAGGCGGTATGGGACATTGATGAGAAATGGCGTTCAGGGATGAATGTTAACTGGACCTCTGATGACCAGTATATGCGTCAGTATGACTTTACCAATGAGGATGTGCTGAAGAATGAACTATATGCGGAGCGCTTCTCTGGCCGCGATTATGCGGTGGTGCGGTTGCTGTCTTTTCAGGATATTCGTATTCGTGAAACGCCGCTGGATCAACCAGGTATTTTACCGGAAATGCTGGCGAGTTTTCAGGGTGAGCCGGGGGCTGTGCCATGGGTTAAAGGGCAATGGTACGTGGATGCGTCTGCTTTAGGCTTGCGTCGGGAAAGAGGCGAGCAGGATGTGCAGCGTTTGAGCGTTGGTGGTGGTTGGAAACGCCGCCTGGTGTCTGATTATGGATTGCTAACGCGAGTTGATGCGAATGTGCGCGGGGATGTGTATCACACAACTGACCGGGTCGTTGCGACAAGTGCATCCGGGCTTAGCCGTTCGTCAACCGATACGCGGGTCTTTCCGCAATTTCATGTGCAAAGCAGTTATCCGATGGCGCGTCCGTTTGAGCGTTTTCAGGCGCGGGTTGAGCCGTTGGTGGCGATTACTTTTGCGCCAAATTTGACGGAGGATGAGAGCATTCCTAACGAAGACAGTAATGATGTGCAGATTGATGCGAGTAATATTTTTGAGCCTAACCGGTTTCCGGGACTGGATCGGGTTGAGGATCGTAGCCGTATTACTTATGGTTTGCGCAGCGGGCTGTTTGGTTATGAGGGGAGTTTTGCTGATGTGTTTTTGGGACAGAGCTACCGGTTTAATGAGGGCGATAATCCGTTTCCGCAAGGTTCCGGCTTGGAGCGTCAGGAGTCTGATTATGTAGGGCAGATTTCTGCAAGTTATAAGGATATGTATGATCTGGATTACCGGTTTCAAATGGGGAGCAATGATTTGAATTCCAAACGTCATGAAATCGATGCGAGTGCGGATTGGAATCGTTTTCGGTTAAATGCGCGGTATTTGTATGCAGGTGCGCTCGAAGGCACTGATATTGAAGAAAGCCGGGAGCAGATTGATACGTCAGCGCAGTTTTATTTTAACAAAGAGTGGCGCAGTCGTTTTGGAGCGACGCAGGATTTAGGGAAGGCGCCGGGTCTGCGTAAGGCGTTTGTAGGGCTGGATTATCTGGGGCAATGTTTATTCTGGTCTTTTACCGGAGAGCGGAATTTAACGCGGGATGCTTCCGGAGATAGCAGCACTGAAATTTTATTTCGTGTCGGCTTGAAAAACCTTGGTGAGTTTGAGGAGTCGTCTTTGCGTCCCGTTCATGAAAGTGGCGGTTGAAACAGGGCCCTTTTTGCGAATATGATGGCCATAGTTTTTAACTCATAGACGTATCTAAATCCGGGAGTTTTTCAGCACGTGAATATCCTTGTCGATCCCACAATCCATATGTGGTTCGGGCTGTTTATTACAGTTGCGGCGGTGGTTTCGTTTATGCGCGAAAAGGTCTCGATTGAGATTACAAGTCTGGCCGTGCTGACCGCATTGTTGGTTTTTGGGCAGGTATTTCCCTTGCCTGATGCGGCTGGAAAAAACCAGATTGATTCGATGGCGTTGCTTTCGGGGTTTGCCAATCCATCCTTGATTGCGGTGCTTGCGCTGCTCGTTATGGGGCAGGGGATGATACAAACAGATTCCTTGCGGATTTTGACGGCTATGTTTTCGAGATCAGGCGCCAAAGGTGGGTGGTTTGCGATTTTTGCGTTGATGGTTTTTGTCTGTGTGATGAGCGCGTTTATGAATAATACGCCGCTAGTCATTATCGCAATTCCGATTGTACAGGTATTAGCGCATTACGTGGGATTATCGGAAAGCCGTATTTTAATTCCGCTCAGCTATATTGCGATTTTAGGCGGGATGACGACGCTGATCGGTTCGTCGACCAACCTTTTGGTTTCCAGTGCGATGGAGGATTTGGGTTATGAGCCGCTTGGTTTCTTTGAGTTTGTTGTGCCCGGAGTGATGTTGGCGGCTGTAGGGTTTGTTTATGTATTTTTTCTGTTGCCACGTTTTTTGCCGGATCGTGCAAGCATGGTTAAAGATCTGGCCGGATCAAAAAAGGAATTTGTAGCGGAAATTGACGTTGCAGAAGATTCCAAGCTGATTGGTACACAGTGCGTTGAGGGGCGTTTTCCGGGTTTACCGGATTTGAATATCAAGCTTATTCAGCGCGGTGGCCATTTGATTCTCCCGCCTTTTGAGGGCTATGCAATCGAAAGCGGCGATATTCTGATTATCGCCAGTACGCGCGATAGCTTGACTGCTTTGCTGGCTCAACATCCCGCGTTTTTGCTGTCTGAGGAGCAGGCACAGGTTATGCAGAAAGCTGCCGTGCAAGAAGCTGTCGATGGCGAAGAAGAAGCAAGCGCGGGTAGTGAAATGGAAGCGGTGGAAACGCGGGTTCTGGCGGAGGTTATGATTACGCCAGCTTCGCGGTTGATTGATATGTCTTTGGAGCATGCGAATTTTCAGCGTCAGTTTGGGGTTGTTGTTTTGGGAATTCAGCGCCGGGCAAAGGTCGTACGTCGGCGTTTGGGGCGGATTCGTTTGGAATCCGGCGACGTTTTGCTGATTGCCGGGCCGCACAGCACGGTTAATGCCATGCGTGATAGTACAGATTTTATCGTGCTTTCAGGATCAAAGCGCGATCTTCCTGTGCTGGGGAAAACGCCGATTGCTGTGGGAATTTTTATTTCTGCCATTGGGCTTGCAGCGGCCGGTGTGATTAGTATTCCTGTGGCGGCGATTGCCGGGGCGGCGGGCATGATTGCCACTGGATGTTTAAACATTCGTCAGGCGACGCGGGCGATTGATCGGAAAATTTTTCTGTTGGTCGGCTCTATGCTTGCGCTTGGTGTAATTTTGGAATCTTCAGGCGCTGCGCGTTCGATTGCCGAAAGTCTTTTGGCTTTGCCTTTTGTTGATACGCCGCTTTCGATTCTTTCTGTGCTCTTTATTTTGGTTGCGCTTGCGACCAATGTTTTGAGTAATAATGCGTGCGCGATTCTGTTTACGCCGATTGCCATGAATCTGGCAGGAAGCATTGATGTTCCGCCGGGGCTGAGTTTTGATGTTTCTCATATTTTTGCGGTTACGGTGATTTTTGCCGCGAACTGTTCGTTTGCTTCCCCTATCGGTTATCAGACAAATTTGCTGGTGATGGGGCCTGGGCACTACCGGTTCCGCGATTTTGCGCGCGCAGGTATTCCTCTTGTCCTGCTTTTGTGGGTTGCGTATATTTTTATCGCACAATATTACTACGGACTTTAAGCAAGTTTGGAATGAGCCTCAAAGAATATTAGGGACCATGCGACTATCATCTTATAACCCTCAGGATCGTTATCGGCGCCGCAATTCGGAGAGGATGGCCGGATTCATGGTTGTGATTGGCGTGTTGCTCCTCGCCTTTGGGTTGGGCTTTTGGCTGGGGGGGCAAAATGCCGGGCAGCAGGAGCGGTCTTTGAAAGCGCGAAATGAAACTTTGTTGAGTGAGCGCGAAACATTGCAGGACAGTATTACGCAGGCGCGAGCGGAGGCGCAGACGGCACAGGTACGTTATAAGCAGTTGCAGGAAACTTATGAAGATATGTTGCCGGAAGGGCCTTTACGGGATTTGGTGGCGCTTCTGAAACAGCAGCTTGATGATGGGCGTTCTGCGGAGCGGTTGGAGTTTTTGATCCGTAGCGCGCGTCCGCCGCGTAATTGCAGTGAACCGGAAACGAAGCGTTTTGTGGTCATGAGCCCGGCGTATGATGGGCCGGAAAGTCAGATCAGTCTGGCTGAGGGGGCGTTGATTGTAAAGGGAAAGGGGCGATCGGCGGTGAATGCGAGCGGGCAGCCTGAGGCGTGGTATGACCCTTCAAAGAAGGTTGAGATTGATTTTATTGTTGACGGGGTATTGATGAAAAGCAAAAGCGGTGTGATGCCGCTGCGTCATTCTGTGGTGGTGGGAAACCGTGAATATCGCCTGAACGTTGCGGAAGGAGCGCGTTCTTTTGCTAAAGTGACTTACGATAGCTGTGATTATCCCTAAAATCTTTAATCAGTTTTTGTAGCTGGAAACAGTGTTTCGATGAGCGGAGCGAAGTTTGGCTTGATTTTAAAGTCAAGTGAAAAGCTGCGTCCTTGCAGCAGATATGGATTTTTACCTTTGCCAAATACGCTGATATGGACATCATCTGGCAGCGCACCTGACGCTTTAATTTCCAGAAGGTCGTAGTGGAAATTTTCCAGTGCCAGTTTCATCGTTTCCTTTTCAAAATCTTTCATTTCCATGAGGTCGAACAAGGTGTCATCCTTGAGTTTTAAGATTCCAATGCCTTTGTTTTTCAGGTAGAGGTTATCGATTATGAGCTTGCCGTTTTCTTTGTAAAGGGCTGCGGTGCCCTCAAGGTAGCCTGCTGCGTTCCAGTTCGATTTTTTTAATGCCTGAAACAGGTCTTTGAGGTCGATTTCGTTGATTTTGAGTAAGGTTTTTTTATTTTTGTCCTGGTCGGAAGGAGCATCAATTTTTGTGCCCAAGGTTTTGATGGTTAAGGCGCTGGGGGTGATTTGGCTTTTGCGAATTTGCAGTGACAGGGAGCAATTATGTTTCGGTTTGAAGTTACGAATAGCGCAGGGGAGCGATTTTTCCAGGGGGCCAGAGAGAGTTCTCCAGTCTCTCAGTTTGATTTTTGCGCCGCTGAGCGTGAGGGGGATTGGGCCATAGGGCAAGATACTATCTTCGGCCAGTTGAAACTGGAGCGTACCAGATATTTTATTGGCTGTGGTTGTAAAGTTTCCTTGCATATTGACGGTGCCGAGGGCGTCAGGGGCGGATGTCAGGCTTGATAGTGGAAGCAGGGCCGCTTGAATTTCACCTGTGTATCCCTCCTCTTCTTTGATGATTAAATTTCCTTTTATATCAATTTCTTGCTCTTCATTTTTAATGTTAAATATTAAGTTTTTTTGGTTGGCAAAAATAATATCGATATTGTTGAGTTGGTCTAGAAACGTCAGAGTATCTCTGGGGACCGGGAGTTTGTTTTGTTCTTCCAGATAGTCGAAGAGATTTGCCAGTTTATCTGTGTGCAACGTTCCTGAAAAAAGCGAAGGCGTACGTATGTTGGGAATGTCGAAAGCGAGTTCAAGCCCTTCAATGCCGGTGGATTTGGCAGCGAGGATCATTTGCGGTTCATGAACTGTTCCCTCAAGTGTCAGGGCGCCTTTTTGCCACGGTAATTCTGCGATTTTAAGGCCACCCGCTTCCAGTTCACCGAGAATGCGGATTGGGAGCATGTTTTGACTGCTGAGATTGATTAGTCCTGCGAGGCGTGATGCTTGCAGGTTGGGCAGAGTGAATTTTCCTTGCTCAAGTTCCATGCGCAGATCCCAGAAATCTTCATTGGTGATTTGCCCTTCCAGGTTGGCTGTAGCGCTGAGCTTGCGCTGCGTGGCTGTGATCTTGCCTTGTAGATTGACGTGCTGTCCTTGTGGGCGCGCTTGCATGTCCAGATTTAGAGACGTACCGCCCCATTTTTGGCTGAGCACTGACAGGCGTGCATTTTCAATTTCTATCAGCGTGTTTTTAAGTTTAAGTGTTTGCGAGAGAGAGGATTGTACGTCGTTCCATCCGGCTATGGTGATTTGGCCTTGCGGATCTAGTTCTCCGGTCAGGTCAAGGCTGGACAGGCGTAGGGACTCAATTTTTCCAAGTAGCGCAAATTTTAGGGGATTATAGTTTATGGTAAGGGTCTTGAGTGTGCTGAAGCCATCGGGGTCGAGAGCAATGTTTTGATAGAGCGTTTGGCCAAGCTTTTTTTGGGCCGGCGGGAGGGTGGCGTTCTCAAATCCGGCGCTATGAATGGTTTGATTCAGCTTGGTTTCAAGCTTGTTTGGTGCAGAGAGCCAGAGGGCGCCTAGCGTCGTTAGAATGCACAGACTTAAAAACACGATTATGATGGGGGTGTTTTTTTTCATTTGTGCTTATCATCGCCGCGCAGACTTCAAAGGTCAATATCGCTTAAACGTCAATATCGCTGGCGAACTCGGCGTTGTTTTGGATGAACTGAAAACGCGGTTCGGCGTTTTTGCCCATCAGGCGTTCGACGAGGTCGTCAATATCGGCCTGTGAAGTTCCTGCTTCAAGCGGGTTTTCATCTTCGAATTCTTCGCCTGCCAACCCCATGGCTACGGCTGTGGCGGCTTCGGGCAGGGTTACGCGTAGCAAGGTGCGGCTGGCTGGGCTCATGGTGGTTTCCTTGAGCTGTTTTGCGGGCATTTCGCCAAGGCCTTTAAAACGGCTGACTTCAACTTTTTTGCCTTTGAATTCCTTGGTTTCCATTAGTGTATCTTTGTGTTCATCGTCTTTGGCATAGGCGCTGTTGTTGCCTGCGACGAGGCGGTAGAGCGGTGGTTGGGCAAGATAGAGGTGTCCTTCTTCGATAAGCTCGCGCATCTGGGTGTAGAAAAAGGTGATGAGCAGCGCGGCGATGTGGGCGCCGTCAACGTCTGCATCGGTCATGATTATGACGCGTTCATAGCGGAGTTTGGAGAGGTGAAAGTCGCGGCCAGCACCGCAGCCCAGAGCCTGGATGAGATCTTGAATTTCTTGGTTGGCGCGGATTTTATCGGCGGTAGCGCTGACGACGTTGAGAATTTTGCCGCGCAAGGGCAAGATGGCCTGTGTTTCGCGGTTGCGGCCTTGTTTGGCCGAGCCGCCCGCGCTGTCGCCCTCAACGATGAAAAGCTCGGTGTCTTCGGCATTGGCGCGGGAACAGTCGGCGAGTTTGCCGGGCAGACGCAATTTTTGTGTGGCGCTTTTGCGGGCCTGTACACGGTCCATTTTACGGCGCAGGCGTTCCTCGGCGCGCAGGATAATGGCGTTTAATAGCTTGGTGGCTGAGGTTGGATCGCCGGAAAGCCACAGGTCGAAGTGGTCTTTGATGGCGGTATCAATCCATTTGGATACGGCGGTGGTGGCGAGTTTTTCCTTGGTCTGGCCCTGGAATTGCGGATCTTTGATAAAGACAGAAAGCAATATCGCTGCACCGCCCAGCACATCATCGGCGGTGATGATGCCGGATTTTTTAACGCCAGTCATTTCACCGTAAGCGCGCAGGCTTCGGGAGAGTGCCGTGCGCAGCCCGGTTTCATGGGTACCGCCTTGTGGTGTTGGTACGGTGTTACAATAGGAATGCGTAAAGCCTTCGCCGCTTTCGGGCCAGGTGATAGCGAATTCAACGCGACCTTCATTATCGGGGAGATCGGCTTTGCCTGCGAAGGGTTTGGGAATTACTGTTTTGCGGTTATGTAGCGTGGCGTCAAGGTAGTCAAGCAGGCCGTTGGGGAATTTAAATACGGCTTCAGGCGTGATTTTACTGTCTTCGGGGATAATTTCGGGGGCGCATTTCCAGCGGATTTCAACGCCGGAATATAGATAAGCCTTAGAGCGGGCCATCTGAAACAGCCAGCCGGGTTTGAAGCGAGCTTGTGAGCCGAAAATGTCAGGATCGGGATGGAAAGATACGGTTGTGCCACGGCGGTTGTTAATGGCGCCCAAATCTTCGAGCTTTGAAGTTGGAAGGCCGCGGGAAAAGCTTTGGCGGTAGAGTTTCTTTTCGCGGGCGACTTCCACCCACATGTTATCGGACAGGGCGTTGACAACAGAAATTCCTACGCCATGCAGACCGCCGGAGGTTTCGTATGATTTGCCTGAGAATTTTCCGCCTGAGTGCAGTGTGGTCATAATGACTTCAAGGGCGGATTTTCCGGGGTATTTCGGGTGTTCGTCAACCGGGATGCCGCGGCCATTGTCGCGGATGATGAGGGAGTAATCAGTCTCCAGAGCGATTTCGATCCAGTCGGCGTGGCCAGCGACGGCTTCGTCCATTGAATTGTCCAGAATTTCGCCAGCCAAATGGTGCAAGGCACGCTCATCTGTGCCGCCAATATACATGCCGGGGCGTTTACGAACAGGCTCAAGACCTTCTAAAACTTCAATTGAAGAGGCATCATAGTTGTTTTTTGATGCAGCAGAAGGTGGGGTGAATAAATCAGGCATATTATTAGACTCTGTTACTTTGTACGTGAGCGTTTAAAAAAAATCGTATTTTGTTTTTGTGTAAATCTCTATGGCCTGCAAATCAAGGGCTTTAGCTTATGTGTAGAGGGGAATACACGGATTTTTAAGCTTGCTATAAATTAAGATTGTGTTTTTGGAAACTTGGCTAAGAGATGTGTTACAATGATATTTGCGTTCTATTTATTGCCCCTAAAGAAAGCATAAGAGGTGTTTTAGAAATGATGAGTTTACATAGGATTTGGGTGTTTCTTGTCTTGGTTTCCGGTGTTTCTTTGCTTTTTTCTCATAGTGCTTTTGCGCAAAAAGTTATGGAACAATATCGCAAACCTATGCCTGAATTTGATCTGCTTTCTTCCAGTGAGTTTACAGAAAAGACGGATCCGTTCGTTCTTAATACGTTCGAGGATCCTGCGTTGAATTTTAAAATTCGAATCCCTAAGGAATGGAAAAATATGACAAAGGGCAGGCCGGAAGATTTTTCGGTTACCAATAAAATTATGGGAGAAATCGTGCGATTTTACGGGCCTCCGGATCTGCATTCTGAGCGCAGTTATTTGACGGTTGAAGCGATGAGTATGGATTATTCTATGACTGTTGAGCAGTGGCTTATGCAGTTTTTTCTTTCCAGCAGCTATAACGTGCAGGGGCTTACTGTCCATGACGATACGCACGCGGAAGCTCTTTATGTTTTTATTAAAAATAAGGTCAGTTATGCCGTTCGTGCCAGTGTTTACACAAACGGTAAGCACGTTATGTATGCTCAGTATGTTGTTCCTATTGAGCGCTGGCATGATGAAAAAGTCATGCAGAAAATGGTGCTTGATTCCTTTGGCTCCATTACTCCGGTCAAGGAATATATCGAAGAAATGCAGCGTTACCAGTTTCTGGATTTGGCCGAATTTATGTATCCGGTCAGTTGGGAGCTGAAAGCTTTGCCTATTCGTACGATTGATCGTATGAAAGTTTTATTGCTTAACACACATTATATACATGATGGTTCTCACACCGGGAAGATCCGTCTGGATGGGCAAATTGGTATTGATCTTGTGTCTATTTACGCCTCAGAGTCTCTCGAGGATGAGCTTAATTATTATAAGGAGGATATTGCGGAGAAAGGGCTTGTTATGGGAGATGTTATTGAAGATCGAAACGAGTTTTTGCTTGGTGATCGCTATGATTTTGTTGATACGCAAGTTTTTAAGGCTACGGATAAAAGCGAAAAGGTTATTGAGCATGAGCTGTGGTTAACGATTATGTCGGCAGGTGATTATTATTATTTTATTTCCCTGTTTACGCCTTCACGTGACGATGATTATTTTAAATGGGCGCGTAACGTTGAAACATACAAGCTGGTTGTAAATGAGATCACACCCAGCACTGCGGAATAGAAAAATGTTGGTATTATGAGGAATAATACAGTTTGTATTCTATAGGGTGGATCATCGTTTCATACGCTTTGTTTTCCTTTTCTTTTAAGCTTATGTAGGCGCTGATTGCGCTTTGCGTAAAGACATCGCCTTTAAGCAGGAATTCGTGGTTTTCGCGTAAGGCATCAAGGGCGCTGCGTAAGGAGTGGCAGACATTGGGGAGTTTGTTTTGCTCATCTTGCGGTAAATCGTAGAGGTTTTCGTCCATGGCTTCGCCGGGATGGATTTTATTTTCGATTCCATCAAGTCCGGCCATAAGCATGGCAGAGAAAGCCAGATATGGGTTGGCGGTTGGGTCAGGGAAACGGACCTCTATGCGCTTGCCTTTCGGTGAAGCGCTGTATGGAATGCGGCAAGATGCGCTGCGGTTTCGGGCAGAATAAGCCAGTAAGACCGGTGCTTCATAGCCCGGAACGAGTCGCTTATAGCTATTTGTTGTCGGGTTGGTAAAGGCGTTTAGGCTGCGGGCATGTTTGATGATGCCGCCGATATAATAGAGTGCGGTTTCAGACAGGTCGGCGTAGCTGTCACCCGCAAAGAGAGGTTTACCTGCTTTCCACAAAGATTGATGTACATGCATGCCTGAGCCGTTATCACCGAAGATGGGTTTAGGCATGAAAGTGGCAGTTTTGCCGTAGGCATTGGCGACATTGTGGACGGCGTGTTTATAGAGCTGAATGTTGTCAGCGCTATCGAGCAAAGTGGAGAATTTGATGCCGAGTTCGCATTGGCTGGGGGCGACTTCATGGTGGTGCTTTTCCACCTCGACCCCCATGCTCTGGATGACGGTTAGCATTTCGCCGCGAATGTCGGAGAGATGATCAACCGGGCTTTCAGGGAAATAGCCGCCTTTAGTTTGCGGGCGGTGGCCCATATTGCCAGTGTCGTAATGGCGCCCCGCGTTGTAAGGGCCTTCTTCGCTGCTGACTTCAAAACCGACGCGGTTCATATCCATGTGGATTTTGACGTCGTCGAAGATAAAAAATTCGGCTTCTGGTCCGAAATAGGCCGTATCGGCCAGGCTGTTGGTTTTGAGGTGTTTTTCAGCGGCTTTAGCGATGGAGCGCGGGTCCAGTGCATAAGGTTTTCCGGTCCCAGGTTCATAGATGTCGCAAAAGACTTTGAGCGTTCTTTGGGCAGCGAAAGGATCGATGGCAACTTTGCCAAGGTCCGGTTTGATAACCATGTCGGAGTTGTTAATCGGCTGCCAGCCCGCAATAGAGGAGCCGTCGAAGAAAATACCGCGTCCGAGTTTGTATTCGTCGAGTTCTGGCGCATATTCGGTGGTGTGTTGCCATTTTCCGCACAGATCGGTGAAATTCATATCGACATACTGGATGTCGTTTTCTTTGATGTATTTCAGAAATTCGGCGATATTTTTGAATTTGAGGGCGGCGGTCATGGGTGTGTGTGTCCTTGTTTTACAAGTCTATGCTCTGCTTTGCGCAAGGCTTCGCAGAGCCTACTGTTCGCAATAAAGCTACTTGTGCGCAGCACTGCGTAGCTTTAGCGAAGCAGTGGGGCGACTGACGGGACTCGAACCCGCGACAACTCGGATCACAACCGAGGGCTCTACCAGCTGAGCTACAGTCGCCATAATTAATTTAAGTTGTATAAGGTTTTGGGCTATAAAAGGTCAAGTGCTTTGAACAAATGGGGCGTAAATAAATGAGCCATGAGATTTTGACGACTGCGCAGATGGCAAAAGCGGACCGGGATACGATTGAGGCAGGGACGCCGGGATTTGATTTGATGAGTGCAGCCGGGCGGGCGGTGGCGAAGTTTATTCTTGTTGAATATGAAGCGCCGAATATCCTTGTTCTCTGCGGACCGGGGAATAATGGTGGAGATGGATTTGTTATTGCTGAAATTTTGCGCAAAGCTAAACGGAGCGTGCTGTGTGCGTGTTTGGTTGAGCCGGAAAAGCTCAAAGGCGATGCGCTGAAGGCGTATAATAGTTGGCGTGGGGAGACGGTTTCGTTTGAGGCTGTTGACGTTTCACAGGCGGATTTGGTCGTCGATGCGGTGTTTGGCACGGGCTTTAAGGGCGATTTGAAGGCACCTGTTAGCGATGTTTTTGATCGAGTGTGCAGCCCTATTGTGGCGGTGGATATTCCTTCGGGGGTGAACGGTGATAGCGGCGTAGCGGATGCGCATGCGCTCCGTGCGGATTATACAATCACGTTTCATCGAAAAAAGCTGGGGCATGTCCTTTATCCGGGTGCGAGGCTGTGCGGCGCGGTGGAGATTGCGGATATAGGGATTACGGCGGATTTTGAGTATGAGGCGCTGGAAAATCATCCGGATTTGTGGTTGGCGGCGTTGCCGTGTAAAGATCCTGGCGGGCATAAATATGACAGCGGGTTGGCGCAGGTTTTTGGTGCGCCGAAATTAACGGGGGCGACGCGGCTGGCAAGTGAGGCCTGTGCGCGGATTGGCGCGGGGCTGGTGAGCGTGATTGCGCCGAAGGGGACGGGTGATATTTATCGGGCGTCTTTAGCACCGCATATTCTGGTTTATGATCAGGGGGATCAACCAGAGCGCGTTACGGCGCGCCTTTACGGGCCGGGCGGTTTGGGTGTGAAGCCGGATTATAAAAGTGATATGCCGACGGTTTTGGATGCAGATGCGCTTTATGATTTACCCCCCCACCTTAATCCTCCCCCCCAAGGGGGGGAGGGACGGGAGGGTGGTGTTCTTTACGTCCTGACGCCGCATGAGGGGGAATTTGAGAAAGCTTTTCCTGATCTTGTGGGCACGAAGCTGGAAAAAGCGCGCGTGGCGGCGGCGCAAATTGGTGCGGTTATTGTGCTGAAAGGGGCCGATAGCGTGATCGCGCATCCGGATGGGCGGGCGGTCATTAATGTGCATGCATCGCCGTATTTGGCTACGGCGGGGTCCGGCGATGTGCTGGCGGGGATGATTACCGGATTGCTGGCGCAGGGAATGCCTGCGTTTGAAGCCTCTTGCGCTTCCGTGTGGATGCATGGTGATGCGGCTTTGCGCTTTGGTCCGGGGTTGGTGGCCTCTGACCTGATCGATATGATTCCTGAGGTTTTAAGCGATTTATTGTTGACATAATCTTCATTGTCATTTAAAAGCGCTTTTTTGTAAAATGAAAGGAAAGATCTATGCATATCAGGTCTTTAGTGATGGTATTTGAGCCTGTAAAAGGCGAGATATTTGAGCGTACGTTGAGAAGTTTGAATTCAGCCTTCTGCGGGTATCAACTTAATTTTAGCGATGCGAATGGCGAGCAAAAGTATCAACCCTCAATGCAAATCATTGAACCTGCTATTCTTTGCAATGCGGCTTTTGGTAACCCTAACCAGATAACGCCTGAAATGGCTGGGAGAATAATAAAGGTTGCAAATGAATTTCTTACGAGAGAGTGTGACTAAGCGATGAGATTTTAAATGGTGCGGCTGGAGGGACTTGAACCCCCACGCCCGAAGGCACTAGAACCTAAATCTAGCGTGTCTACCAATTTCACCACAGCCGCGTGACGAGATTTGCCTTGATGAGGCATAGCGTAGTTATAGCGTATTTTTTTACTTGTCAAGAATGAAGGCTTGAAAAGCCCGAGATTATCGGCTAAACGAAGCTCCACATCTGTTTTTATAAAATTGAAGAGCGCTGCTATGAAAGTTAAAGAATTAAAGTCTGAAGGTTTGAACCACGAGCTGGAAATTACTATTCCGGCCAATGATATTGACAAACGTGTTGATGTAAAACTTCAGGAAGTAGGCAAGACGGCCCGTATGCCGGGTTTTCGTCCGGGCAAGGTGCCTTTGGCGATGTTAAAACAGCGCTATGGCAAGGCAGTGCTCGGCGAGGTTTTGGAAGCCGCCGTGAATGAGACGTCTCAGAAAGCTCTGGCTGATAAGAAAATCAAGCCTGCTTTGCAGCCGAAGATTGAAGTGAAGAGTAAAGATTTTGGCGAGGGAAATGATCTTGTTTACACCGTACAGGTTGAGGCGATGCCTGAATTTAAAGTGGCGGAGCTAAAAAACATCAAGTTAACAAAGCTTGTTACAGTGCCGGATGGCAAAGAAGTTGATGAAGCGTTGGAGCGTATTGCTGCGAATAATCAGTCTACGAAGGTCGTGGAGGCTAAGCGCGGGGCTAAAGACGGTGAAACGCTGGTGATCGATTTCCATGGCCGCACTGCGGATGACAATGTTGAGCATGAGGGTATGCATGCGCATGGGCATCAGCTCAAGCTTGGCTCCGGTCAGTTTATTTCGGGGTTTGAAGAGCAGCTTGTCGGCAAAAAAGCCGGTGAAAAAGTTGAGGTCAAAGTTTCTTTTCCTGAAAATTACGGGGCAGAAGAATTGGCCGGGCGTGATGCGATTTTCGATGTGAAAATCCATGAAATCCGTGAGCCTGCTGAAGCGAAAATCAACGATGAATTTGCTAAGTCTCTTGGAATGGATGATGTGAAAGCCCTGAAAGAAGCGGTTAAAGAGCAGCTTCAGAAAGAGCTCGACGGGCATTCCCGTATGGTTTTGAAAAAAGAGTTGTTGGATGCTCTGGATGATGCGAACAAATTTGACGTGCCTCCGGGCATGCTGGAGCTGGAAAACACCAATATTCTTCAGCAGGTTGAGCTGGAGCGTCAGCGTAATGGTGAGGGTAAAGAGCTTTCAAAGGCGGAAAAGGACGAGTATGCGCAGATCGCCGAGCGCCGCGTACGTTTGGGGCTTATTCTGGCGGAAATCGGCAATGGTCAGAAAATTACTGTGGCTGATGCCGAGCTGCATAAGGCTGTGATTATGGAAGCGCAGAAATTCCCCGGTCAGGAGCGTGAAGTTTTTGATTATTACGGCAAGAACCCGCAGGCTCTTGAATCTTTGCGTGCGCCTTTGTTTGAGGAAAAAGTCGTCGACTATATTCTTGAACTGGCCGAGGTGAAGGAGAAAGCTGTTTCTCAGGATGAGCTTTTGACGGCTTTGGATGATGAGGAAGACGCTAAGCCGAAGAAGAAGGCTACTTCTAAAAAATCATCGGCCAAGAAGGATGATGGCGAGAAAAAACCGGCGGCACAAAAAGCGCCAGCGAAGAAAAAAGCCGCTGTGAAAAAATCTTAAGCGAAAGCTTCTGGTGAGGCGCCAGATTGTCTGGTGTTAGAGGGCGAGGATTCAGTTAACAGTTTGTCTTTTGTTATGATAGTTACTGTTCTCGCCCATTGTTGCCTTAACGGAATTGTGGGGAAGTCGACGTTTATTTTTATATCTCCACATGGTTGTGGCACGTTGCTAAGCAGCAAAAGGTCGCCATATCTGCGCAACTGTCTTATTTGTTTAGGACTTGTTTCTGTTAGCTCTACAAGTTGTGCAAGTTTTTCTGTGCTCGTGTCGTATATATCAAAAAAGGATGTACGGTTCATCGCCATATTGGCAAAAAGAATCTTTATGTTTGTTCCTGTCTTTTGATCTGTTCCGTGCCATCTTTCCATATGCCTGTTTCTGTGTGGAAAAAGTTGGGCAATGTGCGGTTTTTTTTTAGCTGTGTTTTGTAACAATGTGTCTTTGATAACATCCCAAAACAGGCTTTTCCCGGAGTTTGTGGCTCCGTTGATGCATATAATGTATGGACGTGCTTTTTTGTTTCGAAAAGACTTCCCCGGTATGGCAAGGGCGATTTCTTCTGCCTGTTTTACCAATGCATCACGATTTTGCACGTGAAGTGTTTTTTCAATATGTGCCATATTCTCGGCTTAAACATAATTATGTATAATTTCAAGTGATTATTTTGTATTACTGCCGAACAATACTTGCAGTTCGTGGCGCGGCTGGTTATCGTTTTCGGGTATCAAGTATCAACAACCCTTTTCGGAAAAAACACATGAGCACAGATTTTAATGAACGCGATCCTTTAGAAGTTTACAACAATACGCTGGTGCCGACTGTGATTGAGCAGACAAACCGCGGGGAGCGTGCGTTTGATATTTATTCGCGTCTTTTGAAAGAGCGGATTATTTTCCTAACTGGCGAGGTGCATGATTATGTGACCAGCCTGATTTGCGCGCAGCTTTTGTTTCTCGAATCCGAGAATCCCAAAAAACCGATTTCCTTTTATATTAATTCACCTGGCGGTGTGGTAACGGCTGGTTTGTCTGTTTATGACACGATGCAATATATTAAGCCTGAGGTGCATACGGTGTGTATTGGGCAGGCGGCGTCGATGGGCTCGTTGTTGTTGGCAGCCGGTGCGGCGGGGCATCGTTATTCCTTGCCGAATTCACGGATTATGATTCACCAGCCATCCGGCGGGGCGCGTGGCCAAGCCACAGATATTGAGATTCAGGCGCGTGAAATTTTGCGTTTGCGTGAACGTTTGAACGAGATTTATGTGCATCATACCGGGCAGAAGCTTGCTGACGTTGAAAAAGCAATGGATCGCGATAATTTTATGAGTGCAAAAGAAGCTAAGAAATTTGGTTTAATTGATGAAGTTGTAGAAAATCACGTTTTGGCCGATGATGATAAGAAAAAATAAAGGTTTTGGGCGTATTGTAGTGGAGTATCTTGATTTTTGATAAAAAGGTCCCATTTTTCTGCTTAATAATCTAAATTTTTAAGGAAAGACATGCTCGGAAGCTCAAAATCCTCATCTCAACGTTATGCTGTATTGCCTTTGCGCGATATTGTGGTGTTTCCTCATATGATTGTGCCGCTGTTTGTAGGGCGTGATAAGTCCGTGCATGCGCTTGAGCATGTGATGCATGAAAACAAGCAAATCTTGCTTTTGACGCAGAAATCTCCGTCTGAGGACGATCCTTCCGCCAAAGATCTTTATACTACGGGCGTTATCGGGACGATTCTGCAATTGTTGAAGTTGCCTGACGGGACTGTAAAAGTTCTGGTTGAGGGCGGCAAACGGGTTAAAGTCGCGGATTTTTCTGAAAATAAGGACTTTTTGGAAGCTGGTGTCGAAGACGTTGTTGATACTACGGAAACGAATGACGAACTTGAGGCGCTTGCACGCGCGGTGACAACGCAGTTCGAGCAATATGTGAAACTGAATAAGAAAATTCCGCCAGAGGTGATTGTTTCGGTTAATCAGATTGAAGAGCCGACCAAGATGGCCGATACGATTGCGTCACATTTGGCGCTCAAAATCGAGCAAAAGCAGGAATTGCTTGAGGTTCCGACGTTGTATGAGCGGTTAGAGCGTATTTACGGCTTTATGGAAGGCGAAATTGGTGTGTTGCAGGTTGAAAAACGTGTGCGCAGCCGCGTAAAACGCCAGATGGAAAAAACTCAGCGCGAGTATTACCTGAATGAGCAGATGAAGGCGATTCAGAAGGAGCTTGGCGATAGCGAAGACGGGCTGGATGAGTTGGGCGAGCTGGAAAAGCAGATCGAAGAGACTAATCTGCCAAAAGAAGCGAAAGAGCGTGCAGCTAAAGAATTGAAGAAATTGCGGCAAATGAGCCCGATGTCGGCGGAAGCGACTGTGGTGCGCAATTATCTCGACTGGATTTTGGCGGTGCCGTGGAAAAAACGCAGTCGGGTGAAATCTGACATCAAACTGGCGAAGAAGATTTTGAATGCCGACCATTATGGATTGGAGAAGGTCAAGGAGCGCATTCTCGAATATCTGGCTGTGCAGCAGCGTACCAAGAAGGTTAAAGGTCCGATTTTGTGTCTGATTGGTCCGCCGGGTGTTGGCAAGACCTCTTTGGGGCAATCGATCGCGCGGGCGACAAACCGGAATTTTGTGCGGATGTCTTTGGGCGGTGTGCGCGATGAAAGTGAGATTCGCGGTCACCGGCGCACTTATGTCGGGGCTTTGCCGGGTAAAGTAATTCAGGGCATGAAAAAGGCCAAGACTGTGAACCCGTTGTTCTTGCTTGATGAGATTGACAAGCTTGGTTCTGATTGGCGTGGGGACCCGTCTTCGGCGTTGCTGGAGGTTTTGGACCCTGAGCAAAACTCAACGTTTCAGGATCATTATTTAGAGATTGATTACGATCTGTCAGACGTGATGTTCGTGTGTACGTCAAACTCGTTGCAGACTATGCCTCGGCCTTTGCTGGACCGGATGGAGATCATTCATATTTCCGGTTATACCGAGGATGAAAAGCTTGAAATCGCCAAGCGGCATTTGCTGAAAAAGCAGATGAAGGCGGCAGGTTTGAAGAAGGATGAGTTTTCGATCAGCGATAATGGATTGCGTGATTTGATTCGTTATTACACACGCGAGGCGGGCGTTCGCAGTCTTGAACGTGAGTTATCGCGACTTTGCCGAAAAGCTATCAAGGAAATCCTGATGAAGGGCAAGGCGCGAATTTCCATTACGCCGCGTAATCTTAAGAAATATGCGGGTGTTAAGAAATTTAAAACCCGCGAGATCGATGAACAGGATCGCGTCGGCGTCGTTTCGGGGCTGTCTTATTCTGAAGTTGGCGGTTCGATTTTGCAGATTGAAGCGGTTAATTACGAAGGTAAAGACGGCAAGGTTTCCATGACCGGGAATCTGAAAGATGTGATGAAAGAATCGATTACCGTGGCCGAGATGCTTATTAAGTCTCGCGCGGCAGCTTACGGTATTGATTATGAGGCTTTGCAGAAAAAGCAGATTCACGTTCATGTGCCGGAAGGAGCCGTGCCGAAAGACGGGCCTTCGGCCGGCGCGGCGATGGTGACGGCGATTGTTTCATGTCTGACCGGCATTCCAATCAGCAAAGATATTGCGATGACCGGCGAAGTGAATTTGCGCGGCAAGGTTACCGAGATTGGTGGTCTGAAAGAAAAACTGCTTGGCGCGCTGCGCGGGGGTATTAAAAAGGTTTTGATTCCCGAAGACAATGTTAAAGATTTAGAAGAGATTCCTGCGAATGTTAAAAAAGAACTGGAAATTGTGAGTGTCGGCACGATTGATGAAGTGCTTGCACATGCATTATTAGAGGCTCCAAAGCCACTTGATAGTGATTCCAGTAAAAAAATTGAGCAAATTGCTCCAGAAAGTGCAGAAAATAAGGGCGAAGACGTAATTCGCCATTGATTCCTGCGCGAAAAAAGCCTAAAAGATTCGTTACACAGTTCGAAAAACCTTACTGGCTTTGGCTTTTAAAGTTTTTCAAAAGTCGATTTTTTTGGGATTTTTTCTTTAGGATGTTTTTTTCTTTTAGAATTCTTTTCAGAAAAGTCATTTAATTGCTTAACTTTAACCTGAAGGGGATTATTATGAACAAGCAAGACCTCGTATCAAAAGTGGCTGACAAAGCCGACATCTCTAAAACAAAAGCTGCATCTGCTGTTGATGCTGTTATCGACGCTATCAAAGGCTCTTTGAAAAAAGGCGATGATGTCCGTCTCGTTGGTTTCGGTACATTCTCAGTTGCCAAGCGCGCTGCAACAACTGGCCGTAACCCACGCACGGGTGAGCCTATCAAAATTCCGGCTTCCAAGCAGCCTAAGTTTAAAGCTGGTAAAGAGCTGAAAGAAGCTGTGAACAAGAAGTAAGAACCGAAAGGTTTTTGTCCCGTTAGTGCGCAAAAGCGTAGTTAGACAAACGGGATCTTGGTAATGCTTCTAAAGAATTCTAAAAGCCCTGCAGGTTTGCGGGGCTTTTTTTGTTTGTGGGATACCGCGCGGTTGGAAGTTTGTCGGTTTGTCGCGGGTTAGGATGCTTTGCAAAGGAACTGAAAGAAATGCAGTGAAAATAAAGGATTAGATATGGGGGTGAAAAATATGCAAACGGAGTGAAGGATATGAGTCTGTAAAAGTCTAGAAAATGGTGGGCGATGACAGGGTCGAACTGCCGACATCCTCGGTGTAAACGAGGCGCTCTACCACTGAGCTAATCGCCCTTATCAAATAGGGAATGGTATGTTTAGTAACTTCATTTGAAAAAATCAATAGTTTTCATGAAAACTTTGACCTTTTGTGTAATTCACTCTAAATAAAGCGCATGGTCCAGATCATGGAAAAACCGCGTCATAAAACGCATACCGTTAGGGTTCGTGGTGTCATCGTTGGTGGCGGAGCGCCGATTGTTGTGCAGTCGATGACCAATACCGATACGGCGGATGTTGAGAAGACATTTGCGCAGGTGAAGGATCTGTTCCTAGCGGGCAGCGAAATCGTTCGTGTGACGGTGAATACCGAAGAGGCTGCGCGCGGGGTTGTGGCCCTGCGGGAGCGGCTGGAGTTGGAAGGCCTGGATGTGCCGCTGGCCGGGTGTTTTCATTATAACGGTCATACATTGTTGAATGATGTGCCTGAGCTGTGTGAGGCGCTGGATAAATACCGGATTAATCCGGGCAATGTCGGGTTTGGCAAGAAACGTGATGCGCAGTTTGAGAGCATGATTGAAAAGGCGGCGCGCCATAACAAAGCGGTGCGGATCGGGGTCAATTGGGGGTCACTGGATCAAGAACTGGCGACCAAGCTGATGGATGAGAATGCGGCTCGTACGGAACCGTGGGATGTGGAAAACGTGATGTGGGAGACATTGGTGCAGTCGGCGTTGTTGAGTGCGCAGCGCGCAGAAAGCGTTGGTTTACGTAAGGATCAGATTATCCTGTCGGCGAAGGTCAGCCGGGTACAGGATTTAATTGCGGTGTATCGGACACTGGCGGAGCGCTCGACCTACGCGCTGCATTTGGGGCTGACCGAGGCGGGGATGGGGAGTAAAGGTATCGTGGCGACGGCGCTGGGCGAGGGGATTTTGCTGAATGAGGGAATTGGCGATACGATCCGCGCTTCGCTAACGCCGGAGCCAGGGGGTGATCGTACGCTCGAGGTGCGGGTGTGTAAGGAGATTTTGCAAGCTCTCGGCTTGCGTAGTTTTACGCCGGAAGTCGCGGCGTGTCCGGGCTGTGGGCGGACGACCTCGACGGTTTTTCAGGAACTGGCGCAGGATATTCAGCGGCATCTGGATGAGTCTATGCCGGTGTGGCGCAAACGCTATCCGGGGGTTGAGAATCTGAAGGTTGCGGTGATGGGCTGCATTGTCAATGGGCCGGGGGAATCCAAGCATGCGGATATCGGAATTTCGCTGCCCGGTACTGGGGAAAGCCCGGTGGCGCCGGTGTTTATAGACGGTAAGAAAGCGCATACGCTGCGCGGGGATAACATCGCCGGCGAGTTTCAGGCGCTGGTTGAAGAGTATGTTGAACGGCGGTTTGGGCTAGGCAAGAGCGTGGCGGCTTGAGTTTTTCTCGTGTCATTGCGAGGAGGCCATATGGCCGATGCGGCAATCCAGAATGTTACTTGCAGGCTCTGGATTGCTTCGCTACGCTCGCAATGACGATAAAGGGAAAACATGATTCTTCAAAATAAAAATCTTCTCAAAGATAAAGCTTATATTGATGGTGCGTGGGTGGATGGGCGAGCGCGTTATGATGTCACGAACCCGGCCGATGGTGAGGTTGTGGGCAGGGCGCCGGATTTGGGCGCGGGTGAAACCCGCAAGGCGATTGAAGCGGCGGAGCGGGCCTTTCCGGCCTGGGCGAAGAAAACCGCGAAAGAGCGGGCGGTTATCCTGCGGCGCTGGTATGAGCTTATTGTTGAAAACGTAGATGATCTGGCGGTGATTTTGACGACCGAGCAGGGCAAGCCGTTGGCCGAGGCCAAGGGGGAGATTCTGTATGGCGCAAGTTTTGTTGAGTGGTTTGCCGAGGAAGGCAAGCGGGTTTATGGCGATTTGATTCCTTCACCGATTGCCGGGGCGCGGATGAGCGTGATGAAACAGCCGATTGGGGTGAGTGCGGCGATTACGCCGTGGAATTTTCCATCGGCGATGATTACGCGCAAGGTTGCGCCGGCCTTGGCGGCGGGGTGCACGATTGTGTGTAAACCAGCGGGCAATACGCCGTTTTCGGCGTTGGCGCTGGCGATTTTAGCTGAAGAGGCTGGATTTCCGGCCGGTGTGTTTAATGTGATTACCGGTGATGATCCGGCACCGATTGGGCAGGAGCTGTGCGAGAATCCGGCGGTGCGTAAGCTGTCCTTTACCGGTTCGACGGCGGTGGGAAGGGTGTTGATGCGTCAATGCGCGGACACGATTAAGAAACTGTCGCTGGAGCTGGGCGGAAATGCGCCGTTTATCGTGTTTGATGATGCCGATATTGATGCGGCCGTGGACGGGGCGATTGCCTGTAAATTCCGCAATGCTGGTCAGACCTGCGTGTGTGCAAACCGGATTTATGTGCAGGAGGAAATTTATGATGAATTTGCCGGGAAGCTGGCGGTGAAGATTAAGGCTTTGAAGGTTGGTGACGGGTTGGAAGAAGACACCGAGATTGGTCCGATGATTGATGAAAAAGGTATGGAAAAGGTGCAGGATCATATCGCCGATGCGTTGGAGCATGGGGCGGAGGTGGTTACCGGCGGGCAGCCGCACGAGGCCGGGGAGCTGTTTTTCGAGCCGACCTTGTTGACTGGTATGACCAAGGACATGAAAATCGCGCATGAAGAGACATTTGGCCCTGTTGCGCCGTTGTTTAAATTTAGCGATGAGGCTGAGGTTATTGGGCTGGCCAATGATACGATTTACGGGCTTGCGGCGTATTTTTACGCGCGCGATGTGGGGCGGGTGTGGCGCGTGGCCGAAGCGCTGGAATACGGGATGGTGGCGGTGAATAAGCCGATTCTCTCGACTGAGGTCGCGCCGTTTGGTGGGGTGAAGCAGTCTGGTCTGGGCCGTGAGGGTTCGAAATACGGAATCGATGAATATCTGGAAATGAAGTACGTACTGATGGGCGGAGTTGAGCGCTAGAAAACAGGAGTCGCACCTTCTTGTTGTTTTTTGAACCTTTCCGGATGAAAAGTGCATTCTGCAAGAAGGGCTGTTTGATTTTCAAATTGAGGGTTGTATTGTTTTAGAGAGTTGCTGTATGTCCTGTTTATGTTTTTCAAATCTTTAACACTGTGAACGGGGGTTTGTCCGCCCGGATGTGCACCGGTTGCGGCGTTTCGGAATATTCCATATAGGTAGGAGCGTAGATTTTTGGAAAAGCGCGCCTCAGGGTGTGCGGCGTTTTTTATGTCGTGTTGATAGATTGCCTTTCCAAGAAAAAGACATGTTATTCCAATGTTTGCGGCCGTTGCGTAATTTCTTGTCGCGATGGAAAAGGGCAAATTTACACATGTATTGTTTATAAAAAACAGCGCTCTTCTGTAGCGTCCCTGATCTTGGTCGTCGCCAATGCTGCCCAGTGTCGAAGAGAGGATGGGCGCGAGGTCTAAGGGGGTTTCGTGAACGCCAGCAGTAAAGGCGGATTGAAGGAAAATGGTTCCTTCAGTCAAGAGGCGGCGGTTTCCTTTTCCCCATTTTGTGGCTCTCAATGCGGAGCGGGTTCCTGCCAGAAAAAAGCATGATGCGCCTGTTTTTTCTCCTAACAGTGCAAAGGCGGTTCCGGAAAGGTAATTGCTCACAATAGACGTGAAGCGCATGCGCCTTGCGTCCGGAAAGAGACTGTTGGTCCATTTCAGTAAAATCGTGGAGCCACCGATAATTTGTGAAAGGGTGTATGTATCCATATATAATTTCCGTAATGTTGTATCGAACCTATAGCGTCTTTTGTTTTTTTTCAAGAAATATCTTGTCTAGGATCAAAGAGTTGTTAAGCTTTTTCGGAAAAAAGAGGGGAGAATTAACCATGATCATCGGCGTACCAAAAGAGATTAAAACGTTGGAGCATCGGGTTGGGCTGGTGCCTGATTCAGTGGTGGAGTTTGTGCGGTGTGGCCATGAGGTCTGGGTTGAGAGCGGTGCCGGGTCTGGAATTAACTTCTCGGATGCGGATTATGAAGCTGCCGGGGCGAGGATTGCCGAGACGGCGCAAGAGGTTTTTGAGCATGCGGAAATGATTATTAAGGTCAAGGAACCGCAGGTCTCCGAATATCAACTGCTTAAACCTCATCATGTGCTGTTCACGTATTTGCATTTGGCGGCGGATAAACCGCAGGCGCTTGGTTTGATCGAATCGGGTTGCACGGCGATTGCTTATGAAACGGTGACAGGCGGCGACGGACGCGGTTTGCCGCTCTTGCAGCCGATGAGCGAGATTGCCGGGCGGCTTTCCGTGCAGGTGGGGGCGTATCATTTGCAAAAGCATAAAGGCGGGGAAGGGCGCTTGATTGGCGGTGTTCCCGGTGTGAAACCGGCGGATGTGCTGATTATTGGTGGCGGGGTTGCGGGCTTTCACGCGGCGCAAATGGCGACTGGGCTGGGCGCAAATGTTACGATTCTGGAGCGTGATAATGAGCGGATGCGGTTTTTGGATGAATATTTCATCGGGCGGGCCAATATTGTGTATTCAAGCACAGGGACGCTGGAAACGCTTGTCAAACAGGCGGATCTGGTGATCGGATCGGTACTGATTCCCGGGGCTTCGGCGCCGAAATTGATTCGCAAGGACATGTTGCCCGAGATGATTCCGGGTTCGGTGTTTGTCGATATCGCGATCGATCAGGGTGGATGCGCAGAAACCAGCAAGGTGACGACGCATGATAACCCGACTTTTATTGTCGATAATGTGGTGCATTATTGCGTGGCGAATATGCCGGGCGCTGTGCCGTTGACGTCGGCTTTGGCGCTGAATCATTCCGTGTTGCCCTATGCGTTGAAACTGGCGAATAAAGGTTGGAAACAGGCTTTGGCTGATGATCCGCATTTTATGGACGGTCTGAATGTGTGTGACGGCAAAATCACCCACCGGGCCGTTGCAGAGGCGCTGGATATGGATTCGTTTCCTGCGGCGTCTATGCTGGCTGCATAATTTTTACAATTCACGATTAAAGACCGTTGACAGAGCAGGCTTTAACTTGATAAGAAAACGAACCTCAGATGCGCGGGTGTAGCTCAGTTGGTTAGAGCGCCGCCCTGTCACGGCGGAGGCCGCGAGTTCAAGTCTCGTCACTCGCGCCATTTGAGATTTTAAAAAATTCCCCTTTTAATTTGATGAAGTGAGTACGCGGATTTTAAAAATTTTGCGTGAATTCCCTGTTTCCTTTTGGCTATTGCGGTGTTAAAACGGAGGCAGATTAACACACGAATTAGACCTGCTCATGGCACCTCAAGATTTTCTGTTAACGTATTTACCGATTCTGCTGTTTATTGTGATTGCAGCCGGGGTGTCGTTTGTGATGATTTTGGGGTCGTTGCTGGCCGGGCGGCAAAATCCGGATGCGGAAAAGCTTTCGGCCTATGAGTGCGGGTTTGATGCGTTTTCCGATGCGCGTACGAAGTTTGACGTGCGGTTTTACCTGGTTTGTTTGCTCTTCATTATTTTTGATTTAGAGATCGCGTTTTTGTTTCCCTGGGCTATATCGCTGGGAGAAATCGGCGTGTTCGGATTTTGGTCGATGGTGGTATTTTTGGGCGTTTTGACTGTTGGGTTTATTTACGAATGGAAGAAGGGCGCTCTTGAGTGGGAGTGATTTTAGAGCATGGGGCATGACAAGCATATAATCGCTGCGCCAAAATATGATTTTCGCACAGATGTTAAGATGCCGCCGGCGGAAGAGCAGGATGTTGTTCCGGCAGCAATTTCCAAGACTCTGGATGAAAAGGGATTTTTGCTCACCTCTACTGATGCGCTGTTTGATTGGGCGCGGACGGGGTCGATGTGGCCGATGACATTCGGTTTGGCTTGTTGCGCGGTGGAGATGATACATTCATATATGAGCCGGTATGATCTGGACCGTTTCGGCATTATTCCGCGACCCTCTCCGCGTCAGTCCGATGTTATGATTGTGGCCGGGACTTTGACCAATAAAATGGCGCCGGCGCTGCGGCGCGTTTATGACCAGATGCCGGAGCCGCGCTGGGTTGTGTCCATGGGCAGTTGTGCTAATGGCGGCGGGTATTATCATTATTCCTATTCCGTTGTGCGCGGATGCGACCGCGTTGTGCCGGTTGATATTTATGTGCCGGGCTGTCCGCCGACCGCGGAGGCGCTTGTTTATGGATTGTTACAGCTTCAGAAAAAAATTCAGCGCGAAGATACGCGCATTGTGAGATAGGGGCGCGAGGATGGCAACGGATGCACTTAAGGATCTGGCTGATTACATCATGGAGAATCTGGACGATTCCATCGCGAGTTATGATTTTTTCAAAGGCGAGCTTTCTCTGAATGGCAATCGTGAAAATATTGTTCGCATTTTGAATTTTCTGCGGGATGACAAAGAGTGTACATTTCGCGTTTTGGTCGATATTTGCGGGGCGGATTATCCGGATAGGGCGTCGGGTGTCGGTCGTTTTGATGTCGTCTATAATTTGCTGTCTTTGCGGCATAATCAACGTGTACGCGTAAAAATTACGACAGATGAAGAGACACCTGTGCCGTCTGTAGTTGATATCTTCAGCTCTGCGGGATGGTATGAGCGTGAAGTGTGGGACATGTATGGCGTCATGTTTGCGGGTAATCCTGATCTGCGCCGTATATTGAGCGATTATGGCTTTGAGGGGCATCCACAGCGTAAGGATTTTCCTTTGACCGGTTATGTTGAAGTTCGCTATGACGATGAGCTTAAACGCGTTGTTTATGAGCCTGTGAAACTGTCTCAGGATTTCCGCCAGTTTGATGCATTATCGCCGTGGGAAGCGATGACCGATGTGCAGCTTCCCGGTGATAAGAAGGGAGCTATTCCGCCGCATGGGTGGAAGCGTGCAAAAGGGGGTTAGCGGTGTATGGCGGAGAGCATTGACGATATTTTGAAAAGCATTCGGGGCATTATAAAAGAAGAGGGATACGGTAAGCCTGTGAAGTGCTCTCAAAAGAAAAACGATCTACCGCAGTATAACAATGGTGACGGCAGGGTTCGTGCATCTTCTTCTTTCAGTGATTTTGTTATATTTATCATTCTCATATGGCTTGGATTTTTGACGTATCAACAGTATCAATTGATGCATATAGTCAATGTGGATGCCTACGTTAAGCGAGTTGAAAGCAAAGTTGAAAATGACAGAGCAGCAAGAGCATCGGCCTCCTCATTTATTGCGTCTGTTCAATCTGCACCTGAAATCCGTGTTGCGAATAGTGAAAGTGCTTTTGTTGAGATTCCGACTTTTGTTAAAAACTTGAATGTTTCAGGCGATGATCCGAAATATATTCGCCTAAAGATGCTTTTGGAAGTTCAAAGTGGGCAAAAAGATGCTGTCTTAGCACTTGTTCCAAAAGTTGTTGCTGATTATCATCTATTGTTGGGTGATCTCGAAATACAGGATTTGAGAGGTTCTGCAGGGCTTTATAAATTTAGGGAACAACTTCTTGAAAAGGCTCAAAGTATCGCGGGTGAAGGTGTTGTAAAAGATGTTTTGATACAGGAAGTTTTGATTCAATGAGCACAGAGCGTAAGGACATAGATATTGTCGAAGAGACGCAGATCAAGCCCTATACAATGAATTTCGGGCCGCAGCATCCGGCTGCGCATGGGGTTTTGCGGCTTGTTCTGGAAATGGAAGGCGAGATTGTCCAGCGTGCCGACCCACATATTGGTCTGCTTCACCGAGGTACCGAAAAGCTGATTGAGCATAAGACCTATACGCAGGCGATGCCGTATTTTGATCGTCTGGATTATGTGTGCCCTTTGAATCAGGAACATGCGTTTGTTCTGGCGACGGAAAAGCTGTTGGGGATTAGTGTACCCAAGCGCGGGCAATATATTCGAGTGTTGTTTGCCGAGCTGAGCCGCGTGATCAATCATATTTTCAATATTACAACTTTTGCTCTGGATGTGGGGGCTGTGACCCCGGCGCTATGGGGGTTCGAAGAACGCGAGAAGGGCATGGAATTTTGCGAGCGCGCTTGCGGGGCGCGGTTGCATGCGAATTATTTCCGCACTGGCGGTGTATCGCAGGATCTTCCGGCGGGGCTTCTGGACGATATGGCGCAGTGGGTTGAAGAATTGCCGAAGTTCCTGGCCGATCTGGAAACGTTGCTGACGGATAACCGCGTTTTCAAGCAGCGCACGGTTGATATTGGCATTGTTTCGAAAGATCAGGCGCTGAATTGGGGGTTTGTCGGGCCGATGCTGCGCGCTTCGGGCGTGGTGTGGGATTTGCGCAAGAACCAGCCTTATGATTCATATGAAGATTTTGATTTCGATATTCCAGTTGGGAAGACCGGGGATTGTTATGCGCGCTATCTGGTGCGGATGGCCGAGATTTATGAATCTCTGAAAATTATGAAACAGGCGATTGAAAAGATGCCGGACGGGCCGAGCCGCGTCAATGATTACAAGGTTGCGCCGCCGCCGCGCGGCGAGATGAAATCTTCGATGGAGGCGATGATCCATCACTTTAAGCTCTATAGCGAGGGTTTCCACGTACCGGCAGGGGAGACCTACACGGCTGTGGAAGCGCCGAAGGGTGAGTTTGGCGTGTATTTGGTGAGCGACGGGACGAACAAGCCCTATCGTTGCCGCATTCGCGCCCCGGGCTTTGCGCATTTGCAGGCGCTTGATTTTATGAGCAAAGGACATCAGCTTGCCGATACGGTGGCGATTATCGGGAGCCTCGATATTGTGTTCGGAGAGATTGATCGTTAGATGAAAAAACCATTTGATATAAACGCAGGCTAGCGATGAAACGTCATCCCCGCGTAGGCGGGGATCCAGAAGAACTAAATGAAAGCAGGATATGTCTATATTTTAACAAATAAACCAAACGGGACTTTGTATATCGGCGTAACATCAAATCTGAAGAAACGCATTTGGGAGCATAGAAATAAAGTTGTTGAGGGTTTTTCTGAAAAGTGCGATTTAAACCGCTTGGTTTGGTATGAAGTTTATGAAGATATAAGTGAAGCGATCCTGCAGGAAAAACGGATGAAAAAGTGGGAGCGTAGCTGGAAATTGAAAAGAATTCATGAGATGAATCCGGACTGGGATGATTTGTATGATAAATTATAGTCTTGCTGGATTCCCGCCTGCGCGGGAATGACAGGGGGGGAATGACAGGAAGGGTGGAAGTTGAACAACGATGAAAAAATCATTTGATATAAACGCGGACTACCAACCGGAAAGCTTTGAATTTTCCAAGGCTTTTCAAAAGAAAGTGGAAGAGGCGATTTCACTGTATCCCAAGGGGAGGCAGCAATCGGCTGTTATGCCTTTGCTGGATTTGGCGCAGCGGCAGGTTGCCGAAGAGGGCGCGAAGGCAACGCCCGTTTATGGTGGATGGATTCCGCGTGCGGCGATGGACAAGATTGCCGAGATTCTCGATATGGCGCCGATCAAAGTTTATGAAGTGGCGACGTTTTATTCGATGTATAACACTGCACCGGTGGGGAAATATTTGGTGCAGATTTGCGGGACGACGCCGTGCTGGCTGTGCGGGTCTGATGATATTATCCAGACCTGCACCAAACATCTGGGGATTGGCATGGGGGAGACGACGCCGGATGGAAAATTCACCCTGATGGAGGTGGAGTGTCTGGGCGCGTGCGTAAATGCGCCGATGGTGCAGATTAACGACGATTATTACGAGGATTTGACCGAGGGCAGCATGAAAGAAATTCTCGATATGTTGAGTGAAGACATGAAGCCAAAAATTGGTTCGCAAAAGGCGCGTAAAGCTTCGATGGCACTATCTGGACCGACGACTCTCAAAGAGCGGGCGAAAAAGGCGGGGGTGGTTTAGAGATGCTCACTGACGAAGATCGGATATTTACGAATATTTATGGCTGGGAGAGTTTTTCTCTTAAACAGGCACAAAAGCGTGGGGATTGGGACAATACCAAGGCGATTTTGGCCAAGGGGCGGGACTGGATTATTGATGAGATGAAGGCTTCGGGCTTGCGCGGGCGCGGCGGGGCCGGTTTTCCTACCGGGATGAAATGGTCATTTATGCCTAAGGAATCGGACGGGCGGCCGCATTATCTGGTGGTGAATGCCGATGAGTCTGAGCCGGGAACATGTAAAGATCGCGATATTTTACGTCATGAACCTCATAAATTACTTGAAGGATGTTTGGTCGCCGGGTTTGCGATGGGGGCGCATGCAGCCTTTATCTATATTCGCGGAGAATTTCAGAATGAAGGTTCTGAAGTGATTAAGGCGATTAAAGAGGCCTATGCTGCTGGATTGTTGGGGAAGAATGCCGCCGGGTCCGGTTGGGATTTTGATGTTGTTTTGCATCGCGGGGCCGGGGCTTATATTTGCGGTGAGGAAACAGCACTGATTGAATCGATTGAGGGCAAGAAAGGCCAGCCGCGCAACAAGCCACCATTTCCGGCGATGGCGGGGCTATATTCCTGTCCGACGACGGTGAATAACGTGGAAACGATTGCGGTGGCACCGACGATTTTACGCCGTGGGGGTTCGTGGTTCTCCGGGCTGGGCCGGAATGAGAAGAATGCCGGGACCAAGCTGTTTTGTATTTCGGGGCATGTGAATAATCCGTGCAATGTCGAAGAGGTGATGGGCATTCCGCTTAAAGAGCTGATTGACAAGCATTGCGGTGGTGTGCGCGGCGGATGGGATAATCTGCTGGCTGTGATACCGGGCGGGTCTTCGACTCCGATGCTGCCGAAAGAGATGTGCGAAAACTTGCATATGGATTTTGATTCCTTGCGTGAACTCGGTACAGGCCTTGGTACGGCAGGTGTTATCGTGATGGATAAGTCTACGGACGTGATACAGGCAATTTGCCGATTGTCGCAGTTTTATATGCATGAAAGTTGCGGTCAATGTACGCCGTGTCGTGAAGGGACGGGATGGGTTTGGCGTGTGATGAAGCGGATGGTGGTAGGTAATGCCAGCGTTGAAGAAATTGATATGCTCTTTGAGGTGACCAAGGAGATTGAAGGGCACACGATTTGCGCGCTGGGCGATGCTGCGGCCTGGCCGGTGCAGGGGTTGATCAAGCATTTCCGCCCTGAGATGGAGCACCGGATTATGGAGTACCGCAAGGCGGCGGCTTAGGTTTTTGGCTTACTGTTGCGCCCAGTCTGGTACAGGCGGTGTCATATCTTTTTCTGCAGCTTCAAACATGAAGCTGTTATCGCTGTTATTATTATAGTTAGCGGTTAACCCTTGTTCTTCTGAGGGCATGTCTGAAAGTCCTAAGGTTCCAATCAGAGCGCATATAGCTGCCAGGGCAAACATATCTCTTATCCCGCTTTGTTTATCTAATGGCGATCTTATTTCCATTTTTATTTATTCCCAATATTGTGCCCGATAAGGTTATTTGGAGTGGTTTTTACGTTATGTAATGTATTTTGTCAATAAAAATGCATGATATATCATAAAATATACGGCTATTCATTGACATAATTATGTCTATTGTCTATGGTCGCCAAGATTATGATTCTTGAGAAACGGAAACGTTATGGATATTGATATTTCAAAGCTAAGAGAGCGTTATGAGCAGGCCTGTGCGATCCGCACCGATATGAAGGCGTTGGTCGATGACCTTGCGGCTTATCCGGGGGGAGGTCAAAAACATCAGACTTTAGAAGCATTTAGTAAAGAGCTTTTGGGAAAGAGCGTTGATGATATTTCTATTGATACTTCACAGGAGCTTCAAGATTTATTGCCGGAGATTTCTCAAGAAATTTGGATGCGTCAGGCGGAGACGGTTTTGGATGATTATGCGGGGATTTTATATGCAAGACATTATAATCATATTTTGTTTCGAAATGCGGCAAAAGAAATTGTTGGAGATGCGTTTTTAGCATCGAAGTTATCTACAGAGTTTATGGCTACTCAAAAGGCATTTGATCAAAGTCACTCCGAGGAAATTTCGCATTTTCGGAAGGGGTTAGATATTCTTGAGCGTGAGGCGGTACATAATCCTATGCTTTTTGAAAAAATCAGGGCAGGAAGAAGTGATGTAGCCAGTGCTGTTCTTGCGTGTGATTATACGGAGGATAAGGATGGTCTTAAAACGTTGATTACGGCTCTTGGGGCACGTTCAAAGATTTCTCTTGCGGAGATGGCGCTTTACCAGGCTTCGGCGCAAGCTTCTTTTACATACATTTTTGAGAGCAAGTGCAGTTTTGGTTTATGTAAGGGTCCTGAATCCAGGAGGAAATGGGATCGTGATCTTATGGGCATGTTAAAATGTGTTGATGAGGCTTTGGAAAAGGCCGGGGAAGAATTTGGCAGATTGAGCGTTGATTGCAGCTCGGAGATTGTTCGGGATAATAATTCTTTTGAGTTTGTCTAAGGGTTTTTAAAATTGAGGGGGGGGTGACTTCTGGAAAATGTATTTATATGTTCTTTCTTAAGTTATGTGAAAAGAGGGTGAAATATGACAGAGAACCGTGTTGAGGCGTTATCGGAGCGGAAACGGAGTTGGAACCGGGCTCTTGTTAACAATGTAGCAAGGGGGCGAAGGTTTTCGGCCGGGGCGATTTTAAGCGCTATTGTGGCTGGGGGGACCGCATATTCGGCTGTTGATGATTTCCAGGAGGTTGCAGTTTCTTCCAACGATCGTCAGGCCAGAAACGCTTTGGTGAGCGGTGTCGTTAAGGGTATAGGCGGCGTTAGTTTTCTTGGACTTTCTGGATTTTTTGGATTTCGGGCAAAGCGTCATTATGGGCGGGCGCGGAAGTATAAAACACTTCTCTCTGGTGCTGCTGATTTTACTCCTCGGCAGGATTGATTTGATTAAACGTTAGGCGCTTTTCTTTTGTGCGACTTCAAAGTAGCGCGCGGCGTTGTGGAATAATGCCATGCCGTCGGTGGTTTCGGGGACGGGTTTTCCTTCGCGTCGGGCGGTGTCTTTGAGTTTCATATAATCATCACGTTGGCTGGTGAACATGGCGCGTTCCGGGTGGGGCATGATGGTCAGTACGCGCCCCGACGGGTCGGTGATGGCGGCGATGTCATTGAGCGAGCCGTTGGGGTTGTAGGGGAATTCACCATTGGCTGGCGTGCCGTCAGGTTTAATATATTGTGCGGCGATCTGCCCCTGATCCTGTAGGGTTTTGAGGGTGGTTTCATCCATCATAAAGCGGCCTTCGCCATGGGCAACGGGGATATGCATACGCTCTATACCGCTGAGCCATGGGGAGGTTGAGGTTATTTTCAGGTCGATCCAGCGGCATTGATAGCGCGCGGTTTCGTTGTAGGTTACGGCGATTTTGCGATCACCATAGGGCGTGCCTGCGGGCGGGTTGAGACCTAGATTTGTGAGAATCTGACAGCCATTGCAAATGCCGAGGGTGAGCGTATCGCGTTCAATGAATTTTTGAAGCGGTTCCCAGAGGGCGAGTTTGAGCTTTTGCGCGTAGGCGTTGCCTGCTCCAGTGTCATCGCCATATGAAAAGCCGCCGGGAATGGCCAAGATTTGTACGTCTTCGAGTTCTTGTGGGGCCTCGATCAGATCGTTGATGTGGCGGATTTGGCCCGATAGGCCTGCATGTTCAAAGCCGTGCAAGGTTTCTTCTTCACAATTGAGGCCGTATCCGGCGAGTATGAGGGCTTTTGCTGTCATTTTTTATTTTTTACGCGGAGTTTCGGAGAAGCGGAGTTTTTTTTAATGTCTGTTTTTTCGGAACTCCAAATTTCCGCGTTAATAATCCTTCAATGGTTGTTTATATGCTTTATCTAATATCTTAATATCAATTTCTAATATGTTCTTTATGTTGAGTTTATTTCCGTAGGCGATGTGGCCAATCATCGTGTAATGCTCATAGGTTTTGAAGTTTTTCTCAAAGGCGTCTTTGTCCTGTGGGGCGACGGTGACAAGGATGCGGCCGGTGCTTTCGGAGTAAAGCAGTTTGTCGCTGCGCAGTTCGCTGTCGATGGCGGACAGGTCAATATCCATGCCCATTTGACTGGCGATGGCTTTTTTGGCCAGAGCCACGCCAAGGCCGCCGTAATTCAGCGCGTAGGCAGAGGCGATCAGGCGGTCGCGGGCGGCGCGGCCATAGAGCTTATAGAGGCGTAAGTTTTGGTGGCTGTCGGTTTCCGGCACGTTGTTGCCGAGATGGCCGAGATGGTCGTAATATTCACCCGCGCCGCATTCATCCTTGGTGGCGCCGAGCAGGTAGACCAGATCGCCGACGGCCTTGGGGGCCAGATCTATGGAGCGTTCCACGTCAGGGATTACGCCGATGGAAGAGACCAGCAAGGTCGGCGGGGCGGAGATTTTGATCGCGTTGCCATCTGCATCAAAGCCTTTGAAGTCGTTAAACATGCTGTCTTTGCCGGAAATGAACGGGGTTTCGTATTTCACGGCCATTTCGTAGATGGTTTCGACGGCGCGTTTGAGTTGGCCGAGGCGTTCGGGTTCATCCGAGCTGCACCAGCAGAAATTGTCGAGCAGGGCGAGTTGGTTCAGATCGACCCCGGCGGCGATGGCATTGCGTACGGCCAGATCGAGGCCTGCGGCGGCCATGGCGGCAGTGTCAATATCGCTGTAGCGTGGGAAGAGGCCTTGGGACAGGACAACGCCTTTTTCGGATGTGAGGACGGGTTTGGTGATTGAAGTCTCGGCATAGACGCGTCCTGGGCCTTGGAGTGGGCCCATGACGGCGGAGCCTTGCACGTTATGGTCATATTGAGTCGAAATGAATTCTTTGGAGCAGATGTTCAGCCGGCCCAGTAAGTCGAGCAGCGTTTCGGTGTGGTCTGTGGGTTCGTCCATATCCGGTTCTGCTTCGCTGCCTCTGGTGAAGGTGGTGGTGAGCGGGGTTTCGGGGTTGCCGTCATGGAGGAAGTCCATATCCATGTCCATGATGGTTTCACCGTTATAGGTGATTTTCGCGCGGCCATCATCGGTATAAGTGCCGACGATTGTGGCCTCAACGCCGCGCCGTGCGAAAAGTTCAATGAGCTTGTCGGTGTTTTCAGGCGGGACGGCCATGGTCATGCGTTCTTGAGATTCGCTGATCCAGATTTCCCAAGGGGCCATACCGGGGTATTTCAACGGGACTTTATCCAGTTCGACGTGGAAGCCGCCGGATTGTTCGGCCATTTCACCGATGGATGAGCTCATGCCGCCAGCGCCGTTGTCGGTAATGGCGGAATACCAGCCCAAGTCACGGATTTCCTTGATAATGGCGTCGGACATTTTCTTTTGGGTGATGGGATCGCCGATTTGTACGGCGGTGGCGGGGGAGCCTTCATCAAGTGCTACGGAGGAGAAGGTTGCGCCGTGGATGCCGTCGCGCCCGACGCGGCCACCAGCGACAACGATTTTATCGCCGGGATTGGCCTTTTTAACGTGGCCGGGTTTGCCGTTAATCTTGCGTGGGATGAGGCCGATGGTGCCGACAAAGACTAGTGGTTTGCCGACGAAACGATCGTCAAAGGTAACAAAGCCTTGCGGGGTAGGGATGCCGGATTGATTGCCGCCTGCTTCAACGCCGTCGATTACGCCTTTCATAATGGTTTCGGGTGACAGAACGGAGATCGTGCAGTTTTTATCGCGGTAATATTCAGGCGAAGTGCGCGGGTCGGCGAGGCAGAAGCCGTAACGGTTGATGATTGGTTTTGCACCCTGACCAAAGCCGATACAGTCGCGGTTGACGCCGACGATGCCGGTAATTGCGCCGCCGAACGGGTCGAGGGCGGACGGGGAGTTGTGGGTTTCGACTTTGTCGGTGATGAGATAATTCTCATCGAAAATGATCCCGCCGGCGTTATCGGAAAAGACAGAGACGCAAATGTCGTTTTCGCCTTTTTCTTTACGAATTTCCTTGGTGGCGCGCTTGATGTAGCCCTTGTACAGCCCTTCGGCAACGTTATCGATGGGAGAGGCGAATATGGTGTGTTTGCAGTGCTCGGACCAGGTCTGGGCGATGGTTTCGAGTTCAATGTCTGTGGCGGGGCGACCTTCGCGCGCGAAGTAATCACGTACGGCTTGCATGTAGAGCAGGGACATGCCGAGCGGGCCACGGCGGGAGCCGTCTTTATTTACGATTCCAGCAGAACCGATGGTTTCCAACTCTTCGTCGGAAACGTTTAAATCTATATTGTCGGCAACGGCGCCTTTATTGTCTAAATGGACTTTGGGGACAATTACATTCATGCCGCCATCGGCTTTGAATTCAGCGGCGCTTTTGATGGTGGCGCGCTGAATCAGGCTGTTCGACAGGTTTTGGGAGAGTTTTTCAATATCACTTTGTTCAAGATCGCCTTTAATCAGATAGAGGCGGGAAGAGAAGCAGTCATTGTCGTTTTCGGCGCCTGCTAGCTTTAGCAATTCTGCTGCGGTGTGGCCGACATTATCGGTGACGCCGGGCAGGTAGCCGATTTCCAACGCCCAGTCGAAGTTATTGGGGAGAGAATCAAGTTTTTGGGTGACAGGGTTGGCGAGGCTGGATTTGAATTTGGCGCTGCGTGCCTTTGTATGTTCGCTGGTATAGACATCGACTACGCGCACGGTGGCGGTTTTGCCTTTGGCTTTAAGAGCTTTTTCCAGTGTTTTTCCTCGCCCATCTTCAGGTGAGGCTAGAACTTCAATGCGAGTGATCATATACTTTAAACTAACTGTTGATCTTGGCTTTTGCGCAGATTAAACAGGAATAGATCAGAGAATTCAATATACTTCACAACAGAAATTCAAATTTATGGCCACAGTTAAACTCAGCATCAATGACATGGAAATCGAAGTCGAGCGCGGGACGAGTATCCTGCAAGCGGCGGAAGCACTCGGCATTGAAGTGCCGCGTTTTTGTTATCACGACAAGCTTTCGGTGCCGGCGAATTGTAGGATGTGTCTTGTCGAGGTTGAGGGCGGGCCGCCAAAACCTGTGGCGTCATGTGCGATGGCTGCGGGTGAAGGCATGGTTGTGCATACTGATTCCGAGATGGTGAAGAAGGCGCGTAAAGGCGTGATGGAGATGCTGCTCATCAATCATCCGCTGGATTGTCCGATTTGCGATCAGGGCGGGGAATGCGATTTGCAGGACCAGGCTGTGGGCTATGGATTCGACCGGAGCCGTTTTTCCGAGAATAAACGGGCGGTGAAAGATAAAGAGTTGGGGCCGTTGATTAGCACCACGATGACGCGCTGCATTAATTGTACGCGCTGTGTGCGTTTTGCTGAGGAAATCGCCGGTACGCCGGTGTTGGGACAGCTTAATCGCGGCGAAGATGCCGAGATCGGCACCTTTATTGATGAATTGGTGCAAACAGAACTTTCAGGCAATTTGATAGATGTGTGTCCGGTCGGGGCGCTGACTTCCAAGCCGTATGTCTTTAAGGCGCGGTCCTGGGAATTGAAAAAAGTGGAAACGATTGATGTACATGACGCGGTAGGGTCGAATATCCGTGTTGACGTGCGCGGCCGAGAAGTGATGCGAATCCTGCCGCGATTGCATGAAGATGTGAATGAGGAGTGGATTTCCGACCGGACGCGCTTTGCCTATGATGGGCTGAATAACCAACGTTTGGACCGTCCTTATATTCGCGATGAGGATAGCGGTAAGCTGGTTGAGGCGAGTTGGGAAGCGGCGTTTGCGTTGATTGCCAAGAAGCTTTCGGGGCTGAAAGGCGAGCAGATTGCCGGGCTGGTTGGCGATTTGGTTGAGGTCGAATCTATTGTCGCGCTGAAGGATTTGCTCGAAAAACTGGGTAGTCCGAATATGGATTGCCGCACTGATGGGGCGCAGTTTGATCCCTCGAACCGGACGGGATATTTGTTTAACTCAACCATTGCCGGTATTGATGAAGCTGATGCGATTTTGCTGGTGGGGACCAATCCGCGTCATGAGGCGAGCGTGCTTAATGCGCGTATTCGCAAGGCACAGTTTGAGCGTCGGGTGAAGATCGGGTTGATCGGTGAGCAGGCGGCGTTGACCTATGATTATGAGCATCTAGGGGATGGGCCTGAGGCGCTTGAAAAATTTGTGAAGGCTAAAAGCGGTTTTGCGAAGGTCTTTAAAGACGCGCAAAAGCCGATGATCATCGTCGGCTCTGGTGTGTTTGAGCGCGATGACGGTGAGGCGCTTCATCATGCGCTGTATGCATTTGCGGAAAAATTAGGTGTGGTTAAGGATGGCTGGAACGGATTTAATGTTCTGCATCGTGCTGCCTCGCGTGTTGGTGCGCTGGATGTCGGGTTTGTTCCCCAAGTCGGCGGTAAGGATTTTGGCGCAATCGTTGAAGGGACGAAAGATGGTTCTATCAAGGCTTTGTATATGCTGGGCGCGGATGAATTTGACGCACGTGCGCAGATTGGCTGGAAAACTTTTGTGATTTATCAGGGGCATCATGGCGATCATGGGGCTGGGCGCGCCGATGTGATTTTGCCGGGGGCTGCGTATACTGAGAAAGACGGGATTTACCTGAATACCGAGGGGCGGGTGCAATATGCACGTCGTGCTTCGTTTCCGCCGGGTGAAGCCAAAGAAGATTGGAAGATTTTGCGGGCGCTTTCGGAAAGTTTGGGGCGGACATTGCCGTATAATACGCAGATGGAGTTGCGGGATCGTATTCTCGATGATTTCAAGCATCTGGGCGTTGTTGATTCGATTGCGCCGGCACCGTGGAGTGAATTTGGTACGAAGGGGGCTGCAGATAAGGCACCGTTCGTTAATCCGGTGCGGAATTATTACATGACGAATGCCATTTGCCGGGCTTCGGAGACCATGCGGGCGTGTGTGGAATCGTTTGCTCGTGCCGATGATGAAATGCTGGAGGCGGCGGAGTAGTGCCAACGCTTTTGAAATGGAAAGGATTTCGGTTTTTCTTTTACAGCAAGGAAAATGGAGAGCCTCCGTATGTTCATGTTGAAAAAGGGGAGGGCGAAGGACAAGTAAAGTTTTGGCTTGATAACCTGAATGTGGCAAGATGCAAGAATATGGCGGATCATGAAGTTACTGAAATTCGCAAGGTTATAGCTAAACATAAAGATGAGTTTTTGAAGGTATGGCATGAGCATTTTGGAAGTTGAGGACGAGTTGTTTCAGATTGAAGAGGCGTTTTGCGATGACGATTATCTGCGAATCGTTTTAAAGGGCGGTTTATGCCTTTCCACGCCTTTGACGTGGTACGAACGTTTGAGTGGCGCATCGCCTGAGCAGCGCGATAACCTGAGGGTTTTACCTTTTGGCGATGGAATCCATTGGCCCGATCTGGATGAAGATTTAAGCGTGAAGGGCATTTTGCGCTATGCTGCGAGCCGTGGGAAGAGACATAATGAATTTGAGGTGGCGGAGTAATGAGCAAAACAACACTTGAATATGTACAGATTTTTCATGAAACCTACGGGCTGCCGGTCAAGGATGCGCCGGATATTTCGGATGCGAAGACGAATGCGCTGCGGGTGAATTTGCTGGCCGAAGAGGTTGAGGAATTGCAGGAAGCGTTGGCGGAAGGTGACCTTGTTGAGGTTTTGGATGCGCTGACTGATATTCAATATGTGCTGGACGGGGCGTATCTGTCGTTTGGGTTGCACAGCGTGAAGATGGCGGCGTTCGAAGAGGTGCAGCGCTCAAATATGAGTAAGCTGGGTGAGGATGGCAAGCCGATTGTTCGCGAAGAAGATGGCAAGATCCTGAAGGGGCCGAATTATTTTAAGCCGGACATTGCACAGTTTATTGAAGGCAAAGACGAAGCGGCTTAGACGATTGTTGGCTTGTCGTTTGTGGTGTTGGCAGCGATGAGTGTCTTGTCGTAGCGGTGTTCGTCGAAGCTTGCAACTCTGCCTTCAAAGGCATCAGATGTGTTTTTCGCGAGTTTACTGTCTGCGTCTGCGATCAGTCTGTCTTGTACTTTCGGATCGTAAAGGTCAACGCCTGGAGCTAGCGCTTTTTGTGGATCAATCACGTAGCCTGTATTCCCTCGTTGGATGATGACCTCGAAATGTAGATGGGTATCGACACCTCCCGCATTGCCGATTTGGGCAAAATTTTTTCCAGATTGTATAGTCTGTCCACGCGAGAGATGATTTGTGCCGCGGACATGGCCGTATTGTGTATAGACACCATGTCCATGGTAAAGTGATATTAGGTTTCCATAGCCACCTGCAGGGCCTGCGTAGGCTACGACAGCGTTTGCAGGTGCGGAAATTGGTTCGCCGATATTGGCGTCGCCGCTTTTTTCGGTGTTCATATCGACGCCCTGATGCGATTTGTTCCATCTTTCTTTGAGTGTGCTGGTAATACGCATATTTTTAATCGGGGCTTGCAGTGTCAGGTTGCCTGAGTTTGTATCCAGATTTTCACTTCCTTCGGGCTTTGAAGGTTTGTATGTGTGCTCATGTTCATCATGATGCGCATGCGTGGCGCTATTATTAAAACGATGAGAGGTTTCTCTTCGAGCTTCCATACCGAGGGCATTTAGTTTTGCCGGAGCGGCGTATTTTTGCAGAGCTTTGCCAATGCCGCTGTTTAGGTCCGGATTTATCATCTGTCGTGCGAGGTGATCGGCGAGACGGTTGGCAGTCTGCGGGCCGATAATGCCATCAACTATGATTTTTTCTTTTGGATCATCTGTGCAAGCATTCAGCGCGATTTGTAGTTTTAAAATATCTATTTTGCTTAGATTAGTGTCATTAAGAGCGTTATCAATGTGATGTATGGCCTGTGTTGGATCGGTCTTTATTAGGAGTCCGAAGCAGGTAATACTTCCAGGATCTCCGTCGTTATAATATGTGTGTTGTTCGCGGCCGTCTGTTCTTTTGGATACGTACAGTCCTTCTTCGGATAAAGCTTCTTGTATTTCTCTGGTTTTATCGGGATTTGTTTTCAGGCTTGAGGCATCAATGTGGATTCTACCATTGGCATCTGTGACGGTTACATGCGCCAAAATATCGTCAAGAATGGATCGTTTTGTCGTTTTATCCGCCATTTATATCTCTATTGCCCTGTGCCTCTTGTTTTATGAGGTTTACTGAGAATTGTAGAGGGAAAGGGTTAACAAATGATTAAGGCTAGCGTCGCTTTTATAGTGGGGCCGGGCGGATTTTTTTATATTTTAAGCCGTGTATGGCTGTGATTTTGGCATTTACTTTTGCGGGTAAAGGCTTCACATTGGGCGAGGATATTAACGTTCGAATTTATACGATTCCTGATGCTTGAGCTTTTTGAAAATCCTTATGTTTTGTGGACGGCTTTGACACTGCTTTACACGGTGTTGATCGTGGCTGGAGTGCTTTTGGCGGTGGCGTATTATACCTATGCGGAGCGTAAAGTGATGGGCGCGATGCAGCGCAGGCAGGGGCCGATGACGGTGGGGCCGTTTGGGTTGCTGCAGCCGATTGCCGACGGGATCAAGCTCTTTTCCAAGGAAACGATTATTCCAAGCGGAGCGAACCGGCCTGTGTTTTTGCTGGCGCCGATGATGCTGTTTGCCTTGTCGCTGCTGGCTTGGGCGGTGATTCCTTTTGATAAGGGCTGGGTGTTGGCCAATATCAATGTCGGGGTTTTGTATTTGTTTGCCGTGTCGTCAATGACGGTTTACGGCGTGATTATGGCCGGGTGGGCGTCGAATTCTCGTTATGCGTTTTTGGGCGGGCTTCGCAGCGCTTCGCAGATGGTGTCTTATGAAGTTTCAATGGGGCTCATCATTGTATGCGTACTGCTGTGTACAGGCAGTCTGAATTTGCAAGAAATTGTTGAAGCGCCGCGCCCGTTGTGGATGCAGGCTTTGCTGTTTCCGATGTTGATTGTGTTTCTGGTTTCTATTTTAGCCGAAACGAACCGGGCGCCGTTTGATTTGCCGGAGGGCGAGTCGGAGATTACTGGCGGATTTATGGTTGAATATTCGGCTATGACTTATGCGCTGTTTTTTCTTGGTGAATATTCGGCGATGATTTTGATGAGCGCGATGACAGCGACGCTGTTTTTGGGAGGATGGTTGCCGCCGTTGGGGATAAGCTTTTTGGCTTTTGTGCCGGGGATACTCTGGTTTGCTGTGAAGACTGCGGCTGTGATGTTTTTCTTTATATGGGCGCGGGCGACGTTGCCGCGCTTTCGTTATGACCAGTTGATGCGGCTGGGCTGGAAGGTGTTCTTGCCGCTGACATTGTTCTGGGTGGTGCTGACCGCTGGGCTTCTTTTGACCTTTGATGCGCTGCCGGGATAGGGATTTGTTGAATGTCAATTTTTGAAAATGAAACACAAAAAAGAGCATCTATAGTTGCAGTTTTTCTTGCTGTATATTTAGGTGTTGTGAGTTTGTGGGGGGCAGCACAAAATGAAGATAGCCCCAGCACTGATGAGGTTGCTCGATCAATAAATGTGTTTGACTTGGATTAATTATGGATAATTTTGTACGATCATTTTTGTTAATGTTTGTTCTTTTTCTGCTAACTCTTCCTTCATATGCGCAGTCTTTAGAGGATACTCAGGAGGTGTTGGTGGCGGATAGACCGGTCGTTGATATCGACTGGAAAGAGTATGTCGTTGGCAAGCGTGTTCAGGAAAAAGACGGTTCGCGGTATGTGACGTTTCATAACGGCAAGACATATATATTTGTTAAGAATCTTCTGATCGAAGAGGTCGATGATGAACGCATCGTGCTTCAGAAAAATATCTATGATTTTGATAATAGTATTCTTATTCATGAATTTCGCAAAGGGAAGGATGAAAGCAATAGCTGTCCTTCGCTTGTAACATCTTTTCAAAATATTTCGCCGACTGCTTTGGAGGAAAAAATATCTTTGTCCTGTTTTATCGTTGGGGACTGGTTTTCTTTGGTTCATCGTGGTGACACGAGAAACATTTTTTACCATAACTATTGTGATGGACGTTATGATGACAAAAAGCTTTGAGGGGTGGAGATAGTATGGACGAATTTGCACGATCATTTTTGCTGACGGAAATTGTGAAGGGGTTTTTGCTGACCCTAAAATATATGTTTTTTATGCCGCGGGTGACGATTAACTATCCGTATGAGAAGGGGCCGATTTCTCCGCGTTTTCGCGGTGAGCATGCGTTGCGCCGGTATCCGAACGGGGAAGAGCGTTGCATTGCGTGTAAGCTTTGCGAAGCGATTTGTCCGGCGCTGGCGATTACGATTGAAGCCGAACCGCGCGCGGACGGATCGCGCCGTACGACCAAATACGATATCGATATGACCAAATGCATTTTTTGCGGGCTGTGTCAGGAGGCTTGCCCGGTTGATGCGATTGTCGAGGGGCCGAATTTCGAATATGCGACCGAGACGCGTGAAGAGTTGTTTTATAATAAGGACAAGCTGCTTGCCAACGGGGATCGCTGGGAAGCGCAGTTGGCGGCCAACATCGCGGCGGATGCACCTTACAGGTAATTCATAAAATTAAAACGGATAGGACCAGTTCAGGCTGATGACTTCGGTGCCGGGGTTGTGGTCGCCGAGGCCTGAGTTTGACATGTGACTTAAGGACAGGCCGATGCGGTGTTGGTTTTCAAATTCGTAAGCGATTTCCAGTTGGCTGCGGAACTGGATGGGGTGATCGAGGTCTTTGTCACTGCCGCCGTCGGTGTAAAGTCCGACGCCCAGGCTGGGGGTGAAATGCCAGTTGTCTTTAAAATTCCAGTCGTAAAGCAGGCCGCCGCCCGCCCAGATTGAGCCTTGTGAGGTGAGTTCCAATCCTGCCCATGGTTTTAAATTATCGATAAATACGACGCTGTTTGGGCGATATTCGGCGCGCAGGTCAAAGCCGTCTTGCTCGTCGAACACATCATAGTAACCAATGGCGAAATTGAGATGGTAAGCGGGCGTAGTGTCTGTAGCGGTTGCAGGCGTAGCGGCGCTTAGTAATCCTGTGCTCAAAAGGGCGGTGAGGGCTTTTTTTATCATAAGGCGGTTTTTATTTTAGAGTGGGTATGTAAAAAGAATAAAAACAATGTGTTATCATCTTTATAATGCCTGATCAGGGATAAAAATCAATCTTGAAAAAATGTCTAAAATGTAGAGGATTTTTTGGGTTAGGGGCCTTGCGCGCCGCGGCGTAACATACTAGAACGAAAGGGCAAAACAAGAGATGCAACTCGATGATCATTCAGGCCCTTGCCTTTTACCTTTTTGCTGGAATTTTGACGCTGAGCGCCTTAATGGTTATTACCGCGCGCAACCCCGTGCATTCCGTGTTGTTTCTTATTCTCGCGTTTTTTAATTCTGCGGGGCTGTTCATATTATTGGGCGCAGAATTTGTCGGGATGATCATGGTAATTGTCTATGTGGGCGCGGTGGCGGTGTTGTTCCTGTTTGTTGTGATGATGCTTGATATTTCCTTTGCCGATTTGCGTAAGGGTGCGATGCAATATGTGCCGATGGGGTTGTTGATTGGCGCGGTTTTATTGAGCGAGTTGGTACTGGTTTATGGTGCGTGGAGTTTTGTGCCCGGCGTTGAGCAGAATTTGGCGACGCCGATTTTGCGGTTTGATGGCGCAACAAATGCTGAAAGTCTGGGGCAGGTTTTATATACAGATTATATTTTGGCGTTTCAGCTTGCGGGGTTGATTTTGTTTGTGGCGATGATTGGCGCGATTGTTTTGACGCTGCGGGCGCGTCCGGGCTTGCGTAAGCAGTCTGTGGCGGCTCAGCATCAGCGCAAGCGTGAGGACGTGTTGGAAATTCATAAAGTTACGCCGGGCACGGGGAGTTGAGATGAGACTAGAGGTACAAGATACAAGATACAAGACGTGTAAGAAGGCAAATTCTTGTAACTTGTACCTTGCAATTATGGAGCGTGTTTATGGTAATTGACTTGGAACACTATCTCACTCTTGCCGCAATTTTGTTCACGATTGGCGTGTTTGGTATGTTTTTGAACCGCAAAAACGTGATCGTGATTTTGATGTCGATCGAACTGATGTTGTTGGCGGTGAATATTAATTTTGTGGCGTTTTCTGCCTATCTGAATGATTTGACGGGGCAGGTTTTTACGATGTTTATTTTGACGGTGGCAGCGGCGGAAGCCGCGATCGGACTGGCGATTTTGGTGGCATTCTTCCGCAACAAGGGTTCTATCGCGGTCGAAGATATTTCGAGCATGAAGGGGTGAGTTCTATGTGGGACATGGTACTAAATAGAACAGTTCCTAATTTATGGATTCGGTTGTCTCTTGTTTTTGTGGCGTGGATACCTCTTTCTATGTTTTTTATTCTCCTGTCCATTTCTTTAAATCCGTTCACTCGTGAAATGTCTTTGTTTCAGGTTTTTGGTGAAGCGCTTTCTATAGATTTTCCATGGACCCTCCCCGTTTTTTATTTGCCTCTTGCATTATGTCTTCCGTGCATGGCTTTATTTTCAAATACATTCTTTGTGATTCTGTATTATTTTCTATTTTACGGATTTTTTGTTTTTCTTCATTATCGATTCATTAAACATGGAACATTGTTTGCGTATGCATTGCTGGCTTTAATATTCTCTTTGTCTTCCTTTCAGTGGTTTTCATTTATTCAGGCGATGGGAGTGTAAAGGATGGAACTTCTTGCTGTCTTTTTACCGCTCATTGCTTTCCTGATTGCCGGGGTGTTCGGCGGGCGGATCGGGGATCGCGGGTGCCAGTTTGTGACCTGCACGGCGGTGATTGTGGCGGCCTTGCTTGCAGTGCGGTTGTTTTTTGATGTTGCGATAGGTGGGAATGCCTATACAACTGAGCTTTCAAGCTGGATTGTTTCGGGTGATTTAAACATTTCATGGGCATTGCGGATTGATTCGCTGTCTGTGGTGATGATGTGCGTGATCAATATCGTTTCAGCCTGCGTGCATGTGTATTCTGTTGGTTATATGAGTCATGATTCGTGCAAGGGCCGGTTTATGGCTTATCTGTCGCTGTTTACCTTTGCGATGTTGATGTTGGTGAGCGCCGATAATCTGGTGCAGTTGTTCTTTGGCTGGGAAGGCGTGGGGCTGGCCTCGTATCTGTTGATTGGGTTTTGGAACCATAAGAACAGCGCGAATGCGGCGGCTGTGAAGGCGTTTGTTGTTAACCGTGTGGGTGATTTTGGCTTGGCGCTTGGGATGATGGCGATTTTTGTGGTGTTTGGGACGCTGCAATTTGATGCGATCTTTGAACAAGTTCCAGAGATGGCGGGGACTTATTTTACCTTTATCGGGCAGGAATATCATGCACTGACATTAATCGGCCTGTTGCTGTTTGTCGGGGCGATTGGGAAGTCCGCGCAACTCGGTTTACATACGTGGTTGCCCGATGCGATGGAGGGGCCTACCCCGGTTTCGGCGCTGATTCATGCCGCGACGATGGTAACGGCTGGGGTGTTTTTGGTCGCGCGGATGAGTCCGCTTTATGAATATGCACCCGATGCTCTTATGGTTGTGACTTTGGTTGGCGGGGCGACTGCGTTTGTAGCGGCGACAATTGGTTTGACGCAGTTTGATATCAAGCGGGTCATTGCTTATTCGACGATGAGCCAGCTTGGCTATATGTTTTTTGCGCTGGGCGTATCGGCCTATCCGGCCGCGATGTTCCATTTGATGACGCATGCGTTCTTCAAGGCCTTGTTGTTTCTTGGAGCCGGTTCTGTCATTCACGCGATGAGTGATGAGCAGGATATGCGCAAAATGGGCGGAATTTGGAAGAAAATCCCCATGACCTATGGGTTGATGTGGGTTGGTTCACTGGCGTTGGCCGGAATTCCGCCGTTTGCCGGGTTTTATTCCAAGGATATTGTGCTGGAAGCGGCGTGGGCCGATCAGACATGGTTCGGCCATATTGCTTTCTGGCTGGGGATTGCGGCGGCGTTTATGACGGCGTTTTATACCTGGCGCTTGTTGATTATGACGTTTCATGGTACGCCGCGAGCGAGTGAAAAGGTGATGAGCCACGTGCATGAAAGTCCGGCAGTGATGCTGGGACCTTTGGTGATTTTGGCAACGGGAGCTTTACTGGCCGGGATGGTGTTTTACGAACCGTTTGTGGGTAGTGGTGCAAAACATCCGGAAATTGCCGAAGTCGAAATTGTCCATCATGAAATTGACATTGAAGTTGAGCATGATGTCGAAGGGATTGTGCTTGAGGATGAGAAAGAGATTGCGCATGGTGTGGGGCGTGAGAAATTCTGGAACGGGGCGATTGAGGTCCGGCATCAAAACGATACGTTGGAGGCGGTTCATCACGTGCCGGAATGGGTGAAGTTTTTGCCTCTGATTATGGGACTGCTCGGAATTGGTCTGGCGTATCTGGCGTATCTGCTGCGTCCGGGCATTCCTGAAAAAATTAAAACGATTTTTGCCGCGCCTTATGTGCTTTTCTTCAATAAATGGTTCTTTGATGAAATTTACACAGCAGTGTTTGTTAAAACGGCGCTGCAGCTGGGGCGGTTCTTCTGGCGTATCGGGGATCAAAATACGATTGACCGGTTGGGCCCGGATGGCAGTGCGAAGAGCGTTCAAAAGCTGGCGGGCGCTTTTAGCCGTTTTCAGAGTGGATATGTTTTTCAATATGCGTTTGTGATGATAATTGCACTTACTGCAATTGTTTCATGGTTTGTATTTAAAAGCGGGCAAGGGTTTTAGGCTATGGTAGATTTTCCGCTTCTTTCATTAATGACGTTTTTACCGGTTGCCGGCGCGTTGATCATTTTGATGATTCGCGGGGACGAAGAGATCGTGAAGCAAAATTCCAAGCATATGGCGCTTTATACGTCCTTGTTTACGTTGGCCTTTGCGCTGTTTATGTATACGCGCTTTGATGGATCGAGCGCGGAATTTCAATTTGTTGAACAGGGCGGCTGGCTGAAGCCCTTGGGGATTAATTACCATGTCGGGGTTGATGGGATTTCAGTGTTTTTCGTGCTGCTTTCGGCGTTTTTGACCCCGGTGTGTATCTTGTCGGCGTGGGATGCGGTTAAGGTACGCGTTAAGGAATTTATGGTTGCGTTTTTGCTGCTGGAAAGCTTTATGATCGGGACGTTTATTGCGCTGGATGCGGTGTTGTTTTACGTCTTTTTTGAAGGTGTGTTGATTCCGATGTTCCTGATTATTGGCGTATGGGGTGGGCCGCGTCGGGTGTATTCGGCCTATAAATTCTTCCTTTATACGCTGCTGGGTTCAGTATTGATGTTGGTGGGTTTGCTTGCGCTCTATGCGCATACGGGTACAACTGATATCCCGACACTGATGGAATCTTCCGTTGCGCCGCATTTGCAATATTGGTTGTGGCTGGCATTTTTTGCGAGCTTTGCGGTGAAAATGCCGATGTGGCCGGTCCATACGTGGTTGCCTGATGCGCACGTTGAGGCACCGACAGCCGGTTCCGTGATTTTGGCCGGTGTTTTGTTGAAAATGGGTGGTTATGGATTCTTGAGGTTCTCTTTGCCGATGCTGCCTGAGGCGAGTGCATATTTTGCTGATTTTGTTTTTGCGTTGAGTGTTATTGCGATTGTCTATACCTCTCTGATTGCTTTGGTGCAGGAAGATATGAAGAAGTTGATTGCGTATTCTTCAGTGGCGCATATGGGCTTTGTGACGATCGGGATTTTTACCGCGACAACGCAAGGGATTGAAGGTTCGATTTTTCAGATGCTTTCGCATGGTTTGATTTCCGGGGCGCTCTTTTTGTGTGTGGGAGTTGTTTATGATCGGATGCATACGCGTGAGATTGAACGTTATGGCGGCATTGTCAAAAACATGCCGAAATATGCGACTGTATTTATGATTTTGATGTTGGGGTCGGTCGGGCTGCCAGGGACGTCCGGGTTTGTGGGGGAATTTCTCGTGTTGCTGGGTGTATTTCAGGTGAACACTTTGGTTGCGGCTTTGGCTGCTACTGGCGTTATTCTTGGCGCAGCTTATATGCTGATCTTGTATCGCCGGGTAGTGTTTGGACCGCGGGTGAATGATGATGCGCTCTCAATGCCGGATCTTAGCCAGCGTGAGCTTGGTTTGCTGGTGCCAATTGTTCTTTTAGTGCTTTGGCTGGGTGTGTTTCCGGGCGTTGTGACGGAAAAGATCGGCCCATCGGTGGATAAGCTAATTACAGAGTATAATGCAAAGTTGAACGCTGCGGCGATTGTTGAAACGTCTGAAGCAGGTGATGTGCAAGGAGCAGGAGAATGATTGATTTTAACCTGATCCCTGTATTGCCAGAAATTTTTCTGTCCTTGATTGGAATGGGGTTGCTGATCGTTGGTGCGAGCCAGGGAAATGTTTCTACGCGCGTAATTTGCTGGTCGGCTACTTGCGGGTTGGTGCTTAGTGCTTTGATCCTGCTTTCGGTGGGGTGGGAAACGCGTAGCGTACTTGGCGGTATGTTTGTGATGGACAAATTCGCCGGGTTTATGAAACTGATGATTATTATCGGTCTGGTTGCTTCATTGGCCCTGTCTGTACGCTATTTGTTGCAAGAAGGTATGGAGCGGTTTGAGTTTCCCATTCTGGTTTTGTTTGCCGGGATCGGGATGATGATCATGGTCTCAAGCAATAATTTTTTGGCGCTGTATATGGGGCTGGAGTTACAATCTTTAAGCTTGTACGTGCTTGCAGCATTTCATCGTAATTCGATGCGTTCATCGGAGGCGGGGATTAAATATTTTCTTCTTGGCGCCTTGTCTTCGGGGATGCTTTTGTTTGGTATTTCGTTGGTTTATGGGTTTACCGGGTCAGTAGACTTTGAAGTGGTTGGTACGACATTGAGTGATTTGGACGGTATGCCGATTGGCGTGACGTTTGGGCTGGTTTTTATTCTGGCGGGGCTTGCGTTTAAAGTTTCCGCCGTGCCGTTTCATATGTGGACACCCGATGTTTATGAGGGCGCGCCAACGGCGGTAACGGCGCTGTTTGCGATTGTGCCGAAAATTGCGGCGATGGGCTTGTTGATGCGCTTGTTATTTGAGCCGTTTATGGCACTTTCTGAGCAATGGGTGCAGATTATCTACTTTCTGGCATTGATGTCGATGTTTTTGGGCGCTTTTGCCGGAATTGCACAGGATAATATCAAGCGGCTGCTCGCTTACAGTTCAATCGGAAATATGGGCTATGCGCTGATCGGCGTTGTCGCGGGCAGCGCGGTCGGGGCGGGTGCTGTGGTGTTATATCTCTTTATTTATATGATTATGAGCGCCGGAGTGTTTGCGGTTGTGATGTGTATGCGCCGGCGCGGTATGGCGGTGTATAAGATTAGCGATTTGGCAGGGCTGTCGCGGCATGCGCCTGGGTTGGCTTATGCGATGGCTATCTTAATGTTTTCGATGAGTGGTATTCCGCCAGCGGCCGGGTTCTTTGGCAAGCTGGTGGTGTTTAACGCCGCAGTGGCCGAAGGGTATTACATTCTGGCAACGCTTGGGGTACTTACATCTGTTGTTGCGGCCTATTATTATCTGCGTGTGATTAAGGTGATGTTTTTCGATGAACCTGCTGATGTGTTTGACGGGCCGATCCCGTTTGCGCGCCGGGTGGTTCTGTTTATCTGTATTTTGTTTGTGCTTGGGTTTGTAATTAAACCGAGCGTCTTTATCGCCAGTTCTTTCAATGCGGCGTCCGTGTTATTTGCGGGGTAGGGTCCTTGCATTGGGATATTCAGGTTTTTACAAAGCTCGATTCAACGCAGGATGAGTGTAAGCGTTTGGCTGTAGATGGCGGGCCTGAGGGTACGGTTGTGCAGGCAATTCAGCAGGTATCGGGGCGTGGACGGCATGGGCGTATGTGGCTTTCGGAAGAAGGTAATCTTGCGATGTCTTTTATTTTGCGCCCCCGATGTGAGATTGTAAAAGTCGGGCAGATTTCCGTTATGGTTGGTGTGGCGTTGGCGCAGGCAATTGGTAAAAAGGCTCAATTGAAATGGCCAAATGATGTGTTGGTTGATGGCCGGAAATGTGCCGGGATTTTGATTGATAGCGACTTGTCTGGAGGAGCGTTAAACTGGCTGGTTATCGGTGTTGGCGTGAATACGCATTCAGCGCCGGAAATGGGCGCGGCGCTCAATGTAGATTGTGATGAGTTTCGTGATGCTTTTTTGGAGAATATTTCTCAATTTTACGCGGAGTTTCGGAGGAACGGATTTGTCAATATCCGTGATGAATGGTTGGAACGGACATATCCGAAGGGGGCAGTGCTTAATGTCGGGACGTTTGAAGGCCTTGATGAATGGGGAAATTTGATTGTACGTGGGGCGCAAAACCAGTTACAAACCATCTCAGCGGGCGATGTGTTTTTAAAGGATCGAAATTATGCTGCTGGCGATTGATGTCGGAAATACCAATATTGTATTTGCTGTCTTTGATGGCGATACCCCGCGTGATGCCTGGCGGTTGCATACTTATGCACGGCGGTGCGGTGATGAATATGCGGTTTTTTTGCATCAGGTTTTGGGAATGGCGGGGCTATGTTTTGCGGATATGGATGATGTTGTTATCAGTTCGGTCGTGCCGGAGACACATTTTCACCTAGAGGGATTTTGTAAAAAGCATTTGCATCTCGTGCCGGTCTTTATAACCAAGGACCATGTGCCGATTACGATTGATATGGAACGGCCAGAGGATGTTGGCGCCGACCGGCTTGTGAATGCTTTGGCGGTGAAGATGCATTATGGCGAGCGTGTTGGAACGAGTGGAGCGATTGTGATTGATTTTGGTACGGCCACGACGTTTGATGTGATTGATGCGTCTGGCGCGTATGCGGGCGGAGCGATTGCGCCAGGGATTGATCTTTCGGTGAATGCGCTGCATAGCGCGGCTTCGAAGCTGCCGAAAATTGGTGTGCGCAAGCCTGCGCAGGCGATTGGAAAAACGACGGTGGAGGCTATGCGATCCGGGGTGTATTGGGGCTATGTCGGTTTGATTGAGCGGATTACCGGGCAAATTAGCGCAGAGCTGGGCACTAAAAAGCCGTTTGTTTTGGCCACAGGCGGGCTTGCAACGCTGTTTGAGGATGCAGGCGTAATTGATTTGATTGATCCTGATTTGACGCTTAAGGGGTTGTTGGAAATTTATAAAGGAATGTCTTCATGAGCGGCGGAATAGATCTTCTGAAACAGGATGGCTTGTTCTTTATTCCGTTGGGTGGCAGCGAGCAGTTTGGCGTGAATTTGAACGTGTATGTTTCGGACGGGCAGATGCTGGCGGTGGATTGCGGAATTGGTTTTGCTGATGACCGATTTCCCGGGATCGATTTGTTGTTACCTGATCCCACATTTTTGGAAGAACGGCAGAAAGCGCTTAAGGGGTTGATTATTACGCATGCGCATGAGGATCATGTCGGAGCGGTGGCGTATGTTTGGGATCGGCTGCAATGTCCGATTTATGCTAGTCCGTTTACGGCTTTTGTGCTGCGCAAGAAGCTGGAGGAGCAGAATGTGCGACGGGCGAAGATTGAGGTTGTTAAGCCGGGGATGGAAGTACAGATTGGCGCGTTTAGGGTTCATTTTGTGCCGGTGTCGCATTCTGTTCCCGATACATGTTCGCTGATTATTGACACGGATCACGGTAAGCTGGTGCATAGCGGAGACTGGAATCTTGATCCGGCACCAGTGACGGGTGCGGCGACGGATGCGGCGATTTTTAAGCGGGCTGGGAAAGAAGGGGTTCTTGCTTATATCGGTGATTCGACCAATGCTGAAGTGGGCGGGCGCAGCGGTTCGGAAAGCTTTGTGGCTAAGGGGCTTGAGGCCGAGTTTCGTAAGTGCGATGGCAAGATTGCGATTACGACTTTTTCCTCCAATATTGGCCGGATGATCAGTATTTTAAAGGCAGCTAAGGTCTGTGGGCGGCAAGTCGGGGTTATTGGCCGCTCGTTGCACCGAATGATCGGATGTGCGGTGGATTGCGGACTTTTGGACAAGAATTTGCCGGATTTTGTTCCGGAAGAGGATCTGGGCTATTTGCCGGATGATAAGGTTGTGGTGATTGTAACCGGTTCGCAAGGCGAATATCGCGCGGCTTTGGCAAAAATTGCACGCGGGGCCTTTAAGGACTTTAAGCTGAATAAGGGCGATAGCGTGATTTTTTCGGCACGGGCTATTCCGGGTAATGAAGTTTCGATTAATCAGGTAAAAAATAATTTAAGTGCGGCGGGCGTTAATATTATTACGCCTCGTGATACGAAAAACATTATTCATGTGTCGGGGCATCCGTGTCGCGATGAAATTGCAGATATGTTGCAGTGGGTGCGTCCGCAGGTCATCATACCGGTGCATGGGGAGCGGGTGCAGCTTGATGCACAGGCGGCTTTTGCGCGAGATTGTCAGGTTCCCAAGGCGCTGGTGCCTTCAAACGGGTCGGTCATTCGGCTTGCGCCGGGCAGTCCTGAGATTATTGATCATGTTGAAACAGATATTCTGGCTGTGGATCAAAAACGGATCATTAAGGCAACGCATCAATCGATCGCAGCGCGGCGTAAGTTGCAATATACGGGGGCGGTTCATATTTCTCTGGCTGTGGATGCACGCGGGGAAATTGTGGGTAATCCGAAGTTTGAGACCGTTGGGTTGGTGGATACTGATAATCCCGGTGAGGAACAGATTGAAGACAGGCTTTATGATGAAATTTTTGACTTACTTGAAGAGCTTACTTTTGAGGAGCGGCTGGATGATCATTTTATCGCCGAAGAGCTGCGTATCGGAATACGCCGGTTTTGTGATCACAGCTTAGGCATTAAGCCGAAAACAACTGTGCATGTATTGAGGGTTTAAAGTGATGGGCATTGTTACCGGCATTATCGTGTTTTTATTGATTTGGTGGGTGAGCCTGTTTGCGGTATTGCCGTTTGGTCATGTGCGCGAGGCGGACGGGACACCGGTTAAGGCGAATTTAAAGCGCAAATTTATTTGGACAACGTTCGTGGCTATGGTTGTTTGGGGCGTGGTTTTTGTTTTGATTGAGGCGGAAATTATAAGTTTTCGTGAAATAGCAAACCAGATGGCGCTGGAGGATAAGTTGCGATGAAATTTTATCATATTCGTCATTGCGAGAAAGCCTATAGGCTGACGAAGCAATCTATTTTTGTATGGATTGCTTCGCTGGCGCTCGCAATGACGTCTTTTATAAATGATGCTCAGGCGCAGGATGCTTCGCTTGCGGTGATGTGCAAGGCTTTGCCGGATTATCGTGCGCCGAAGGGGGTTGAATACGTACCGGGGGCGGAGGCAGTTGTTCCGGCTGATCTTAATCCATTAAAAGCGCCGGGGCTGGATGTGGTGAAAATTCCGATTGATGTGATTCTGTCTGAGCGGTTTCAAGCTGTGAAAATCCCCAGTGATCTTGAGCTTAAGCCCACTGTTGGGATGATTTCGGTTTATCGCGATGGGCGCGTTGAATATGACGGACAGGATGTTTCAGGACAGGCCTATAGCCTGTGCGGCAAGTCTGTGGGGATTGTTGAACCGTCAGAGCATGGACAGAAAGGCAATGATGGCTTAAAGTCTCAGCCCGAAGTCACGGACGTGAAAGAGAGCATCGAGGGCGAGGTTCTCGAAGGTCAATATCCGTAAAGTCATAGAGGTCTTGATGAGTCAAAAAGCTAAAACCGCCATTACGCCGACGCGCGAAGAGAATTTTCCTGAATGGTATCAGCAGGTGATTAAGGCTGCGGATTTGGCGGAGAATTCGCCTGTGCGCGGATCTATGATTATAAAGCCTTATGGCTGGGCGATTTGGGAGAATATGCAAGGCATTTTTGATGGCTGGCTTAAGGATTATGGGGTGCAGAATGCATCATTTCCTTTGCTTATTCCGGTGAGTTTTTTGTCTAAAGAGGCCGAGCATGTTGAGGGCTTTGCCAAAGAATGTGCGGTGGTGACGCATCACCGGCTTGAGGCCGACCCGGATGGCAATGGTTTGCGCCCTGCGCCGGCGGCGGAATTGGAAGAGCCTTATGTGGTGCGTCCGACGTCGGAGACAATTATCGGCGATGCGATGGCGCGCTGGATTCAGTCTTATCGTGATTTGCCATTGAAGCTGAACCAATGGTGCAGTGTGATGCGCTGGGAAATGCGTACGCGGATTTTTCTGCGTACGTCTGAGTTTTTCTGGCATGAGGGGCATAATGCTTTTGAAGATCATGAAGGGGCCAAAGCTGATTGTCTGCATGTGCTGGATTTGTATGAGAAATTCTTTACCGATGTGTTGGCGATTGACGGGTTTAAGGGCATAAAGACCGAGGAAGAGCGTTTTCCCGGCGCCAATGAAACTTATTCCTTTGAAGTGATGATGCAAGATGGAAAGGCGTTACAGGCTTCGACAACGCATGATTTGGGCACGAATTTCGCCAAGACTTTCGATATTAAATATCAGACCAAAGACGGCGGTGAGGCGCTGTGCCACACGACCAGTTGGGCGTTTACGACGCGGATGATTGGCGCGTTGATTATGATGCATGGTGATGATGACGGGATGATTATGCCGCCGCGTATTGCGCCGCAGCAGGTGGTGATTTTGCCGGTGCTAAAAGGTGAGAATGATGAGGCGATTATGGCATATTGTGCTGATATCGCCACGCAATTGAAGAAAAAAGGCATTCGCGCCAAGGTTGATGCGCGTGATATGCGTACGCCTGACAAGATGTGGGATGCGATTAAGAAAGGTATTCCGCTGCGCGTTGAAGTTGGCGGGCGCGAGATGGATGAGGCGCAAGTGACGCATGTCCGCCGTGATCTGGGTCGTGAGAGCAAGACAACGGAAGCCCTAGAGGAATTCGTGGCGGGTGCCAGCGGCATTTTGGATGCTATTCATGATGACATGCTGACGCGAGTGCGCAGCTTTAGGGATGAAAACACGCATGAAGGGCAAACGCTTGCTGATATTGAGGCGTTCTTTAAGGCGGGTAAAACCGGGCTTGTGAAGGTGCCTGTGAGCGTGCTTGATGATCCGGGGCTTGAGGCGGTGAAGAAGGCGTATGGGCTTTCTGCGCGTAATATGCCGTTTGCGGATAACGGGCAGGCGGTGTTGATCGGGAAGGCTTATTAGGTGGGGGCGCATTCGACGATGCTTTCAAGATTTGAACGGATGGTGGCGTGGCGGTATTTGCGCTCGAAAAAGGCGGAAGGCTTTGTCAGCGTGATTGCCGGGTTTTCCTTTGCCGGGATTATGCTGGGGGTGGCGACGCTGATTATCGTGATGAGCGTGATGAACGGGTTTCGTGCCGAGCTGTTTAACCGTATTTTGGGGTTGAACGGGCATATGAATATCTATTCACAATCCGGGCCGCTGTATGATTATGATTACATCAAGAGCCAGGTCGAGGCGACGCCGGGCATTGAGATAATTGTACCAATTATTGAAGGGCAGGCTTTGGTTTCACGCGGGGGCAGCGCGAGCGGTGTGCTGGTGCGGGCGATGACGTGGAAAGATTTTACGAACCGCAAAATTCTGCGCGATTCCATTACGCAAGGAAAGCTTGAGGATTTTACCGGCGCTACGGTGGCGATTGGCGATGTGCTGGCGCAGAAGCTGCGCATTCGCCCGGGAGACAAGATTACACTGACTTCGCCGCAGGTTAAATCGACGCCGTTTGGTTCTATGCCGCGTCAGCGGAGCTATACGGTGGCGCTGACCTACGATGTCGGGATGTATGAATATAATAGCGGTTTTATCTTTATGCCTCTGGAAGCGGCTCAGAAATTCTTTCAATTTGATGGAGCGGTTACGGCTTTGGAGGTGTTTTTGAAAGACCCGGATGAATTGCCGGTGGTGCGCAAGGCGGTGTCGATGAAAATTGAGGGGCAAGCCGGGGTTTATGATTGGCGGGATATGAATGCAAGCTTTTTCAATGCTTTGCAGGTTGAGCGCAATGTGATGTTCCTGATTTTGACACTGATCATTCTGGTGGCGGCGTTCAATATTATTTCTTCGATGATTATGCTGGTGAAGGATAAGGGGCAGGATATTGCGATTTTGCGGACGATGGGGGCGAGCCGCGGCAATATGATGCGGATTTTCATGCTGACCGGCGCGAGTATCGGAATTGTTGGTACGTTGGTTGGCGCGGCATTAGGCATCGCGTTTGCGGTGAATATCGAGAGTATTCGACAGTTTTTGGAAGGACTGACAGGGACGGAATTGTTCGCCGAGGAGATTTACTTTCTGTCGCAGCTTCCGGCTGAAATTGACTGGCATGAGGTGGTGGCGGTGATCGGCATGGCCTTTACGCTGTCGGTGCTGGCGACGCTGTATCCGGCGTGGCGCGCAGCGCGGATGGACCCGGTGGAGGCGTTGCGCTATGAGTAGGGAGTCGTTAGTCGTTAGTCGGGAGGGCGGTAGCCCGTTGGATCAGGATGTGTTGTTGAAGCTGGAAGGGTTGGAAAAGACCTTTGAGCAAGGCGGGCGCAAGCTGACAATTTTCCGTGGGCTGGATATGAAGATTGAGGCCGGTGAGTTGGTGGCGCTCGTTGGGCAGTCAGGGACGGGGAAATCGACCTTGCTGCAAATTGCCGGATTGCTGGATAAACCTAGTGCGGGGCGCGTGGTGATTAACGGGCGCAATTGTGGGAAGCTGGGCGAAAAGGGGCGCACTGGCATGCGTTTGAGCCAAATCGGGTTTATTTACCAGTTCCACCATTTGTTGCCGGAATTTACAGCGCTCGAAAACGTGGCGATGCCGCAGATTATTGCCGGTGTACGTGTGAATGATGCAAAGGATAAGGCACAAGGGTTGTTGCATTCTTTGGGGTTGGGGAAGCGTTTAGAGCACCGGCCGGCGGCGCTGTCCGGCGGTGAGCAGCAGCGCGTGGCGATTGCGCGGGCCTTGGCCAATGACCCGAAATTGTTGCTGGCGGATGAACCGACGGGAAATCTGGACCCTGAAACTTCTGGCGAAGTGTTTGATATCTTGCTGGAGCAGGTGCGGGAGCGCGAGATCGGCGCGTTGGTGGCAACGCATAACCTCCAGCTCGCCGATCAAATGGACCGCGCGTTGGAGCTTAAATCCGGACGCTTGGTGCCGTTTGACTAAGGTTGACATATTGTTTTTGCCTTGATATAAGCGCTTTTTGAGAGGTGAAAAGGACTGCGTAATGGATAAATTGACAGAAGATCAGTATCAATTTTGGCATTTGTGCAATGCCGTTGGCTTAACAGCCTCATTCAGAAATGCTAGGGCCAAGTCAGATGATCAGGTTTATGTGGATCTGATACACAGAGATGAGCCCAGATCAGGCAAATGGACTTATCTTCAAATGCTAACGTTACTGTATGTAATAAAGGATCAGGGGTTTTTAGAAGAAAATGCTGCAATTCCAAAATATCATGAGGGGCTAAAATTGAGAGCCAAAGAAGAGTTTGTTCCTGTGGCGGAAGGTTTGTCGGTCTATGCCGGAATCGGTTCGCCGAGCGTGACTCTTGCTATTATGAGGCAGCTCTTTGATGATATTGATCAAAAGGTTCATTTTCGTTTTGATCCGAACCATCGAAAATTTTCCCCTTGTTCTTAGCAATTAACCTTTGGGACTTCGACTGATAAAAATTCAGTTTGGTTTCTTCGAGGATGACAGGTTTGCCTTATCTTGCTAAACCTGTGTGATGAGTAGCTTCATTCATCTGCATGTGCATTCGGCCTATTCGCTGGCCGAGGGGGCGATCAAGGTCAAAGACCTTGTGAAGCGCTGTGTGGCCGAGCAAATGCCCGCGGTGGCGGTGACGGATTCTTCCAATATGTTCGGGGCGATGGAATTTGCCATTGAGGCGGCCAAGGCCGGGGTGCAGCCGATTTTGGGCGCGCAGGTTCTGTATGGCGATGCTGAGCATCAGCTTGTGTTGCTGGTGCAAAGTGAGCAGGGCTATAAGAATCTATGCCGGTTGTTGTCCGATGCCTATATGGGCGGGGATGCGGCGAGCAAGGCGGTGATCTCGAAGGGCGAGCTTAAAGAATTTTCGGATGGTCTCATATGCCTCTCTGGCGGGTCAAAAGGGCCGATCAATGATGCGCTGTTCCATAAACAAACCGAGAAAGCAGAAGAAGAGTTTCTTTATTTAAAAGAATGCTTTGTGGGGCGTTTTTATAGTGAAATCCAAAGACATGGCTGGGCCTCAGAAGACGCAACGGAAGAGGCGCTGATTGAGTTGTCTTACAAACATGACGTGCCATTGGTAGCGAGTAATGATTGTTACTTTATGGACCGGGAGGCGCACGAGGCACACGACGCCTTGCTGTGTATTTCCGAGGGGCGGTATGTGACCGAGGAGGATCGGCGTAAGGTTACCTCGGAGCATTATTTTAAGTCTGCAAAGGAGATGGAAAAGCTGTTTGCGGATTTACTGGAGGCGGTGATTAATACGGGCGTGATTGCGCAGAGATGCTCGTTTTTGCTTGAGCCTATCTCTCCGATTTTGCCAGCGTTTGATACGCATGGCGGGCGCAGTGAGTTTGAAGAGCTTAAGGCGCAATCTGAGGCCGGACTTGAGTGGCGGCTTAAAAATTTTGCCAAAGGCGTCGATGCAAAGCCGTATTTTGAACGACTGGAATTTGAACTTGATATTATCAACGAGATGGGGTTTCCGGGCTATTTCCTGATCGTTTCGGATTTTATCAAATGGGCGAAAGAGCAGGATATTCCCGTCGGGCCGGGGCGGGGCTCCGGTGCTGGCTCTGTTGTGGCCTGGGCGCTAAAGATTACTGACCTTGACCCGTTAGAGCTGGATTTGCTGTTTGAGCGGTTCTTGAACCCCGAACGGGTCTCTATGCCAGACTTTGATATCGACTTTTGTCAGGACCGACGTGAGGAGGTCATTCACTATGTTCAGCAGAAATATGGCCGGGACCGCGTGGCGCAGATTATCACGTTTGGAAAGTTGCAGGCGCGGGCGGTGGTGCGTGATGTGGGCCGAGTGTTGCAGATGCCATATGGGCAGGTGGATCGGCTGGCCAAGCTGATTCCGAATAATCCGACGAGCCCGGTGACGTTGCAAGAGGCGTTGGATCAGGACCCGGATTTGCGCCTTGAGATCAAGAAGGATGAGAGTTCTGTACGTCTCATTGAAATTGCGCTGCAGCTTGAGGGTCTGTACCGTCATGCCTCGACCCATGCGGCCGGGGTGGTGATCGGCGACCGACCGTTGCATGAACTGGTGCCGCTGTATCGTGATCCGCGTTCGGATATGCCGGTGACGCAATTTAACATGAAGTATGTGGAGCAGGCGGGTCTGGTGAAGTTCGACTTTTTGGGGCTGAAAACCATGACCGTGGTGCATAAGACCCTGAAACTGGTTGAACAGCAAACGGGCCAAAAGATTGATGCGCTTGAAATACCGCTCGATGACAAGCCGACCTATGAGATGATGACGCAAGGGGCGACTGTCGGGGTGTTTCAGTTGGAAAGTGCCGGGATGCGGGAGGTTCTGCGCAAGATGCATCCGGACCGGTTCGGCGATATTATCGCGCTGGTGTCGCTATATCGTCCAGGGCCGATGGATAACATTCCGACCTATATCAGCAATAAAGAAGGTAGAACTGCGCCGGATTACATGCATGATAAGCTGCAACCGTTTCTCGAAGAGACGTACGGTATTATGGTCTATCAGGAGCAGGTACAACGGGCGGCGCAGGCTTTGGCCGGATATTCACTCGGCGGGGCGGACCTGTTACGCCGGGCGATGGGGAAGAAGATCAAGGCGGAGATGGATGCCCAGCGCGAGATGTTCGTGAAAGGCGCGAAGGAGCATAATGGTGTGCCAGCGGCGCAGGCCAACCAGATTTTTGACCAAATCGCGGCCTTTGCGGGGTACGGGTTTAACAAGTCGCACGCGGCGGCCTATGCGCTGATCGGGTATTGGACGGCGTGGCTGAAGTGTCATTATCCGCTACAATTTATGGCGGCTTCGATGACGCTCGATCTGGGGAATACCGATAAGCTTTCTATCTTTAAACAGGATCTTGATCGCATGGGCGTAGAGCTACGCCAGCCTGACATCAATCAATCGAATGCGGATTTCAAAGTTGAGGGCGAAGGTGTGCGCTATGCCCTTGGCGCGCTCAAAGGTGTTGGTGAGGCGGCGATGCGTACGCTGGTGGCGGAACGCGCCGAGCATGGACCGTATGCGTCGATTGAAGATTATGCGTCACGGCTGGATTATAAATCGATGAATAAGCGCCAGTTGGAAGGGCTGGCCGCGGCTGGCGGATTCGACAGTTTGAATCCTAATCGAGCGCAGGTGTTTGAAGGCGCGGAAGTAATTTTGCGTCATGCGCATTCCTTGGCGGATGAGCGGGAATCGGGTCAGGTGAGTTTGTTTGGCGGGCCAGAGGAGGTTGGCGGGCTGGGGATGCCGGAGTTGCCGAAGATTGAGCCGTGGGATCAGTTGGAACAATTGGGCCGCGAGTTTAAGGCGGTCGGGTTTTATTTGTCGGCGCATCCGCTGGATAGTCGTCAGCAGCAATTCGAGAATTTGAAAATTTCCAGCTACGCAACGGTCGAAGCGGTGTTGCAGGAGTTGCCCGCTTCGCGGTTCCAAATGGCAGGTGTGCTGCTCAAGAAGCAGGAGAAGATGTCGCAAAAAGGCAATAAATATGCGTTTTTGCAATTGTCTGACCCGACTGGAATTTTCGAGGTGACCCTGTTTTCCGAGATGCTGGTCGGCGCGCGGGACTATCTGGAGCCGGGAACAGCGCTTTTGCTGGAGGTTGAAGCGGAGCAACGCGAGGATCAAATTCGGTTCACCTGCACCCGAATCGCGCCGCTGGATGGAGCATTAGAGGGGAAAATCCGGGAGATTTCCATTCATATGGATAAGTCTGCGCCAATCCATAAGATTAAGGAATTCCTTGATAGTGAAGGGCAGGGGCAAGCGCTGATTAATCTTTATGTGTCGGTTGAGGGCGCGCGCGTGGTGAAAATGCGCCTGCCCGGGCGTTGGTCCCTCAGTCCGCAAGCGCGGAATATCATTCGTACGCAAGAAGGGATTACCGAGATATTGGAGGGGTAGATTTAAGGTAATGTGTTTCAATTGAAATCGAGCACCCCCACCCAGCTTTGGCTAAGCTCATTATATTCGCTAAGCCTGCGCATCCCTCCCCCTCAAGGGGGAGGGCAAGGGTGGGGGACTTCGCTACATTAAAAATGACTTGCAACAGGCTGTGAACTTGCGTATAAATCCGCCATCACAAGCAGAATGAACCCCCGCCTGCGCGGAGGCTGCGTTTCGCTTGAATTCACATGCAGGTTCCTTAACCAGTGTGCCGAGAGGTGCCAAGGCCTGCAGAGGACATAACTGGAACTAGAAAGGACTATCGCTATGGCTATGCCTGAATTCACTATGCGTCAACTGCTCGAAGCTGGCGTTCACTTTGGTCACCACACACGTCGCTGGAACCCGAAAATGCGCGAATATATCTTCGGCGTACGGAACGGTGTTCACATTATTGACCTTCAACAAACAACCCCTTTGCTTAATGAGGCGTTGAAAGCTGTTCGTGACATTGTTGCGAACGGGGGGCGCGTTTTGTTTGTCGGGACGAAGCGTCAGGCGCGTGACAAGATTGCTGAAAGCGCCAAGCGTTGTGGCCAGTTTTATGTCAATCACCGTTGGCTCGGCGGAATGATGACCAACTGGCAGACTATTACCGGTTCTATCAACCGTCTGCGTGAAGTGCAGGACATTCTTGGCAGCAATGAGCAGCGTGCGGGACGTACCAAGAAAGAGATTTTGATGTTGACGCGCGAGCGTGACAAGCTGGAGCTGTCTTTGGGCGGAATTAAGGATATGGGCGGGCAGCCTGATGCCTTGTTCATTTTGGATGTGACGATGGAAGACATCGCGGTTAAAGAAGCCAATAAACTGGGCATTCCTGTGTTTGGCGTTGTGGATATCAATGCGGATCCTGCCGGGGTGGATTACATTATTCCGGCAATGACGATGCTTTGCGAGCGATTGATCTTTATTGTGATTTGATTGCGGATGCAGTTTTGGACGGTCTTCAGGCCGAATTGGCTTCGGTGGTAAGGATCCGGCGCTGCTGAGGACGTTCAGGTTAAATTGCCGAAAAAGGTTAAGGATAAAGAGCCTGAGGCTTTGACACCGGGCGAGCAAGCCAAGCTGGATGCGGAAAAGAAAAAAGAAGCCTGCGCTGAAAAAGACTCTAAAGCCGAAGTGGTCAAGGCTGATGAGCCTGCTAATGAAGAGAGGCGGAAGAAAAGCCAAGAAGCAAGCTTCGCTTAATCTTTTTGAGATAATACTTTAAATCTGAATATACAAAGGAAGGACGTTAAGATGTCTGAGATTACTGCTGCAAAGTAAAGGAACTCCGTGAGAAAACCGGTGCTGGCATGATGGATGCCGAAAGCCCTGACTGAAGCCGGTGGCGACATGGAAGCGGCTATGGAAGAGCTTCGTAAAAAGGGATGGCGAAGGCCGATAAGAAATCTTCTCGCACAGCGGCGGAAGGTCTGGTCGCTGTCGTAACCGATGGTACAAAAGGTGCGGTGATTGAGCTTAATGCTGAAACCGATTTTGTAAGCCGGAATGAGGAGTTTCAGGCTTTTGTTAAAAAGTGGCTGAAAAGCGCTTGATGTTAAAATGTCGAGGCTTTGGCGGTATCCATTTCGGCGGTAAGTCTGTGAAAGACGCCCTGACGGATCTGATTGCCAAGATTGGTGAAACATGGCGTTGCGCCGTTCGGAGAAGCTGGAAGTTAGCAATGGCGCGATCGTGTCTTATGTGCATGGCGCTTTGGCTGATGGTTTGGTAAAATTGGCGTGTTGGTGGCTCTGGAATCAGATGCGTCTGCTGATGTACTTGAGCCGTTTGGCAGGTTGCGATGCATGTAGCCGCTGCGTTTCCTAAATATCTGGATCGCGATTCCGTGGATACGACTGAAATGGAAAAGAGCGTGCGTTTTTGGTTGAGCAGGCTATGGCCGAAGGCAAGCCTCAGGACATAGCTGAGAAAATGGTTGAAGGTCGCATGCGCAAATATTTCGAGGAGATCTGTTTGCTGGACCAGAAATCCGTTATTGATGGCGAAACCAAAATCGCCGATGTGATCGCGAATGCAGCAAAAGAGGCTGGCAGTGAGATTAAGCTCACTGCCTTTGCGCGTTTCAGCTCGGTGAAGGCATTGAGAAGGAAGAAGAAGATTTCGCAGCGGAAGTTGCGAAAGCTGCGAACGGCTAATAAGCGAGAAAATTTAATATTTTATGACAGCCGCGTTGCAAAAGCATGCGGCTGTTATTACATGGAACAGTTTTGCAAAAATTAGGACCTAAGCTCATGAATGCTCAAACCGCCAAAGATAACATGAAGAATTACAAGCGCATCATGCTTAAGATGTCCGGCGAAGTCCTGATGGGTGAAGGGGAATATGGGCTCGATCGGAGACCGTTAAGCGGTTGCCGAGGATATTAAAGAGGTTGTTGATAAAGGCATTGAAGTTTGTGTTGTGGTGGGCGCGGTAATATTTTTCGTGGCGTTGCGGGTGCAGCCGAAGGGATGGACCGGACGACGGCTGATTATATGGGGATGTTGGGGATTGTGATCAATGCGCTGGCTTTGCAAAATGCCCTGGAAAATCTTGGTTGCAGACTCGTGTGCAATCTGCTATTCGCATGGATTCAATCTGTGAGCCTTATATTCGTCGGCGTGCGGTCCGTCATATGGAAAAGGACGAGTGGTTATTTTGCTGCGGGACAGGTAATCCGTATTTTACAACCGATACTGCCGGGCGTTGCGGGCGACGGAATGGATTGTGATGCCATCTTTAAAGGCACCAAGGTTGACGGGGTTTATTCCGCCGATCCTGAGAAGGATCCGACGGCTGAGCATTATGCGCATATCAATTTTATGGATGTGCTGACCAGGATTTGAAGGTTATGGATGCAACGGCGATTCGCTGGCGGAAAACAATATTCCGATCATCGTGTTTTCTGAAAGAGAAGGTAATTTTGCCAAGGCGGTGGCTTCTGAAGGCACGTTCACAATCGTTACCAATTAAGAATAACAAAGGGGTTATTGTCATGACTTACGATAAAAACGAAATTAAGCGCCGGATGGATGGTGCGATCGATAATTTGGCCAAAGAGTTTGGTGGATTGCGCACTGGCCGTGCATCGGTAAGTTGCTTTGATCCTGTGGTGGTAGAGGTTTACGGCTCTAAAATGCCGCTTAATCAGCTTGGCACTGTGAGCGTGCCTGAGCCGCGCATGCTCAGTGTACAGATTTGGGATGCGGGGAATGTTAAAGCGGCTGAAAAAGGCTATTCGCGATGCGGGACTGGGGCTAAACCCGATGCCGGAGGGTAACAATATCCGCATTCCGATTCCCGATCTTAATGAGGAACGCCGTAGTGAACTGACCAAGATTGCGGGAAATACGCTGAAAATACACGGATTTCCGTGCGTAATGTGCGAAGGACGGTATGGATACGGTGAAGAAGGATGATCTTCCAGAAGATGAGGAAAAGCGTTTGCAGGATGAAGTGCAGAAACTTTACTGACGAAGCAATCAAGAAGATTGATACGATGCTTGCAGATAAAGAAAAAAGACATTATGACAGTTTAGATGATTAGTTGATTGGAATATTGGATGATTGGAAATGTGCATGAAAACAGTTTGGCCGTGTCACCCGGACATTTGAGGATTTGGATGTATGGCAAAAGGCATTCTCCGTTTCTGTAGATGTTCATAAGGCAACACTTGCATTTCAAAGGAAGAGCAATACGCATTGGCGGGACAAACGGCGCCGTGCGAGCAAGGGGTTTGTGCAAATATTGCAGAAGGTTTTGCAAAGCAAAAAGCATCAAAGGCGGAGTTTAAAAAGATTTCTGCAAATAGCTCTGGGCTCTGCAAATGAAATGCTGGTCTGGATTCGATATTGTGAAGCTTTGGGATATGTAGACAATAACATGATACACGTCTGGAAAAGTGATTACGATATTATATGTAGAATGCTAAACGCCCTTTATCTAAAAAGCTAGATTATGTCTCAATTATCCAATCATCCAATCATCCAATCATCCAATCATCCAAACCACGTGGCGATCATTATGGATGGTAATGGCCGTTGGGCGCAGACGCGTGGCTTGCCGCGTAGCGCCGGGCCAAGCAGGGCGCTGAAAGTGCGCGTCGGGTTGTGAAGGCGGCGATGGATCTGGGTATAAATATCTGACGTTGTTCGGGTTTCTTCTGAAAACTGGAGTCGGCCTGATGGTGAGATTAAGGATTTGATGAATCGCTGCGCTATTATTTGCGTTCAGAAATGGCGGAGTTGCATAAGAATGGTGCACGGCTGCGGGTTATAGGCGATCGTCATGCGCTTGACGATGATATTGTGCGGATGATTGAACATGCGGAAGAGCTGACTGAAGGCAATAGCGCTATTACGGTGGTGATGGCGCTCAATTATGGCGGGCGTAATGATATTTTGCATGCGGCGCAGCGCCTGCACAATGCGCATTTGGGGCAAAAGCTGTCCTTGAAACTGTCGAAGCGCAATTCCCCGGTTTTTGATGACGGAAGGGGTTCCTGATCCTGATTTATTGATCCGTACCAGCGGTGAACAACGCATCAGCAACTTCCTGTTGTGGCAATGCGCTTATAGCGAGATGGTTTTTAGCGAGACGTTATGGCCGGATTTTGACAAGGGTGCTTTGGAAGAGGCTTTGGCTATTTATGCGGGGCGAGATCGGCGCTTTGGTGCGGTAACGCAGATTGAGAGGTGATGGCGATGGGCCGGTTTAACCTGAAAGCCTTGCAGGAACGCGCTATTTCGGCTGCTATCCTTATTCCGGTTGTTCTTTTTGCTGTTATTTGGGGCGGCATTCCGTTTTACATTATGATTGCGTTGTTGGCAGCTATTTCCGCTTATGAGTGGATTTCTATGGTACGTAAAATCGATGATACTGCGCTGCATGTTTTATGGGGACTGGTTTATCTCGCAGTTGGTTTTTTGTGCTGTATTGTTATTCGCGAGGAGCAATCTTTGAATGCGGCGATCTTGTTTGTGATTATGGTCTGGGCAGCAGATATAGGAGCTTATTTTTCGGGCAAGTATTTTGGCGGAGCGAAGCTGGCACCGCTGATTAGCCCGAACAAGACTTGGGCCGGGCTGGGCGGAGCGTGTGATTCTGCCGGACTGGTAGCGGTTCTGTATTATCTAGGGGTGATCGCCTTTAGCTTTGAAGCGGTGTTCTCGTGGATGGCGTTGATTTTTATGTTTTTTGTCGGCGTTATGATTGCCATTGTTTCGCAAGGGGGCGATTTGCTGATTTCTTTTATGAAGCGTAAGGCGGGTGTAAAAGATACGGGAGCTTTGATTCCCGGGCATGGTGGATTGCTTGACCGGATTGATTCTCTGCTGTTGGCGGCGCCGGTGTTTTTTGTGTTAACTTCCTTTTTCTCCTTTAATTTATAGGCCGGGACATTGAAAAAACGTGTTTCAATCCTTGGAGCGACCGGTTCGATTGGGCAGAGTTGCGCCGATGTGATTGCGTCCGCGCCTGACGCGTTTGAGGTTTGTACCGTGACGGCGCATGAGAATGAGGATGCGCTTGAGGCTGTGGCGCGGCGCCTGAAGGCCCGGCGCACGGTTTTATCCTCGCGCGATGGCCGGGAAGCTTTGGAGCAGGCCGTCCAGCCCGATACCGATCTTACCGTAGCAGCGATTTCGGGTATTGCGGGGCTTAGACCCTTGATGCATGCGATTAAAAATTCAAAAGCTGTGGCGATTGCGAATAAGGAGCCGCTCGTGGCGGCGGGGGCGTTGGTGAAGGCAGCGGCGGTAGAATATGATACGCAAATTCTGCCGATTGATAGTGAGCATAATGCAGTGTTTCAGGTTTTTAATCCTGCGCAGCGTGCGGGTATTCGTCGGATTATCCTAACCGCTTCGGGCGGGCCGTTTCGTACGTGGAGTCTTGACGAGATTAAAAAAGCGACGCCTGAGCAAGCGGTGGCGCATCCGAATTGGGATATGGGCGCGAAAATCTCGGTGGATAGTGCCAGCATGATGAATAAAGCTTTAGAGGTGATTGAGGCGCATGTATTGTTTGATATGCCTGCAGAGCAAATTGATGTGTTGATTCATCCACAATCTGTGGTGCATTCGATGGTTGAATATGCTGATGGCTCTATTCTGGCGCAGATGGGAGCGAGCGATATGCGTACGCCAATTGCTTATGCTTTGGCTTGGCCCGGAAGGATGAACACGCCGGGGCAGCGTCTTGATTTGGCTAAAATGGCGGGGCTTAATTTTGAGACGCCAGATTGGGAGCGTTTTCCGGCGCTGCGGTTGGCTTATGAATGCTTGCAAAAGGGGCCGATGGCTTGTCTTACCCTGAATGCGGCGAATGAAGTGGCGGTGGCGGCGTTTTTAGCTGGTAAAATCACTTTTCCCGATATTTTATGCACTATAAAGTTCGCATTAGGCCAAGAGCCTGATATAAGTTTGGATACGATTGATTCCGTTGAAAAGGCGGATGGGATTGTTCGTGCGCGTGTTTCGACCTATATCAAGGACGAACTCTCGCCCTCGATGATGAAAGTGAAAGCTGTTTAATATGAACTTTTTTGAAATTTTCCAAATGCTTGGCGGTAATGTCTGGCTTTATGGCGGGGCTTTTATCCTTGTCTTGAGTATTCTTGTGTTTGTTCATGAATGGGGCCACTACATTATTGCACGGATGTGCGGCATTCGGGTGGAGACTTTTTCAATTGGCTTTGGGAAAGAGCTTTTGGGTTTTAATGACAAAAACGGTACGCGCTGGAAAATTGCCATGATTCCGCTTGGGGGATATGTGAAGCTGTTTGGTGATGTTGATCCGGCCAGTGCAGGGCATGCCGAGGGAACGGAGGATGAGCAGGGTGAAATCCATCCTTTTACCGAGGAAGAAAAGACGCAGGCATTTTTTGCGCAATCGGTATGGAAGCGTGCGGCGGTGGTGATTGCCGGGCCGGCGATTAATTATATTTTTGCAATTATTATCATGGCAGCCTTGTTTACGTTTAACGGTCAGCCGATAACACCGCCTGTGGCGGCGGCGGTGATTGGCGGATCTAGTGCGGATAAAAACGGTTTTTTACCGCATGACAAAATTATTTCCGTTGATGGAAAGTCTATTGATACGTTTGAAGACATCCGCCGGGAGATGATGATTGCACTGGATCTGGAAAAGCATTTTGTCGTTGAACGTGAAGGTGAACTGATCGATATTATGGCTGCACCGGAAAAGCAGGCGCAAGAAGACCGGTTTGGTTTTAAACATAGTCGCGGGCTTTTGGGGCTGATTAGCCCTCGTCACGCTGTTCAGATTGAAAATATCAAGGAGGTTGACGGACGCAGCTATGATGATGTGATGGCTGTGCGCGCGGCTTTGGTTAAGCGCATGGGGAAAAGCTTTAAAATTGAAATTGAAAACGGGCAGTCTAAACAATCGCTAGTCGTCAAGCCTTTGCCGGAGTTTAACGAATTTATTGAGACGCCTGAGGCTGAAGAGTATGGCTTCTTGTTTTTGTCGAATGTCGATGCGAATGCTTTTGTTCAATATCCGATTCATAAATCAACGTTTGAAGCTGTTAAGCAATGCTGGGTGATTACCCGCGGTACACTTGAGGCTTTGGGGCAAATGGTTACTGGCAGTCGTAGTGCAGCTGAGCTTGGCGGGGTGATCCGTATTGGCGCTCTGGCTGGCGATATGGCCAAGCAAGGTATGATTGCTCTCATTATGTTTACGGCTTTGCTATCGATTAATCTGGGGCTGATTAATTTGTTTCCTATCCCGATGCTTGATGGCGGACATTTAATGTTTTATGCCTTTGAAGCCGTTTTAGGGCGTCCAATTCCGGAAAGAATTCAGGAATACGCGTTTCGCGTCGGGTTTGCTTTTCTGATCGGGGTGATGGTGTTTGCCAACCTTAATGACATTATGCAGCTTTTACTCTAGGTACATGATTTACCTCCCAGGGGCGGTTTTGTCTTAGGGGCTGGTTTTTGTGTAGAAGAATCAGCATAATAAGGTTGTTGTCTTTTTGCGCTTAACCCGATAAAAATGAACCTACTTTCGGGGCGGCGTTGCTTTCTCGTTTTTGTTTTTACTTTATTGATGGTGATCTCCCATGCGACTGATATACAGATTGTTCATTGGAATTTTGGCTTTGGCTGTGATTGCGCCCTTGAGCGCGTATGCGCAGACCTTGATACGTGAAATTCATATCCAGGGGGCAGAGCGGATTGAGCCGGAAACTATCCAGTCCTATATGGATATTAAGGTCGGGGACCCCATGACGCGTGAGATGCTTGATGCAGGGCTTAAGAGCTTGTTTGCAACAGGGCTTTTTGCTGATGTGACGTTGAGCCAGCAGGGGAGCGCTTTGGTTGTGGATGTGCTTGAAAATCCGGTCATCAATCAGATTGCTTTTGAGGGTAATGACAAGATTGAGGATTCCGCGCTTCTGGCCGAGATTCAGATGCGTCCGCGGCAGGTTTTTACCCGTACGCGTGTACAATCTGATGTTTCGCGTCTTTATCAGGTTTACCGTCGCTCAGGGCGCTTTTCTGTTGGAATAGAGCCAAAAGTGATTAAGCTGGATCAAAACCGTATTGATTTGGTATTTGAAATTCAGGAAGGCGATGTCACCAAGGTGGAATCTATCCGTTTTGTTGGTAACAAGCGTTTTGATGACGATCGTTTGCGTAGTGAAATCAGCACGAAAGAATCTGCCTGGTATCGCTTTATTTCCTCAGATGATCGGTATGATCCGGACCGTATGGCCTATGATCAGGAGCTGCTTCGTCGTTTTTATCTTGCGCATGGTTATGCGGATTTTCGCATTCTTTCTGCCGTATCCGAGCTTTCAGATGAGCGGGACCGTTTTTTTATGACCTTTACGGTTGAAGAGGGGAAGCGTTATCGCGTGGGTGAAGTTTCTATTAATTCTCAATTGCGTAATTTTGAGCCTTCCGTTTTGCGCCCTGAAATCAATATCAAAACCGGCGAGTGGTATAATGCCGATTATGTTCAGGAAAGCATTGATAATTTGACGAATGCTTTGGGGGATCGCCAATATGCGTTTGTGAATGTACGTCCGGATGTACAACGTAACCGTGAAGAGAATACAGTTGATCTGGTGTTTAATATTGATGAAACGCCGCGTGTGTTTGTTGAGCGGATTGAAGTGAACGGTAATATGCGGACGCTCGATAAGGTTGTGCGCCGTGAGTTTGAACTGGTTGAAGGGGATCCGTTCAACAAATCGAAATTGGCAAAATCTGAGCAGAATATCCGTAATTTGGATTTCTTTGAAACGGCTGAGGTTACTACGAAGCCCGGTTCTGCCCCGGATAAAACCGTTGTCGAGGTTGATGTCAGCGAAAAATCAACCGGGGAACTGTCTATCGGTGCCGGGTTTTCGACGAATGACGGGCCTTTGGCGGATTTCCGTATTCGTGAACGCAACTTGCTTGGTAAGGGACAGGATTTGTCATTGGCGACTGTTGTTGCGGGAAAACGCACCGAATTTGATGTCAGCTTTACGGAACCGTATTTTCTTGATCGGGATGTGTCTGCGGGCTTTAGCGCCTTTCATATGACACGGGATTACCAAGATGAGAGTTCGTATGATCAGCGCCGCACCGGTGGCGGGGTGCATATGGGCTATCCGCTTTCTGAGCGTTGGCGTCAGGGTTTGCGTTATCGTATGGAACGTAACGAAATTACCGATGTGCAAAGTGATGCGTCTCGCTTTATTCGTGGTCAGGAAGGGAAGCGGGATACGTCTGCGCTGTCGCAGAGTTTGACCTATGATAGCCGTGATAGCACGATCTTTCCGACAGAGGGCTTGTTATACTGGCTGAATGCAGAAGTGGCTGGTTTGGGCGGTGACGCCAAGTATGTTTCCGGGAAAACGGGCGTGTCTTATTACTATCCGGTGTTTGATCAGGTGGTTTTGAATGCTATGGCCGAAACCGGGATTATTGAAGGGTATAGCGATACGGATGTTCAGATTAATGAGCGTTATTATCTGGGTGGTAGCACGCTTCGCGGTTTTGAAAGCGCAGGCGTCGGGCCGCGTGACCTGACTACCGGTGATGCTCTTGGCGGTCAGGTCTTTTATCGCGGAACGCTGGAAAGCTCTTTTCCGATTGGTTTGCCAAGTGAGCTTGGCATTTCAGGACATGTATTTGGCGATGTCGGGACGTTGACAGAGTTGGATGATAATGGCCCGGAAATTCAAGATGAGGCTAGTTTACGGGCCAGCTTGGGATTTGGGCTGTCATGGCGCTCTCCATTCGGGCCTGTACGTGCAGATTTTGCTGTGCCGGTTTCCAAGGAAGACTTTGACCAAGAAGAGCATTTCAGATTTAACTTTGGCACACGCTTTTAAATCTGATACTCATGCAAGGCGTTATAATTTTGTTATAGCTATGAAGTGGGTATCATGCGTTTATTTTGTCTGTTCTTAAGTTTTTTCAGCGTTTTTATATGGCCTGTGTACTCGCACGCAGCGGGGTCTATCGGTGTTGTTGATGTTGCTTACATTTTGAGTAAATCGCAAGCGGCTCAGAATATTCAAGCACAGCGCCAGAGTATACGGGAGGCCTTTTTAGCTGATATTTCCAAGACCGAGCAGGCTTTGCGGGCGGAAGAAAAAGAAATTCTTGATCAGAGCGGTAAGATTCCACAAGAAGATTATTTGAAACTTCGTCAGGCCTATGAGGCTAATCTCCTTGAATTGCGTAAAGATGCACAACAAAAGAAGAGAGCCTTGGAAGAAGCTTCTAATGTGGCTATGAATGTGTTGCGCGAAGAGCTTTATGTTGTTGTGCAAGAGATTGCCAATGAGCGGGGATTCGAGTTGGTGATTTCTAATAAAAATGTCATTGCTGGTGAGAAGTCGCTTGATATTACCAAAGAGACGCTTGAGATAATTAATAAAAATTTGAAGGAAGTGCCTTTGAAAATTGAGGAGGTCGAATAGTGGCGGACTCTCGGTTTTTTGTGAAATCCAAGGATTTTAGCTTGCGGGAGCTTGCGGAACTGACCGGATCTGAACTCGGGACCGGGGCTGCACCTGAACGTGTTTTGAGTGATGTGGCGCCTTTGGATGTAGCCGGGCCGAATGATCTGAGTTTTCTTGATAACGTTAAATATAAAGACCAATTTTTGACGACGAGGGCCGGGGCATGTTTTGTGCACCCGTCTGTGGCGGAATTGGCTCCTCAAGGTGTGTGTTTATTGCTTAATGCGCATCCATATAAAGCTTATGCGGTGGCGGCGCAGGCGTTTTATCCTGATATTAAACCGAAAGGTAAAGTGTCAGCGCAGGCGCATATTGATCCGTCTGCGATAGTTGGCGCTGAATGTATAATTGGGCCGGGCGTGGTGATTGGTGCTGGTGCCGAGATTGGCGAGAAAAGCTGGATTGAGGCTAATAGCGTTATTGGTGAGTATGTACGTATTGGCGCACATGTGCGTATTGGTTCGAATGCGACCCTTTCGCATTGCCATATTGGTGATTATACGCGGTTGTATCCCGGTGTGCGCGTAGGGCAGGATGGTTTTGGGTTTGCTATTGATCCTAAAGGACATGTGAAAGTTCCTCAGTTGGGTCGGGTGATTATTGAGGATCATGTCGAAATTGGCGCAAATACAACGATTGATCGCGGCGCCGGGCCTGATACGGTGATTGGGCAGGGCACATGGATCGATAATCTGGTGCAGATTGGTCATAATGTTCAAATCGGCCAGGGTTGCGTGATTGTTGCACAAGTGGGAATTTCCGGTTCATCGGTGATTGAGGATTTTGTTGCGATTGGTGGTCAGGCTGGTATTACCGGGCATTTGCACATTGGCAGTGGTGCGCGTATTGCTGCGCAATCTGGTGTTATGCGCAACGTGCCGGCGGGAGAAGAATATATGGGATCTCCGGCGATGCCTATTCGCGAGACTATGAAACAGGTTGCTTTACTGAAGCGTTTGACTAAAAAGAATAAAGGATAATTTTGGTAGAGTTATAGGATTGATGAGATCATGAGCACAATTGATATAAACCGCATTATGGAGATGATTCCACACCGTTATCCTATTTTACTGGTGGATAGGGTTCTTGAATTGATGCCTGGTGAGAGTGCAACAAGCCTTAAAAATGTGACGATGAATGAGCCGCATTTTATGGGGCATTTCCCGGGGTATCCTGTTATGCCGGGGGTTTTGATTGTTGAGGCGATGGCTCAGACAGCGGCGATCGTTGTTGTGGAAGCTTTGGGCGCGCAGGCGGAAGGCAAAGTTGTTTATTTTATGACGATCGACAATGCGCGGTTTCGCCGGCCGGTGACGCCTGGTGATTCCCTACATATTCATGTTGAAAAGTTGCAATCACGCGCTCATGTCTGGAAGTTTAAGGGTACGGCTATAGTTGAGGGGAAGGTTTGTGCGGAGGCAACGTTTAGCGCAATGATCACCGACAAGGAATCGGCTTAGCTCTTCTTCTTTAATATGTAACGCGGTGCAACAATCCGTGATTTGTGCGAAGGCCTTTCTAAGCCTAGTATTTTGAAAAAAGGTCAAGATATGAGTTCTTCCCAAATTCACCCCAGCGCCATTATTGATGAAAAGGCTGTGCTGGCTGATGGTGTCAAAATCGGTCCATATTGCGTGGTTGGCCCGGATGTTTCTTTGGGCGTGGGCGTGGAGTTAAAGTCCCATGTTGTGATTGATGGGTGCACCGAGATTGGTGCAGGCTGTGTGATCTATCCTTTTGTATCCTTAGGGGCGGCGCCACAGGATTTAAAATATAATGGTGAAAAATCCAGACTTATTATTGGCGAAAACAATATAATCCGCGAACATACGACGATGAATCCAGGTACTGCGGATGGAGGGATGGTGACACGTGTTGGCGATAATAACCTGTTTATGATGGCGACGCATGTGGCGCATGATTGTCAGGTGGGCAATAATGTGATTATGGCGAACAATGCGACATTGGGTGGACACGTACAGGTTGGTGATTTTGTGATTATCGGCGGCCTGGCGGCTGTGCATCAGTTTGTGCGTATTGGTGATCATGCTATTATTGGCGGGATGTCTGGTGTTGAAAATGACGTAATCCCTTATGGCAGGGTTAAGGGTGAGCGGGCGCATTTGCATGGCCTGAACCTGATTGGCTTGGAGCGTAGAGGGTTTCAAAAAGAAGAGATCCGTCATTTGCAACGCGCCTATAATCAGCTTTTTGGTGATGAGGGGACGATGGATCAGCGCATCGAAAGCGTATATGAAGATTACTCTGGGGATGAAACCGTTGTAAAAATTATTGAATTTGCCAAGGCCAAGGACAAGTTTCCGTTATGTCAGCCGCCGAAGAAAAGCGCCTAGAGGGTTTATCACGCATTGGAATACTTGCGGGTGGCGGCACGTTGCCGCGAATGCTGGTTGCTGCGTGCCAGGATAAGGGCATTGAACCGTTTATCGTCGCATTTGAGGGTCAAACGGACCTTGAGACACCGGGTGAACTGGATCATATTTGGGTGCGTCTGGGCGCTACCAATAAGATTATACGAACGTTACGGACGCGCGGCATTCTGGATTTGGTGATGCTGGGTTCTATCCGCAGGCCATCCTTGAGTGAGTTGAAGCCTGATTTTAAAACTGTTGAGTTTTTTGCCAAAGAAGGCTGGAAGAGTCTTGGGGATGATAGCTTGCTGCGGGCGTTGCGTCGTTTTCTTGAAAATGAAGGTTTCATTTTGCATGGTGCACAGAAATTTATACCGGAGTTATTGGCTCCGGAAGGTGTTATTGGGTGCGTAAAGCCTCAGGCGGCGCAGCAGCGTGATATTGCGCGCGGGATTGAGGTCCTTAAAGCATTGAGCGGTCAGGATGTTGGGCAAGCTGTGGTGGTTCAAAATGGTCATGTTCTGGGCATTGAGGGAGCGGAAGGGACGGATGGTTTGATCCGTCGATGTGGTGAGTTGCAACGGAAGGGGCGCGGCGGGGTTTTGGTGAAGCTTTGTAAAGATACGCAGGATCAGGATCTTGATTTGCCGACAATTGGCCCGCACACTGTAGATAACGTGATTCAAGCTGGTTTTAGTGGTTTGGCGGTGCATGCAGGAAAGAGTTTTATTAGTCAAATTGATGATGTGCGCGAAAAAGCCGATAGCGCAGGTGTGTTTGTTATGGGGATTAGTCCTTAAGGAGCTTGAGTGATGAGCAAATCTGTATTTTTTATTGCGGGAGAGGCTTCCGGAGATTCTCTTGGTGCCTCGCTTATACGGGGTTTGAAAAAGCGCGAAGGGGATTTAGTCAGGTTTTCAGGGATTGGCGGTCCACTCATGGGGGAGCAAGGACTTAAGAGTCTTTTTCCTATGGATGATCTTTGTGTGATGGGGCTTTGGGAGGTGATTTGGCAGCTCCCGAGGTTGCTCAGGCTTATTCAAGGCACTGTCGAGGAAATTGAAAAATGTGCGCCTGACGTTGTTGTTACGATTGATTTGCCGGATTTTAATTTTGAGGTGGCGCAGCGTTTGAAAAAACGGGGCATTTTTAAAGGTAAGATTGTTCATTATGTCGCGCCAAGTGTTTGGGCATGGCGGTCGGGGCGGGCAAAGAAGATTGCCGGCTACCTTGACGGTTTGATGTGCTTGTTTCCATTTGAGCCTGCGTATTTTTCAGAGCATGGGCTTGATGCGGCTTATGTCGGGCATCCTTTGATTGAGGTTGATACGGCGGCTTTGGATCCAAAAGGTTTTCGAGAAGATCTTCATATTCAAGATGGTGCGTTGTGCTTGGGAGTGCTTTTTGGTAGCCGGGAACGCGAATTGAGGTCGTTGTCAAAACCATTTTTGGAGACTATTGGCGCATTGCATGAGCAATATGAAAATTTACAATTGATTGCGCCTACATTGCCGTCGCTTGAATATAACGTTACAAATTTATTGAGCGGTATCGATGTTCCTTGCAACATTGTTAAAGATCAGAATTCTAAATGGGATGCGTTGGCATCGTGTGATGTGGCGTTGGCGGCATCAGGGACGGTTGCGCTTGAGCTGTCTTATTTAGGCGTACCGCATATTATCGGTTATAAGGCGCATCCGCTGACGGCATTGATTTTGAAACTTGTTGTGAAGACTAAATATGCTCATTTGGCTAATATTTTGCTGAATGAAGAGGTCGTGCCGGAATATTTGCAGACAAAATGCAGCGCTGGCAAGCTTACGCGGGCGATGATGCGGCTGTTGCGCTATCCGGAAGAGCAAGTAAAGCAAAAGCAGGCGTTTGCCCGGTTGCATGAAAAATTGCAACTTGGGGTTGGTGAAACGCCTAGTGAAAGAGCCGCCGCTTATGTTTTGCGTATGGCTGCGTAATCCCGGTTTTTTTTATTTCCGTTTATCCATCGGTACGTAAGGACGGGCGACCGGGCCGGTGTAAAGCTGGCGCGGGCGGCCGATGCGCAATGTTGGCTCCTCGATCATTTCCTTCCACTGAGAAATCCACCCGACTGTACGGGCGACAGCGAAGAGAACCGTGAACATTGAGGTCGGGAAGCCCATGGCTTTCAGGATAATGCCGGAATAAAAGTCGACATTCGGGAAGAGCTTGCGGCTGACGAAGTAATCGTCTTCAAGCGCGATTCGTTCAAGCTCCATGGCCAGTTCGAGGCGTGGGTCGCTGACCCCCAGATTCTCCAGAACCTGGTCGCAGGATTTTTTAAGCACGGCGGCACGCGGGTCGAAGTTTTTGTAAACGCGGTGGCCAAAGCCCATAAGGCGGAACGGGTCGTCTTTATCTTTGGCGCGTTTGATAAATTCGGGGATGTTTTTCTTATCACCAATTTCGTCAAGCATTTCCAAAACGGCCTGGTTGGCGCCGCCATGGGCTGGACCCCATAGCGAGGCGATTCCCGATGAAATACAGGTGAACGGGTTGGCCTGTGACGAACCGGCGAGGCGTACGGTTGATGTCGAGGCGTTTTGTTCGTGGTCGGCGTGCAGGATAAGAATTTTGTCCATAGCGCTGGCCAAAACCGGGTTGACCTTATAAGGTTCGGCGGGCAGGCCAAAGCACATATACAGGAAATTTTCCGCGTAGCTGAGATCGTTGCGTGGATACATGAAGGGTTGGCCGACATTGTATTTATAGGTCATGGCTGCCAGTGTCGGGATTTTGGCAATCAGGCGGTGAGCTGAGATTTCCCGTTGTTCAGGGTCCCAGATATCCAGCGAGTCGTGATAGAAGGCCGAGAGTGCGCCGACAATGCCGCACATAACGGCCATGGGGTGGGCGTCGCGGCGGAAACCGCGATAAAAGTAGTTGATCTGTTCATGCACCATCGTGTGATAGGTGATGTTGCGTTCAAATTTTTCCATTTCTTGTTTATTAGGAAGGTCGCCGTAAAGAAGAGCGTGGCAGACTTCAAGATAGCTGCTATGTTCTGCCAGATCTTCGATACTATAGCCGCGATGCATCAAAATGCCTTTATCCCCGTCAATGTAGGTCAGACGAGATTCGCAACTGCCGGTGGAGGTAAATCCGGGGTCATAGGTGAAATGTCCCGTCTGTGCGTAAAGCTTTTGCACATCGATAACGCTTGGGCCGGTTGAACCGTCGAGGACGGGCAGTTTATAGCTTTCGCCGGTTTTGTCGTTAATCAGGGTGAATGTATTTTGGCTTTCAGGTTCTTTACCCATTGGGATCCCCATATCGTTTTTTGTTTAATTGTATTGTATTGAAAATAGAATAGGTAGAATTTGCGGTTGTGCAACTGGACATTATTGTAGAGAAGTTTTGCGATTGATCAAGCCCGATCAATCGCGGCCTGAATACGGGCGCAAGTTTCTGATTTGCCAAGAATTTCAGCGACGTGAAAGATCGATGGGGACACGGTGGTGCCGGTCAGGGCGGCGCGCAGGGGCATGGCGACTTTGCCCATTTTGCCATCCTGAAGTTCACCGGCAATGTCTTTGACGAGGTTTTGGATATGATCAGCGGTAAAATCGTCAAGGTCTTCAATGCGGTTTTTGAGCGCTTCAAGAATGTCACGGTTGTCCTGACCCAAAAATGAGGCGGCTTTTTCGTCATAGTCCAGTGGAAGTGCTTTAGCAAAAAAGGCTGATTCATCAGTGAATTGATGCAAAGTTTTTGCGCGTGACTTTAATTCATCTGCGCATTGCATGATCCGGTCTTGCGCCTGTGCGTCCGGCGTGACACCGTGACGCGCCTGATAAAAAGGCATGCATAAATCGATTAGGCGCCGGGGGTCAGCTTCTTTAATATAGTGCGCGTTGAGGCTTTCGAGCTTGTCAAAGTCGAAGCGCGCCGGGGATTTGCCGATGTGGTCCAGATCGAACCACTCAAGTGCTTGGTGGCTTGAGATGATTTCGTCATCGCCGTGGCTCCACCCTAAACGCAGCAAATAGTTGCGCATGGCTTCAGGCAGGTAGCCCATGTCGCGGTACTCCTCGACGCTGGCGGCGCCGTGGCGTTTGGACATTTTGGCACCGTCGGGGCCGAGAATCAGTGGCAGGTGAGCGTATTGCGGTTTTTCCCAACCCATGGCGTCGTAAATGACATTCTGGCGGAAGGTGTTGTTGAGATGGTCGTCGCCGCGAATGACATGTGTGACACCCATATCATGGTCGTCAACGACGACCGAGAGCATATAGGTTGGCGTACCATCGGAGCGTAGGATGATAAAGTCATCGAGTTGTTCGTTGTTCACGGTGACATCGCCCTGAACATGGTCATGGATTGTGGACGAACCGTCCAGCGGCGCTTTGATACGGATCACCGGTTCGAGGCCTTCGGGCGCATCTTCAGGGCTTTTGTCACGCCAGCGGCGGTCGTAGAAGGTGGCTTTGCCTTCTTCACGGGCTTTAACGCGCATGGCTTCAAGTTCGTCCTGCGAGCAATAGCAGCGATAGGCGAGGCCTTTATCCAGCAGTTCTTCGGCGATTTCTATATGGCGGTTTCTTTGTTCATATTGAGAAACGATTTCGCCGTCCCAGTCGAGTTCGAGCCATTTCATGGCGTTAATCAGGGCAACGACGGCTTCTTCATTATGGCGGGCGCGATCTGTGTCTTCGATACGAAAGAGCATTTTGCCGTTATTCCCGCGCGCGTAAAGCCAGTTAAACAGAGCTGTACGCGCGGTACCGATATGCATAAAACCGGTGGGTGAAGGTGGAAAACGGGTGACGGTGCTCATAATGAATATACTTGTATGCTGAGTGTTTTTCTTTAAAACCGAGATTATGGTCTTAAAGCGCATTGGGGGCTCATGCAAGAGATTCGTTCATTGAACCTGATTTCACGCTTTGGCGCGGCTTTGCCGATGCGTTTAAATGTGCAGGATTTGTGGCATAGTTTTATCGGGGCGCTCGCGATGCAGCGCAGTGAGGCGTTTTTGTGGGCGCCTGTGTGTATGGGTGTTGGGATTATTGTTTATTTTATGGGAGCTCGTGAGCCTTCGGCGTTGTGGGGGCCGGGGATTATTTTGGCTGTGCTTGGCGTTTATCGTTTCGCGCGTCCTTATGAGGTTTTACGATTTGCGTGTCTGGCGCTGCTATGTGTGGCTTGCGGGTTTAGCGCTGCGGCGCTACGTACGCACAGCGTTTATACGCCGATTTTGCAGAAGAAAATGGCACCTGTGCAGGTGTCAGGAACGGTCGAATCTCTTGAATATTTTCCGGGAGAAAATGGCGTGCGTGCTGTTTTGGGCGCTGTACGTATTGAGAAATTAGGCGAAGATGAAATGCCGCGGCGGGTGCGGATTAGCTTTAGGAATGGTGAGGGGTTGAGTGTTGGCGCGCATATTGAAGTGCTGGCAGGGCTCAATCCGCCTTCGCCGCCGGTTTTGCCGGGTGGATTTGATTTTCAGCGTTATATGTTTTTCAAAGGCATTGGTGCGGTCGGGTTTGCCTATGGCGCGCCGCGCCGCGTTGAGGAGAGAGGAAACGGTGGATTGCTTGCGAGTCTTCAAGCTTTGCGTACGCGGATTGCTTTGAATGCTGTGCAAAAGAGCGCTCATAATGGCGGTGTGGCAGCGGCGCTTTTGGTGGGGCAGCGTACGGCGATTACTGAGGATGATCAGGAAGCGATGCGTGGAGCCGGTTTGGCACATATGCTGGCGATTTCGGGGCTGCATATTGGACTGTTTTTCGGCTTTGTGTTTTTTATTGTGCGTTTTGGGCTGGCGCTCATCCCACGTTTGGCGCTGCGTTATCCCATTAAGAAATATGCGGCAATGTGTGCGATGCTGGCTACGGTTTGCTATATGTTTTTGGCCGGAGCCGGCGTGCCGACCCAGCGGGCCGTGTTGATGACGGGGGTGGTATTTGCGGCTATTTTACTCGATCGCAGCCCGATCTCGATGCGTCTTGTGGCTTTTGCCGCGATTGTCATTTTGTTGATTGCGCCGGAAAGTTTGCTGTCGGCGAGTTTTCAAATGTCATTTGGTGCGGTGGCCGGGCTGGTGGCGTTTTATGGTGAGCTTCGTCCGGTGTGGTCGCGGTTATATCGTAAGGCAGGCAGAGTGCGGCGCGTTGGATTGTACGTGCTTGGGGTTTCAATTACCAGCGTGGTTGCTACGTTAGCTACGGCGGGGTTCACGCTGTATCATTTTCAACAATTGGCGGTCTATGGCTTGCCGGCTAATATTCTGGCGATGCCAATTTTGGCTTTTGTGGTGATGCCGTTTGCTGTTTTACACTTTTTGTTGATGCCATTTGGGATGGAAAGGATTGCTCTCAGTGTTATGGGATGGGGAATTGGCTTGATTCTGGATGTTGCGCATTTTGTTTCGGGTTTGGATCATGCGGTTTTGTATGGCAGGGTGTGGAGCGGTTTTGCGTTGGCATTGTTTAGCGCAGGCTTTGTTATGCTGGTTTTGCTGAAGGGGCGTTTGCGGATCATTGCGGCGATAGCGTTTATTTTGTGTGTTATTGAAATTTTATATATAAAACAACCAGATATACTAATTTCTTCAAGTTCTAAATTAATGGCAATCCGTCAGGATAACGGGTCATTGTTGTATTCGGATCTGCAAAAAGAGCGGTTTGTGCGGGAGCAGTGGGCGCAAGGATTTGGATTACAGAAGCAAAAAGCGCAAAAATGGCCGAAAGAGGGGCAAAACGGAAATCTGTATTGTGCAGAAAACGGCTGTCGATTGGAGCGCGCAGGCAGCCGTGTTGCTTTTTTGTATGATGTGCAAGGGTTTGAGGAGGAATGTTTGTGGACGGATGTGATTATTGCGCCTGATCCGTTGCCGAAATGTGAGAGGGCGCGGGTTATTGACCGGTTTACGACATGGCGTGGCGGAGCACATGCGATTACGTTGCGCGAGGGCGATGCACCGGAGATTGTCGCGGTCGAGGATCGGCGTGGACGAAGGCCTTGGGTGGCACGGTTTCAGCAGGAATGGCCATAGATCATTGCATTAGCTGTTAAAACAGGATTAACCAGTCTGTTTTGTAGTAGCGTTATGGGCGGGTTTTCAATGATATGAGCGCATCAGGCTGACGAGTCGCCCCTGAACTTTGACCCGTTCCGGCTCAAGTATTCTTGGTTCATAGGCATCGTTTTCGGGCTCCAGCACGATCTTGCCTCCGGCGCGACGCAGGCGTTTGAGTGTGGCTTCCTCATCATCGATGAGGGCAACGATGATGGCGCCGTTTTCGGCGGTATCGCAGCGTTGAATAATTACAATATCAGAATCGTTGATGCCGGCGTTGATCATCGAGTCGCCCTCAATGGTCAGAGCGTAAAGCTCGCCGTTGCCGGCAAATCCGGAGGGGATTTGTAAAAATTCGCCTTCATTGCGGATGGCAGCGATGGGCGTCCCGGCGGCGATTTTGCCATAGAGCGGGACTTGATCGAATTCTTGGTTGGTGGTTGGCATTTGCGTAATTGCGCTTGTTGCATCGTGTGTTTCCCGTCCTGTATTTTTTATGCCATCAGGGAGTTTTTTGATTTCCAGTGCGCGGGCACGGTGAGGCATGCGCTCGATATAGCCGCGTTCTTCCAGTCCGCTGATAAGGCGGTGGATGCCGGATTTAGATTTCAACCCTAACGCGTCTTTCATTTCTTCAAAGGAGGGCGGGACGTCATCAACACTGAGTCGTTGGTGAATAAAAAGCAACAAATCGCGTTGTTTTTTTGTAAGCATGGTCTTTTTCCTCTTCCAATGTAATTTCTGCGCGCGGGCAGGTTCATGACAAGATATTATACGCAGATATACGCTTTTTGTTCTACTTTAGTTCTTGGTCTGTGTCAAATGCCTGTGCGAAGTTTTTTGACGGCGCTTCTGATGTCGTCCTGACGCATCAGGCTTTCACCGACGAGAAATCCGCTATAGCCGGCGATGCGCAGTCTTGTCAGCATTGCATGATCGGCCAGGCCGCTTTCAGATATTTTACAGATGTCTTTTGGGATGATGGGCAATAGTTCGAAAGAGGTTGCTACGTCTACCTTCAATGTCTTCAGGTTACGATTATTAATGCCGATCATGGCTGGATCGAGATACAGGGCGCGTACCAGTTCCTCCGAATTATGGATTTCCACGAGGACATCCATGCCTAATTCCTGTGCGAGGACGTATAATTCGCGGGCCTGTGAATCGTCGAGCGCGGCCATGATCAGGAGGATGCAATCGGCCCCCATCGCACGTGATTCATATATCTGGTAGGGGGCCAGCATGAAGTCCTTGCGGATCATCGGCAGGGTTGTGGCTGCGCGGGCTTGCCGGAAATGTTCGTCTATCCCTTGAAAATACGGTTCATCGGTCAGGACGGAGATGCAGGCCGCGCCTGCGGCCTCATAGGTTTTTGCAATTGTGGCCGGATCGAAATCCGCGCGGATCAGCCCTTTGCTGGGGGAAGCTTTTTTGACTTCCGTAATCAGCGCGAGGCCGGTTTCATCCACGGCTTTGAGCCGTTTTATAAAGCCCCGCGGGGGTGGCTGGTCCTGTATTTGCGCTTTGAGGTCTTGCAAGGGGACGTTTGTTTTGCGCGTTTCAACATCGCTGCGTTTCTTTTTGCAAATTTCGTTCAGGACGCTCATGGTTTAGTTTCCCCGCGAGAAGGCGATATAGTCTTTGAGCACTTGTAGCGCCAGCCCGGCATCGATTGATTCGGCGGCCTTTTTCATACCGGTATGCAAATCTTCGGCCTTACCGGCGATCATCAGGACGGCGGCGGTATTGGCCAGCACAATATCGCGGTAGGCGCATTTTTGTCCCTCCAGCACGGCGCGCAGGGCCTGCGCATTGTCTTCGGCGCTGCCGCCCAGAAGCTTTTCAGGATCGGCTGTTTCAAGGCCAAAATCTTCCGGCGTAAGCGTGGTTTCTTTAATATGGCCTTCTTCGTCCAACATGGCGACAAAGGTCGGGGCGGTGGTGGTGATCTCATCAAGGCCATCTTCACCGTGAACAACCCAGGCGCGCTTGGTGCCGAGTTTTTTCAAGGTTTCGGCGATGGGGCGAACCCATCGCTTGTCAAATACGCCCAGAAGCTGGTGACGGGTGTCGGCGGGGTTGGAGAGTGGGCCAAGAAGATTGAAGATAGTGCGCTGTCCCAATGCTTTGCGTACAGGCATAACGTGCTTCATGGCTTTATGATGGTTCGGGGCCATTAGAAAGCCGAAATGGATGGTTTGCATCGCTTCTTCGAGGCGGTCTTGCGCAATATCGAGATTGACGCCGAGGACTTCGAGAACATCGGCAGCGCCGGATTTGGAACTGGCAGCGCGGTTGCCGTGTTTGGCGACGCATACACCGCAGCTGGCCGCGACGAGTGCGACGGCGGTTGAAATGTTATAGGTGCCGGATTTATCGCCGCCGGTGCCGCAGCAATCGACGGTGCCGTAGGGGGCTTTGATATGGGCGGCTTTTTCGCGCATGACGCGGGCGGCGCCGGTGAGCTCTTCGACGGTTTCACCGCGATTGGCCATGTTGACGAGAAAGACGGAGAGGTCCTCGTCACTGACTTGTCCGCTCATGATCTGGTTCATGGCATCAATCATTTGTTCTTCGGTAAGTGGTGATTTGCCGTCGTAAAAACTCATAGGATTTCCTTACAGCAGAGCGATAAAGTTTTTCAGCATCGCATGGCCATGTTGCGTGGCAACACTTTCGGGGTGAAACTGAACGCCGTGGATGGGTAGGGTTTTATGCATTACGCCCATGATGATGTTGTCGTCAGTTTGGGCAGTGATTTCGAGGCATTCCGGCAGGCTTTCGCGTTCGATAATTAGCGAGTGATAGCGCGTGACCTCGATCGGTGAGGGAAGCCCGGCAAAGACGCTTTTTCCTTCGTGGGTTATGTTTGAGATTTTGCCGTGGAGCGGTTTGGTTTTGACGATTTTTCCACCAAAGGCCTGACCAATGGTTTGATGGCCAAGGCATACGCCGATCAGCGGAAGATTATTGTCTGCGGCGGCTTTAACAAGATCGAGGCAAATACCGGCATGGTCGGGATCGCTTGGACCCGGTGAGATCATAATTCCGGCTGGCTTTAAAGTGATTACTTCTTCTACGCTGATCTGGTCGTTGCGATGAACTTGCGTTTCGACGCCTAAATCTCCCAGATATTGCACGAGGTTATAGGTGAAGCTGTCGTAATTATCAATGAGAATAATCATGGGGGCATTTATGGCGTAAACAGGCCTGTGAATGCAAGGGCTAAGATTGTTTGGCGATGGTTGTTAAGCTTCGAGAATATGAGTATTATTGCGTTATGAAACGCTATGCGAACCCGCGCGGAACTGTTCTGTTCACGCTTATTGCCGTTATTTTGATGCTGATTATTCATCTGATGATGAATGTTTGGGCTGTGAAAAAGGATGGTGCCCAGGTTGCTGAGCCTGCGCGTTTTAAGACCTCTTTGCATTATCCTGATCCGAGTTTGGAATCCGGCGCGGCTCTGGAGCTTGGTGCGGATGAATTTGAAGACATTGTCGCGGCGTATGCTGCGTCGAAAATTTACGGTCCGTCTGCGCCGGATATTCCTGTTGATGAGGGGTTTGTTGAGGAAATCTATACGGATGCGCCGCAGCCGAAGATTGAGAAGGCGCAGCCGGATTATCAGCCGTTGGTGGTTACGGGGAGGCCGAAGATCGCGATTATTATCGATGATATGGGGGTGAACCGGGAAAACAGTTTTAAGGTGATTGATCTGGATGCGCCGCTGACCTTGGCGTTTTTGCCGTATGCGCCGGATTTGCCAGGAATTACCGGGCAAGCACAGGCAAAAGGGCATGAGTTGATGATCCATATGCCGATGCAGGCGATGAGCGATCCTGTGAGCCTGGGGCCTATTGCCATCAGAGCCGATATGGATGAGGTGACGGTAAAGGAAAATATGAGAGCCGCGTTTGAAAGTTTTGAGGGGTATGTCGGACTTAATAACCATATGGGGAGTAAGGTTACGCAAAACCTCGCGTTGATGGACTGGGTGATGGAAAGCGTTAGCGAGCGCGGGCTTTATTTTATTGATTCAAAAACGATTGGAGCATCAGTGGCGGCGGATGTTTCGCGACAAAATGGCCTTCCCACAGCCGTGCGTGATGTTTTTCTTGATCATGAAGAAACGCCGGAATTTGTAGGTGGGGCTTTGCGTAAGACTGAAGAGATTGCAGCAAAGAAAGGTTATGCCATTGCGATTGGTCACCCTAAGGATGTGACGATTGAAGGGCTTCGGGCGTGGATTCCTGATGTGCAGGCGCGCGGATTTGAGATTGTGCATGCCGGGCGGTTGGTGGAGCGTCCGAAGGGGCAAGAGCGTGTGGCTGTTTCTACAGATGCGCAGGACAAAGTTGCTTTACGGCTGCTGAGTAAAGTGGAGCCTGCCGCGGGTGAAGATGTGTTTAAAAAGAAGAGCGTTATTGAAAAACCAGATCAAAAGGCGGTGGTTAAAGAGGCTGCTGTTGAGATTGCGCCTGAGGAGGAGGGCGTTAAGAAACAGGCTGTTCTTGATGATGATCCTAACAGCGCGCAGGCGCGTGAGGCTATTCTCAAGAAAATGCTGGGACAGGCGCCTTAAGCCTATCTTTTTTGTCATTGCAAGAAGTGGCGGCGGCTTCTTACTTCGCGTTTTCTATGGCCAGTTCGGCAGCGTGGATAATAGCGCGGGATTTATTGACGGTTTCCTGATATTCGAACTCAGGGTCGCTGTCGGCGACGACGCCGCCCCCAGCTTGTACGTACAGCTTTCCGTCCTTAACGAGCGCTGTGCGCAGGGCGATGCAGGTATCAAGCATACCGTTGCCGGATAGATAGCCAACGCCGCCCGCATAAAAACCCCGACGGCTGACTTCCAGTTCGTCGATGATTTCCATGGCGCGGACTTTGGGTGCGCCGCTGACGGTTCCGGCGGGGAAGCCTGCAAACATAGCGTCGACAATATCGAGATCTTTGCGCAATTTTCCAGTGACGTTGGAGACGATATGCATGACGTGGGAGTAGAGTTCAACGAAGAATGAGTCTGTGACTTTGACGCTACCAAATTCGGCGACGCGACCTACATCATTGCGGCCCAGATCAAGCAGCATCAAATGTTCGGATCGTTCTTTGGTATCGGCGAGAAGCTCTTCAGCCAATGCTTTGTCCTGCACGGCGTCTTTTCCGCGCCGCCGCGTTCCGGCGATAGGACGGATGGTGAGCACGCTATCACGTACGCGCACGAGGATTTCAGGACTGGCGCCGACAAGCTGGAAATCGCCAAGGGCAACATGAAACATAAATGGCGAGGGGTTCACCCGGCGCAGGGAGCGGTAAAGCTCGAAAGCGGGCAAGTCAAAACGGGTCGAAAAGCGCTGGCTGGGAACGACCTGGAAAATATCGCCTTCAAATGTGTAATTCACCGCTTTACGCACGGCATCGTGATATTCTTCACGAGTCATGTTGGAGATGACATCCAGAGGCGTAGGAACTTTTGTTTTAAAAATCAGGCGCGTACGATCAACATAGGTGAAGATTTGTTCGGTTGTTTGGTCGAGGCGCTGCGCCGCCTGATCATAGATTGTTTTGGCGTCTTGATCCGTGTTTCCTGCGTGTTCGTAAATGGGCGTCACAAGGGTAATGATTTGCTTGACGTTATCAAAGATCACCAGCACGGAGGGACGCATGAGAACACTGTCGGGGATTTGCAGATCGTCAGGGTTATTATCGGGAATGTCTTCGATCAGGCGGATCATGTCGTAGCCGATATAGCCGAACAGGCCGGAGGCGGCCATGGGCGGCAATCCATCCGGGATTTCATCAATATGACAAGCTTTGACCTGCGCACGCAGGGAGGCAAGCGCATCGGGGGTATCATCTTTAATGGATGTACCATCGGCGTCTTTAATTTCAACGATCCCTTTTTTACATAACCAGAGCAGGTCAGGGGCCATGCCGATGATGGAATAGCGGCCCAGTACATTGCCGCCTTCGACGGATTCCAGCAGGAATGAATAGGGTGCATCCATGCAGAGTTTGAGATATGTGCCCACGGGGGTTTCGAGATCGCCGGGGAGTTCATGAGTGACAAGTTGGGAGCGCCCGGCTGTAAAGTGGTGCTTAAACTCGCTTAGTGCGGGTTGGTTTTGGTTCATTTATTTATTGCCCGTCCTGCGGTGCGTAAACTGTTTGGAGCAGTTTTTCATTGACACGTACGCCGTATTTTTCACGCAAGTTATTAATATAAAGCGTATAGGCTTCGTTTTGCATTTCTTGCAGAAGCGTGTTTTGTGCGGCCTTTAGCTCTTCGTCTTTGAGCTTTTCCGGAATGGTGGTGTTTGTTACGACCATGATTGCCGCGCCATCATCAAGATCGAGAGCAAAGAGTTCATTTTGCTTTGCTTCGAAGATCTGGCCAAGGGCGGCTTTGGTTAGCGGCTGTTCGATTTCGCTGGTGCGTTTGAGGTCTTTAGCGCTGCTCAATGTGCGGCCTTTAGCTTTGGCAAGATCCTTGATGGATGTGCCATCGCTCTGGGCTGCGGTGAGGATTTCAAGCGTACGCATTTTATTTTGAACGCGGCGGGAGTCATTGATCCAACGTTTTTTGAGCGCTTCTTTTTGGTTTTCGAAGGGCTTGTATGATTTTTCGGTGATGCTTTCCACGATCAGTGCGGCCATACGGCCATCAGTAAGTTCTGTGACGGGGGAAGCTTCGCCCTCACCGAGTTCGAATAATGTTGTAATCATGTTTTGCGCATTATCTCCAAACTCTTCTGTGAATGCACTTTTGCCATCTTGGCCGATGCCAAATTGATTGGTGATGGGCAGGTCCTTAATTTCAACGCTCAAATCTTCCTTGATCGTTTCGATGGGCTGGCCAGCGGCGAGATAGTCATCGAGGCTGGCTGCCAGATCATATTGCGCATCGAGCAGGCGAGTTTCTGTAAGCTCTGTGCGGATGTCTTTTTTTGCAGTTTCAAGTGAAGTTGTATGGGGGGCGGTGATGGCTTTAAGAACTGCGACGTGATAGCCCAGGCCGCTTTCAACGGGGCCGATCAGGGCTCCTTCTTTTGCTGTGAAAACCGGTTTTTGGAGTTCTTCAAGCAGGGCGGATTTTTCGACTGATGTGGCCGGGATGTAGTCAGTTATATTACCGGTGACCTCTTTTGTTGCATCTTTAAGCGAGGCTCCGGCTTCAATTTTTTGGGCAATCTCTTTGGCCTGGTCAACATCGGAAAGAATGACTTGTTCGATTTTGCGCGTTTCCGGCTGGCTATAGGAAGAGATGTTACGCTCATAGACATCCTTGATTTCTTCGTCTGAAATTTCAAGGCTGTCTTTCAGTGCGGCCATTTTAATGATGATGAGCTTGCTTTTGCGCGTTTCCGGGATGGCGTAGGCTTCTTTTGTGCTTTCATAGAGTTTCAGAAGCTGTTCATCTGCGGGTTCTTCAATTTCTTTGAGATCGGCATCTTTGAACAGGATATAATCAACACTGCGTTGTTCGTTTTCATAAGCTGCGAGATCGTGGGTCATTGTTTCTGAAGTTTTGAGAAAGCCGGATTGTACGGCGTTTCCCAGCATATTGACGCTTATTTCACGGCGAATAGAGGCGGTGAGCTGGTCTTCACTCATGCCTTGGGCGCGCAAAATTTGAGCAAGGACGTCTTGCGGGCTTTGACCGGGTTGTGTCATAGGGGCGATGAGTTTTTTGATATTGGCGGCGACTTGCTGTGTGCTGACCTGAATACCTGTATCGGCGGCTTTTTGCTGGATGAGGCTGGCGCGAATTTCTCCATTCAATAGTTCTTTAATATAGCCCAGTTGATAAGCTTGAGTCGGGGACATGCCTAAACGACTCAGGGTCGTGCGCACTGTGCGGTCAAATTGCTGGATAGGTATAACATTGGAGCCGATTTTGGCTGCGTCTGAACTGGTGATACCGCCGCGGAAAAACCCGCCAATATCCATAAATACAAGCCCGCCCGTGGCCATAACCAACAGGCCGAGCAGAAAGTATTTTAAAATTCCACCGGATGCGCCATCGCGTAGTGCGGTCATAACCATGTTTTTTACCCTTTAGTTATTCTTAAGGTTGATTTTTGTGTTTATCGGATTGCACTATAAGGCGGAGCTTACGGAGGGGCAACTCCCTATTCAAAAAGGATGACGGAAAACTCATGAAAAAGCTGATTGCCGGTAACTGGAAGATGAATGGCAGCATGGAAAATGCACGGGCCTTGATTGCAAATATTATAAACCAGCTGGAGACGGATGAAGATGTTCTCAAAAAATGTGATATTTTGGTTTGTCCTCCATTCTTGCATATTCCGGCTGTTCGTCATGCGATTTACGGGTTTCCTGATTTGCGTTTCGGGGCGCAGGATTGTTCGGCCTATGATAATGGCGCGCACACAGGGGATGTGTCGGCCAGTATGCTGAGGGATTCTTCTTGTTCCTATGTGATTGTCGGGCATTCGGAGCGACGGCAGTATCAGCAAGAAAGTAATGAGATGGTGGCGCAAAAGGCTGCGCAGGTGCTTAAGAATGATATGACGCCGATTATTTGCGTTGGGGAGACAGAAGACGAGCGTGAGCAAGGTAAAGCGCAGGAGGTTGTAGCGGCGCAATTGGCCGGGTCCATTCCCGATCTTGAGTCTTTTCAGGAGATTGTGGTGGCCTATGAACCGGTGTGGGCGATTGGCACGGGAAAAACGGCGAGCGTGGATGATGTTGCCGAGATGCATGGTTTTATTCGTGAGCAGCTTAAAGAACTTGTGCCGGATGCCGATAAGGTGCGGATTTTGTATGGCGGGTCGATGAAGCCGGAGAATGCCGGGGCGCTTCTATCCACAGAAAATGTCGATGGCGGGCTGATCGGGGGAGCGTCATTGAGCGCTGAGCAATTTCTAGCTATTGCAAGGGCGGCTGTATAGCGCTGTATTCTAAGTTTCCTTTTAGGAAAATCTTAAACAATCTTTTTTATCATTATGTTTAACGAATTTAACGTGATGGTGAAGGTAGAGGTTGCTATGGGTGATTCCAATGAAAATGGTGATGCGTCGTTAACGCATCGGTTTTTACTGCAGGCAGAGACCCAGATGGCGAGTGAAGATCCTAGCGGGCTTTCGCAGGCGCTTGAGACCATGAAAACTGCGCAAAAGCAATTTGTTAATGCGTTGGAGGACAGTTCGGAAAAGCTTGTAGATGCGGCCTTTCAAGATAGGTTGTATTCTGCTGTCGCAGGTTCGACGGCGCTTGTTTCTGATATGTTGAACCTTCTCGAAGAAAATGGCGTTGACGTAGGTGGTATGCGTCAAAGCGCGAATGATCTTACGCATTGGGCGCTAGGCAAGGTTGATGATGCGTTTGACCATGAAGAGGACCACGAAATGTTACAAGGGATCGCCGGGTTAAGCCAATACAATACTGATGACGGATTAAACGGTCCATAACCTTAAGATTCCTCTTGCAACCATGGTGTAAACCGCCTACATAAAAACTCCATGGAAAGCGTACTTCTCGTTATACATTTGTTTTTGGCTTTGGCCATTATCGGGCTTGTCCTTTTGCAGCGCTCTGAAGGGGGCGGTCTGGGGATTGGCGGCGGAAGCGGCGGTCTTGGTGGTCTTGCAACTCCGCAAGGAACAGCCAGCTTGCTGACGCGCGCGACGGCGATTTGCGCGGCGGCGTTTTTTTGCACCAGCCTTATTCTTGGCGTTTTGGCCGGGCGCAGTACTTCGCAGCAGGTCAGTCTGATGGATGCCCTGGACGAAACACCGACGACGATTGAAGCACCTGTGACGGAAGAAGAAAAAATACCCGAAGAAATTCCCAGTGTACCGATAGCAAACTAATACAATGACACGATATATATTTATTACTGGCGGCGTTGTTTCCTCTCTTGGAAAAGGCCTCGGCTCCGCTGCGCTTGGCGCGCTTTTGCAGGCGCGGGGGTATAAGGTACGTTTATGTAAGCTTGATCCTTATCTCAATGTTGATCCGGGAACGATGTCACCGTTTCAGCATGGCGAGGTGTTTGTGACCGACGACGGGGCGGAGACGGATCTTGATCTGGGGCATTATGAGCGCTTTACGGGCGTTCCGGCGCGCAAAAATGATAATATTACCACGGGGCAGGTTTATACCGAAGTGCTGGGGAAAGAACGGCGCGGTGATTATCTGGGTGCGACGATTCAGGTCATTCCGCACATTACCAATGAGATCAAAGATTTCATTTTAGAGAAAGAAGGTACGGCGGATTTTGTGCTGTGTGAGATTGGCGGAACGGTAGGCGATATTGAATCTTTGCCGTTTTTGGAGGCTATTCGCCAGTTTGGTAATGAGGTCGGGCATGATCGCGCGCTTTATGTGCATGTGACATTGCTTCCTTATATTCCAGCGGCAGGAGAGTTGAAAACAAAGCCGACTCAACATTCTGTAAAAGAGCTTATGAGTTATGGCATTCGCCCGGATATTTTGCTGTGCCGGGCTGATCGTGAAATTCATCAAGAAGAGCGCCGCAAGATTGCACTGTTTTGTAATCTTGCTGAGAAAAATGTGATACCAGCGCTGGATGTTTCTTCGATCTATGAAGTGCCGTTGTCTTACCATGCCGAGGGGCTGGACCATCAGGTGATGGAGTGTTTCGGGATTAAGGACATCGCCAATCTCGACCTGTCGATCTGGGAAAAGATTGTGCGGCGGATTAAAGAGCCGGAAAGTACCGTGAAAATCGCAGTTGTCGGGAAGTACACCAATTTGGCGGATAGTTATAAATCACTCAATGAAGCGCTCATTCATGGCGGCGTTGCCAATAAGGTTAAGGTTAAACTGAAATTTATTGAGGGTGAGGATTTTGAAGGCGGTGTAAATCTTGCGGAGCATTTGCAAGGTGTGCACGGTATTTTGGTGCCGGGCGGTTTTGGCAAGCGTGGTACGGAAGGTAAAATCAAGGCTGTGGAATATGCGCGGAAGCATAATATTCCGTATTTCGGGATTTGTCTGGGGATGCAGATGGCGATTATCGAAGCGGCTCGCAATTTATGCGGGATTGAGGATGCGACATCGAGCGAGTTGTCTGATGGCGGGACGCATGTGATCGGCTTGATGACCGAATGGGAAACGGAAGAGGGCGGCAAGGAGCAGCGCAGTGAGGATACCGATCTCGGTGGAACGATGCGCCTTGGGGCGTATCCGGCCAAGCTGGTTGAAGGCTCACGCGTGGCGGATATTTACGGCAGTGAAGAGATTAGCGAGCGCCATCGTCACCGTTATGAGGTCAATATCAATTACCGCGAGCAGTTTGAGGCGCAGGGGCTCGTGTTTTCCGGTTTGTCCCCGGATGGGGAATTGCCCGAGATTGTCGAGCGGACCGACCATCCGTGGTTTGTCGGTGTGCAGTTCCATCCAGAGCTAAAATCCAAGCCGTTTGATCCGCATCCGCTGTTTGTCAGCTTTATCGAAGCGGCGCTGAAGCAAAGCCGTTTGGTTTAGGATGAAGGCGGTTCTTGATACAAACATCTTTGTCGGGGCGTTGCAGCGTCATGACGGGGTAAACCGGGCGGTATTAAAACAGGCCTTTTTGGATGATATCACGCCATTGATGAGCGAAGCGCTTTATAGCGAATATCAAAGTCTGATGGGGCGCGGGCATCTTTTCGAAGACAGCAGTTTCAATACGCAGGAGCGCGAAGATTTTTTTGACGATTTTTGCAGCATTTGCCGCTGGGTGGATGTGTATTATCGCTGGCGGCCAAATTTGCGCGATGAGGCGGATAATCATGTGCTGGAGCTGGCGATTTCCGGGGGTGCGGAGATGCTGATTACCTGGAATAAAAAGGACTTTCGCCACGGGAATCTGCTTCTGCCGGAGATCGCTATTCTCACGCCTGTGGAATATTTTCGGATGCAGCGTGAAAACTCCGTAAAAAACCATTGACAGTGATAGCGTATGTGCTATCATTAGATAATAAAGAAAGGAGGTGCGCTATGGCTACTTTGACGATTCGTATGGCGGATGATAAAGCCAACCGTTTGAAAGAACTTGCAAAATCCAGGGATATCAGCCTCAATAAGTTGATTGAAGAATGGGCCACGATGGGGATCGCGGAATTTGATGCGCAGGCGTCCTTTTTGGCGCGGGTGGCGCGCGGTTCGCGGGAACGTGGGCTGGCCGCCCTTGAAATGCTTGATGCGCGGGATGACGAACCTCAATCCGCGCATCAAACGCTGCACGATTCCGAAACCGGTGGTTTCAAGCATAAAGACGATTGAAGCGAGGGTGGGGTAGAGCCGTTTGGTTTAGGCCTCAAAGCTGCTCAGCGCTTCGGACAAGGTTTCCCAGCTTTCATTGGGGCGCAGGCGGGCATTTTCTCCAGAGTTACAAATTTGTCTAAGCCTTTTGGCGGGCATGCCTGCAGCTTCTGCGGCTTTGGCGAGAAATTCTTCCTGAAGTGTTCCATCTTCGTTGAAGAGTTTTTGTCGTGCGTTTTGACAAAACTCTTCATGTGGTGCTAGGGGCTCGTCGCACTCAGCGTCAGGTTGTTGTTTTTCCGCCTCTTTCTTAAGAGGTTCCAATGCCGGGCCTGGCTCTCCCTTTATTTTTTCGAGAATTCTCAAGCTGTTTTCAATGGCATATTTTTCCCGCTCGCTGGCTAAGTGTATTTTTTTGGCTAATATTTGAAGACGATCGGCTTGGATTTTTCCGTCGGGATATTGTTCTTTCAATGTTTTTAAGAGGGTCTGATTGTCATTTTCCAGGGTGCTTTGTAGGGCATCTTCGGTCACAAGGTCTTTGAGTATGTCTTTTAATATGTTTTTTATTTTTTCTATTGGGGTGCGGCGTCCGTCTGCGAGGTTGTGCAAGTTTACTGCATCGAGATTAATGCCGGGGGTGTGTTTGATTTTTTCCAGAATTCGTTCTTCTTTACCCTCATTGTTCACAGCGCTGTGGAGGGCGCGTGTAAACCCAACGTCGTGCTTGCCGTTTCTGTGTATGTGGGCCTGTCTCTTTTCTTTTCTGTTCGGATCTCTTTTTCTTTCTTTTGCTTTTTGTGCTCTTAGCTGCCTTTTTTCATATTTTTGTTGTTTATATGCCGCTTTGTCAAATGGTTCGGACAAAGGTGTGCCCGTGTCTTGACCTGTGTCTTTGTTACTATAGTGATCAGCCATTTTTTGTCTCTTCTTTACTCAAAAAATGCACAATAGTGCGTTTTATATGTAAAAATCAAGAGGTTTATTGAAAATGTTATGGGGCTTCCCATCGGGGGGGAAGTGCTTTACAACAATTCTCATGAAAACCGTATCTTTAGATAATGTCCAGATCGCCAATGACAGGCCGTTTGTGCTGATTGCCGGGCCGTGCCAGATGGAAAGTCGCGATCACGCTTTCGATATGTGCGGGGCGTTGGTTGAGATTACCAAAGATCTCGGCATTCCATTCATTTATAAAAGTTCATTTGATAAAGCCAACCGGACGTCTTTGCATGGCCAGCGGGGTTTAGGGCTGGATGGGGCTTTGCCGATTTTTGCCGACCTTAAGAAAGAATTTGGTGCGCCTGTGCTCACCGATATTCATACGGCGGAGCAATGCGCGGATGTGGCTGAGGTCGTTGATGTGCTGCAAATCCCGGCGTTTTTGTGCCGCCAGACGGATTTGCTGGTGGCGGCGGCCAAGACGGGCGCGGTGATTAATGTCAAAAAGGGGCAATTTCTGGCGCCATGGGACATGGAAAACGTGGTGGCGAAGATTTCCGAGAGCGGTAATGAGCGAATTTTGCTGACCGATCGCGGAACGAGCTTTGGCTATAACACGCTGGTGTCGGATATGCGGGGCTTGCCGATTATGGCGCAGACTGGCTATCCGGTGATTATTGATGCGACGCACAGCGTCCAGCAGCCTGGCGGGCAGGGGGCGTCTTCTGGTGGTGACCGGAGCATGGTGCCGGTGATTGCGCGCGCGGCGGTGGCTGTCGGCGTGGCCGGAGTGTTCATGGAAACCCATCAGGACCCGGACAATGCGCCCTCAGACGGGCCGAATATGGTAAAATTAGAGGATATGCGAGTTTTGCTGGAAACACTCATGAAACTCGACAAAATCGCAAAAAACGCGTAAAATATAAGAGTAAGGGTAGTATGCCCTTTTTAGTAGTGAATAAAGCAGGAGGCTTGAGCGCACGTGACGACAATTCCCGGAGCATCGCAGTATATCGGCGCAGCAACCCTTGCCAATACGCAAGGTTTAGCGGCGCAGTCTACGACTCTGCTGGGGAGTGGCGGCAGCACAACCAGTTTGCTGGATGCCGGGCGGTCGATTTACGGTAATAACGGTATCGGACTTTCGGCACGCTCGCGGCAATTGACCAATGAGTTGTTGGCGAGTACGGCGGCTGAAGCGAATTCCCTGTTTTCTTATGCTGTTGGCGAGACCTCTTCGGTGGAGGCGGCGCAGATTCAGATTAAGGCGCTGCGTGCAAAAACACCAACCAGTCAGCTTGCGCGGTCTTTGGTTGAGGTGGTTGATGACGGTGGTGTCGCCGAAGGCGAGACCGGCCAGAGCGTTGACACCTCCGCTTAACTATAAGTTGCAAGTTGCAACTCTATTCTCAACTTCTTTTAACAACCTGAAAAAGAAGAAAAAATTGTAATCCCGGCGAAAGCCGGGGCCTATCGAATCTTTCTATAGTGCTTTCCATTAAGAATCGGACACTATAACCAACCCCCCCACCCAAACCCTCCCCCTCAAGGGGGAGGGATGAGAAGGGTTAGGCGCTTGCGCCTTACCCGTAGCTGGGTGGGGGTGTCCGATTTTTAAGCGGAACGACTATATAAGTCTCTATAGCCCCCGGCTTTCGCCGGGGTTGCGGGAATTTTGTACGGATTAAGCTTTCAGGAAGTATGAGAATTGGGTAGTTACAGGTTGCAAGTTGCAGGAAAGTCGTTAAAAAACGTCTTGTAACTTGAATCTTGTAACTGGAAACTGAAGAACATGACCGCCATTATTGATATCCACGCCCGCGAAATCCTTGATAGTCGTGGGAATCCCACTGTTGAGGTTGATGTGCAGCTTGAAAGCGGCGCTAAAGAGCGTGCGGCGGTGCCATCGGGGGCTTCTACGGGTGCGTATGAGGCGGTGGAGCTGCGCGATGGTGATCAGGGCCGTTATCTGGGCAAGGGTGTTTCGAAGGCTGTGAATTTCGTGAATACGGAGATTTATGAAGCGCTGATCGGCATGGATGCGGAAGAACAAATGTATATCGACCAAGCGATGATTGAGCTGGACGGGACCGAAAATAAGGGTCGTTTGGGCGCGAATGCGATTCTGGGCGTATCTTTGGCTGTGGCCAAGGCGATGGCGGATGAGCTGGATATGCCTTTGTATCGCTATGTTGGTGGAGCGTACGCACATACGCTGCCGACGCCGATGATGAATATCATCAATGGCGGGGCGCATGCGGATAATCCGGTTGATATTCAGGAATTTATGATTATGCCGATTGCGGCGCAAAGCTTTTCTGAAGCTTTGCGCGCCGGGGCGGAAGTGTTTCATGCGTTGAAGAAAGAATTGTCGGCTGCGGGTTTGAATACCAATGTTGGGGATGAGGGCGGGTTTGCGCCGGCTGTGAAGTCATCTGAGGAAGCTCTGGATTATATAATGAAGTCGATTGAGGCGGCTGGCTATAAGCCGGGTGCCGAGATTGCGATTGCCTTGGATGCGGCTTCGAGCGAGTTTTATAAGGACGGTAAATATCATCTGGCGGGTGAGGGTAAAGTTTTGTCATCTGAGGAGATGGTGCGTTATTACGAAGATCTGTGCGTGAAATATCCGATTGTGTCGATTGAAGACGGGCTGGATGAAGATGATTGGGAAGGTTGGAGCTCTTTGACAGCAGCTTTGGGCGATAAGGTGCAGCTTGTCGGGGATGATCTGTACGTGACCAATGCGAAGCGTCTGGCGCGCGGAATTAACGAGAAAGCGGGTAATGCCGTGCTGGTCAAGGTGAACCAGATCGGGACGCTATCCGAGACTTTAGAGACCATTGAAATGGCGAAGAAGGCTGGTTTCGGAGTTATCCTGTCACACCGTAGCGGGGAAACAGAAGATTCTACAATTGCCGATCTGGCGGTGGCGACGAATGCCGGGCAGATCAAGACCGGTTCTTTGTCACGTTCAGACCGGGTGGCGAAATATAACCAGCTCTTGCGGATTGAAGAAGAGCTTGGGCCGCAAGCTGCCTATGAAGGGGCAGGTTTCCTACGTGCGCCTGTTTCGTTCGATGCGAAGGCGAAGAAAGACGCGGCTTAATTCGTATGCGTTTGTCATTCCGACCGGAGGGCGTTCGCCCGGAGTGGAAGAATCTAATTACTCTGATATTACTCTATTCTCAACTTCTTTTAAAAACCTGAAAAAGAAGAAAAAATTGTAACCCCAGGCTTGCCCCGGGGCCTATCGAATCTTTCTGTAAGTCTCTATAGCCCCCGGCTTTTGCCGGGGGTGCGGGAATTTTGTACAGGTTAAGCTTTCAGGACGTTGAGAATTGGGTCTGATATTGGATTAGAAGATCTCTCGGCTTTCTGCTCTGCTAAAGCTTCGCAGAACGAGACGCTCAGGATGACATTTTTTCTGATTTTGAAAAACTGAGTCATTTGAATCACTTAAGGGTGCATGTTCTTTCTTTGTTCACATTAAATTGTTGAATCTATTGCATTTTTTGACTTGTCCACAGACTCGGAATGTGATTCACTCAAGAACATGAATAAGCTTAGCGCCCATAGTTATTTCTTACGTGAAAACATTTTGCCTCTTATCGGGGTGTGTTTGTGTCTGTATTTTTCTTATCATACGCTTTTGGGCAATCGTTCGGTGTTAAAGCTTTATGCATTGGAGAAGCAAATAGAGACAATGTCGCAAGAAAAGACTTTGGTTGTGTCTGCGAAAGATTCTTTGCAGAAAAAAGTCGTTATGATGCGTCCGGGCAATGTCGATAAGGATTTGCTGGAAGAACAGGTCAGGCTGATACTGGGTTACAGGCAGGCCGACGAATTGGTGTTTTTAGGTAATTAAATTACAAAAATTCCTGTTTTTTATTTTTTATCCTTTCTTTTCAGTATGTTGCGCCGCACAAACGTGCGGTTTTTGCTGGTCGCCTCTTGTGGAATCGTGTAATTCATCTGTCTTGATTTCAACAATTCTTGTTCTTTCAATGATGGAGGCGCCAAAATCGTGGCCAGTTCAAAGACCAAAAAGAAACCTAAGCTCAAAACTGTATCGAACAATGAGTCAATTCCGTCTGTGGAGACGTTACAAAAGCTCTATCGCGAGATGCTTTTGATTCGCCGGTTTGAAGAAAAGGCCGGGCAGCTTTACGGGATGGGGCTGATTGGCGGGTTTTGTCACCTTTATATCGGTCAGGAAGCCGTTGTGACGGGAATTAGTTCTGTGCAGGAGCCGCAAGATACGGTGGTGACGTCGTATCGTGATCATGCACATATGCTGGCGTGCGGGATGGACCCGAAGGGGATTATGGCGGAGCTGACAGGACGCATTGACGGGTATTCGCGCGGGAAGGGCGGGTCGATGCATATGTTTTCGAAGGCAGAGAATTTCTTTGGCGGGCACGGGATTGTCGGCGCGGGTACGGCGATTGGTGCTGGGCTGGGCTTTTCGCATAAATATAAAGAAGATGGCGGCGTGGCGGTGGCCTATATGGGGGATGGCGCGTCGAATCAGGGGCAGGTGGCTGAGGTTTATAACATGGCTGCTCTGTGGGATTTGCCGGTGTTGTTTGTGATTGAGAATAACCAGTACGGGATGGGCACGAGCGTGAAACGTTCTTCCGCCGGGCAGCTGTATAAACGCGGGGAAGGTTACGGCATTCCCGGCGAGCAGGTGGACGGAATGGATGTGTTTGCGGTGCAGAAGACGGCGAAGCAGGCGCTTGATTATGTGCGCAGTGGAAACGGGCCATATATTCTGGAAGTGATGACCTATCGTTATCGCGGGCACTCGATGTCCGATCCGGCGAAATACCGCACGAAGGAAGAGGTTGCGAATATGAAAGAGGAGCGCGATCCGATTACGGCGCTTAAGGGGCTGATGCAGGATGTGGGCGTTGATGAGGCCGAGATCAAGGCGATCGATAAAGAGATTAAGGATATCGTCAATGAAGCGGCCGTCTTTGCGCAGGAAAGCCCTGAGCCGGATGCGCACGAGCTTTGGACGGATGTTCTGGTGGAGGTGCAGGAATGAATTTATGTGTTTTCGAAGCCATGGTCTTTAAGGGCTTGTATCAGATTTCTCTTCTGATCAGGGCGCAGACCGGGTGGGCTATGGTCCCCGTCGACAAGCTTTTGGGCAAGCTCATTATTCAGACCATACCTGTTAAAAATACCTTCAAGTCCTTTCGGCGCAGCCCGTCTTTGTTGGCGGGTGCTATTTGCGCCTTGTCTGCGGCCCGCCCTTGTTTGGGTTGGTGTTTTGTTTCTCGAATTGCCCATAGATGTTCTTATATATTTGCCTGTGTCATATGTCAATTAGAAACGGAGAGGTTATGCCAACGAATATTTTGATGCCGGCGCTGTCGCCGACGATGACTGAAGGAAATCTTGCCAAGTGGCTTAAAGCTGAGGGCGATAAGGTTGAGGCTGGTGATGTGATTGCCGAGATCGAGACCGACAAGGCGACCATGGAGGTTGAGGCGGTTGATGAGGGCGTTTTGGGTAAGATTGTCGTGCCGGAAGGCACGCAAGGCGTAGCGGTGAATACGCCGATTGCGGTGTTGCTGGAGGATGGTGAAAGTGCGAATGATATTCCCTCACCCACTTCGCTAACGCCTTCCGTTAACACGGAAGACGAAGCTCCGTTGCCCTCTCCCACAGGGAGAGGGAGGGGCCCGGCGAAGCCCGAAGGGCTGAGCGGGGAAGGTGAGGGGCAAAATCGAGATATCCTCTATGCACAAGGCGCCGTGCTGGAGCCGCCTCCATTCGATGAGGCTGCCTTTAACGAAATGCAGGATATGACGGTGCGTGAGGCGTTGCGCGATGCGATGGCTGAGGAAATGCGCGCCGATGAAACCGTTTACCTGATGGGTGAGGAAGTCGCCGAATATCAGGGGGCGTATAAAGTTTCGCAAGGTTTGCTTGATGAGTTTGGCGCGCGGCGCGTGATCGATACGCCGATCACCGAGCATGGTTTTGCCGGGATGGCTGTGGGCAGCGCGATGAACGGTTTGAAGCCGATTGTTGAGTTCATGACCTGGAACTTCGGGATGCAGGCGATTGACCATATTATTAACTCTGCCGGGAAGACGCTGTACATGGCCGGAGGACAATTGGGCTGTCCGATTGTATTTCGCGGGCCCAACGGTGCGGCGAGCCGGGTGGCGGCGCAGCACTCACAATGTTATGCGAGTTGGTATGCGCATGTGCCGGGGCTGAAGGTGGTTTCGCCATGGTCGGGGGCGGATGCCAAGGGCCTGATGAAGGCGGCTATTCGTGATCCGAATCCAGTGCTGATCCTTGAGAATGAGTTACTGTACGGGGAAACGCACAGTGTGCCGACGAGCAATGAATTTGTGATTCCGTTGGGGCGGGCCAAGATTGAACGCAGTGGTTCGGATGTGACGATCGTGGCGTTTTCGATTATGGTCGGTAAGGCTTTGCAGGCGGCTGAGACGCTGGCCGAGCAGGGGATTGACGCGGAGGTGATTAATCTTCGGACCATTCGCCCGCTGGATCGTTATACGATTTTGGAAAGTGTCAAGAAAACCAACCGGATTGTGACTTGTGAAGAAGGCTGGCCGTTTGCCGGGATCGGCGCGGAGATTGCCGCGTTGATCGGCGAGCATGCGTTTGATTATCTCGATGCACCGCTCGCGCGCGTGGCGGCGGCGGATGTACCGCTGCCCTATGCGGCGAATTTGGAGGCTCTGGCCCTGCCGCAGGTTGAGGAGATTGTGCATGCCGTTCAAAAAGTTTGTTATAAGGATTAGAAAAGATTAACGCGGAGTTTCGGAGAAGCGGAGTTTTTATATGTCTGTGCCGATGAAGCAATATGACGATTTTGAAACCGATATAAATATTTTATCGGGGGATATTGTTGATTGTGCTTTTCAAGTTCATAAGGAGCTGGGGCCTGGTTTTTTGGAAGTGAACTATGAAGATGCTTTCATTTACGAATTACGGCAAAAAGGCTTAAGTTTTGAGCAGCAAAAAATTTTCAAAATTCCGTATAAAAAAGATTTTTTAAATTCTGAGTTTAGATTTGACCTGATTGTTGAAAATAAGATTCTTGTCGAATTGAAAGCTGTTGAAAAAATTCATCCCGTTCATAAAGCGCAAATCTATGCGTATTTGAAAGCTACAAAATTGGAGTTAGGGTTGCTGATTAATTTTAATGTTCCTCTCATCAAAGAGGGAATTGGGCGCTATGCTCTCCGTAACTCCGAGTCTCCGCGTTAAATTTTTAAGGATCAAGAGATTATGCCAATTAATGTAACGATGCCTGCACTTTCTCCGACAATGACCGATGGGACTTTGGCCAAGTGGTTGAAGGCCGAAGGGGACGCTATTGAAGCCGGGGATGTTATTGCCGAGATTGAAACCGATAAGGCGACCATGGAGGTTGAAGCGGTTGATGAAGGTGTGCTGGGTAAGATTATTGTAGCCGAGGGTACAGAGAACGTACCGGTGAATGATGTGATTGCGGTGTTGTTGGAAGATGGTGAGAGCGCCGATGATATTTCTTCTCCGTCATTGCGAGCGAATAAAGAGAGCGAAGCAATCCAGTCTGTGTCTGAACCTGAAAATAAACCTGATTCTGGATTGCCGCGTCAGCTCTCCGGGCTTCCTCGCAATGACGTTGTGCAGAAAGGGGGTCGTGTTTTTGCCTCGCCTCTGGCCAAACGTCTGGCGGCGGATAGGGGAATTGACCTTTCTGCGATTAAAGGCTCTGGGCCGCGTGGGCGGATTATTAGGGATGACGTGATGAAGGGATCAGGGGATGATGGGAAAAGCGCTTCTCCTCATCCCGTCATCACCTCATCCCCTCATCAGACTAACATCTACGGTATGGCCTATCGTGAAATTCCGAATAACAATATCAAGAAGGTTACGGCCAAGCGTCTCACCGAATCCAAGCAGAGCGTTCCGCATTTCTATCTGAGCGTCGAATGCGCGCTCGATAATTTGCTGGCGGCGCGTAAGGAGCTGAATGACAAGGCGAACGGTGAATATAAGCTGTCGGTGAATGACTTTATTATCAAGGCGGCGGCGATGGCGCTCAAGGCCTATCCAGCGGCGAATGTGAGCTGGACCGATGAGGCAATCCATCAATATTTGTCTTCGGATATTTCGGTGGCGGTGGCCACGCCGAACGGGTTGATTACGCCGATTGTCAAGGCGGCAGAGACTAAAGGTTTGCGGGCGATTTCCGATGAGGTCAAGGAATTGGCGGCCCGCGCCCGGGACGGCAAGCTGGCGCCGGAAGAATTTCAGGGCGGATCGTTCACGATTTCCAATCTCGGGATGTTCGGCGTGAAAGAATTTGCCGCTATTCTTAATCCTCCGCAGAGTTGTATTCTGGCGGTGGGAGCGGGCGAGCAGATGCCGCGCGTGGTCAATGGCGAGATTAAAATTCAAACTGTGATGTGTGTAACGCTTTCGACCGATCACCGCTCTGTAGATGGGGCTGTTGGGGCGCAGTGGCTGCAAGTTTTCAAGCGCTATATCGAAAATCCGGTGAGCATGCTGGTTTAAGGGAGAGAAGGCTATGATTGATCGTAAACCAATTGTTGGAGTGATGGGTTCGCATGATGAGCCGTGGGAAGAGTATGCGCGGCCTTTGGGCGAATTGATTGCCAGGCGGGGGTATCATCTCATGACCGGTGCCGGCGGCGGTATTATGATTGAGGTTTGCAGGGCTTTTCAAAGCGTACCGATGCGCACAGGCGTTGCTTTGGGCATTCGCCCGGCGGTGGATTATAAAGGCGAGGAACTTTCGAAAGACGAGTTTCCGAATAGTTATATCGATATACCGATTATCACGCCGCTGAGTGCCAAGGCGCAAAGTGATGCGATGCCTTATAGCCGCAATCTGGTGAATGTGATGTCATCTAAGGCTTTGGTCATCCTGCCCGGTTCACATGGGACACGTAATGAGGTGTCTTTGGGTTTATTGTATGAGAAACCGTTGATGCTGTTTGGACCGGATGAAGCATTTGATCAGTTTCCAGAAGATCCTCTGCGTTCTGATAATATCGCACATGTTGAGCAATTTCTTAATGATGTGTTTGGAGAGGAAGGTTAGGTATGAGTTCTCGCGAACTTGTTCTCAACGCGGCCAATATTGAAAAAAAGTATTTTAAGCTTCTTTGGAGCGGCTTGTTATTTCTGGCTATAGGTCTCGTATGTTGTATCGGCAGTTTTTATTACTTCTATACGATTGGTGAATATGACGAAGACAAACAAAGTCTGAAGCAGATTCTTCCCTTCCTTTTGTGTTTTATTCCCGTCTACGGGGCGCAGCTTATTAAGAAGAGTTTGCGGGAAAGGAAGCTTCTTTCTTGCAGTGATATTAAGGAATTGCGTTTTGATGAAGCCGGCATTTCCGGTCCGATTGCCTTGCTTGAAGGACGGGTTAGAGATAATTTGCGCGAATTGAATAAGCCGTCCTTTCATATTCCCTGGGATATTATTGATAATTTTATCGTTGAACCGGTTCGAGGTAGCAAGACATACTCTTCGCCGCCCTATTACAAGGTGACACGAAAGAAAACGGATGGCGGGCTTTATACATCTTATTTCATATTGCGCGACTATTTCAGGGATCGTGAGCAGGAAATTCTTGATTTTGTCGGCACCAGGATTGATCAGGACCATGTAATTATTAATGACAAACCGTAGAGAGTGGATATGAGTGACAAAAATTTTGATGTGATTGTGATTGGGGGCGGCCCGGGCGGCTATGTGGCAGCGATCCGTGCGGCGCAGCTGAAAATGAAGGTTGCGGTGGTGGAGGCCAATCATTTGGGCGGGATCTGTTTGAACTGGGGATGCATCCCGACCAAGGCGCTTTTACGGTGCAGCGAGGTGTATCATCTGGCTCATAATGCAGAGTCTTTTGGACTTAAAATCAAAGGTTTAGAATTTGATCTTCAGAAAATAGTTGAGCGTTCACGCGGGGTGGCGAAGCAGCTTTCCGGCGGGATCGGGCATTTGCTGAAAAAGAATAAGGTCACGGTGTTTGACGGTTTCGGTAAGCTGGAAGGCAAAGGTGTCGTTTCCGTAAACGGTAAAGATAAGCTGAGCGCCAAGCATATCATTATCGCCACGGGTGCGCGGGCCCGGGTTTTGCCCGGTCTTGAGCCGGATGGCAAGTTCGTCTGGACTTATAAAGAGGCGCTGGTGCCCGATACGATGCCGAAAAAGCTGCTGGTGATCGGTTCTGGTGCGATCGGGATTGAGTTTGCTTCATTCTTTAAGACTTTGGGAGCCGAGGTCACGGTTGTCGAGATGATGGAGCGGATTGTGCCGGTGGAGGATGCAGAGATTTCCGGCATGCTGGAAAAGGCGCTCACCAAGCAAGGCATGAAGACCATCAAAAACGCCAAGGTTTCTAAGCTGGATAAGGGCAAGGATGAGGTCACCGCGCATATCGAAGGTAAAGACGGCAAAATTGAGAAGCTTAAGTTCGACCGTGTAATCAGCGCCGTGGGTATTGTTGCCAATACAGAAGACCTCGGCCTTGAGAAAACCAAGGTGAAGCTGGATCGCGGGCATATTGTCACCGATGGTTACCTGAAAACCGATGAGCCGGGCGTGTATGCGATTGGCGATGTTACGGGTGCGCCGTGGCTGGCGCATAAAGCCTCGCATGAAGGCGTGATTTGCGTTGAGAAGATTGCTGGCGAAAAAGACGTACACCCGATGGATAAGTCCAATATTCCGGGCTGTACCTATTGCCATCCGCAGGTGGCCTCCGTGGGCCTGACCGAGGCGGTAGCGAAGGAGCAGGGCTATAAGGTCAAGGTTGGCCGTTTCCCGTTTATGGGCAATGGCAAGGCGATTGCGTTGGGCGAGCCGGAGGGGCTTGTGAAGACAATTTTTGATGAGAAAACGGGTGAACTGCTCGGCGCGCATATGATTGGCGCGGAAGTGACCGAAATGATCCAGGGCTATGTCATTGGGAAGTCTGCTGAACTCACAGAAGCCGAGTTTATGCACACTGTGTTTCCACACCCGACATTGTCAGAGATGATGCATGAGTCTGTACTCAATGCGTATGGGAAGGCACTTCATTTTTGATTTGACGAAATGGAAAATTTGTTCTATTTTTGTTCTTTTTGTCAGGTGATGAAAAACGGTTATAAAGGGCGAGGGGGCACCCCGCGAAAAACGGCGAACAAAAAGAAGGATTTGAAGTATATTCATAAGAAACAATGACTTATAACGAAAAACTTCTCGATAAAGCCAAGCGGCATCCGGAAAAGCAGAAAAATCCGGATAGGCCGGCAGGGCGTAAGCCGGACTGGATTCGCGTTCCTGCGCCGCAGGGTAAAATCTACGGCGAAACCAAGGATATCGTGCGCAAGCAAAAGCTGAACACGGTGTGTGAGGAAGCGGGCTGCCCGAATGTCGGGGAGTGCTGGCAGCATAAACATGCGGCCTTCATGATTATGGGCGAGGTGTGCACGCGGGCCTGTGCGTTTTGCAATGTGGCAACCGGCAAGCCCGGTGCGCTTGATCCTCTCGAACCCTTACGTATTGGTGTGGCGGTGAAGCAGATGGGCTTGAAACACGTCGTTGTGACGGCGGTGGACCGGGATGATTTGCCTGATAGTGGGGCGGAGCATTTCGTTAAAACCGTGCAGGGCATTCGCATGAAAAGCCCGGAGACCACGGTTGAGATTTTTCCCGGTGATTTCGGCGGCAACCAGAGTGATTGGGATACGGTTATCGGGTCGCGGCCGGATGTGTTTAACCACAATATTGAAACCGTGGCGCGGCTGCATCCAACTATTCGTCCCGGGGCGCGATATTTCCGGTCTTTGCGGATGTTGCAGCGAGTCAAGGATGTCGATCCGTCGATCTTTACCAAGTCCGGCCTGATGGTCGGTTTGGGGGAGACGATGGAGGAAATCAGCCAGATGATGGATGATATGCGCGCCGCCGACATTGATTTCATCACCATTGGGCAATATCTTCAGCCGACGCCGAAACATGCGCCGGTGATGAAATGGTGGAGTCCTGAGGAATTTGAAGAGCTGGCCAAGCTGGCCAAGCGTAAAGGGTTTTTGATGATTTCGGCTTCACCGCTGACCCGCTCATCGCATCACGCCGGCGATGACTTTGCCAAGCTGAAAGCGGCGCGTGAGGCGCAATTGGCCAACAGGGCTGCGGAGTAGTGTGCTAGCGCTATGCTTAATCATATCGAAAAAAAGGTTCTTCCCTACAGCCCGGAGCAAATGTTTACTCTGGTGGCAGGGGTTGAGAATTATGCGGAATTTTTGCCGTGGTGCGTGGCGAGCCGGATCAATAAACGTGAAGGTGATAGCGTCTTTTATGCTGATCTGGTGGTTGGCTATAAAATGTTTCGTGAGCGGTTTTCCTCAAAGGTGACGTTGAAAAGTCCTTCAAAGCATGTGCCGGGGACAATCGATATTGAATATTTACGCGGTCCGTTGAAGCATCTGAAGAACCATTGGCGGTTCATTGAAGAGCCAGATGGGTCATGTTTGATAGATTTTTCTGTTGAATTTGAATTTAAAAACAAAGCGCTACAGGGTTTATCTCAAGTATTTTTTCAAGAAGTTATTCGCCGGATGGTGGATGCGTTTAAGCAGCGGGCATTGGCTGTGTATGGGCCAAATGGGCTGCCTCAAGCTGCGTCGGGCAATGCATCAATTTCCTGATCTTTTTCACCGTCAAAACAGGGATAGCGGTAGGTGTATTCTATTGTCTGTCCGTCTGTCGTTTTAAAGTCGGTGGTGACGCGCCGGTCGAGGCGCATTTCATCCCAGCCGGAAACATGAAGAACACCAAGCGGTTCATGTGGAGTGAATGGTTCAACGAAGAGTTTTTTATTCGCGTCCCAAAGCGGTTTGAATTCGCAGAGCCAGTGGACATAGCCGGGCAGAATTTCGTATTCGAAGCCTTCCTGATAACACATTTTTCCGAGGCATAATTGTTCGGCGGTGAAGACTTTGCCCTTGCTCATAGCGGTTTTAACGAGGGTCTGCCAGCGCTCCCAATGTGGGGCATCGGCGCGCAGGGCGAACATGCCGGCGAGCAAGACATGGTAGGACAGCAGGTCACGCGCGGTTTTGAAATCAAAGGCGCGCAGAGCGTTGGAGAAGTAAAAGCCGCGTACTTTCCATGGCCAGCGGCCGAGCCATTTGACCCTTGCACCACCTTTCGGGTAGGCACGATCAACCTGAGCGGTGAGAGTGATTTTGCCTTTGGCTGCGCCGTGGAGAAATAGCTCAATAGCGCGCCAGTCCTGTATCCATGTGTCGGCGTCCATCCAGATATAGGTGTCGTAGCCGGGGAAGATTTTTGGCAGGAACGGGCGGCAGACACAAGCTTTGAGATATTCGCCTTTGATCTTATAGTCGGGAAGTTTAACCGGCCATTCAGGGTTCACGATGGATTGTACGTGTGGCTTCAGGCGTTCTATCTGTTCAGGTTTTAAACCGGCATCGAGAATGCAGATATCGTAGGGCTTTGATTGATCAAAACGGCGCACGGAGTGCAGCCATTCCAGCAAGAGTGGAAAATAATTGGAATCGCAGCCAGATATGAGAACAGTTTTTTGTGATGAGGTTTGGGTCATGCTGAATTTTCCAGAATACTAATGAGGTGTTTGAGTGCGGTGATGGTTGCGGTCGCCTGAATTTTTTCACGATCTCCTTCAAAACGGTGCTCTAAGCTGCCCGCGGAGCCGCCTTTGAGGGCATAGCCGAAATAAACGAGACCGACGGGTTTGGCTTCTGAGCCGCCATCGGGACCGGCGATGCCGGTGATGGAAACAGCGAGGTCTGCGTGGCTGTTTTTTAGCGCACCTTGTGCCATGGTTTGTGCGGTTTCAGCGCTGACGGCACCAAATTTTTCTAGCATATCGTTGGGTACGCCGAGCAGTTCGTTTTTGGCTTCATTGGAATAGGTGATAAAGCCGCGTTCAAAGACTTTAGATGAGCCGGGGCGGTGGGTCATTGTGGTGGCCAGTAGTCCACCTGTGCAGGATTCGGCGGTGACGAGCTTCATATGCTTGGTTTTGAGGAGGTTTGTAAGATGTTCAACCAAATCCTGCATAATATGCTCCTATGATGCATAGTGCGGCGGCGAGGCCGGCAAATATGTCATCGCCCATAACACCCAGCGCGCCGCTGACTTGTTTATCAATATACGAGATTGGCCAGGGCTTTGTCACGTCAAACAGACGGAAGAGTAAAAAGGCGGAGGCGATGGCCAACGGGTTCAAGCTCCAAAAAAACAAGGCGGGGAGCAGGGCGAGCCATTGCCCGGCGACTTCGTCGATGACGATCATTTTGTTATCGTGGGTGGCGCTGGCCTTTTCAAAGCGGGCGGCGGCCCAATAGCCGATCAGAGTGATGAGAATGATGCCAATGGTAAAGCCCCAAAAGCCTGCACTGCCGTATAGAATAATGCCGAAGGGCAGGGCGCCGAGAGAGCCCCAGGTGCCGGGGGCGGGTTTCATGAACCCACAACCAAACCATGTGGCAAACCAAATGTAGGGTTGTTTAAGGTCAAGCCTGGGTGGTTCGTTTTCTGGTGCTTCGTTTATCATGCGGCCTCTTTTACGGATATGGAGACGAGTGCCTGGGCGGCGATGCCTTCGCGCCGGCCGGTAAAGCCAAGCCCTTCACTGGTGGTGGCTTTGATGTTGATACGATTTTCCGGAAGGCCGGTCAGTTGAGCCAAACGGGTTCGCATGGGGCCCGCATGGGGCCCGATTTTGGGGACTTCGCAGATGATAGTGAGATCGATATTGTTGAGGTGTGCGCTTTGAGCATACATTAGCTCCAATGCTTTTTTAAGGAAAAGGCTGCTGTCCATATTTTTGAATGCGTCATCAGATGGCGGGAAGTGGCGGCCAATATCGCCTTCGCCGATTGCGCCGAGGATCGCGTCCGTCAGAGCGTGAAGCGCGACATCGGCATCGGAGTGGCCTTTGAGCGCATGGTCGTGGTCAATATCAATGCCGCCGATACGCACGGGACCGGGGTGACTTTTGTCAAAGGCGTGAACGTCAAAGCCCAGACCGGTGAGGGGCACGGTTTTGGGGGCGAGAATTTTTTCAGCCATGGTGAGGTCCTGCGGGTAGGTGATTTTGATGTTGACGGCGCTGCCTTCGACCAGTTTTACAGGGATTCCTATAGCGCTGACAAGGTTTGTGTCGTCAGTCGCGTTTATACGCGGATCAGCGGTTTCATGCGCTTTGAGCAAATCTTCATAGCGGAATCCTTGCGGGGTTTGTATGGCCCATAGCCCATCGCGTGAGATTTGATCGGCGGCCATATTGTTTGCATCTGCACGGCGCAGGGTCGCGCTGATGGGACATGCGAGTGTGGCTGCCCGGTGTGTTTGCAATGCGTGCAGAAGACCGGTGATTTCTTGTGGATGTACGCATGGGCGGGCAGCGTCGTGGATCAGGATTATATCTTCATTTTTTACTTTAGATATTTCTTTTAATCCATTGAATATACTTTTATTTCTTTTATCTGATCCGATGATTGGTTTGGGTAGCTCCAGCCCGCGCACTGCGTCATGATACAATTCTGCGTCATTTGCTCCAATAATGACTTGCAGTGAAACGCAGGTCGGCATGGATAGAAATGTTTCAATACTATAGCGCAGTACAGCTTTTCTATGAATTTCAAGATATTGTTTTGGCACAGCAGCGTCGCCTAGCCGTGAACCTGTTCCGGCTGAGGCTATGAGCACATGAAAAGCGGGAAGATCATTGAGGCCGTGTTGTAAGACTTTCGAGGGCAAAAGCTTCAAAATCCTTGATTAGCTTGGGATTGACGTATATGAATTTATCCATGTTTGCATCCGTGTACAAGCGTTTTAAAGATCTCACAGCGGTTAAATCCCGAAATACCCAAAATGCTGTGGTGATTGGGCTCGTGATCGCTTCGATTATTAGCGGGATTGCAACTTATGGCGCGTTGACGAAAACGCCACCCTTTGGGAATGATCCAAAAACTGTAATTTGGTTACTTAATCTCGATTTGGTCTTGTTGCTGGTTTTAGTCGGGGTGGTGGCCCAGCGGCTCGTTGGTGTGTGGAGTGGCCGTAAGCGCGGGTTGGCGGGGTCGCATCTGCATGTACGATTGGTTTATATTTTCAGTGTGTTGGCTGCAGCGCCGGTGATTATTATGACCGTGTTTTCGGCTGTGTTCTTTTATTTCGGGGTGCATACATGGTTCAGTGAGCGGGTGAGCACGGCAGTGAATGAGTCGCAAGCGGTCGCCGAGGCCTATTTGCGTGAACATACCCAGACGATCCGTGCGGACACTTTGGCGATGGCTAATGATTTAAACCGTGAGGCGCGGTTATTGCTCCTTAACGAGCAGGCTTTTGATCAGGTGATGCAGACCCATTCCCTGCTGCGGGATTTGTCTGAGGCGATTATTTTTGATGATAGTGGCCGGTGTTGGCGCAGCGGGCTGACATTCTCACTGGAATTTGAGGATATACCGCTTTACGCTATGGAAGGGCGGATAACGGCGAAGTAGTGATTATGACCGGTGGTAATGAAGACCGGGTGCGCGCGCTGGTGAAGCTGGATAATTTTGTCGATGCGTATTTATTTGTTGGCCGGATGATTGACCCGCAAGTGCTCTCGCATTTGGCGGCAACGAAGCAGGCAACACGCGATTATGCAATATTGCAGGAACGGCTTTCGGATTTGCAGGTGACGTTGGGGTTGATTTTGTAGTCGTCGGGTTGTTGTTATTGATGAGCGCAATCTGGTTTGGGTTGGTGCTGGCGCGGCAATTGGTGCAGCCGATCAGTACATTGATCACCACAGCCGATATGTGCGCGCCGGGGATTTATCGGCACAAGTGCCGCCTATTAAGGGTATCAAGGAATTTGACTATCTGGCGCAGAGCTTTAACCGTATGACGCGGCGTTTACGGGAACAACAAAACGAGTTGTTGCAGGCTAATCGTCAGCTGATCGCCGCAGGCATTTTACCGAGACGGTGTTGACCGGGGTTTCGTCGGGGGTGATAGCCTTGGATGAAAAGGGTTTGATCAGTGTGGCGAATGCTTCGGCCTGTGAGTTGTTGGGGTGGAGATTGAGGCGTTGAGCGGACGGGATATTGGTGCGATTATGCCTGAGATTTCCGATCTTTTGGACGAGGCGCACAGGCAGCCGGAGAAAATTACGCAAGGAGAAATTCCGCTCTTGCGCCGCGATGAGTTGCGGCGAACGTTTTTAGTGCGCGTAGCGATTGAACGGATAGGGGATCAGGAAACCGGATTATTCTGACTTTTGATGATATTACCGAACTGCAGTCGGCGCAACGCAAGGCGGCGTGGGCAGATGTAGCGCGGCGGATCGCGCATGAGATCAAAACCCGCTGACGCCTATTCAGCTTTCAGCTGAGCGGCTTAACAGGCGCTATTTGAAGCAGATAGAAGATGATCCGGAGACCTTCACACGCTGCACGGAGACGATTATTCGTCACGTCGGGGATATCGGACGGATGGTCAATGAGTTTTCATCGTTTGCGCGGATGCCGGAACCAGTGATGCATATCGAGGATCTTCAGGAACAAATTCGTGATGTTGTGAGCTTGCACAAGCAGGCACATAGTGATGTTAAAATTGAATGTGATGATATAGCGCCGGGTTTGATTGGTAATCTGGATGCCCAACAAATTCGCCAGGCTATCAATAATCTGGTGCAAAATGCGCTGGATTCTATTCGTGGGCAGGAAGAACAGGCGCAGGGCGGGCGTATACGTCTTCTGGCCGGGCGGCATGAGGATAATATCTTTGTGGCAGTGAGCGATAGCGGGCCTGGTTTTCCAGAAGATCAGGAGCGTGCCAGTCTGACCGAGCCGTATGTTACGCACAAACAAAAAGGAACCGGACTGGGTCTGGCTATTGTGAAAAAATTATGGAGGATCACAATGGGCGCATTATTTTAGGTGTGCCGCAATGGTTGCAAGATTATGAAGGCTGGCAAGAGCTTGGCGGCGCCACGGCGGTACTGGTGTTGCCGTCTGTGCAAAGCGTTGAAAGTGAAGAAGCGGCGTAAGGGAATGGGGCGAAAATGAGTGCGGATATTCTTATTGTTGATGATGAAGCCGATATTCGAGCCTGGTCCGGGAATTTTGAGGATGAGAGCTATACGGTGCGTGAAGCGGCGAGCTGTGAACAAGCGTATGCGGCGGTGGCGAAAAAAACGCCAGCTTTGGTGGTGCTTGATATCTGGTTACAGGGAAGTAAGGATGATGGGCTGGGGAATTTTACGCAAATTGAAGGCAGAGCATCCAGAGTTGCCTTTGTGATGATTAGCGGGCATGGCACGATTGAAACAGCAGTGAGCGCGATTAAAGACGGGGCTTATGATTTTATTGAAAAGCCGTTTAAGTCTGATCGTTTATTGATGATGATTGCGCGGGCATTAGAAACCGCGCATCTTCGCCGAGAAAACGCCAGTTTGAAAAAACGCAGTTTCGGGCAAGCGGACCAGTTGATTGGTAAATCTGCAGCGGTGCAGAAAATTCAACAGCTTATTGAGCGGGTGGCCCCAACAAATAGCCGCATTTTAATTCAAGGCGAAGCGGGCACGGGGAAGGATGTTATCGCGCGGTTAATTCACAGTCGTTCACAGCGGGCGAATGAGGCATTTATGACTATAAATTGTGCGACGTTGCTCCCTGAACGCCTCGAGATTGAGTTGTTTGGCCGGGAAGCCGGTGTGAATGGAAAGGAAGAGCATATCGGGATTTTAGAACAAGCGCATGGCGGAACGCTGGTGTTGGATGAGGTAGCGGACATGCCGCTGGAGACGCAAGGCAAAATTGTGCATACGTTGCAGGAGCAAAGTTTTCAGCGTATTGGCGGTCAGTCAACAATTGAGACGGATGTGCGAATTTTAGCAACGACAAATCGTGATCTGGAAGCGGCGATTAAGGCGGGCGCGTTTCGTGAAGATCTTTATTATCGGCTGAATGTCGTGCAAATTGAAGCGCCCGCGCTTCGTGAACGCAGAGAGGATATTGCAGCGCTTGCTGAAGGATTATTGCAAGAGCAATTACAGCTTTTGGGACGTGAGGGACAACGTTTTTCCAGTGCGGCGGTAAATGCTTTGAAGGCCTATGATTGGCCGGGGAACGTCCGTCAGCTCAAAAATGTTATTGAGTGGGTGTGCATTATGTATAGCGGGCAAGGTGGTGAAATGCTGGGGATAGATCAATTGCCGCCTGAGGTGACCGGTAAGCATGGAGCGGTGGATGGTGCAAGAGTTGCTGGCGGCGGCGGTGCGCTTGAAGATGATTATCTTGAATTGAGTTTACGAGAGGCTCGCGAGGCTTTTGAGAAGGAATATCTGCTTGCGCAGGTGGCCCGCTTTGATGGAAATATTTCCAAAACCGCGCAGTTCATAGGGATGGAACGATCGGCCTTGCATCGTAAACTGAAATCATTACAAATACATTCTGATGCACTACAGGAGCAGGATGATCCGTTAGCAGATCCTGCCGTAAACAGAAAGCGAGCATAACGCAATGAGAGCCATTATTTGCGGCGCCGGACAGGTCGGCTATAATATTGCCGAATATCTTTCCAAGGAAGAGAATGATGTTACGGTTGTTGATTTGCGGCGTGATTTGATTGCGCAGATTAATGATGAACTGGACGTGAATGCGCTTTTGGGGCATGCCTCGAACCCGGATGTTTTGAAAATGGCAGGCGCAAATGATGCGGATATGATTGTGGCGGTGACGCAAAGCGATGAAGTCAATATGGTGGCCTGTCAGATTGGGCATTCCCTGTTTGGTATTCCGAAAAAGATTGCGCGCGTACGAGAGCAGGCTTATTTACAGCCGGAATGGTCGAATTTGTTCAGCCGGGCGCATATGCCAATTGACGTGATTATTTCTCCGGAAGTGCTGGTGGCCAAGGATATTTATCAGCGTTTGGCCGTACCGGGCACGACATTTGTGAATATCATTGCCGATGGATTGGCGCATATGATCGGGGTGATTTGTGAAGAAGATTGTCCGGTGATCAATACGCCGCTGAGTCAGCTTCATAACCTGTTTCCGGATCTTTCGTTTCAGGTTTTGGCGATTTTACGCAAGAATAAACCTATTATTCCAGATGCAACGGACCAGCTTGAAGTTGGTGATGAGGTGTTTTTCATTGTTGATACGCAGCACATGAAGCGCGTAATGACGGCTTTTGGACATGAAGAAGATCAGGCCCGGAAAATTGTTATTGCCGGTGGTGGAAATATCGGCACGACGTTGGTTGATTTGATTTATACACGTTCAAAAAACGTACAAATTAAAGTTATTGAACAAAACCAGACCCGGGCAGAGCATTTGAGTGAACGGCTTGAAAATACGGTTATTTTAAACGGAAGTTCTTTGGATAAGGATATTCTGGATGAAGCATCTATCCAGAGCGCTGAAACATTGGTGGCGGTGACCAATGATGATGAAAGTAATATCCTTGGGTCATTGCTTGCCAAGCAATATGGCTGTGAGCGCGTAATTACCCTTGTGAATAACGAGGCTTACTATCCGTTGGTCGGGCCGCTTGGGATTGATGCGATGGTCAGTCCGCGTTCAATCATTGTGGCCAATATCATGCAACATGTACGCCGGGGACGGGTTAAAGGGCTTTATAATATTCGCGATGGGTTTGCGGAAGTTATCGAAGCCGAGGTTTCCGAGAATTCTTCGATTGTGAATTCTACTGTTGAAGAGCTTAACTTGCCGCATGAGGTGATTGTTGGCGGGGTGATCCGCGAAGGCGAATTTATTATGCCTGAGTTGAGTTTTACTGTTCGGGCGGGAGACGATTTGATTATCCTGGCTTCGCGGGCGCAGGCACAGAATGTTGAGAAGATGTTCTCGGTGCAGGTGGACCTATTTTAAGCTCTATGACAGCGCATTCTATGAAATTGGGGGTATTTGATTCCGGTTTGGGCGGGGTGATGATTGCGCAGGCTATTCGCGGGGCTTTGCCGGATATTGATATGGTCTATCTGGGCGATACGCTGCATGTACCTTATGGTACGCGTTCTGAACAGGCAATCTATATGTACACCAAAGCTTGTATCGAGCATTTGTTTGCGGAGCAGGATTGTCAGCTGATCATCATGGCGTGTAATACGGCCAGCGCTTCGGCTTTGCGTAAACTTCAACAAACATATTTGCCACAGGCGTATCCGGAGCGGCGGATTTTGGGGGTTGTGGTGCCGACGATTGAATATGCTATTGAGCGGGGGCTTAAGCATATCGGGTTGATTGGGACGAATTACACGGTGCATTCGAATGTTTATGAGGAGGAATTGCGCAAGATTAATCCGGCTATTGAGATTCTTCAGGTCAATACGCCACTTTTGGTGCCGTTGATTGAGCATGGCGGGATGGCATGGATGGAGAGCGTACTTGATCATTATATTTTGCCGCTTAAAGAAAAAGGAATTGAGGCGCTTATTTTGAGCTGTACGCATTATAGTTTTCTCAAGGATATAATTCGTGAGCGCTATGGGATGGATGTGATTGCGCAGGATGAAATTGTGCCAGCAAAACTGGTTGAATATTTGAAGCGGCATCCAGAGATTGACAGGAAAATCAGGCGAGGCAGCAAGGATGCGTTTTTCGTTACAGATTTGACTGAAAATTATGCGGAAAAAACTTCCGAATTTTACGGAATGCCGGTGAATTTAAAGGTAATTGAGGTGAGCTATGGCTGAGAGTTTAGAACGTCCTGAGGCAGTGTTTTTTGACTGGGATGGGACGTTGGTTGATAGCTTCGCATTTTTGCACGGCGCACATAATTATACGCGGGCGCAATTCGGCATTGCGCCCTTCAGCCTGGAGGATTTTGGGCGGTATTTCGGTCAGCCGCGGGAGAAACTTTATATCCAGCTTTATGGAGCAGAGAATGTTGAGGCGGCGAAAGGGCATTTTGAAGCTTATGTGATGGAACATCACAAAGAAGGTTTGAAGCCAATTTCCGGCGCACAAGAGGTTCTTGAAGTCTTGCATCGCCTGGGGGTGCCTTGCGGGGTTGTGACAAACAAGAAAAAGGACCTGGTTTTACGTGAAATTGAAAATTATGGTTGGGATAATTTTTTTATAAGTGTTGTTGGAGCAGGGGAGGCGGAAAGCGATAAGCCATCGCCTGCGCCGTTGCAATTGGCGATTGAGCGTATGGGGCTACCTTTAAATCTGGATAAAACGTGGCTGGTTGGTGATACGGATAATGATTTGGCGTGTGCAAATGCGCTTGGGTGTAAAACCATTCTGATCCTTGATGGCGGGGAAGCTGCGAATTTATTAGAGAATTATGAAGTACATATGCATCAAAAGAATTGTCAGGAGTTGCGTGAATTTTTGTTGCAATATGATTTGGAAGCACTAAAAAAGTAGGGGTGAGAACCTATCTCATACGATAATAATAAAGAAAGAAACGGCAATACAATGGGCGAAAAATTTCAACAAGTACAAGATGTTTTCCTGAATAAAATCCGCAAAGAAAAGATGGCGGTGACGGTGTTTTTGGTTAACGGGGTGAAGTTGCAGGGCGTTGTGACATGGTTTGATAATTTTAGTTTGTTGCTGCGTCGGGAGACGCATATTCAGCTTGTCTATAAGCATGCGATTTCCACGATTATGCCGAGCGGGCCTTTAACCCTTCATGACGATGAAGGCGGCGATGTGGCTAACGAAGAGACGGCAGACGAATAAGCCTTTTCTATGGCTTCACGGACATCTTCAAAACAGTTTTATTCTCAAGGTCATGAAGTGATCGTGGGGCAGGGCCGGTGCATTATCGTACACCCTATTGTCGCGTGCGATACGCATAGGCGCTCTGTGGAAGAGCAATGCGATGAAATTGCGGGGTTGGCACTGGCCATTCATCTGGATGTTGTTGATCTTCAGGCCTTAAAAGTTTCTCACATTCATGCCGGGCATTTTCTGGGCAAGGGACAACGGGAGCGCGTCAAAGCGCTGGTTGAGGATTTAGAGCCGGATGTGCTGATTTTCAACCATGCGCTTTCACCAGTGCAACAGCGTAACCTTGAGCGGGTGTGGGATGTTAAGGTGATTGACCGGACGGGTTTGATCCTTGAGATTTTTGGGGAGCGGGCGCAGACGCGGGAAGGACGCTTGCAAGTTGAGTTGGCAGCCTTGGAGTACCAGCGTTCGCGGCTGGTGCGATCGTGGACACACCTTGAACGTCAACGCGGCGGGGCCGGTTTTATGGGCGGTCCCGGTGAGACGCAGATTGAGATTGACCGGCGGTTGATTAGCGACCGGATTGTGAAGCTGAAAAAAGAGCTGGAGGACGTGAAGCGTACGCGCGAGTTGGGGCGTCATGCGCGTGAACGTGTGCCGTTTCCGGTGGTGGCGCTGGTGGGCTACACCAATGCCGGGAAATCGACGTTATTTAATACGCTTACGGGCGCGGATATTTTTGCCAAAGATTTGTTGTTTGCGACTCTGGATCCGACTTTGCGCAAGGTTGAGCTGCCTAACGGGCAAACGGTCATTTTGTCCGATACAGTTGGGTTTATAGCTGATTTGCCGACGCACTTGATCGCGGCGTTTCGCGCAACTTTGGAGCAAACACTGCATGCGGATGTTATTTTGCATGTGATTGACGCAGCGCGGCAGGATTATCAAGCGCAGCGGATGGACGTAATTGAGATTTTGGGTGATCTGGGGATTGAATATGAGACGGATTCCCGGATTGTGGAAGTTTATAACAAGGTTGATCTGCTTTCGGATGAGGATCGAGAAGATTTTGAGCGGGATGCGCCGTTTGAGCTGCGGCGGGTTTTAATTTCAGCTGTTTCCGGGCAAGGGATTGATAATTTGCTCAATAAGGTTGCGGAGGTTACGGCCAGGCAGCATATTGAGGTGAGTTATGATATTCCACATGCAGATGGGAAGGCGCTGTCATGGCTGTATGAGCATGCGGAAATGTTGAGCCGCGACGATGGCGCCGAGGCGGCGCGGTGTCAGGTGTGTATTTGCGCGGCGGATTATAAAAAATTCAAGATACGGTTCGGGTATGAGGCGGTAGAAGGTAGCTTTGAGGATCAAATATAGGTCATCTGTGCTCTTTTTGCTTTTGTTTGACCCATTCTTGCTCCATTTGCTTCAAAGATGCATCCTTTAAATCTATAGATTTTTGTTTAAGTTCTTTCTCTAACCCTCTGAAACGTCTTTCAAATTTATCATTGCACTCTCTAAGAGCTGTTTCAGGGTTGATGTCGAGCATGCGGGCAAGGTTGGCCAGCACAAAGAGCAGGTCGCCAAGTTCGTCTGTTTTTTGTTCTAATGTGCCTGAAGCCAGTGCTTCACGCATTTCGCCAAGTTCTTCTTCAAGTTTGTCGAGGACCTGCGCCGGGCCGGGCCATTCAAAGCCGACTTTAGCGGCCTTTTTCTGAAGCTTTTTGGCGCGCAGCAATGCGGGCAGGGCTTTGGTGACGCCGTCCAAAGCGCTTGCGTTTTGATCGGATTTTTCGGCCTTCTTGCGTTCGTCCCAGATTTTATTCACATCCTCAGGGGTTTGTGCATCATGATCGCCAAAGACGTGCGGATGCCGGGAAATCATCTTTTCAGTGATGTCGCGGATGACGTCCTCAATCGTAAAAAGATTGTCTTCGGCAGCCATTTGGGCGTGGTAAATGGGCTGAAGCAGTAAATCGCCGAGTTCTTCGCGCAGGTCGTTCATGTTATTACGTTCAATGGCATCGGCGACTTCGTAGGCTTCTTCAATTGTGTACGGGGCGATGGTTTTGAAATTTTGCTGTAGATCCCATGGGCAGCCGCCATCAGGATTGCGCAGCGCGGCCATCACAGCGATTAAATCTTCGATAGGGTGTTTGTTTGACGGTTTGTTCATTCCTGTGATAATCCTAACCCTAAAGAGTGATAATATATATTATGGTAATTAATAGGTGTTATTATTCAGTATTATTTCAATATCTACATTTAAGTTTCAGTCCATCATAGGCTGGTTTAAAGCCTTCGGGAAGCTCGTTTAGGAGTATTTTATAGTCCATGTGCAGCGATAAGCTGCTGAGAATGACTTCAGAGGCGCCGATTTTCTCGTTTAAACGGTAAATGGTCTTTAGGTTTGCGTGGACGGCATTGTTTTCCTGGTTATAGGCTGCGGCATCGACAATCCAGGTTTTGATGCCACGTAGCGTTTCTACAGCGCGCGCGTTTAAATCATGCATATCAAGGCTGTACGCACAATCGCCAAAACGATAGCCCACAGTTTCAATGCTGCCGTGATCCTGAATGAATGGTGTGAACGTGATGTCGCCAATGGTTTTCGGTTTTTCGAAATGAGCTTTGCCGAATTCGTGAGACTCTAATATTGGCGGATAAAGTTGGATTTTCCCGCCTTCAAACAGGAAATCAAAGCGGCGGTGTAAATCGGATAATGTCTCTTTGTTACCATATATCGGAACTAGCTTTTGGCTGCGAAAGCGAAAAATTCGCAGATCGTTGATGCCATCTGTATGATCGCTGTGGCTGTGTGTATAAAGCACGGCGTCGATATGGCCTATATCCTCGCGATTAAGCTGTGTTCTGAAATCCGGGCCAGTGTCGATGATCAGTGTTGTGTTCTTGCTTTGCACGGCGATGCTGGAGCGTGTACGACGGTTTTTAGGTTCGCTCGGGTCGCAATCGCCCCAGTGATTGCCAATGGCGGGTACGCCGGAGGAATTGCCGCAGCCCAGGACGGTGATGGTTAATTTTTTGCTCATGGGGCTTTGGCCTTGGTGAAGAGCTGGTGAAAATTTTGAGACGTACGGGCGGCAAAGTCTTCAATATCCTGGTCTAAAAGATTAGCTAGGAACTCGCCGGTGTGTTTAACATAGGCCGGATGGTTGATTTTGCCGCGATGGGGAATGGGCGCAAGGAACGGCGCGTCGGTTTCTACGAGGATACGGTCTAGGGGTACGATTTTGGCAATATCTTGCAGTTCATAGGCGTTTTTAAAGGTCACAATGCCGGAAAACGAGATGTAAAAGCCGAGGTCGAGCGCGGCCTTGGCGAGTTGTGGTCCGGAGCTGAAGCAATGCATAACGCCACGTAAGGCGCCATCAGCCCCCTCTTCTCTCAGGATTTGCGCGCATAGTTCATCGGCGTCGCGGGCATGGACGATGAGTGGCAGATTGGTGGCGATGCAAGCGCGGATATGTTTGCGGAAACTCTCTTCCTGTACGTCTCTGGGGCTGTAGTCGTAATAAAAATCGAGGCCGGATTCGCCGATGCCGACGATGTTGGGATCAGAATTAGCCAGTTCGATAAGGTTATCGAGCGTGATGGCTTGTTCTGCGGGCTTGCCCGCATCGTGCGGATGGGTGCCGATGGAGCACCAGACATTGGGATGAGTACGGGCGATTTCGAGGATTTGCGGAAATTCATCGGCGATGTGGCAACAGATGGTGACCATGGCATCGACCCCCTGCCCCAGGGCTTCATCAGCCAATGCGTGCGGGTCGGCGCCTTCAAAGCGTTCATGGTTGAGATGGCAATGAGAATCGATCCACATTATATCCCCTTATAGATAATCAACATCGTGCCGCATATAATCATGATACCTCCAAGAGCACTGATCCAATCCAGATGTATTTGTCTAAAAAGCAGATAGGTAAACAGCACCGTAAAGAGCGGATATGTAATTTCTATCATGTTGGCATGGGTGGCGTTTTTCAGGCTAATGGCGTTCATAATGAACAGATTGCCGAAAAAATAGGCTGCAATCGCTCCTAAAGTTATGAAAAGAGTGTGTTTGTCGGATAATATTTCCAGCGATGTTCTGAAGGTGTTGTCTTTCCACGTTAGAAGGAAGTAAAAAGGTAAAGATAAAACGTAAATTCCGGACAGGAAAAAACTGGAAGATACGCCAGCATGCAGCGTTTTTTCAGACAGAGCGTAGCCCATTCCCCAACAAATGGCCGTTCCCAATGCGAAAAAGAACCAACTCATATTATGCTGCTTCCTCTTCTACAATCCGTGGAAATATGCCTTCGGGCTTATCGATGGTGATTCCCGGTTTTAGGGTGAAGTCGGCGCTGATATGTTCAAAGGTTCGTTGTTCTGCCGGGATTTTAAGCTGATCAAGCATTTTGGCGGCGGAGGTCGGGACAACAGGCTGGACTGCAATGGCGAGGCAGCGTATGACATCGGCAAGCACGTACAGCACGGTATTCATGCGCGCCGGATCTTCTTTTTTCAGCGTCCAGGGGGCTTGCTCATCGATATAAGCGTTAGCATCGGACACAATGCGCCAGATTGCTTCCAGGGCACGGTGGATTTGAAAGGTGTTAAAATTTTCACGGACTTCATCCAGCATGGTTTTGTATGCTTTATCCAATAAAGCTTTGTCGTCGTCTGTGAACTCTCCGGGAACGGGGTATGCGCCGTCGCAGTTTTTGTGGATCATCGAAAGTGTGCGTTGGGCCAGATTGCCCAAGCCGTTAGCAAGATCAGCATTAATCCGTGCTATGGCATGTTCGTGGCTGAAATTTCCATCCTGACCGTGGGGAATTTCACGCATTAGAAAATAGCGAATTTGATCAAGACCGTACGTCTCGACTAATCCATCTGGCGAGAGCACATTACCGACGGATTTGGACATTTTTTCGCCCTGTACATTAATGAATCCATGGGCGAATACGGTTTCGGGCAGTGCGATATCGGCGGACATCAGGAAAGCCGGCCAGTAGATACAGTGAAAACGGATGATGTCTTTGCCAATGACATGAAACTGAGCGGGCCAGAATTTTCTGTAACTCTCGCTTTCTGTATCCGGATAACCAATGCCGGTGATATAATTGGTGAGTGCATCAAGCCAGACATACATAACATGATCTTCGTCACCGGGCACTGGAATGCCCCATTTGAGACGGCTTTTGTGGCGAGAGATTGATAGATCCCTAAGCCCGCCTTCCTGTTTGACAAAAGAAATGATTTCGTTGCGCCGTGCATCGGGTGCAATGAACTCCGGGTGTGTTTCATAATGTTTAAGTAGCTTCTTAGTATATTCTGATAACCTAAAGAAATAACTTGGTTCCTCAACCCACTCAACAGGTGTTCCATGCGGGGTGAATTTGGTGCCGTCTTCGCTTTCACGCAACTCGTCTTCAGCGAAATAAGCTTCTTCGCGAATAGAGTACCAGCCCTCATATTTGCCAAGATAGATATCACCTTTATCCTGCAGTTTTTTCCATATATCCTGAACGGACTTGTGGTGGCGTTCTTGGGATGTACGGATAAAATCATCGTTCGATATGCCTAGTGTTTTGGTCATTTTGATGAAGCTAGCCGCGTTTTTATCTGCGAAGTCTTTAGCACTCATGCCGTTTTCTTCTGCGGTTTTGGCGACCTTTTCACCATGTTCGTCTGTGCCGGTCAGGAAAAAAGTTTCACGACCATCGAGGCGCTGAAAGCGGGCCATGACATCGGTGAGGATGCACTCATAGGCGTGGCCGAGATGCGGGACGCCGTTAACGTAGGAAATGGCGGTGGTGATATAAAATGGCGGTTTAGTCATGGTTTTGTATATTTTTCCCTATAACGACATGTCATTCCGAACCTGTTTCGAAATTCTGGAGCGTTGTTCGAAAGATCCTGAAACAAGTTCAGGATGACATTCATGGTCAATTACGCCGCGATGATGGAAAAAGCCCCGAGCACTGCCTGGCGTTTATCCAGATTACTGCGCTCTACACGGTCGAAATGATGTTTCAAGTTCTCACAGATTTTGAGCAAGGATTCAAGAGAAGATTGCTGGTGCAAGCGCTGGATAGCCTCAATATGCAGCGCGGCAGAGGCGATTTCACGACCGCGGGCCTTGGCGGTGATCATTTGCGAGAAAATCCAGGGCAGCAGCAATGCAAAGCTTTGATAGGATTGGTCACGTCCGGCGCGGCCTAATTGATCGGCGAGTTTGTGTACGTCCGGCCATGGCCATTCAGGAGCGTAATCAAACAGGGTGAGAATTTCACTTAATGTGTCGAGGCCGCCTTGTTCGAGATAGTGTAGCCCTGCTCCGGCGCTGCCTTCGGATAGATGGTAGAGCGTATCAAGCTGGGTTGGTTCGAGGGTGTGGCCTTGCATTTGCAACAAATACTCAAAGCTTTCCTTGGATGGTGGCGAGAATGAAAGCGTACGCGTTCGTGAGCGGATGGTCGGGATCATCGCGCCGAGGCGATGGCAGATGAGGATTAGTACCGCACGCGGTGGCGGTTCTTCAAGTATTTTAAGAAGCGCGTTTTGGGCGCTGCGGTTCATTGTGTCGGCATCATCGATGATGACGACGCGCCAGCCACCGTCTTTGGAAGCGGTGAGGCGCAGAAATGGATTGACCTTGCGGATAGCGTCAACGGCAATGCTGCCTTTATAAGTGTTTTTGGCAGCATCATATTCGCGCTCTATAGTGAGCAGATCGGCGTGCCCTCCTGAGGCAACCTGGCGGAAGACAGGATCGGCGGGATCGATGTCCATGGTTTCGAGTACGCCAGCCGGTTCGTCAGCAAACATGGAATTCTGATTGGGTTCAGAAGCTTCGTGTTTAAGGAGTGTGCGTGCAAGACGGTAGGCAAAAGTGGCTTTACCGATGCCTTTGGGGCCGGAAAAAATCAGACCATGGGGCATGCGGCCCGCGTTGATTTGCTCCAGCAGTCTGGTTTCAATGGATTTATGGCTCAGACAAAGGCTCATTTCACGCGGATGAGTGAGGCCTTCGGGCGTAGCAGCGTCTTCTGCTTCCTGCTCTGCAATATCATTGGTTTCTGCTTCGGGGGGATCGGGTTCACCAAAGAGGTCCATTGCACTGCTTCCCTACCCTGCTATTTTCTTGCGGACGATGTCTGCGATCTGGTTGGAAACAACATCTATATCCTGCATAGCTGGAATGACGTGGCAGCGTTCAGGCTCCTTTCCTGCTATTTCTAGGAAGCCGCGGCGCAGGCGTTTGTGAAATTCTATATCCATCTGCTCATAACGGTCTTCGCGCTCTTTGACATTAAACTGTTCGGCAGCGAGGCGACGATCGGAGCGACGCAAGCCTTCTTCAGGATCTATATCAAGAATGATGGTGAGATCGGGTCCGAAATCGCCCAGAGTGAGGATGCGTACATTTTCGATAGCATCAAGAGCGTGATTATGGCCGTAACCCTGGTACGCTAATGTTGAGTCGGTAAAGCGGTCGCAGATAACAATCTTGCCGTCTTCGAGAGCGGGTTTGATGATTTTTTCAACATGCATAACGCGTGCGGCGAATAGCAGCAAAATTTCCGCTGTTGGTGTCCAGTTCCCGCCTTCGCGTTGAACAAGAAGATCTCGGATTTTTTCTCCTTCGGGCGTGCCGCCCGGTTCACGGGTTGTAAGAACTTTATGCCCGGTTTGCGAAAGCGTGTGGGCAAGGCGATTGATTTGGGTCGTTTTACCACTGCCCTCGCCGCCCTCGAATGTAATGAAGAGTCCTCTATGCATTCAGATGTCCTATTTTCTGCCCAGTACCAGTTTGGCTTTAGCAAGAGTTTTTGCAAACAGGCCAAGCTCAGGCACATCTTCGGCAGCATAAAGCGGGTACGTGACGGTTTCCATCCCGGGAATGGTGATTTCGAGCGAGCCAAGTTCCTGGCCTTTTTTCACCGGTGCAATGAGTGGGCCATTATATTTGACCTGAATATTGATGTTGGCTCCGGCCATTTTTGGCAAAGTTAAGAAGACGTCTTCGTCAACGTTGAGTCCAACCTGCGCAGATCGGCCCATAACGATCTGCGCGTTTTCAATAACCTCGCCGGCTTTATAAAGTTTTCTATTCTCAAAACGTTTGAGCCCCCATTCCAGCAATTTGGCGGATTCTTCGGCGCGGTCGCGCTCGTCTTCCAGACCGTTGACCACGAGTACAACGCGGCGACCGTTTTGTATGCCGGAGCCAATCAGGCCGTAGCCTGCAGCTTCGGTGTGGCCAGTTTTGATGCCATCGGCGCCAATATTGCGGTAGAGCAGCGGGTTGCGGTTGGTTTGTTTAATGTTGTTATAGGTAAATTCTTTTTCGGCATAATATTTATAATGATCTGGAAAATCGCGGATGATGGCACGGCCCAGTGTAGCGAGGTCACGCGCGGTTGAATAATGATCAGGATCCGGCCAGCCACTGGCATTGGCAAAATGTGAGTTTGTCATGCCCAGCGCTGCGGCTTTGGCGTTGATCATGTCAGCAAAGGCATTTTCCGAACCGGCAAGTCCTTCTGCCAAAACGATGGTGGCATCGTTGCCGGACTGGACGATGACGCCACGAATAAGATCTTCAACCTTTACGCGTTTATCGACTTCAACAAACATTTTTGATCCGCCCATGCGCCAGGCTTTTTCACTCACCGGCAAGGTGTCGTTGAGGGAAATTTGCCCGTTCTTAACACTGTCGAAAACGGCATACATTGTCATGACCTTGCTCATCGATGAGGTGGGCATTTGCTCTTTCTCATTCTTTGAAAGCAGAACTGTGCCAGTCTCATAGTCGATCACAATGGCCTGTTTGGCCTTGGTTTCGATGGGGGTTGCATGTGCAGCCAGCATAGGCAGTGCGCAAAATATTGCGAGGCTCAAGGCAAAAATGCGTAGTTTCAACATGGCGATTCATCCACTTTCATAGGGCAAATTTTAAGAACACGGCTCTAGAGTTGTAGATTCGCGCCGGAGAATCAACCAATTGCTTGAGAAATGTCTGCTTAATCGGTTACGACAATCGCATCGTCACGTCCGGCAGAGGCGAGTTGGGCTATAACCTGATTGGCCTGAGGTTTGTTTTGGAGAGGGCCAATGCGTACACGGAAATAGTTACGCCCATTGACAACGGCACGTTGAACATGCGCATCACCGAAGCTCTTGAGTGCGTCAGCAACGCTTTTGGCTTTGGCCTCATCGCCGAAGGATGCGGCCTGCACATATAATTTGTTTAGCCCGATATTATGCGACGTTTCAAAATAGGGAGACATTTGCGCACGCGGTGTTGGGGCAGGCTCAAGTTGAGCGACCTCAACAGGTGCGACGTTCGCATTGCGCGCGACAGTCGGTTGCACAGAAGGTTGTCTGGTCGGCGTTACGCGCCCTGGTGTTTGATAACCTTTTTGGTTCATGGCCACCTCTATACCGCGAGTTGAACCTCCCTGTTTAGCAATAGCGGCTGCGTGTCTGCTTTCTTCTGCCAAAACCTGAATTTTTACCCGCGCTGTACCCTGATTTTTGAAGCCGAGAAGTTCGGCGCCGCGTTTAGAGACATCAAGAATGCGGTTCTTTGAAAACGGACCCCGGTCGTTGACGCGGGCGATGATTGAGCGGCCATTTTCGAGGTTGGTTACGCGGATGAGTGAAGGCATTTGTAGAGTTTTATGTGCAGCGGTGATCTCGTACATATCAAAGGTTTCGCCATTGGCCGTTTTCTTTCCGTGGAAATTGGGGCCATACCATGAGGCGACGCCAGTTTGTTCGAAGCTATAGGTTTCGCGCGGTTTGTACCATTGTCCTGCGACCTTATAGGATGAGCCGACTTTAAATGTTCCTTCGCTTTTGCTGCTTGATGGAATGGGGGCTTTTTTAGCAACGTGAGAGGCCAGTTCAATCTCAGCGCAACCTGAAAGCAGCCCGGCATATAGGATTGTAATCAAGAGCGTGAGAAAGCGGCTATTCATGGTGACCTTCACTTCTTGGTTTTTAAAAAACTGTTTTAAGAGCGTTTATTGTGCGACCTGATTCGCTAGCAACCCGACGGATGTAGCAAAATACGTGGACTTATTCCACCTCATAATAACACGATAATTATCATAAACCAAGAAAACCCGACCATTGAGACCATCTGGAGCGACTAAAGAGGCCGTAATTCCGGGGGCTGTCGGTAGATTTACTCCGGATGGTAACGTTATCCCCATGGTTTTCCATTCATCGAGGCTCTTTTTGACTTTCAGACCGGTGAGACTTTGGGGCAGATTTGCAGGGATTTTGACCTCCCTGCCCCAGCGCTGATCCGCTTTCCAGCCGCTTTTACTTAAATAATTTGCGGTGGAGGCAAATACATCGGGCAGACTCATCCAGATGTCGCGGCGGCCATCATTGTTGCCGTCAATGGCGAAAGCATGGAAGCTGGAGGGCATGAACTGATTTTGTCCCATGGCCCCGGCCCATGAGCCTTTCATGTTTTCTGGCGTAATATGTCCTTGATCGAGAATTTTGAGAGCAGCCATCAATTCACTGCGGAAAAATTCCGCGCGACGCCCATCATGGGCGAGTGTGGCGAGTGCTGGCACGACTTTAAACCCGCCGGTGTTGGAGCCGTAATTGGTTTCTATGCCCCAGAGTGCGACGATATAATTGGCCGGAACGCCGTATTTTTGCGCAGCGCGCTCAAGCTCAGCGCGGTGTTTGCGATACATAGTGCGCCCTTGGTCGATGCGCTGCTGGTTGATAACCTTACGGTAATATTCGTCAAAGGTCATACGGCCTTCGGGCTGTTTGCGGTCAAGTTCAATAACACGGGGAATAGGTTCAATACCAATGAAGGCAGCATCGAGGGTTTTGTTTGAGATACCTCTGCTTACAGCTTCCTGACGCAGGTCTTTAAGCCATTGATCAAAGGGTTGAGCTGCCTGCGCCGAAACGGGCACTAACAACGATAATAATAATGCTATAAGGTGAGAGCTTTTTGTACGCACTTGTTTTCCTTAGGTCTTCCTGTTTTTTCGCATGCTTTCGTCATGATACAGTTTGGACATGACTTCGAAAATAAAGGCGGTGCTCCAACCAAACAAGATAAAACCGTTTGCGGATTGGAATGAACTGATTAATCGCCAGTCCTCCCCTAATACGACATCGCCGAAACCTACGGTTGTGAAGGTTGAGGTCGAGAAATACAGTGCGGATTCCATGTCAGGCAGCGCATCAACCATCAGATAAAAAAGGGCCCAAATCCAAATTTGTACAATATGGGCGGAAAATACGCCAAAAACCGTGATGGTGAGCATGGCTGCTTTCCAAAGCATGCGGAACCATATGAAAATCCGGTTGCTGTGCTCCTCCAATGTGTACATCAGCCGGTCTAGTGCCAGAGCATGGATGATCACTGTTAAGCCGATTAAAAAGGCGCCAATGACAAATTGTATGAGCAAAATTTCGGCTTTCGTTGATATTTTCTCTGGACACAGACTTATAAATATCGCTAAAAAGTCATGCACTGGCAAGCCGCCATCTGAAGACTTGCACATATTTAGGAGGGATGGCAGAGCGGTTGAATGCACTGGTCTTGAAAACCAGCATGGGTGCAAGCCCATCGTGGGTTCGAATCCCACTCCCTCCGCCATTGATGCCGAGCATATGTATGAAATCTGAGCAGCTTAAAGACCATTATTCAGGAGATGTCGCATTGCTATATGCCAATGTGAGAAGTCAGGGTGATAAATGGAAAAATGAGCAAAAGGCTCTTCAAAAATGTTTGAAAACACTTCCTGATTCGTTGAATGTTCTCGATGTTCCCGTTGGAACCGGTCGTTTTTTTCCCTTCTACAAAGAGCATCATCACACTGTTACCGGGCTCGATATTTCGCCGGATATGTTGGCTATGGCACGCCGTCATGATGATTTTTCAGAGGAGCATATGAGTTTGGCAGAGGCGAATATTACCGCTTTACCTTATGATAATGATTTTTTTGATGTTGCTGTTTGCATGCGTTTTTTTAATTTGGTGAGTGCCGATGTTTGTTCGCAATCTTTGCGGGAACTTTCCAGAGTTTCAAAGCGCTACGCGATTATAGGTTTTCGCCATATCAATAAGCCTTCTCATTTTGGTGTTCGGGCTATTAAGCAACGCATTCTTAGGTTTGTGAAGAGGCTCAAGGGTAAGATTGTTTTGCATGATATTGAGGTGCTCAATCAAGCACTAGCAAATGCACATTTTAAAATTGTTCAAGAAGAATTTATTGAGAAACGGGCAGACGATACGACGTATTGCGTTTATCTACTCGAAAAATATGATTGAGTGCCTTGCTATGCCTTCTTTTTTGCCCGTATTGCACGTTAATGACTCGATTATTGAGAGATTAAGGCCTGTTAATCCGAGGTCGGTTTCTACCAAGGCTGGACGATTAAGTATGCGGGGCTTGCTTGATGGGGAAGAGGTTAAAGTTTTTGAGGCTTTCAGTGAAGAGCATGCGAATTTTCTTTTTCACTTTATGGGAAAAAATGATCAATATAAGAAGTATTTTCCTCGTTTGATACAGCAATATGAAAAATTTATCGTCTGTCAATGGGTGCCCGGTCGACAATTGCGCTTAAATAAATTTAGACGCGTATTTGGTTTGGCGCGTCCTATGTTACGGCGTTATCTGGAATTTAATGCTGAGTTTTTTGATTTGCTTCATCGACAGACTTGTCTGGATCAGGTTGGTTTTGATTATATTTATGATTTTATTTTGCCTCGTTTTGAAGGGTGGGCGGGAGAGTCACAAGATCGATCAGGGCGAATTTCTTCCATATATTCTTCTCTGAAAACATTTGAAGGTGTTTATCGGAAAGCGTTTTTATCCCATCCGGACTTAACACCGAATAATGTTATTTTTGAAGCTGATGATCATATTCGGATTATCGATAATGAATTGCTTGGGCGTTGCAGATTTCCATTCATGGATGAACTCAATAGCCTGAATGCTTTATTTTTGTCTCAAAGAGAGATTGAGCAAAATGCCTTTTTTTTGAAACGCATTGCAAAGCATACTCTCCGGCTTTTGCGGCAAGGGCATGAAGTTGATATGCTCAACGTTTGGCTTATGCGTAAAATCGGTAGTTATCATGCCGTGGCCCACAATCATAAAATCGAACAGTTGCTTACACTTGATTCGTTTGCGGCTGAAGAGCACTTACACGTCTGGAATCTGCTCAGGCGTATCGCAAGTTTACCTTAAAATGGCATGAGCGACTTTTTGTATTTTCGAGCGAAAAGTGCCGCCTTCTTTTTAAGTACGAAAATGTTGTAATGTAATTCAGCCTGCGTGCGCTGTATCAGAGACGTTTTGGTCTTTGGTGTATAGCCGTATTTTTTAAGCATTGCCTGAGATATGGCCTCGAATTGCGCAATCTCTTTTTCACTCAAACCATTTTCCCAACGTGTCGCTCGTTCTTTTAGCCCCGGCTTGCCTACATTTTCATGGATGGTTCCATAACGATCCGGAATTTTCATTGCATCGTTTCGATTCACTCTTTTGTTGAGATTGAGAAATATTGTGATTTTTTTCATTGTGCTTTCCGTATCTGCAATCAAATTCTCATATTGGACTTGAAGAATCTTGTCTGAGGCTTTGCGCATTATTTTTTCTAATTGAGTGTTTTTATAACGCCATATGCAGGAAGCTTTTTGCGAGTTTGTTTCAAAAACATGCCCTCTGTCACTGAGTGTGCTTTTAGATTTTGAATGAAAAACCGCACGGCCATCTCGTACCAGCCACAGGAATTTGGCGTTTGGGAAAATTGAAATAATCCAGGGGTACAACTCGATATAGTCTTTCTGGATTCCGATGGCAGTTGCTTGCGGAGCGTGTTTCTTACAATAAAGTTCTAGGCATTCTATCAGGAACTCTTCACGGGTTAAGGGGACGCTTTCTAACAAGGTTTGAATTTCATTTTTTTCAAGTTTCCAATCTGAAAATTTTATGTCTTTAAATATTTGGGCAATGCACTTTTCAATTAAAAATGAAGATGTTATCTTTTTTGCCTTGGGAAACTCGTAGAAAATTTTGTTTAATAACTGGTTTTCCGGTGGCATGACTGTATGCGTATAGGCATGGATTTCATTTGATAGGAACGTATTTCCAGAACGACCATCGCCGAAAATAAAAACGATGTTTTCAAGTGCCGGATGTTTACTCATGATGTTTTACAAATTTTTTTTGGGTCCCTTTTCGTGTCAAAGGATATCCAAAAATTAACAGTGCTGGCAGCATTGTTAATGTCAAATAGAGCCACATTAAGGGCGGTATATCTTTTAGATAACTGTTGTCGTAGTTAACCGCCCCTGTTGTATAGGATGTTCTGGTTCTATTTCCCGCAAACATGAGAGGGACTGTATTTTCCTGGCGTTTGTTAATGTCTGTTTTTTGAATTTTGAAGTATTTTAATACATTATCCAATATTGTGGATGAGGTTTTTTCCAAATGCAATGCAACATCTTCGTAACGCACAAGATTATATGACGTTTTCGTCTTGTTTTTTAACCATATATGTATTGAGGAAACGGTCCACCTGATAGGCATAAGCGGCCAGACGATTCCCTTTTTTCTATAACTATTATAAACAGCGCGTCCATCTCGCACTAGATGGACCATGTATGTATCGAATGGCGGATTGTAGATAATCTTATCAAATGCTCTGGATTTTGAATTATCACAGATGATCTCGCAGCCACTTTCTTCGGTTATAGCTTTGAACAGGGCTTGAACATCCTGTTTGTCAAATTGGTTTGGTCCTTGGCTGAAATCCGGCTTTTTGCCGGTGTCTTTTTCAACTTTGGCTTTGATTGCTTTCCAAAAATCACTGTCTTTAAGCAGTTTGCCGTCGGCTGTCGTGACTTCGTGATCCCGCTTCCATAAATAGGAATAGCGAAACAGGTGCCCACCGGCAAAAATACCGGCATTTTCAGCAACAAGCAGATTCACCAGAGTGCTGCCGGAATGGCCGAAGCTGTTAATATGGATTATTCTGATCATCAGCCTTTTAGGGTATCTGCTTTGTTGTGCTTCAAAAAAATTGACATCGTTTGAATCCATGCGATAACTGGTACAACTTAGTTTAGAGCATCATTGTACTACCAACTCAAGAGTCAGGATCAAAATTGTTGCATTACAGCTACCAGAATCTCATTTCTGAATTTGAGGGAAAATCCATTCTTATTACCGGCGGCACGGGGTCTTTTGGTCGTGCCTTTGTGAAAAAAGTGCTGAATGAGTGTAAGCCGAAGCGCCTTATCGTGTATTCCCGGGATGAGCTCAAGCAATATGAAATGGCTCAAGAGTTCAATGAAAAAGATTATCCCTGCATGAGATATTTCATCGGAGATGTTCGAGATCAGGCCCGTCTTTCTATGGCGTTTAAAGGGGTGGATTATGTTATTCATGCGGCAGCGCTTAAGCATGTTCCCGCTGCGGAATATAACCCGATGGAGTGTATCCGCACGAATGTAAATGGTGCTGAAAACGTAGTGAATGCGGCGATCAATAATAATGTGCGTCAAGTTATCGCACTTTCAACAGACAAGGCTGCCAACCCGATTAACTTATACGGTGCGAGCAAGCTGGCTTCTGACAAAATTTTTGTTGCTGCCAATAATATCAGCGGCGCCGGCGGCTGCCGCTTTTCTGTTGTCCGTTACGGCAATGTTGTGGGCTCGAGAGGCTCCGTTATTCCCTTCTTTCAAAAGCTCATTGAATCCGGTGCGAAAGCACTGCCGATTACTGATAAACGTATGACGCGGTTTTGGATCACTTTGCCGCAAAGCGTTGATTTTGTTTTATCTTGTTTGGATATAATGCAAGGCGGTGAAATTTTTGTTCCTCGAATTCCCAGTATGAATATCGTCGATTTAGCCAAGGCTATGGCGCCAGGTAAAGAGCTGGATTATATTGGCATTCGCCCGGGTGAAAAGCTGCATGAATGTATGATTCCGTGTGATGTTGCCCCGAACACGCTAAAATTCAAGGACCGCTATATTATCACCCCAAGCTTTGCGTTTTGGGACCATGGTTCTTCCGATGCGCTTGGAGGTGAAGCGGCTGAGAATGGTTTTAGTTATGAAAGTGACAAGAATGATGAATGGCTGGATCAAGGCGACCTTCAACGACTGTTGAAAGATTCGGGCTTATTGTGATTAAACAAGATTTTCTTCCCTATGCGCGTCAGACCATAGAGCAAGACGACATTGATGCTGTTGTTGATGTTTTACGTAGTGATTACCTGACAACGGGCCCAAAAGTTCAAGAATTTGAAGCATGTTTGTGTGAAGTAACAGGTGCACAGTATGCTGTTGCGTGTGGAAATGGATCAGAAGCCTTGCACTTGGCATTGATGGCTAGCGGCATTGGTCCGGGAGATGCTGTTATTGTTCCCACTATTACGTTCTTGGCCTCAGCCAATGCCGTGCGATATTGTGGGGCGGATGTAGTTTTTTGTGACGTTAATCCTGAAAACGGCCTTGTAACACCCGAAATTCTTCAAAAAACTATTACACTTCATGAAAGTCAAAATTTAAAAGCTTTTGTGCCGGTGTATCTTGGTGGGCATTGCGTTGATCTTAAACCTCTGAAAACTCTATGCGAACAGTATGGTTTGTTGATGATTGCAGATGCGTGTCACGCTCTGGGCGGTCAGTATGAAGATACGCCTGTCGGTTCGTGCCAATATGAAGACATGTCCACTTTTTCTTTTCATCCTGCTAAATTGACGACAATGGGCGAAGGTGGAGCCATTACACTTAATGATGCGCAAAAAGCAGATACAATGCACCGACTTCGTCATCATGGTATGGTGCACAAGCCTGAAAATGGCCCTTGGTTCTATGAAATGGAAGCGCTTGGCTATAATTACCGTGTAACGGACATACAGTGTGCTCTCGGTATTAGCCAGTTGGGTAAGCTTAAAGCCTTTCATGCAAAGCGGGTTTTTTTAACAGATTTATATACGAAGTTACTTTCAGGACTCGAATATGTCCAAACGCCGCAAGTCCCTGATTATTGCGTTTCCGGTTGGCATCTTTATGCTTTGCGCATTGATTTTGAACATATTGGGGTTCAGAGAGCGGCGCTTATAGAGGTGCTCAAAAAGTCCGGAATTGGTACTCAGGTGCATTATATTCCCGTTCATACCCAGCCCTACTATCAGAAACTTTATGGTCCGAAGACTCTTGAGGGGGCACAGGCGTATTACGAGAAAACGCTGTCTTTACCGCTGTTTCCGTCTATGGATGAAGATGATGTCAGGCGTATTGTCGAGGCGCTGAAGGGAGTCATTGAGGAGGCTGCATGAGCATTGGTATTTTAGGGCTCGGGTCCATTGGTATGCGCCACCTTAAAAATGCCCTATCTTTAGGCGAGAATGTGGTTGGGTTCGATCCTGATGAAGAGCGTCAGGCTCTTGCGCATTCACACGATGTTGACATTGCTGAGAATGAGCAGGCCCTGTTTGAACAGGTAGACGCAGTTGTTATTTGCAGCCCGAACAAATTTCATTTGCAGAATATAAAGACGGCAATTGATTGCGGGTGTCATATATTGGTTGAGAAACCGTTCAGCCATACTTTGAATGGTTTAGAGGTTGTGATTTCGCAAGCTAAAAAACGCAAGCTGGTTTTGGCTGTCGCTATGAATTTGAGGTTTAATGCTGTTTCTCGCAGTGCTCGTGAAATTATAAAGAACAAAAAATTTGGAGAGGTTTTATGGGGGCGTTTTATATGCTCTTCTTATCTGCCTTCCTGGCGGCCACATCAGGATTATAGGGTGAATTATACCACTGATCCACAATATGGCGGTGTTATCTTTGATGTCATTCATGAAATCGATTTAGCACATTATCTTTTGGGGGCCGCCAGTGCCCAATCGTGCGTTGCCTGGCAATCCGGCGTTCTTGAAACAAAGGCTGAAGATTGTGCGGAAATTGTTCTTCGTCATGGGGATGCCAGACCTGTTTATAGCAACATTCATCTGGATTATGTGTCACCGAATAAAAAACGCGGTTTTGAAATTCAAATGAAAAAAGGTCTTATTCGAGGTGACTTATTTGCACGCAGCCTTGAGGTGTTTGATGAGCAGGATGTGCTGGTGAGACAGGATGCGCTGCATGGCAGCTTTAATAAGGATTATGTCGATGAGATGAAGGCGTTTATTGCTGCGTTTAAAAAAGGGGAACCGTTTCCTTGTTGTGCGGATGAGGCTTATTCTGTCTTAGAAACAGTTGTTGAGGCTCGTTCGCTTGCGGGGCTGCCGCTGGTCCATAAATAGAAAAGAGGTTTTTTCATGAGTGTTGTTGCGCTTATTCAGGCTCGAATGAGTTCCAGCCGTCTTCCGGGTAAAGTTCTGAAAGATTTGTCCGGCAAACCTGTTTTGGCTTGGGTTGTTGACGCAGCTCGCCATATTTCTGGTGTCGATCAGGTGGTTGTTGCGACCTCTGAGGAGGAGGAGGACAATGAAATTGAGTCTTTTTGCGAACAACAGAATATTGCCGTGTATCGTGGTTCTCGAAACGATGTTTTAGAGAGAATGACCCATGCTGCAAAGGCGTTCAATGCGAAAACGGTTATGCGGATTACAGCGGATTGTCCTTTGCTTGATCCTTTTGTTTGCGGGATAATCCTGCAACTTCACAAGGCTTCCGGTGCCAAGTATACGAGTAACATTGAACCTGCGATGTGGCCGGATGGCCTGGACTGTGAAGTTATGACGATGAATGCGCTGGAAACAGCTAATCGTCATGGTCGTCCCGGGGCTGAGCGGGATCATATCACGCTGTATTTGCGAAATCGGCGTTCGCAATTTCAGGCTCGAAACCTCCCCTGCCCTATTCCTAAACTTGATCGCGAGCGATGGACTTTGGATGACGAAGGCGATTATGCTTTTTTACAGGCTGTTACTTCCAAGTTAGCATCACTTGAGCGCCCGCCTTCTTTCATGGAGGTTATGGGGGTTCTTCAAGAACACCCTGAATTCTATAAACTTCGTAAAGATGTCTTGCGGGATGAGGGCACCAAGAAATCCGTATTAGAAGATGAATATCAATCTTTTGGTTATGAGCGTTCTGCGGCTTTATTGCAGCGTGCTGAAAAGCATATCCCGTTAGGGGCACAGACATTTTCCAAAAGCAAAATTCAATTTCCTGCAGGCAAGGCCCCTTTGTTTTTATCACACGGCAAAGGCAGTCGTGTATGGGATGTTGATGGCAATGAATATGTTGATATGATTTCGGCGCTTTTGCCAAATGTTTTAGGGTATTGCGATCCTGATATTGATGCGGCGGTGCGCGAACAGATCAATAACGGAGTTTCTTTTAGTCTGGCCACAGAATTGGAAGCGCAGCTTGCAGAAGCACTTTCAGAGATTATTCCTTGTGCTGAAATGAGCCGCTTTGGCAAAAATGGCTCTGATGCGACGTCTGCGGCTATTCGTCTGGCACGGGCGGCAACGGGAAAAGATCATGTTATTGTCATGGGATATCATGGCTGGCAGGACTGGTATATAGGTTCTACAGCCCGACATCTTGGCGTCCCTAATGCTGTTCGCAACCTAACCCATACTGTTCCCTTTAATGACCTTGATGCTTTGGCTTGTTGTTTTGATGAATTCCCGGATGATGTTGCGGCCGTTATAATGGAACCAGTCGGCTTCCTAGAGCCTAAACAGGATTATCTTGAAGCCGTCAAAGAATTGACGCATCAAAAAGGTGCATTGCTGGTGTTCGATGAGGTTATTACAGGTTTTCGTGTTCATATCGGCGGTGCGCAGAGCCATTACGGCGTGACACCGGATTTAGCAGCCTTTGGTAAGGGAATTGCTAATGGCTTACCTTTGTCTGTTGTTGTTGGCAAGGCTAAATACATGAGGTTGATGGAAGATATTTTTTATTCCGGAACATTCGGCGGAGAGACTTTGTCACTGGCTGCCGGTTTGGCTGTGGTTAAAAAGATGCGCAGTGAGCCGGTTATTGAGACGCTTTGGAAAACGGGAGGCACTCTTTCAAAGCGTATTCAGGCTTTGTTAGATGAGCTTGAACTCCATGATGTGATGGCTCTAAAAGGCCTTGCTCCGTGGACGATATGGCAAGTTCATGGTCACGAGGCTGCAGATGCCAATGCGATTAAAACACGCTTTATTATAGATATGCTAGCCAATGGTGTGTTGATTGCAGCCAGTCACAATATAAGCTATTCACATAATGAATATGATATTGAGTGGGTTATGCGGGCTTATGAGAAAACCCTGTCTCGCATTCGGGATGAGTTACGTTCCAGAACCCTTGTTGACAGGTTGGAAACTCCTGTTTTACAACCTGTTTTCCAAGTTAGAAAGTCAGCTTAGGTTATGAATTCACAACGAGATATGTTCCTTGCAGGCGAAGGCGACCAATGGTTCCAGCGTAATAAGATTACGCAAGACACTTTACAGGCAAAGGCTGCACAAGATCCGGTTTTGAAGTATCTTGAGAAATCTTCCTTGACCTTTTACTCCGTGCTTGAAATTGGGGCTAGTAACGGCTGGCGCTTAGCCGTGATGCAAGATCGTTTCCCGGAGGCGCGCTACACAGGAATCGATCCCTCTACTCAGGCTGTTGAAAATCATTTTGACAATATTCAGATGTATCAGGCTACGGCAGAGCGTTTGCCTTTTGAGGATGGGCAATACGATTTGGTGATTATGGGTTTTTGCCTATATTTGTGCGATCGCTTTGATCTTTTTAAGATTGCCGCCGAAGTTGACAGGGTTTTGAAGGATGGCGGTCATATTATACTTTACGATTTTCATAGCGAGATTCCCTATAAAAATGCTTACGCCCATAAGAATGGGGTTTTTAGCTATAAAATGGACTACAGCCGCCTATTTAGCTGGAATCCGGGTTATGAAAGCATTGAGCAAGTTATCATGCCGCATCCCGGTTCTGACGATATGTCACCAGATAATCTTGTCGCGCTAAATGTTTTGAAGAAAAATGCAGAGACAGTTTGGGGCGATAATCCTTATGTGTAATGAGTTTTAACTGATGGATGGTGAGTCTGTTTACTTTAGGTGTGATGCGTCTAGGGCGATAGGCAGCGGCCATGTTATGCGGTGCCTCACGCTGGCCGATGCCTTATCGGAGCAAGGCTGGGGGTGTTATTTTATAGTCTCTGAGGAAACGGTGAAAATTGTTCCTGCCCTTTCGGCGTTCGGGCATCATATCCATAATGTTTCTTATAGCCCTAAAAAGGCAGATTTATTGATCGTCGATCATTACGGGCTAGACGCCCGGTATGAAACGCAGGCTCGTGCATGGGCAGAGCATATTCTGGTTTTGGATGATCTTGCCGATCGGCAGCATGATTGCGACCTTTTGCTTGATCAGACCTACGGGCGTCAAGCTGAAGATTATAAAGCTTTGGTGCCGGATCATTGCGAAGTTTTGACAGGGTGCGCATATGCCCTGCTCCGCCCGCAGTTTCATGAGTATCGACAGCAGTCTTTGGAAAGGCGCAAAGATTTAAGCGCTGTGAAACGTGTTCTTGTTTCTATGGGGAGCACAAATATTCACGATGTTACCTCAAAGGTTTTGGAAGGGCTGGCGCTCTATAATGGCGGCCCCCTTGAAATCGATGTTGTTCTTGGTTCGGATGCGTTTGCATTTGAAAATGTTGAGGAATTGGTGTGCAGGTTAAATGTGGAGACCCCTCATATGGCTCATCTTCACAAGGCTGTTGAAAATATGGCGGAGATGATGAGTCAGGCCGATATTGCTTTTGGTTGTGGGGGGACAACCAGTTGGGAGCGGTGTGCTTTGGGTTTACCGAGTTTGCTTATAACCGTGGCCGATAACCAAAATTTTATTACGTCAATGCTCAAGAAAGCCGGAGCGTGCATCCATTTGGGCAGGCACGATCAGGTTTCTGCCGAAGATATTGCTTGCAGCATTGGTCGTTTGCATGACGCGCCAGCAGAATGTGCGGCTCTTTCACGATCTTCATCCGCTTTGTGCGATGGTTTGGGGGCTAGACGTACGGTTGAAAATATTGTTTCTCTCTTATAGGCTGTAAATCCGTTTTAATGTATTGAGCACGGTATGATTATTTCTATTGTCGTTGATAACGATAGCTGGATTCTTCCCTATGCCGAAACTCTTTTAGAGTGGAGCATTAAGCAAGGTTTCGATGCGTTGCTAGCACGTTCGCACGCGGATATTCAAAAGGGTGATTGTGCCTTTTTTCTGGGTTGCATCAAAATTGTCGCTCCAGATGTTCTGGATTTAAATACGCATAATCTGGTTGTTCACGAAAGTGAACTGCCTGCAGGACGTGGATTTGCTCCCATGACATGGCAAATTTTAGAAGGCAAAAACATCATTCCCGTTTGCCTACTCGAAGCTGCTGAGGGGGAAGTCGATAGCGGAGATATCTTTTTGCAAGAAACGATTGATCTTGAAGGGCATGAGCTTTGTCAGGAATGGCGAGATAAGCAAGGGAAAAAAACGATTGCGCTGTGTCAGCAATTTCTTGAAGAATATCCTCATATTCGTGCGCAAAAGCAAGAAGGTATAGCGTCGAATTATTCAAGGCGTTACCCCGAACATAGCGCTCTTGATGTCGACAAAACCATTGCCGAGCAGTTTGATCTTTTGCGTGTTGTTGATAACGAGCGATATCCTGCTTTTTTTACGTATAAAGAACATCGTTATATTCTGAAAATTGAAAAAGCCACGGATGAGTAAAAAAGAACATTATATAGTTGCCACCATAAAGCCTTGGAATATCAAGGCTTATGAAGAGTACGCATGCAAGGTGTCTGGTGAATGGCACCTTGTCACTGAAAGGGATGCGCTTACACTTGAGTTTGTTGAGCAGGTTCAACCTCGTTATATCTTTTTCCCACATTGGTCCTGGATTGTGCCTGATAGTATCTTGAATGCTACTGAGTGCGTTTGTTTTCATATGACGGATGTCCCTTATGGGCGTGGTGGTAGTCCGCTTCAAAACCTCATCATTCGGGGGCATTCGCAAACCAGATTAACCGCCTTGCGTATGACAAAAGAACTGGATGCGGGACCGGTCTATCTTAAAAAAGATCTTAGCCTTGAGGGCCGCGCTGAGGACATTTTTGTACGATCAGCACAGCTTACATGGGATATTATTAGAGAAATTGTCGAACAGAAGCCTGAGCCTGTTTCTCAGGGGGGAGAGGTTACGGTATTTGAGAGACGTACACCTGATATGAGTGTTTTTCCACAAGATGCCCCTACCCTTGAGGCTTTATATGACCATATACGCATGCTGGATGCGCCAAGCTATCCTAAGGCTTTTTGGGATATTGGGCCGTTCAGATTGACTTTCGATCATGCAGAATTGCATGATGGCGAGGCCTTGACGGCTCAGGTAACTATACAACATAACGGTGAGGATCTTTAAATGGCACAGCAGACAGTTTTAGCCGTTTGCGCACATCCGGATGATGAAATTCTTGGCGCAGGCGCTACGCTTGCAAAGCATCTTGCGCAAGGAGACCGCGTTTGTTTCGTCTTTATGACTGATGGGGAAGCGGCTCGGGGGTCATTTGATGGGGCAGAGGCCCGCCGACATGCAGCCTATGGCGCTACAACGGCTATAGGAGCGTCGAAGGATGATATTTGTTTTTTTGATTTTCCGGATAATCGGCTCGATACAGTTGCCATGCTTGATCTTGCGCAAGCTATCGAAAAGACTGTTGAACGGTTTCGGCCTCGTGTGATCTATACGCATCATCGCGGTGATCTGAATGTTGATCACCGTTTAACCCATCAGGCGGTTTTGACTGCGTGTAGGCCTGTTCCAGACAGCACTGTGCACGCGATATATGGCTTTGAGGTTCTTTCCAGCACAGAATGGGCTTCGCCGAGTGCTGATAATGCGTTTATTCCGGTACATTATGTGGATATAGTCGATTTTTGGGATCAAAAACTTGCAGCGCTTAAAGCTTACGATCATGAAATGCGTACGTTTCCTCATGCCCGTTCTTATGAGGCTGTGGAAGCTCTGGCCAAGCTGCGCGGCGCTCATGTGGGACTTGAAAAAGCCGAAGCTTTTTCTGTTATTCATCAGAGAGGTTAATCAGGCATGAGCAGAACTTTTAAAATTGGCGAGCGCGCTGTTGGCGGAGATAACCCCTGTTATATCATTGTGGAGGTTTCCTGTAATCATGAAGGGGATTTTGACGAGGCGCGGCGCATTATCGAAGAGGCGGCGAAGGCCGGGGCGGATGCGGCGAAAATCCAGACTTACACACCTTCAACCATGACCGGAAATTTTCAAAATCGCGCCGAAGGCACGATGTGGTCCGAGATTGACCTGTTTAAGCTGTATGAAAAAGCGCAGACTCCGTGGGAATGGCATGGTGATTTACTGAAGGTGGCTGAGGATAACGGAATTCACCTGTTTTCTTCCCCTTTTGATGAGACTGCCGTTGACCATTTAATGCAATATGATGTGCCGGTTTTTAAGATCGCCAGCTTTGAGCTTGTTGATACCAAGCTGCTTGAAAAGGTTGCTGCCACAGGAAAGCCTATTATTATCTCGAACGGTATGACGGATTACCTTGAGTTGGATGAAGCTGTTCGCACGCTACGAAATCATGGCGTTCAGGATCTGGCCGTATTGCATTGTAATAGCGGTTATCCTGCCTCTTTCGATGAAGCCAATGTAAATACTGTTCCTGTTATTGGAGAATTGTTTGATGTTGTGCCCGGGATTTCTGATCATACTATTTATGCCGATGACAGAAATTACAAAGCGCCGATGGCGCATGTGACACCGCTGGAAGCTGTTAAGAAAGGTGCGAAAATCATTGAGGTGCATTTGCTGCTGGACCGAGAAAAAGCCCGCGCGCTTAATGAGAATGATGAAGGCGGCTTTGACTGGCCGTTTTCACGTGAGCCCGCCGAACTAAAGAAAATGGTTGATATGATTCGTGAGTATGAAGATACGGGCAGTGTGGACTATGAAACACAGGAAGAAAAGATTGCGGCGGCACGTACACATGGAGATGTGTGTTTTGAGCCAACCCCTAAAGAGCTGTCAAGCCGTTCGCTACGCCCGTGTTTATGGGTTGTTAAAGATATAGCGGCAGGTGAGATTTTACATTTTGCACCGGCGGGAGAGGGAAATATAGATTCTTTGCGTCCTGCCGGTGGTATGCCTATTCGCTTCGCTGATTTTATTCAGGGTAAACATGCCAAGACAGACATCTCTGCGGGTCAGCCGCTGCAATGGGATATGGTTAATATTTAGGTTCTTCTGACCTAATTTTTCTGGAAGCAGCTTTTTGATTGACATTATTTTTTTGTTATGTTAAACAGTTGCAGCTTTCCAAGAAAGGTTGCGATTGTCGGTGAGGCTTGTAAAAACATTTAGTACTGCTGTGAAAAGAGCGAGCGATTCGTTTTTTGCGTTGTCTCATAAGTTTGAGCAGGCGCTTAATAAGGTCAGCCCTGAAAAGCTTACTATCGGAAGCCTCGTTTCTGTTTTTGCGGTGTCTGCTCTGGCTGTTCAACAAGGTGTGCCGTTACCGGTTGTCGCTAACATTAATGGTGGGTTGGCCAGTCTGATGATTTTTGCCCGGCAAGCCGGTCTTAAAGATGCCGAAGCTATGAAAAAATCAAACATCATTCGCAGCAATGCGCTCATTGTGCAATACGGCCTTGCCGAGCAGATGACTGGGGTCTTTGCCAATGCAACAAGTGTGGTTCTTAATCATTTGTTTCTAAAAGATTTCGGGCAGAGACATAAGTTGAAACTGAGTGTTGCGGGCGCAGGTGTTTCGACTGCACTTTCGGCTCCTGTAATATTTAATTCTGTGGCGCAAGGGTTCGAGAGCGGTCCCCTTCTTGGAGTTTTAAATGGTGCTGTACAGTCACTGCCGTTGCTGGGGAGTTATTTAGGGATTTACGCTATTGCCCAGAATGAAGGCAAGAAGCACCGTCTTGCCATGGGAGCCGGTGGGGCGCTTGATCTTTGTTATGATCTGGCTACGCAATCTTGGGGAGCCGCCGTTGGACGGACAAGTAATGTTGTTGGCACGGCTATAGGATATCTTAAACACGACCGTAAGCCCAAGTCTGCTCCAGACATGCCCGCTCCCTAAAGCCCTTTTAGGAAATACTCCAAATTTAGAATATTATTGACTGTGAAAAAGGTATGGGCGGGGTTTTCGTAGGTCTGTTTATACAGATCCGCAAGATAGTTTTTAATATCGGGATTTTCAATTCTGTCCAGAACGTGAGAGGCCCCCTGCCCTGTGACTTTGCGGACCATGTCCTGATATAGTGGTTCGTTCAGTAAAGCATTACGACGATAGTTCATGAGATTGATTTCATCTTTGTATTGGCGCGTCAGCTTGTAAGTCAGGTTGTGCATACGTCTATAGGGGATAAAATCTTTCCAGTAGTCTTTACCGGTGACATGCTTAAAATACATAAATTCCAGATTTTTGGGGTGTTTAACTTCATGTGTGGAAATCTGTTTTTTCATCAAAAACATTGCCATTGGTCCGTCCATTGGCGGGCCTTGTATATTAATCAAGCCGGCGCTTGAGGATGTGTGGAAATTGATGGAATTGCTTTGAACATTGGTTGCAAAGCGGATCAGACGGGTTATCTGTGCGATTTTCTCCGGGGGTAGTTTTAATGATGTTTTCAGGTCTCCATAATACGGTCCCACAATCGGTCCTAACACGCTGTCAATCCAGTATTCCCTGAATTCATTTTCAAGCGCATTTAGGGGGACAGGTAAAATCCCTCCCGGATTAAGCGGCAGGCCGTTTGTTATAGAGATAAAGGACAGATATTCGTAAGCGTTTCCGGGCAAAGCCTCTTCAAAGCGAATCTTCAGCCAGAATGGCGTATCTCCGCCGAGAGTTTTCTGGTATTCCTGCGTGTACAGATATCGTTTAGGGCCCTGTTTGATGACATTCTTGTACCAGATCTGAAATGGCCAGTTTTTAAAGGCAGGAAACATACACGGGTGGTTTTGATAGGTTACGCCAATTGTATGCCCGCCAAAGGTTAAAGGCTTATTTTGAATGTAGTCCGGGTGCCAGTACATGTTACTGATTCCCATCTGGCCAAGACCTGTACGAAAAACATGCTCGCATGTTTGCAGGAAGTCTTTGAGGCTTTTCTCGTAGTTGTCTTTAGACTTGAGCGGTTTCAGATAATAGGGCTCTTCTATATCCAGCCAGTTTTGAAGGCGTTGAATATACTCTGTTAAAGCTGAGAATTTTAGCTCGTGTATGGCCCTGCCCTGCAGTCCGAGTTTCTTTGCAGCGCATAGAAACATTGTTGAATCTATGCCCCCGGATATCTCAAAGAATATGTTTTTGTCACGTTTGTAATATTCATATTGCCGTGACAATACTTCCTCAGTTATGAGTGCAAATTCTTCGAATTGTTCTTTATCGTTGCGGGTATCTGATGACAGTTGATCGACAGGTAGATAGAAAAGGTCTTTGCTGTTATTTGCGTCAACTTTTAAAACGGTTTTTTGTCCGCCTAATGTATGGCGAGTGTTTTTTATAAGCGATTTGAACGGCGCTCTGTATGCGAAATGCTGGGTGATGTAGTGCAGAACTTGAAAGTCATCCAGCCCTTTACTGACAAAGGTTTTGTAAAATGTTTTTTCAGAAGAGTTGAGGTGCAGAGTCTCTTGCGTTTCATAAATATAAAGGCCAGGGCCACGAACAGACGAATAAACGCTAATTTCTTCATTTGTTTTTAAAATAGCCCAAAATGTCCCCATAGCTTGCGACAGATACGTCTCAAATTTTTTAAGGTTGTTTTCGTAGAGTTCCTTAAGAAAATAGAGTGCTTTTTGTGGGGGAAGAAAATTTTGTCCATCATAAAGAGCTATGAAATCACCATAAATATTAAGTGACGCGTTTTTATGTAGCTGGAGGCTATAGTCTGGAGAGCTGGTTTGGCAATCCAATGTTTTTTTGTTTATTTGGATTTCAATATAGGGAGCAAAGCCGATGCGTTGTCGGTCTAATGCATTTTGAGAGGGCACATCAACTATCAAGGTATTCATATCATATGTTTTCTTGTACGATTTTTTGGAATTTTTGGGCTTTTTCTTCCCAGATTTCGGTTTGATTTTTCCATTGTTCAAGCGCCTTTGAATGCTGGCTGGTCAGGGCGTCCAGTGTGTTTTTCACAGATTCGGGAGATGGACCACCTCCATAGCTAAAGGCGTTTATCATATCCTTTGGTTTGCACGTGTTGAAGGACGTCGTATCTTCGAGTTTTTCTGCAAGATTTTTGTAGGCTTGACGGAATGGCGTCCCCTCTTCCTTGACTTCTTTCTCTGCAAGAAACAGGGCGTAACATCCTTTGTAGATGTCTTTGGACGCGTGGTTTTCTTCTGTTACTTCCAGATGCGAGAGCATAAATTCCGTTAAAATCAAAATATCTTGAATACCATCCAGCATTTGCCAAAATTTGCGGGCTGCGGCTTTTGTTTCCATAGCGTTAGAAAACGGGACCTTCAAAAATCCTGATTGCATTGAGGTCATAAGTGAAATATTTGCAGCAATGCGCTCCTTAATGACCTCCAAAATAAACGGATTACGCTTCTGTGGCAGCATGGAACTCGCACCATACAGGGGGCCGGAGAATGAAATATACGAAAATTCTTGCGTTGCCCACAAATGCAGCGTTGTCGCGAGCCGTTCGAGCACGAGATTTGCTCCGGCCAGTGCACCAGCCATTGGCATAATATATTCATAGTGTGCTACTGATTGCAGAGAATTGTCCAATGCTCCTTCGAAACCCAAAAGTTCGGCGGTGTATTGCGTATCGATTGGAAGGCTTGTTCCTGCGGCGGCTCCTGCGCCTAGGGGGCTATATTCATTGTCTGAAAACACCTTTAGAAAGGCTGTAATATGAATGTTCAGACTGCTTGCAAAGCCTGCAAAATGATGTCCATAGGTTCCAAATGATGCCGGTTGCATTTGCGTGTGAATAATGGCCGGTGTTTCCGTGTGTTTTTTGGCGAATGCTAAAAGCTGTTGCTGAATTTTCAAGTATAACGGAACAATTGTCTGTAATTGTTGTCTGTTGTAGAGTCTAAAAATCGTTGCAAAATAGTCGTTGCGCGAACGGCCGGTTTGCAAATAGCCTGCGACGTCCATACCTAATTTTTCAATGAGATAATTTTCGTAGGAGATATACCATCCGCGTTCGAAAGAAAGCCCTTGGATGTCTTGATAACCACCGTCGATAATGGAAGAAATTTTATTTAAGAGGGCTCGGGATGTTTTTTCATCAATGAGCCCTTGCTTTTTAAGCATAAGCACGTGAGCTTGGTCAATTTTGAGACCTAGGGGGATATCAGCTAAAAGGCTATTCGCCTTTTGTGCTTCTGGATAGATGATGGCGAGGATGTTTGTTGGAAGTGTTTTTTGTGTCATAGTAGATTGCTTACGGGTTTTCGATGCTGTCATGCTGCATCGTCGTATATATAGTGTATGGATGCAACTGCTGTGTTTGCCTTTTCGATACAGCGCGCTTGATCCGGGTCGCTTACAATTAAGGCACCTATCCTGTCTGTGAAATCGCCTTTCAGTTCATGAAACTGCTTAAACCTTAAATCGTAGATGAAGTGGTCTATGTCTTCTTCCAGCGTTTCGAAGCCTTTTAGTTCTGACAATTTTCCATTATGCGGCGGAACCAGAAAACGGATGCAAGCGTAAGTTTTGGGCTCTATCTTTGTTGGAATATCGCTTTTCTTGTCTAATATTGCGTTTATTTGCGCTTTAATCAGATCAATATCGTAAACCCGCTTTATTAGGTCGGGTAACATGCCGCCTGCTAAGCGCGTGTTTATTTCTATAATGACAGGGCCTGTTTTTCCAAGCTTAAGCTCTACGTGTAAACAGCCAAACGTCAGCTGCATTGCTTTCGCGGCTTTTATAGCTTCTTGTTCGCAAGATTGCCATTCGCTTTTGGAGATGGGGGCGGGAACGTCATGCCCTATTTCTAAAAAATTAGGCTCAGGGCCCATATGTTTTTTTATGACGGTAATTACGCAAGGTTCAGGATTGCATAGCAATTCTACTGAATATTCCTGGCCTTCAATATACTCTTCAACTAAAGCGTAAGGCGGTAATTCTTGGCCCCGACTGTTGTGAGTAACACTGAGGATTCTGTTAATACATGTATCGAGTTCGGCGAGATTTGCACATAGTCTTACCTTTTCACTGCCGGTGCCTGTTACGGGTTTGGCAACCACAGGAAAACTCATACCAGCAACTTTTTTTTCAATATCGTCTTTGAACGTAATCGTTGCGATTGTTGGCGTCGTTAAGCCCGCGTCTTTCAGAATTTTACGCATTTTGCTTTTATCTTGCGTGTTTTCAATGGATTGGGCATCAGGGCCGGATAGATTAAATACAAAGGCCATTTGGGCTGCTGTGCGAATATAATAATCCGAGCTTGTCCCTATACCTTTTATATTATGTTCTTCTGCAAGCGTTTTAATTTGTGTTTCAAGGGCGTCAAGAGCGTTTGTATTGCATTCAACAATTTGGGCATATTTTTCTGCCCATGGATATAATTCCTTGTTTGTTGTGAGCAGAATTGCCCGTAATCCTTTTAATCGGACAATCTTAAAAAAATCTTCTCCGCTACCGCTGGTATTGCTTTCAATGAATATAACAACGTCTTTTTTATTCATATTATGCAGCCTGCGCACCGATCACTTGCTCTAGTGTTTGTTTATTCCAGTCGTAATAACACCAGGGCACTGTTTTTTCCATGGGGGCATGTATATGAACAGGTTCAGGGATTGTGCGCGTTAAGATGCCGTTTTTTTGCAACCACTCATCGTCGTAGGCTGTATTAATGTATCGATGGCCGCTATCCGGTAAAACAGAAAGAACTTTTGCATCAGAATGTTGTTCTGCAACCCATTTCCCAACCATATAAGCTACTCCGGATGTTGGCCCCATGAACATTTGGTGTTTTTTGTGTAATAGTCGGCAACTGTAAAAGCCCTCGGCGCAATCCATCCAATGTATTTGGTCGAACAATTCGTAATCTACATTTTCCGGATAGATGCTGCTCCCAAGCCCCCTGAGCAATCGTTTTCCATCTTCGCGGCCAAAAATTTTACTGTTGAGTGAATCCGCCCCTATGAGTTTCATATCGGGGTTGATAACCCGCAAAGCAGAGGCTAATCCTTGCGAAGAACCGCCAGAGCCGACAGTTGCAATCAGATAATCAATCTTGCCTAGGCATTCCACGATCTTTTCTGCTGCGTAAAAATAGGATCGAGGGTTCATTTTATTTTTATATTGTTGTGGCCAAAACGATTTCTCTTCGGTTTTCAGATGTTTTTGCAAACGATCCAGTCTAGCTTTTTGAATACCGCCTGGGGCGTTTGTATTAGGAACGATTTCCAGTTGTGTTCCCAGATCAAGCAGACGGTTTTTTAAACCGTTATCGATGGCTTCATCACCAACAATGATAAGTTTATAGCCTCGTTCTGCACATAAAATGGCTAATCCGAGTGCAAATGTTCCTGATGAGGATTCGGCTACAGTTGTGCCGGGCGTAAGCTGACCGGTTCTTTCTGCTTCATCCAGCATAAATTTCGCTGGCAATATTTTCATAAGCTCAAATGCGGCGCCGTAATGATTCTCCTTTAGACGACGAATTTGCGGCAGCAACATCGGGTCTGAGGTTTTTTCAAAAATTTTTGCTTTATAGTCGAGCATATCAGCCTGAATAATAGCGTAATAATTCTCGTACGCCAATAGATTCCAAGTCTTGTCGCAGGGTCTTGATACGATCACTTGTCATTACATCATTCATATCGTAAATCAGTCCTAAAACAGTTCCTGAGTGCGCGCACACAACGCCCTGCGCCGCGTTACTGTCTGCAATTTTTATGATCTCTCCGAGATTATCTTTAGGTAAGAAACGTTGATTGATTAATGCTGATTGTGTAGATACCTGTCCCAAAAGCTTCAAATCCTCCTTATAAAAGGCATTACGTGCAGCTTTGCGTAGCAGATCAAGCGTTTGCTGTTCTTCAAAAGAATATTCTTTGGGGGCCAGTGATAGCGTATCGACTGTCTGACCTGCGCTGTCTGCGGCCAAACCAATAATGAGCGCTCTAGGATAGACAGTGTCGTAATATTCTAAAAACGTACACTTGGTGGTGATAAATAGCCCTGCCCGGCTGTACATAATCGCATCGCAGGCTCCTTCGGCCTGAAGCGCCAAAGACGCAGCTTCGGCGTTTGTGAGTTTACAACACAGGCTATCGGCGACAGCATATATGGTTGCCAGAACATCGCTGGTTGAGGTCCCCAGTCCGTGCCCCTCAGGGATTTCTCTTTTGAGAGTAATTTCACCTCGCACCTCACTTTTGTTAATGTAGTCCAATGTCAATTCAGCCGCTTTTTGAGACTTTACGCAGTGCGGCATATTTACTTTTATGGACTTATCTTCTGTATGTTTGAAATGAGCCTTACTTCCCGTTTTTGCAATTGGAATCTCGCTGACATATCTGTGTGATTCATTTTGCAAAATTAAGGAGCGTTCCACGCATAAAGCGTCTTCGTAGTTGAGAATTGGGACAGAAATTGCCGCACGATCTGTCACTTCGGGCAGGTCAGTATAGGATGCTTGTAAATATTCGCCAAAATGCGTACGTGCGCTGGCCGATCCGGCTTCGCGCTTTTTGAGAAAGTCGTTAATTTCAGGTTGAATGTTCAACGCATGTGAGAGAGAAGGATCAGGCTGCATATTGTTTTAGATCGTTTATATCCGGTTTTATTGTGTGAATGGATGTGAAGGTGTGGTTTTCAAAATGAGCGATGTCTTTCAGACCATGCCCCGTATTCAGCAAAACAACAGTCTCATCCGACTTAATCGTCTTTTTCTGATTGAGTATTTTGAGCGCGCCCCATGCCGATGAGCCGGCAACGCAGCCCATTAGGCCTTGTTTTTGGGACATTTCCAACATCGATTGATGCATTTCCTCATCACTCATTAGCAAAGCTAAGCCATCTGTATCTTTAATGGCTTTTAAGGCAAACCCGCCATCTCCCGGCAATCCTACATTGATTGAGTCGACGCTTGATGTTGCTTCCATGTAGGATGGTTCTTCATCCCCACGCTTCCAAGATTCATAAAGGGAGGAAGCGCCTTGAGCCTGAACAGCAACAATGCGAGGAATTTTTTCGATCCAGCCCAATCTGTACAAATCCAAAAAGCCCTTATGTACGCCACTGATAATACAGCCATCACCCACCGGGACAATCACCCAATCGGGTACATTCCAACCGAGTTGTTCCGCGATTTCAAAGGCAACCGTTTTTTTACCTTCACGGGTGTATGGATTAAAGCCAGTGTTTCTAGAGTACCATCCAAATTCCTCGCACGCTTTTTCACATAAAGAGAAGGCTTCATCGTAAGAGCCTTGAACCACAAAAACTTCTGCGCCATAAATTGCGATTTGCATCAACTTCGCCTTTGGAATGGCTTTGGGTACGAACAGAATTGCTCGCACATCCGCAGCAGCGCAGACTGCGGCGAGTGAGCATCCCGCATTCCCTGAGCTTGCGGCGGCGATTGCATTTCGTCCTTGGGCTTTTGCCAATGCGGTGACCATAAAGCTGGCCCTGTCTTTTAGCGAGGCGGAAGGATTTGACGCATCGAATTTAACAAAAACATTATCCATGCCCAATTCTTTTGAGAGTGCGGTGGCTTTTATAAGGGGCGTACCGCCGACATGATAGGGTATGCTTTCGAGCGCCTCGCGACTTGCAGGCAAGATTGAGGCATAGCGTTTAATCGTGGTGTCCGGATTTACAGCCAGATCGGCTTTGGTGAACCGGTTTTTTATAGCCTCGTAATCATAAAGAACTTCCAGACGATTATTCCCGGCATGTTCGGGGCATACATAATCGATTTCCTCGGGCCGATATTTCTTACCGCATCCGTGGCACTGAAGTTCTGTCATATATGGTGAAAATATTTTGCTCATCTTTTCACTTGTAATTTAAGGCTTTTAGCCCTTCAGCGCAGGCTGCTTGCAGGCGGCTTTGTTCGTCAAAACTCAAGTCCTTGAATTTAGGAGTTGAAGGCTTTACGAGCTCCACATTTCTTTCTATCCATTGGTGATCTTGTTCGGATAGTCCGTCCTTGTCCATAATATATTTGATCAACTTTTCAAGCTCATGTTCAGGGTTTTGCATTAAATTTTCGTATGAAATCCAGCGTTTTTGATCATCGGGAAGTGATTTCATAGCCTCTTGGGCATGTAAAACCCAATTATTCCACATTCGGCCGATATCTTCGATTGGCGGCATTTCATCAAAATCCCATTCATCGAGATTGGGATTCTCCTCCATTTTCAGATACATTCTGAAAAATGGATACTTATGCATTGAAATAGAGCATTCCCGGCCGTCACGGTAGCTATGAATGATTTTTGCATTAGGCCAAGTGTTAATGATTTTACCTGTGTGCGGTAAAGAACCGCCCGTACGTTCCACCCAAAGCTCACCATTGTAGCGTTCTTTCATCCATTCGCAGAAATCAGTGAAATGATCGGCTGGTGTTTTTGGTGATCTATTTTCGAAATACGCTTTGCACTCTTCGTAAACGCCCATGACATCCTGATCTACGAAAGGCACGGTATAAGAGAGAAACAATGAAATCAGGTTTTCATCTTCAGGAACAAACAGGCGCTCTTTGGTGTCGCGCTCACGCCAGTATCTTAGGCGTGGTTTTGTTGAGGCGACGGCGAGGATATCGCGAAAAAATTCGCATCCGGTAACTTCATCTTTGATATCAAAATATGGGGTTGGCCCAACGGGTTCAAATAAGTCTGATATACAAACAAGGGCAGGATGATCGCTGATGACTTTGGCCAAGAAGGTTGAGCCTGAGCGTCCAGCGCTGACAATAAAAATCGGTGTTTGTTTTTCAGCCATGACGGCCCCTTAGCGTTATTTATTTGATACTTTTTAGTTGCTGATTTTCTAGCGCGTAGATCTTATCAGCATATTTCTTTAAGTCCATATCATGCGTAATCGCAAGTATTGTCATGTCTTTTTTAAGCGTTGTCAGTGTTTTAAATATTTCCGCTTCCGTCTTTTTTTCAAGGCCGCTCGTCGCCTCATCCAGTATGAGAATATCGGGCTTTTGAATCAGCGCTCTGGCAATTGTCAGTCTTTGACGTTGTCCACCAGAGAGCTGCCCGCCAGATTCACCAACGGCTGCCTCCAGCTTTTCGACGAAGTCTTTGGCCCCGGCTTTTGTCAGTGCATCCCATACTTCTTCGTCTTTAAAGCTCTGATCATAGAGAGTGATATTGTTGCGAACATTGTCGTTGAGCAGGAAGGGTTCCTGAGGAATATAACCTATTTTTTGACGCCAGCTTCTAATTTCAAGTTCTTCCAAGGGGGTTTCATCGATGACAATCGCCCCTTCATTTGGGGTGTGAAGGCCGCAAATCAAGTTCACAAGCGTTGATTTTCCAACGCCTGACGGGCCTGTAATCAAATGTATACCCCCTGCGTTAATTTTAAATTCTGCGTTTTGCAGTATATTTTTGTGTTCATAGCGGTAAGAGACACCCTTAAAGTGAATCCCTGTATTAAAGCTTGCGCTTCTTGTGCCTTTAAATTCCTCTTGAAAACTTTCGGCTTGCTCAATTGTATCCAACGTATAAGTGAATGAAGCGACTTGAGAGGCTATGATAGCATAGCTTTTCTGCAAAGCTGTTACGCGTTGCAAAACACGCAGAAAAATAACGGCTAAGATGATCAGGTTTTCGATCTCTAATAGCTGGTAATGGACCAAGGCAAAGAGACCTAGCCCCAGACTTGTGACCTTTACAACTTCGTTTGTCTGTTCAATGAGATTGGGGCCAAACACGATCCATGTATAGGAAGAGCGCAGATTTTCTATTTTTTGATATATAAAAGGAAGTGCATGCTTCTCGCGCCCCATAGCTTTCATGGGTTTCATCATCCTAAATATGTCCAGAATCTTAGCCATAAGCGCTTTTTGGTTATTGGTTTGATCCTGTCCTGCGCGTCTGGACTTTTTGAATGCAAACAGCAGCAATAAGGTGCACAATGCTCCGATACCGACCGCCACGCTTGTAACTTGCCAGGACATAAACAGGGCAATCGTGAAATAGACCAGCACTTGGAATATATCCGCTATAAAACTGCATTGTTTAACAATGCAGTTTGCTGCGAATTGCGGTTCGTTATTGAGTGCTGTTGAGATATAGCCTGCAGATTTTTGTGTAAAATAAGACCAGCGTGCATTCATAATGGCGGCGACCAACCGCTTCCGAAAACCGGCCGTGATTTCTGCCGCTGAACTACTGACAATGTACATCGCTAGCAAATTTGTGATTGCCTTCAACGTTATAAAGGCAATCATAAATAAAATGGTATTTAAAAGGGTGAGTTCTGCACCAAACCATTGCGCAACGTTTTCAAAAACCATGTAGGTTTTGCTGTTTGGCTCAGGTGCGCCATCGAGGATGAACTGTACAAGGGGCAGGATTGTTAGTACACCCAGCCCTTCCGATATCCCTGCTATAAGGAAAGCCAGTGTGACAACGAGCGCACGAAGTGGGTAGTGTTTCAGAAAATATACGATAGGGTATGAAACTTGTTTCAGCTCTGACAATTTCGAATCTTTCTATCCTGGAGCCCGGATTTCTATTATTCGCAGCGCTTGTATACAGCTAAGACACAAGGACGGTTTGTTTTTGAATCTGGCGCCCACTCTTTTTCAGGTTGCATTAATTTGCAAAGATAAAAGCCGTTCTTTTCAAATTCGTATGTCCAAAATCTTGGATATGTACTCCCGTTGTAGTACACTGCGCCCAACACCACGCAATCCTTTGTTACCCGGCATATTTCCTGAACCAGTGGGAATACGGGGTTTACATGCTCGATTGTAGCTCCATGTGTATACACAACATCAAATTTTTTGCTGGGTGAGTTTGATAGATAAGCCTCAAAAGACCCTTCTTCAAACTCGGCAATCTCATTCAGTGCGGGAAAAACATCTTTTGAAACCTTGCGCGCGGCTTTTGACAAATCAACACCGTAAAGATTATGAAACCCCCGCTCCCTGAGGGCATTCAAGTGGCGGCCAACGTTGCAGCCCAAATCGAGAATTCCCGCCTCTTTATTTATGGCCCGTTTTTCAACTTCATCGATCAGGGCTCTGCCGGTTGCATCCATATCGATATAATTTGTTGCTCCACGCTCTCCTTCCTCTGGTCGTCCGGCCCAATAAGATTGGTCAGCTTTCTCTTTTTTATACAAGAATTTCAAAAATTGCCGCAGCATCAACGGCATTGAAGAATTTAAAATTTTTCTGGGTAAATTATGTTTGTGAAGAAGTTCTTTCATTACATTTTTCTTTATTGAAGACTTTCTTTGTTGAGGATGCACCTCAGAACCCCATTTAGGTAGCATATTGTATATCTTTTGCAAGGAAGAACGAGCACAGATAAAAGCTTTTACTCTATGGACGAAACATTATAGAACGTTTTGCAAAGTGTGTTTTTAGTCAGCAGGACCTTAAATATGAATCCCCTTGTTATCTGTCGAGCAAAGAAAACTAAATATATTAATCATATTGCGGAAGCAATGGATTGGCTTGGGCACATTCAAAAATGTTACGCATATGTCGCCTATTATGACGATTGGCGTGATTATCTGCAAAATGATAGCAGCATCGAGTTTGAAAGCCTGTTTGGCACCCGGGAAGTGTTTTCAAAAATTGAAAGCGAAACCATCAGCGTTGAGGAAATGGCCAGAATAGAAAAGCTTTATGGAGATCGTCAGCTTTGGTCGTTAGCCTTGACTGAACGCTGGCTTTTTCCACAGGCGGCCTATCCACTTTACGCGCGTACACCCTACTATTCTCAAGAGCAAAAAACCAAATATTTTGCGTTGTTGATTAAGCAGGCGGAAAGTATATTTGACGACCACCCTATTGATTGCGTGATCGATTTTGCCAATATCGGTATTTTCAGAATGGCGCTGGACGTTGTGGCTGAGAAGCGTGGAATTCCGTACTATCATATTGATAGCGCCCTTGTTCAGGATCTTGATAAAGGCGATCGTTTTTTTATCAGTCGTCGCCTTAATGACAATTATTCGTTTTTAGAGCAAAGCTATCAGTTCTATCTCAAGAATCCGGACAGAATTGAAGAAGGTCGTCAATATTTGCAGCGTTTTAGAGCGCCTCAATCCTATTCGGCTTATAGCCAATGGTATGGCAATGAAACGAAGCCCATGTCTTTTGCCGGTAATGTGTTTAATCGTTTATGTGGTTTTGGGAAAGGAGCGCTTAAAATTGGAAGGGCTGCCGTGCGTGATGTTCGGCTTCATGCCAAGGCTATGACGAATCCCGAAATCAAGTATAATTTCTCTTTGTATAAAAGCTCTGCGCTTTTGTTGCTTGTCCGCCATATGCAGAGTTTTTATCGTACAACGTATACGAAATTTTTCTGCAAATGTATTCAGGACGCACCTGATTACAAATATGTTTTTATGACCTTGCACATGCAGCCAGAGGCAAGCACAGCACTTATGGCCCCTTACGAGGTGAATCAGCTTGCTGTTATTGAAAATATCGCCAAAGCCCTGCCCTTTGACTATCAATTGCTTGTTAAGTTGAACAAAGTAATGATTGGTAAAGATACAGTGCATTTTCTTCGGCAATTGCAACAATATCCGAATGTAGTGCTGGTCGATCATTTCGCACACACACGCTCTTTTATTGAGCATGCCGCCTGTGTTGTGACTATCACCGGTACAGTCGGTTTTGAGGGACTATTGCACGGTAAAAAAACGATTTTACTCGGCGATCAAACTATGCCCTGGCATCGAATGGCCGGGGTGGATAATATTAAAGAGTGGAGAAACCTGCATGACGCTATTCGATGTGCTGAGCAATATAAAGCCAATGACGATGAGTTGTGCGCCTATCTGCAGGCTGTTCATGACCATTCTTTTCAAATTGAAAGAAATTTTGTCTGGGATACAACATTTGATTTTTCTTTGGAAAATGAAAACTATAAGAAACTGACGCAAATTATTGCTGAACAGATTGTGAATGTGCACAATCAACGTGAGATGCATACGAAAAAACCCTCCAAGATTGCCTAGTCTGGATTTCAGGAATGAAAATTGTTTATCTTTCTTCTTCGCAGCTTCCCTCTTCGAACGCGAATTCTGTTCATGTTATGAAAATGTGTGCGGCGTTTGCACGAAACCATCATGATGTTCTGCTTTATGCATTAGAAGGCAAAGACGGTTCTCCTCAGGATATATTTCACATCTATGGTCTTGAAAAGAATTTTCATTTGAAGACTGTATCCGTTTTTATGTGGAAATGGTTATGGAATGTTTTTTATCTTCTGAAGATTTTTATCGATTTGAAAAAATCCACATTTGTTCCAGATGTTTTTTATAGCCGCTACATATATGCCGCTGCGCTGGCTTCTCTGTTTTACCGTGATCGTTCTGTAGTGTTTGAAGCCCATGCTCTCCCTAGAAATTTTCTCGAAAAACGTTTGGAATCCTGGCTTTTTGGACAGAAAAACTTTTCACATCTTGTTGTCATTTCCCAAGTTCTTAAGGATGATTATTTGCTGACCCGCTTTGGACTTGTTTCTGAGAAAATTATCGTTGCACATGATGGAGCAGATTTATATCCCACTTCCGCTAATCAAAAAGGCCCGGTTGTAGATAAGCACTCTTTTAAGCTGGGCTATACTGGCAAGCTTATGGAAGGTAAAGGGATGAGCCTTCTTGTTGAGCTTGCTAGCCTATGTCCTGAGGAAGAATTTCATTTGTGGGGCGGTTCTCCTGATCAAATTGATTTTTGGTCACGCTTTGTAAACACAGATAATTTCATTTTTCATGGCCATGTTGAACACGGGAGTCTTCTTGATCAATGTGTTGATATTGATGTTTTTTTAGCCCCTATCCAAAAAAAAAGCATGCTTTCAAAAAGTTATGATATTGGCCGTTGGACCTCACCGCTTAAGATTTTTGAGTATATGTCGTATTGTAAGCCTATTATTGCATCCGATATTCCTGTTTTAAGGGAAATTCTTACCCATAGGCAGAATGCCTTACTGATCGATCCTGCTGATGTTTCTGGTTGGCATGATGCGATTCAGGAGCTTAAGGAGAACCGCCCTCTCATGAAAAAATTAGCGCAAGAGGCCTATAGCACACTGAAAAAATACTATACTTGGGATATGCGTGCGCAAAATGTTTTAACGCCATTGGTTTCCAGTAAGGAGACTTAGGGAACCTATGACTTACAAAAAATCGTACAAAGCTGTTTTTGTTCTTCCCGCCTTAAATGCGGGGGGGGCTGAGCGTGTTTTGATTACATTAATGAATGGTATTAACCGTCAAAAATTTTCTCCTACGCTGATTGTTGTTCAGGGGGGCGGGGCGCTCGAAAGTCTTGTTTCCTCAGAGATTCAAATTCAAGATCTGCAAAGGCAGCATGTTTCACGGGGCATTTTCAAACTTTACCGCGAGCTTAGACGCATAAAGCCGGATGTTATCGTTTCCACGATGGCTCATATGAATTTTGCGTTGTTGCTGCTTAAGCCTCTTTTTCCGAAAACTCGTTTTATTGTTCGCGAGGCTATTACACCGTCCTTTTTTGATGACGAGCATTCACGCTTGGCCCCCATTATTCGGCTAGCATATAGGGTTTTATATCCGTGGGCGGATATGGTGATTAGCCCTGCACAGACAATCATTGATGAATTTACTGAAGATTTGAAAATTAGTGATGAAAATCATGTGCTTTTATATAACCCTGTTTCTATTAAGAAAATCCGAGAGAATAAAGAGAGTGTATTGAGGTTTCACAACGTTTCGTCGAATACCGTTCAGTTTGTTGCGGCCGGTCGTCTCCATTCTCAAAAAGGTTATGATCACCTTATCGCAGCGCTTGCCAATTTTAAGTTCGATCATAAATGGGTGCTTTCCATTTTGGGTGAAGGGGAAGAGCGCCCTCTTTTGGAAGGATTGGTCAGCCAATACGGGTTAAGCGCTCAAATCCTGCTTCCTGGTTTAGTTTCAAACCCTTGGCCTTATTATGCCGGAGCCGATTGTTTTTTGCTGCCTTCCCGATTTGAGGGGCTACCCAATGTAGCTTTAGAGGCACTGACCTGCGGAACGCCGGTCATTGCGACGGACAGTTCTGGCGGTATTGCCGAGATTGCGGCGCTGGCTGAAGAGGGCGCGGTTGAACTTGTTCAAGATATGGAGGGGTTCCTTGATAAGATGCGGGTCATTTCCCCTTTATCAAAGCGCAGCTTTGCGCCTTCCTTATTGCCGACAACATTTGATGAGAAAAATGTAATTGCGCGTTTTGAAGATTTGCTTCAGCGAAAATAATGGGATGCACCGATAGGGGTTACATTGCTTTGTCGTCGATCGAGGCGTATAACTTCCTTCATGGCCTACGATCTCTTCTCCCCTTCCGTTCTTACCGCTCTTGGCATTTGCATTGCGGCGGCGTTTGCCACAATGATTGGCGGATTGTCGATCTTTCGAGCGCATGAATCCAATCCGCGGATGCTGGCGTTCGGGCTGGCGTTTGCTGGCGGGGCGATGGTTTATATCTCTTTGGTTGAGATCTTCTGGAAGTCATATCAGTCTTTTGCGGAGATTTTGCCGGAAAAAGAAGCCTACAGCACTGCAACACTGGCGTTTTTTGGCGGGATTGCGCTTTTGATGTTGATTGACAGGCTTATTCCAAACCCGCATAACAAGCTGAGCGTGCCGCACGATGAGAGTAAGTCACACCTTAAGCGCGTAGGATTGTTGGCGGCTTTGGCTATTACGGTCCACAATTTCCCGGAAGGCATGGCAACGTTCTTTGCGACACTGGAAGACCCGGTGGTTGGGGCTTCTCTGGCTTTTGCGATTGCTATTCACAATATCCCCGAGGGAGTTTCAATTGCTATTCCCGTTTATTACGCAACCGGAGATAGAAAACTGACACTGCTGGCGTGTTTGCTTTCAGCGGTGGCGGAGCCTGTTGGCGCGCTGGTCGGGTATTTGGTACTGGCGCCATTTTTGACGCCTTTCGTATTTGGTAGTGTTTTTGGGGTGATTGCCGGGGCGATGGTGTTTTTGTCTTTGGATGAGCTTTTACCAACCGCAAAACGTTACTCAAGCGGACATGACGCGGTTTACGGTATGGTTATTGGCATGGGCAGCATTGCACTGAGCCTGATTTTGTTTAAATAGCATCATTTTCTTGACACCTATTGCCGGATGTGTATATTTCGTGGCTTCGGGCATAATGCACAAGAAAGCGGGCTGAACCGCGGATTTTAAGAATTTAAGTGAGATAAGACATGTTTGCAGTTATTCGCACAGGTGGAAAGCAGTACAAAGTTCAAAAGGACGACAAAATCGAGGTTGAGAAGCTGGACGTTGAAGCCGGTAAATCTGTCGATCTTGATGAAGTGCTGTTTGTAGATGGCAAGATTGGTGCGCCTTTGGTTAAAGGTGCAAAGGTTGTGGCCAAGGTTTTGGAGCAAAAGCGCGCCCCGAAAATTACGATTTTTAAAAAGAAACGTCGTCAAAATTATCGCCGTAAGAAAGGGCATCGTCAAAATCTGACATTACTGCAAATTACGGACATTAAAGCGGCCTAAGGCCTTTTGAAAAAACATTTTTAAGGAGATTAAAGCATGGCACATAAAAAAGCAGGCGGGAGTTCTAGAAACGGCCGGGATTCAGCAGGTCGTCGCCTCGGTGTTAAGAAATACGCCGGCGAAGATGTGCTTGCAGGTAACATTCTCGTGCGTCAGCGCGGTACGAAGTACAAGCCGGGTAAAAATGTCGGTCTGGGTAAAGATCACACGATTTTCTCTCTGGTTGATGGTGAAGTGTTGTTCACACGCAGCAAAAGCGATCGGCCGGTTGTGAATGTTGTGCCGGCTAACGATACAGCCGCAAACCAGCAAGCCGCCGAATAGCAAAAAGATGTCATCCCGAGCGGAAGCCCGCCAGGGCTGAAGTTGAGGGATCTGACCAACGTACGATAAAAGCAAGATCCCTCCATTCGCTACCGCTCAGTCGGGATGACATGTGAGGGATTTTTTTATGAAGTTTTTAGACGAAGCAAAGATTTACTTGCGGAGCGGACACGGCGGGCCGGGGTGCGTGAGCTTTCGGCGTGAGAAATACGTGGAATTTGGCGGGCCGGACGGCGGCAATGGCGGCAAAGGCGGCGATGTGGTGTTTGAGGTTGTTGATACACTCAATACATTGATTGATTTTCGTTATCAGCAGCATTTTCGGGCGCGGCCCGGTGAAAACGGTAAAGGCGCGAACCGCACTGGTGCGCATGGGGCAGATTGCATCGTAAAGATTCCTGTCGGAACGCAGATTTTGGACGAGAATAAGGAAACAGTACTGGCGGATTTTACACAAGCCGGAGAGCGCCAGTTATTCCTTAAAGGCGGCGATGGCGGCTTTGGCAATGCGCATTACAAAAGCGCAACCAATCAGGCGCCGCGTAAATCGACGCCGGGCTGGCCTGGGCAAGAGATGGCAGTTTGGCTACGGTTGAAGCTGATTGCCGATGCGGGGCTGGTTGGGCTGCCGAATGCCGGAAAATCTACATTTTTGGCGGCGTGTTCAAATGCCAAGCCGAAGATTGCTGATTATCCATTTACGACGCTGCATCCTAATCTTGGCGTGATCAAAGCCGGTGAACAGGAGATTGTGATTGCTGATATTCCCGGTTTGATTGAGGGGGCGCATGAGGGTCACGGATTGGGCGACCGTTTCTTGGGACATATTGAACGAACCAATGTGATTTTGCATTTGATTGATTGCACACAAGATGATGTCGCTGAGGCGTACAGCACGATAAGAAATGAGTTGAAAGAATACGGACATTATCTTGATAAAAAAGAAGAAATTATTGTTTTAAATAAGGTTGATGCGCTGGGAGATGAGCTGGCTGAGGAGCAGGCCAAAGTCTTGCGTGCGGTTGTGGATAAGCCTGTGTATAAAATCTCTGCTGTCTCGGGTGAAGGTATTTCCGAGGTTGTGTATGCTTTGGATAAGGCCATAAAAAAGGTAAAAACAAGCGCCCTGCCCCAGGATGAGGAGTTTGCGCCGTGAGTTCCAAGACACGTACAGTTGATATTCTCAAGAGCTGTCAGATACTGGTCATCAAAATTGGTACGGCTTTGGTGACGCAGAGCGACGGGAGCGGTGTGCGTCAAGGCTGGCTGGATGCTCTAGCCGAAGATGTAAAAGCCTTGCGTGAGCGCGGGATGCAGGTGGTGATTGTGACCTCCGGCGCAGTGGCTCTGGGGCGTAAAGCCTTGCATATTGATATGAATACGCCGCCGACGGCAATTCCGCTGGAAAAGAAGCAGGCAGCCTCGGCCGTCGGGCAATATCATCTTTTCCATGCCTATCACCAGAGCTTTGCGCATCAGGGGCTGGAACTGGCTCAAGTTTTGCTGACTATGTCGGAAACCGAGAACTGGCGAATGCATTTGAACGCCCGCGCCACGCTGGGCGCACTTATGGTGCAGGGGATTATTCCGGTGATCAACGAAAATGATACGATTTCGACCGGAGAAATCCGCTTTGGCGATAATGACCGGCTGGCGGCGCGTGTGGCGCAGATGATCGATGCGGATGCGGTGTTGCTGCTGTCCACCACTGACGGGCTTTATACCGACCATCCGGGGCATAATCCGGATGCGACGCATATTCCGCTGGTTGAAAAGATTACTACCGAACATGTGAAAATGGCAGGAGATGCTGTTCCGGGGCTGAGCACCGGGGGGATGAAGAGCAAGGTTGAAGCGGCGCAGGCGGCGACGAGCACCGGTATTCACCTGATTATCGCCGATGGGCTTGAAAAACATGTCTTACGGGATGTTTTTGAGGAATTTAAGACACGCACAACGGCATTTCTGGCACAAAAAAGCACTCAAACGGCAAAAAAACGCTGGATGAGTGCGCATTTAAGACCGAAAGGCGCCTATATTCTCGATAAAGGGGCTTCAAAAGCACTCAAAAGTGGTAAAAGCCTGCTTCCGGTTGGGGTTATGGCGCTTGAAGGGCATTTTCAGCGTGGAGATGTGATTGAAATCAAGCATTTCAATGGTGATCGTCTGGGGATGGGTCTGTCAGCCTATTCTTCCGATGACGCACAGAAAATTATCGGCAAGGCAAGCGATGAAATCCCTTCTATTCTGGGCTATGCCGGGCGCAGCGAACTCATCCATCGCAATGATATGGTCTTGCAGGATTAGTGCCTGTAACATACTGATATATAAAAGATATTCACGTTTACTACTTTGTTTTTTATTTTTTGCGGGAGGGGGGCGAGCCCTGCTCCAAGCGGCAGGCGCACGTGTAGCGCCATATTGACGGATAATTTATGAAATTATTCCTATTTTGTCAAGTTTTTTTACGAAAATTTACGCGGAGAAGCGGAGTCACGGAGTTTTTAAGATACGCCCTCCGTATCTCCGAAACTCCGCGTAAAATAAGGTCTTTTTTAGATTCTTTATAAATTAAAGCATCAATACTCTTAAAAATTCGTGCTCTTCGTGGCGTCTTCTCTAACTTCGTGATAAAAGAATCCCATGAAAACAGACACACCGAAAACGATTTATCTTAAAGATTATAAGCCCTATCCCTACAAAATTGAGGCCATTGAGCTGAATTTTGATATTCACGATGGGTATTGCGTTGTGAAATCCGTGATGCAGGTCTCGGCGCCCGATCATTGCCGCGATGATATGTTCCTGAATGGCGAGCATCTGGAGCTGATGGATATCAGCCTGAATGGCGAGAAACTTACGGATTATCAGAAGGATGATAGTGGGCTTACCCTGCCCTGCCCGCATTTGAAGGATTTTACGCTGGAGATTAGGACGCGTATTCATCCGGAGGAAAATACACGGCTGGAGGGGTTGTATAAGTCTGGGGGTACTTATTGTACACAATGCGAAGCCGAAGGGTTTCGAACGATTACGTATTATCCCGACCGCCCCGATGTTTTGAGCGTTTTTACTGTACGTGTTGAGGCTAGCAAGGCGCATAGTCCGGTTTTATTGTCGAACGGCAACCGAGTTGATCATGGGGATGCTTCGCATGGTAGGCATTATGCGGTGTGGCATGACCCGTTCCCCAAGCCGTGTTACCTGTTTGCATTGGTGGCGGGGGATTTGACGCATATTCAAGATACGTACACCACGAAATCGGGGCGTGAGGTCGAGCTTTATATTTATGTGCGGCCTGGCGATGAGGATCAGTGCGGGCATGCTATGGAATCGTTGAAAAAATCGATGAAGTGGGATGAGGATACGTACGGGCTGGAATATGAGCTGGACATGTTCAACATTGTCGCTGTTAGCGATTTTAATATGGGGGCGATGGAGAATACATCGCTGAATATTTTTAACACCGCTCTGGTGCTGGCGGCGCAGGAAACAGCGACGGACCAAGACTTCCTGCGCGTGGAAAGCGTGATTGCGCATGAATATTTCCACAATTGGAGCGGGAACCGCGTGACCTGCCGTGACTGGTTTCAGCTGTCCCTCAAAGAAGGGCTGACGGTGTTTCGAGACCAAAGCTTCTCGGCGGATATGAACTCGCCTGCGGTGCAGCGCATTGACGATGTGACGCATTTGCGGCGATTGCAGTTTTCTGAGGATGCGGGCCCCCTCGCCCATCCGATCAGGCCGGATAATTATATAGAAATCAATAACTTCTATACGATGACGGTGTATGAAAAAGGCGCCGAGGTGATCCGCATGCTGCGGACGATTTTGGGGCCGGAGAATTATCGTAAGGGTACGGATCTGTATTTCTCGCGCCATGACGGGCAAGCGGTGACGTGCGATGATTTTGTGGCGTGCATGGCAGAGGCCAGTGGGATTGATTTATCGCAGTTTAAGCTATGGTATTCTCAGGCCGGTACGCCGAAAGTTAGTTTTAAGGGTGAATATACGCCCGAAAATAAGACGTACAGCATAGAGCTCACGCAAGAAATCCCTGATACGCCGGGGCAAGCGGGTAAAAAACCGATGCATATTCCGGTGGCGATCGGTTTGCTGGGTGATAACGGGCAAGATTTGATTGAAACGCAGGTTTTAGATTTGCGTGAAGCGAAGCAGCGCTTTGTGATTAAAGATGTGGCGCAGCCCCCTGTACCCTCTGTCTTGCGGGGTTTTTCAGCGCCTGTACGTTTGGAAACTGAGCACTCCAATGCCGATCTGACGTTTTTGATGCGTCATGACAGTGACGGGTTTAATCGCTGGGAGGCCGGGCAAGAGCTGATTTTGCGGATGCTTAATCGCATGATTGATGAGGACAGCAAGGAGATTTGCCCGAAATTTATGGACGCTTTCGGAGCGTTAATTGAGGGGGCTCTAAAGCCGACGATCGATAAAGCGTTGATGGCGCGGGCACTGAGTGTGCCGTCGGTTGGTTTGATCGGGCAGCAGCGCAGCGTGATTGATCCTGATGCCGTTCATAAGGCCCGTCAGACCTTGTTGGCGGCGATTAAGCGGACCTATAAGCCGGCGCTGGAAAATCTGTATAAGGCCAATCGTAGCACGGGTGCGTTTTCGCTGTCGCCTGAGGCGATGGGACGGCGGGCATTGCAAAATGCCATATTGGGACTGCTCACCGCCACGAATGGCACGGGATGTGCGAAATTGGCCAAGGCGCAATATGACGAAGCGGACAATATGACCGACCGGGTGGCGGCGCTGACGCGGCTGGCGGATAATAATAACGCCGAGCGCGAAGAGTGTTTTGATGACTTTTATGCGCGGTTTAAGGCTTATCCACTGGTTGTGGATAAGTACTTTTCTTTGCAGGCTTCGGCGACACGTGCGGACATCATTCAGAATCTTAAAAAACTTCGGCATCATTCTGATTTTAATATCAAAAATCCTAACAGGGTTCGATCACTTTATGCCGCGTTTGCGATGAATAACCCGGTCGGGTTTCATGCTGTGGATGGATCGGGGTATCATTTCTTGAGCGATGCTATTTTGGAGCTGAACTCTATAAATCCGCAAATTGCGGCGCGGTTATTGACTCCAATGCGGGAATGGCGGCGTTATACCAAAGATCGTCAGGAGAAGATGAGGGCCGAGCTGGAGCGGATTGTGGCCACCAAGGATTTATCGCCGGATGTCTATGAAATCGCCAGCAAGAGCCTGAAAGGCTAGACATGTATAGGGTCGGCGATAAAGTTACCGTTCATGACACAATGCAAAGCGGTTATACGTACAGGTTGGATGCTCCGATGGGCGAAGAGTTTGATCCGGCATTTCAGCCGCATTTCACGCCGAAGGAGATGCTCGAGTTGGGCGTGTTTGAGGGTAAATATATGAATGATTGCCGTGATGAATTTCCTGCGGACTGGTTTGAACATGCGAAAATCAGCGACCGGGCGGATGTTTCCCTCAATTATTTCAAGATCAAAAGCCGCCAGTCTCTACAGGTTTGGCGGCAGAAGGGCTGGATTATAGAGCCGGATGTGCGCGGCTGGTTTCAATGGTATTGCCGCTATTATCTTGGGCGGCGCATTCCAGAGATTGATGCATGGCAAATCAAGCGCTGGAAAGCGTTTGCACGCCATGCCGGGCAAATCCGGGCGCATTGCGACCCTGGGAATCTGGATTGTCGCCCGCGCCAAAGGCAGGCTTTGCTGCAATGGTCGCATGATCCATTCATATGAGGTGCGTTATGCCTGATTTTAGTCTTGAAAACGACTTTGAAGGCCCGGTTTGCGGGCTGGATGAAGTTGGGCGCGGGCCTTTAGCCGGGCCGGTGGTTGCGGCGTGTGTTTATATTCCTGATGAGCTGCGCGCCCTGCCCTTTGTCTGTGACATTCGGGATAGCAAGACACTATCGGAAAAGAAGCTGGCGGCGTTGTATGAGCAGATTACTACGCATTTCGTCTGGGCGACTGGCGAGAAATCGCCGAGTGAAATTGATAAGATCAATATTTTGCAGGCGAGTCTGAAGGCGATGGCAGCGGCACTTGATGCTACAACTATGCCATACGTACACGCCCTCATTGACGGTAATAAAATTCCCGCGAATTTGTCCTGTCCGGCCACGGCTGTGGTGAAGGGGGACGCTAAGTCGGTTTCGATCGCTGCGGCGTCTATTGTCGCTAAGGTGACGCGGGACCGGCTTATGCGCGCGCTGCATGAACAGTATCCGCATTACGGCTGGGACAGCAATGTGGGTTATCCGTCCAAAGCGCATCTGGCGGGGATCGACGCGCATGGCATTACCGAGCATCATCGAAAATCTTTCGGGCCGGTAAAAAATTTCATTGCCTTCGGATCGACTCGAAAGCCCTTAAATTCTGCGGCGTAGAGTCGTTTAAGACTCTTTGCTAGAGTCCTGATTCTATTATGTGAATCTATTTTTTGTCTTGACGACGAATCGGTTTTGACTCATGGTGCCCCTTCAACTTATCCACAAGGAAGGCATCTCATGGCGAAGCAACAGCGCGAAAGCACTCTGGATTCCCACATCAACCAAATCCATGTCGGAGATTGTGTCCAGATCATGAAGTCTCTGCCGCAAGAGAGCGTTGATTGTGTATTTGCCGATCCGCCTTATAATTTGCAGCTTGGCGGGGATTTGCATCGTCCAAATAACTCTAAGGTCGATGCGGTGGATAATGACTGGGATCAGTATGAATCCTTGCAACACTACGATGAATTTACACGCAATTGGCTGGGCGCGGCGCGCAAAATTTTAAAGCCCGACGGGTCGATCTGGGTGATCGGCAGTTATCACAATATTTTCCGTCTTGGGTACATCCTGCAGGATATGGGGTTTTGGATTTTGAACGACATTGTCTGGCGTAAATCCAATCCGATGCCGAATTTTCGCGGGCGGCGCTTTACCAATGCGCATGAAACATTGATCTGGGCCGGGAAGTCGAAGGCGTCGAAATACACGTTTAATTACGAAGTGATGAAGACGTTGAATGAAGATATTCAGATGCGCAGCGACTGGTATTTGCCGCTTTGCACTGGTGGGGAGCGTCTGAAAGGCGAGGACGGCAAGAAAGCGCATCCGACGCAAAAACCGGAGAGTCTTCTGTATCGAGTGCTTATGGCTTCGACGAAGAAGGGCGACACCGTTTTGGACCCGTTCTTTGGCACAGGCACAACGGGCGCTGTGGCCAAGGCTTTGGGGCGGAATTTTATCGGGCTGGAGCGAGAACAGGAATATGCCCAGCATGCGCGGGCGCGGATTGATGGGATTGAGCCTTTAGCCGAAAATGTGTTGAATATTCAGACTAAACGCGAGGCACCGCGCGTGCCGTTTGGAACCTTGATTGAGCGCGGGTTGCTCAAGCCCGGAGCTATTCTGACCGATGCGAAGAAATGTCACCAAGCCAAGATTCATGCTGATGGTTCTGTAGTGGCTATAAACCGGATTGAAAGCATGCGCGGGTCTATTCACAAGGTTGGAGCAGCGGTGCAGGATGCGCCGTCATGTAACGGCTGGACGTTCTGGCATTACACAGACGGGAAGACAACAAAGCCGATCGATGATTTACGGGAGAAGATCCGTACGGGACTTATTGGATAGGGGCACTTTCCTGCGGTTCCTGAAGCGCTTTTTTCTTTTTCTCCATCTGCTTTTTAAGGCGTTCCTGGTAGCGTTTTTTCAACTCTTCTTCCATGTTCGAGTGTTTTTTCTTACGCTTAAAGTTTTCTGAAAATAAAAGCAGGGTTTTATCCTGATCACCATAAATTTCGTAGCTTTCTAATACAGCCAGCACCTTAGTCAATTTCACATAGTCTATACTTCTTACGTCCTCCTGATATGAAAAAAACCTTATTTTCATCACCAGGTACGCATCCCTTAAATCATATTTTTCTTCTTTTTTTCTTGGGGTAATGGCAATCCCTTCCATCTTTTCCTTGATGTATATTTCTGCTATTTCAGGTGGGGTTTTAATAGTTTCCAGAGTAAAGGGCCGGTTCATTTCTGCAAACAGACCCTTTGGGTAGCCTTCAATTGCATATTTAGCCGGTTGATTACAAATATCCTCAAACAGGTCTTCTGCTAAAATTTCGAAACGCCGAATTCCATTAATTTTATAGGGTTCCCATACATCGAATGTCTGGCTCTCAAGGTCATATTCTGCAAGCCGTAGCGGCTGGGTGTATTTAAACCTTAGAGGGAAATCAGACTTATTTTCTTCAAGAAAATTTCTGGCAGATTCTCTTATGTTTATCCATTCAAATTCGTTATCTGAGAATTCTTGGTACAGGCTACATTCATTAATAAATAAGAAATTATCAATGTAGATATCATCAATTTTGCCATTTTCGTTCGGCTTGAATTTTGATAATGCCCAGTAGAGTTGGGAAAGGTTTTTAATTGTGGGAGATTCGTATATGGCCGGACCTTGTTCAGGCTTTTCTTGAGCGTAGGAAACAGACGACGCCATAACGCCTACTATAATAACACCAATCCACACCCCTACCTTTTTAAACATTAACCCATTCACTTTCTGTTTATGCGCATCTTCACTGTTTAATTATACTGGGGTTAGCGTTAACTCGCAACTTCAAGGTTTTGTTTATTGGGCGACACCAGTATCTTGTGCGCCTTTTTAAATACGCTGGGTAGTTTGTCTCCTGTACTCATCGGGCATAACCAGCACAATTTTATATCTTTAACGGGCAGTTTCGCTTTTAGCGTTGCCTCGAATAAATCGAGCTTCAAATCGAAATGTGTGAATGTGTGCTGCACCTGAATATGTAAAGGGGTTGGTATATTGATGTATTCAGGGTGCGTAAGGGAAGTGCTATCCTCATTCCAGTCTGTTGTTGGCAAGCCTAGCATGCCCCCAAGTAATCCTTGTTCAGGGCGTTGATGAAACAGCACTTGCTCCTGATCGTTCGTGATCCAGTAAATATGGCCGTATTTTTGCGGGCGGGTTTTGGCTTTGATTTTGCGCGGAAGTTGTTTGGTGATGCCTTGTTTGCGAGCCTGACAGGCCGCTTGTAAAGGACATAGGGAGCAGCGCGGCGCTTTTGGGATGCAGATTTCCGCCCCCAGATCCATCAAACTTTGCGCAAGATCGCCGGGGCGAGTGGTAAAATCGTTATAAAATTGTGCGGCAAGCGCTTTGAGCTTTGGCTTTACGGTTGGCAACGGCTCTTCCACGGCAAAAAACCGAGCGACAACACGCTCTACATTCCCATCGACGACGGTGGCGGGTCGGTTAAAGGCGATGGCGGCAATGGCGGCGGCAGTGTAATCCCCTATTCCAGGGAGTTTTTTGAGCTGTTCCTGCGTGGCTGGAAAGACGCCTCCTAAATCTTCTGCCACAACTTTGGCGCATTTATGCAGGTTACGTGCGCGGGCGTAATAGCCCAGACCGGCCCATGCGGCCATGACATCTTCTTGTCTGGCATTCGCCAGATCGTGTACTGATGGCCAGCGCTGTAAAAACTTTTCGTAGTAAGGTTTAACGGCCTGTACGGTGGTTTGCTGGCACATAATTTCGGACAGCCATATATGGTACGGGGCAGGTATAGACCCTTCATTGGCACGCCATGGAATATCACGGGTGTAGGAATCGTACCATCTGAGCAATTGTCCCCGAACTTTTGCAATATCATTTACGGAAAGTTTGCTGTTTGCTATGGTCACTGTCATGGTCGTTCCGGCTTCACAATAAAGTAGAGAGTTTGAATAGCATGCGCCCCCTGTCAGAGGCTACGGCTAAAATCGCGGGAAAGAGCTTTGAGCGTAAATATATTGCGCTGGGTAGGATTGTAAACAACTGGCGCGATATTGTCGGAGAGAAGCTTGCCGATAAGGGGCAGCCGGTTAAAATCCATTATCGTAAAAAGAAGGGCGCGAAAAAACCTGATGCGACGCTGGAGATTGCGGCAAATAGCGCGGATGCGACATTGCTTCACTATCAAAAAGACCTGATTTTAGAGCGGATCAATCAGATTTTTGGCGAGCGCTGGATTAGCGCAATTAAATTTGTCAATGTCGCGTCTAATACGCAGACGAAAACATTCAAAAAACCAAAAGCCCCCTTGACTGAGGAAGAAAAAAAGACTTTATCCGATGTGTTGTTGAATATTGAGGATGAGGATATGAAAGCCCGCCTCGAGCATCTGGGTCAATCAATCATAATGGATGAAAAAGCATGAAGGTTAACGCTATTACACTACGATCCGGGAACGTGATCGATTACAACGGCAAGCTTTGGGCCGTAGTGAAAAATGACATTCAGCAGCCCGGCAAGGGCGCATCGGTGGCGCAAGTTGAACTGCGCGATATTCGCAGCGGCAGCAAGGATAACGTGCGTTTTCGGACGCAAGAGACTGTCGAACGCGTACGCCTGGAGCAGGAAGATTATCAATTCCTGTTTTCCGATGGTGAGGATTATACCTTTATGCACCAGGAAACTTTTGAACAGATTGTTATTAACAAAGAGCTGATCGGGCAGAGTGCGGCCTATCTGGTTGAGGGGATGATTGTCGAGATTGAAACTTTTGAAGGTGAGCCGCTGAGCGTTAAGTTGCCGGACACAGTTACGGTTGAGATTGTCGAGGCTGAACCTGTTGTGAAAGGCCAAACCGCCACGACATCTTATAAACCGGCTATTTTGGCTAATGGCGAAAAAGTGATGGTGCCGCCACATATTGAATCGGGCACGCGGATTGTGGTGAAGAGTGAAGACGGCACCTATGTCGAGCGGGCGAAGGATTGATGGCTGTTACATCCCCTATTCTCAATGTGATGATCAAGGCGGCGGAAAAAGCCGCGCGATCATTGATCCGTGATTTTGGCGAGGTTGAGCAACTTCAGGTTTCGCAAAAAGGCCCCGGTGATTTTGTCAGCGCTGCTGATAAGCGCGCTGAAGAGTTGATTTTTGAAGAGCTGAAAAAAGGCCAGCCGACTTATGGCTTCCTGATGGAAGAAAGCGGTGAACATGCTGGCTCCAATCCTGATTTCCGCTGGATTGTTGATCCGCTTGATGGGACAACGAACTTCCTGCACGGTATTCCGCACTGGTGTATTTCGATTGCACTGGAGGCACGTGGAGAGCTGACGCACGGTTTGATTTATGATCCTGTAAAAGATGAGATGTTCACAGCCGAGAAAAATGGCGGGGCTTTTATTCGTCGTAATAAACGCCTGCGGGTTTCCGGGCGTCAGGATATGATGCGCGCTACAATCGCGACTGGAGCGCCGCGCCGCGCCACTGGCGATCAAGAGCGTTTTTTAAGAGAATATACTGCGGTGCTCAATGTCTCCCCCGGTTTACGGAGATTTGGAGCTGCGGCGCTGGATCTGGCTTATGTCGCCGCCGGGCGTTATGAAGCCTTTTGGGAGCGCAAGCTCCAGCCCTGGGATGTGGCCGCCGGTATCTTGATCGTCAAGGAAGCTGGAGGCTTTATTGCGGAATTGGATGATCATAAAGCCAATCCTCTGGAGACTGGTAATATTCTGGCGTCTAATGAAGGCATCTTTAGTGACATCAAAAAGGTGCTGAAAAGCACTGCGTGAGGCCGCAGAATGGTGTTTAGACTGGTTTTTTTCCTGTTTTTCATGACTTTGGCTTCACCGCTCTTTGCTTTTGCGCAAGAAGGCAATGTCGAGATTAATCTTGAAATACTCGAGGGCTATAACCCACCGCCAATGTTTGGGCAGGCTGTGCCTGATGAGGTCCCTGCCCGATCAGAGCCTGTTATCAAAGCGCCAGAACCACTGGCGCGGGTGGTTGCCCCTTTACCTCAGCGCAAACCCGAATATTCCGGTTTCATTCGCCAGCCGGATTTGCAAATTGATGAAGGTGAACTGGCTATACAAACCGCTCAGGACATTTTACGCGCGATTGATGGAGATTCCTCAGATGTTGCGCCTCAACCAGACGCTAACGTGGTACAGACACATTCCAAGCCAGCTCCAACACTTAAGGACTTAAGTTCAATGCGCAGTGATGGGACTTTTGAAATTTCCCTGCCCTTTGAGGCTGATAAAACTGAGTTGGACGAAGTACAAAGACGCGTTGTCTTACAACAGGTGTTAATCCGTTTGCAAAAATATGATGATGCAACCCTTGAAATTCGTTCTTACGCCAGTAGCGCAGATAATATTGAAAGCGGGGCGCGGCGGACCGCTCTTGCGCGCGCGTTGGCGATTGAGGCCCTGCTGATGGATAAGGGCATTCAAGAAACACGTATTTTTCTTCGTCCTCTTGGTGCTGTGCACGGCGAACAGGAAAATGCTGCTGTCCTGAGCATCTCCCGATATTGAAACCTCTTTCCTATCACTTGTGGATAATCCACCCTTGATCCCGCAGAAACATTGACATCATGGGCTTTGGAGTGGGAATTTTAGTTGCATTTCAAAAACAAAGACTGCTATGACATCTGACGATCAGGTGCGTTATGTGAACAACACCTTTATAAAGGACCGTGACCAATGGCTGACAAGACTCCTAAAACGGATAAAAAGGAAGATAAAGGCGCGGCTGCGAAGTCGTCCGATACAAAAATTTTTATTGGCGTGGGGGTATTATTTTTATTCCTTGCCATTGCCTATGGGATGTCCTTAGGCCCTATTGAAACTCCGGAAACGCCAGAAGCCAACATTGAAGAATCTGAAATCGATGAAATTGAGCAGGCCTATAGCGAAGATGGCATGGCTATAGATGGCGCCGAAGAGGTTGTTGCAGACGATATAGAAGTGGAGGTCTCCGAAAACCTTGAAACGTCTTCGCCAGCGTTTGATTTGGCGGCGGCGAAGAAAGAACGGATTTTGGGCGATCCGTCAGCACCGATAAAAATTGCCGAGCATAGCTCTTTGACCTGCGGACATTGTGGAAAATTTCACGCCGAAACATTTAAAGAGCTGAAAGCCGCCTATCTTGATACGGGCGAGGCTTATCTTGTGTTCTCAGACTTTCCGTTGAACGCGCCTGCTCTGCACGCAACGATGGCGGCGCGGTGCATTGCTGATGATCAAAAGTATTTTGAATTTATCGGGGAGCTGTTTGAGACGCAGAAAGATTGGGCTGGAGAAAATAATTATCTCAGCCTCCTTGAAAGCAAGGCGGAGGCATATGGCATGGACAAAGCCACTTTTGCCGCTTGTGTGCAAAATCAAGAGCTGCAGGACAGCATTTTGAAACGCATGCAGGCTGTGCAAAAACAGTGGGAGATCAGTTCTACTCCAAGCTTTGTGATCGATAATCAGGTGGTGCTCAGTGGTGCACGACCCTATGACGATTTTGATAAAGCCATTAAAGATGCCGTGACCGAAATTCATGGCGAAAATTCCCCCGAACCCGCAAATGAGGGCGAATGATTCAATTCAAACGACTGCGTATTAACGGCTTTAAGTCGTTTGTTGACCGGACCGAACTTGATATTGGTCCGGGCCTTAATGGCGTGGTTGGGCCGAATGGTTGCGGAAAGTCTAATCTCGTTGAAGCATTGCGCTGGGTGATGGGAGAAAATTCTGCGCGGCGCATGCGCGGCGATGGGATGGAAGATGTGATTTTTAACGGCACATCGAAACGTTCAGCGCGCAATATCGCCGATGTTTCTCTCCTGCTGGATAATTCCTCGCGCGTGGCGCCGGCGGCCTATAACGGCGCCGATGAGATCGAAGTTGTACGCCGGATTGAGCGTGACCGCGGGTCTAACTATAAAATCAGCGGCAAGAATGTACGCGCGCGCGATGTGCAGATGTTGTTTGCCGATACGGTCACGGGGGCCAATTCCCCGGCGATGGTGTCGCAGGGCCGCATTACCCAGATTATCAATGCCAAGCCGCTAGAACGGCGGTTGGTTCTGGAAGAATCCGCCGGGATTTCGGGCTTGTTCGCCCGCCGGCATGAGGCAGAATTGCGCCTTAAAGCTGCCGATACAAACCTTATCCGCATTGAAGATATTTTAGGGAGTATGGAGGGGCGGCTGAGTGCATTGAAACGTCAGGCCCGGCAGGCCACGCGTTATCGCAATGTTTCAACGCAAATCCGTCAGATGGAAATTCTGATCGCCTGGATGGAGTGGCAAAGGCTGGATGAGCGGATGAGCGCCACGCGCCGGAGCTTTGAAGAAGCGGAAAGCCAGGTGGCAGCGCGTTTGAGCGTGGTCAGTGCGCTAACCAAAACGCAAGGTACGCAATCGGAAGATTTGCCGGCATTGCGTCAGGCTGAAGCAGAGATTGCGGCTGGATTGCAAACGCAAAAGCTTGCCCTGCAACGGCTGGAAGATGAAAGCAGCCGAATTGATCAATTGATTGAGGAAACCAAAGAGCAGTTGGGGCAAGCGCAAACCGACAAGGACCACGAAGAGGCCTCACTAGAGGAAAGCAGCGGCCTGCTTGAAAAGCTGGAGGTGGAGCATAGCGCGATTGCGGCTGAGCAGAAGTCCGAGGATAGCAAGCTGGAAGAAAAAGATGCCGCGCGGGCGATGCTGGAAGCTAAAGTCCTGGAGCTGGAGGAGCGCTATAATGCCTTGATGCAGGGCACAGCCGAAGCCAAGGCACGAAAAAACGCGTTGGCGCAGCGGACCCAGAGCAATACACGGCGTAAAGAGACGCTGGAGGCACGGCGTGATCAGGCGCAAAGCGATTTGAAAGAGGTGCGCAATGCGCAGCCTGCCAAGGGCCGGGATTTTGAAAAAGAGATTGCGGATCAGGAAAAGGTAAAAGAAGATTGCGGCCAGAAAATTGAGACGCTGGAGACAGATCTGGAAACTGTGGCAGGCGATATTGACCGGGCACAAGAGGCTCTCAATACAGTAAAGAATAAGAAAGCTGAATTTGATACTGAAATCAGTGTGTTAAATAGCGTTCTTCAATCAGAAGATGAGGGTGATTTTGCGCCCGTGCTGCAAGATGTTTCGGCGGCGCAGGGTTTTGAAAAGGCATTATCGCGGGCGTTGGGCGACAGCTTGATGGCGTCACTGGATGAAAAAGCTTCAAGTACGTGGCTGCCGGTGAAGAGCACAGCTACCCTGCCCGCCTTACCAAAAGGTGCGGATGAATTGCGCCCGCATGTAAAGGCGCCGAAAGTTTTGAATATCGCGCTGTCGCAGATTGGCGTGGTGGAAACGGTGAAGGATGGCGATGCTTTGTGGGAATCGCTCAAGCCCGGTCAGGCGCTGGTATCCAAGGACGGGACTTATTGGCGCTGGGATGGATATTGCGTAAAATCATCTGCGCCTGATCGTCATGCACAACAGCTTGAGCAGCAAAACAAGCTTGAGAGCCTGATCAAGAAGCGACCACAAATTGAAAAAGATGTGGCAGTGGCGGAGAAAGCCCTGGAATCGGCACAAGGCCAGCGCGTGAGTTTGCGTGAAAAGCTGCAAAAAGAGCAAAGCGCGCTGCGCATTTGTGAAGCCAGCCTGAATGAAGTTCGTAATGAGTGGTCATCTTTGCGTGAAGAGCATGCCCGCATGCAGAGTGAAATTCTGCGGCTGGAGGATGTGATTGCGGTGGCAGCGCAGGAGATCGGCGAGTTGGAAAGCGCGCTGGAGAGTGATGCCAAGGAACTGGCAGCGTATGAAAGCGCCGATGAAGAGAATAAAGAACAGAAGCTTGAAGCTTTGCGCGAAACGCTGCAAGAGGCCCGGCAAGCCCATGGCGAAGCGGTGCGCGCCTATGACATTTATGTGCAGGAGCAAAGTACACGCAACGCCCGGATACAGGCGATTGGCGATGAGCGGCTGCATTTGCAAAACCGCGCTATTCGTGCGCGGGAGCGGATTAAAGAGCTGAATGAGCGGACGCAGAGTTTAGCCGAGAAGCTCAAAACGCTTGATGCGCGGCCTGAGGATTTCGAAGCCAATAAAACCAAGCTGTTAGATTTGATTTCGCAGTTGGAAGAACGGCGCAATATGGCGGCGGAAAATCTGGCGCGCGTGGAAAATGAAGTTGCGGAAACGGCTAAGGCGCTAAAAGAGGCAGAAGGTGTTCTTGGTGAGGCGCGCGAAGCACGGGCGCATGCGCAGGCGCTGATGTCTTCGATGCAGGAGCAGCGCAGTGCGATGAGTCTGAGCATTGAAGAAAAATTCGATATGAAACCCGAAGAGCTGCCCGAGCATTCGGCGATTGATATGGATAAAAATCTGGGAGATCTGGATTCTTTGAAAGGCAAGAAAGAAAACCTGATCCGTGAGCGGGATAATATTGGCGCGGTGAATTTGCGCGCCGAGGAAGAAGCGGCGGAACTGGAAAAAGAAGCCGGTGGGCTGATTCATGAGCGCAATGATCTGGTGCAGGCGATTGAAGAGCTGCGCAGCGGAATTCAAAAGATTAATACCGAAGCGCGGGAGCGTTTATTGGCAGCTTTCGAGCATGTAAACGCGCATTTCCAGGGATTGTTTGTGCGCCTGTTTGGCGGAGGCCAAGCACATTTGGCACTGGTTGAATCGGATGATCCACTTAATTCGGGCCTTGAGATTTTTGCCCAGCCGCCTGGCAAGGCGCTGCAATCGCTCTCGCTGCTGTCTGGGGGCGAGCAGACGATGGCCTCGATTGCGCTGATCTTTGCGATGTTTTTGACTAACCCCTCGCCGATTTGCGTTTTGGACGAGATTGACGCGCCTTTGGATGATGCCAATGTGGATCGCGTATGTGATTTGCTCGAAGAGATTGCCGAGCGCGGGGAAACGCGCTTTCTGGTTATCACCCACCACCGTCTGACGATGGCGCGGATGCACCGGCTGTACGGTGTGACGATGGCAGAAAAAGGCGTCTCGCAGCTTGTTTCCGTGGATCTCCAGCAAAGCTTTGACTTCCTTGAGGAAGCGGCTTAGGAGTAAAAACCACAGATACACACGAATGGACACAGATGAAAAACAGGAAACGGGGAAGAAAGGAACAAGAGCACGACCGATTTGAAAATGCAATGAAAGTTATCTTCCCAGATAAGATTAAGACAGAGGAAAATAAGGATGTATGACTTTCTTACGCTGCTTGCAGTCTTAGGCTTTGGAGCCCTTATTTATAAATACTTCAAGGACCAAGCGAAGTTTAAAGCAAGATACAAGACTCTGCTCGAAAATCCGCGCACCATCATAGGGAAGCCAAAATCTCGGAGGTTTGATATGGACTCCTTCCCAATCGTTGGCGAATCCTTCCATCAGGGCAATATCCGTAAAATTGTCGAGGAAGATGACGAATACGCAGAAATTGAATTCGTTCATGAGCCGAATAACCTGCACGACGAAAACGGCATGGCTATAGCTGTTGTATCGCAGCATGGCACCATCGGGCATCTGGCACAAGGTTCCCCGGAACAGAAATTTATTTACGACATGCTTCAGAACGGCGACGATTACGAATGCGAAGCCGAAATTTACGGCGGCACAAAAGCCAAACCCTCTTACGGTGTTTGGCTATCTTTAGCGGTATCTGATTAAAACCAACTCTTCCTACCTTCCGTTCTTCCTTAAAAAATCCGTGTTCATCCGTGTTCATCTGTGGTTAATAGACGTATGCCTTCTGACCTGAAAGATCTTGAGAATAAAATTCGTGAAGCCAGGCACGGTAAAGAGCTGGACGCAGAAGAGCTTTCGCGAATCAGGAAAGCGCAAAATGCCAAAATGGCGATGCAGGCAGGCTATGAATTTGTGGCTTCCGTTATGCTTTCGGCCATTTTAGGATATTTCATTGATCAGTGGCTAGGTACCGCCCCGCTTTTCCTTATCTCCTTGTTTTTGCTTGGCACAGCTGCGGGTTTTTTATCAATATTCCGCGTATCCAAAAATTTAGGCATGGCGGTTGGATATTCACAGTTGCACAAGTGCGAAAAAGACGCTAATAAAGCGCCAAACGACAATAACACCAATAGCAATGAGAGAACAGAAGAGTAAGCGCCGTGGCTTTAGATCCTATTCACCAGTTCCAAATCACCTCCCTTGTTGATTTTAGTGCGGCAGGCTTCAACCTGTCCTTTACAAATTCGGCGCTTTGGATGGTGATTGGTGCGGTTGCCTCGTCTTTATTCCTGATAACGGCAATGCGCAAGCAGGCACTTGTTCCGGACCGCCTACAGGCTTTTTCCGAAATGCTGTATGAATTTGTCGCCGGGATGGTGCGTGATAATGTCGGCTCACATGGACGGCAATATTTTCCGCTGATTTTTACATTGTTTATTGTTGTACTGATGGGGAACCTGCTGGGCTTGCTTCCTTCTATTCCCTACGTGATTCATACCTTCACCTATACCAGCCACATTATTGTGACGGGTGCGCTGGCGTTGATGATCTTTTTGTTCGTAACGGTTTTTGGTTTTTATAATCACGGTTTAAAATTTTTGACTTTATTCACTCCGCCGGGTGTCCCCTTTGTAATGCAGCTTCTCATCGTGCCGATTGAGGTGCTGTCTTTCTTGATCCGCCCTGCGACCTTATCTTTACGTTTGTTTGCCAACATGATGGCCGGACACTTGATGCTGAAAGTGTTTGCAGGCTTTAGCACGATGATGCTTGGCCTTGGCGGCATTGGCCTAATCGCCGGACTGATTCCAATGTTCTTTAACGTTGCGTTATATTCTCTTGAGCTTCTCGTGGCTGTATTGCAAGCCTACATTTTTGCGATTTTGAGCTGTATTTATTTAAAAGATACGGTTGATCTTCATCACTAAAACTGTAGGATGCGCTGCAAATAACGGGAAAGAATTTACGAATTCAACTTTAACAACCATTTAAACTTAAAAAAGGAAGGTTATTAACAATGGAACTTGAAGCTGCAAAACTGATTGGTGCTGCGATTGCCCTTATCCCTCTGCTGGGTGTCGGTATTGGTCTGGGTCTGATTTTCGCCTCTTACAACGATGCGATTGCCCGTAATCCTAAATCTGATGAAATCCTTGGCGGTAAATACCTGCTGTTCTTCGCTTTGACAGAAGCGCTGGCTATTTTCGCCCTTGGTGTGTCTTTGCTGATCCTCTTCAAGTAAGACGGAGATGGTATGAATACCACTTTTCTAAAATTCGGTGCACAAGCCTCTATGGCTCTGTTATGGGTCAGTGAGGCTTTTGCTGCGGATAGCGAAGAATTTATAGGCAAGGATTCTTCTGCGCCTGATTATGTCGTGGAAGAAGGTGCTGTGCACGCTATCGATAAGCATGGTGAATCTGCGGCTCAAATGATTGAGCATGCCGGTGAACACGCCGATGCCGCGCATCATGCTTCATCGGGTTTGCCGCAAATGGACCCTACGTGGTTTCCCAGCCAGATTTTTTGGCTTGCGGTAACTTTCCTGTGTCTGTATGTGATTTTATCACGGAAGATTTTGCCGGAAATCTCCGGCACTTTGGAAGCTCGCCGCATGCAAATTCAGGGAGATCTTGATAGTGCTCAAAGTTTAAAAGAAGAAGCGGAAGAGGTTCACCAAGCCTATGATGAAATTCTTGATGGTGCACGCAAGAAAGCCTCCGAGCTATTTGAAAGAGCTGAAGAAGACATAAAGACCACAACAAATAAAAAACTTGATGGGTTTAGAGCGCGCGCAAGCAAAAAAAACACAGAAGCTGAAAAACAAATCGAAAAAGCCAAGACCGATGCGATGACCGATATGTATGCAGTTGCGGCAGAAATTGCCAGTCTGGCAGCAGAGAAAATCGTCGGCATATCTACGGATATTGATCAGGCAAAGTCTCTGGTTAAGAATATCGACAAGAAAGCAGCGTAAAGGACAAAAGTAATGACATTCCTCGAAGATCCCAGTATTTGGCTTCTATGCTCTTTCATTATTTTTGCAGGACTGATTTTCAGATTTGGTAAAAACGCCCTGCTTTCCATGCTGGATCAGCGAATTGCAGGCATCCGCGAGGAAATCAAAACAGCGGAGAATTTGCGCGTTGAGGCGCAGGAGATGCTGGCGCAGTATCAGCGCAAACATAAAGATGCGCTCAAAGATGCTGAAAACATTATCATCAACGCACAAAAGCAAGCCAAGGAAATTCAGAAAAAAGCGGAAAGCGATCTGGATGAGGTGATTGCGCGGCGTGAAAAGCAGCTGCAGGAACGTCTTGAGCGCATGAAGAAAAATGCGCAGGCTGAAATTCTTGAGTATGCTTCTTCTCTGGCGATTGCGGCGACCAGGGAGATCATCTTCGATAAGCTTGACAAAAAAGCCAATGAAAAACTGGTGGCGCAAGCGATCAAAAATGTTGGTGAAAACATCCACTAATCTTTGAGGCCTGCCCATGTCCGAAGCTCTTTCCCGGCAATCCCCGCAAGAAATTGTACAAATGTTGGGGGCACAGGCTAAAGGCGCCAGCCGTATTCTTGCTCAAACAAGTGAAGACGAAATCAATGCGATTTTGGACGCTTTGGCCGCGAAGCTGCGGGCCAATGTCCCGGCTTTACTTGAAAGTAACGCCAAGGATTTAGCCGCTGGTGAACAAAAAGGGCTTTCCCCTGCCCTGCTTGACCGGTTAGCGTTGAACGAAGAGCGCATTGAAGGTATGGCGGCGGGTGTTGAAATTGTGGCGGCGCTGCCTGACCCTGTTGGGCGTGTTTTGTGGGAAACAGAGCGGCCCAACGGCCTTAAAATTCAACGTGTGGCGGTGCCGATTGGGGTGCTGGGGATGATTTATGAATCGCGGCCTAATGTGACGATCGATGCGGCGGCGCTGTGTCTGAAATCCCGTAATGCGGTAATCCTGCGCGGCGGATCGGAGTCCTTGCATAGTTCTTTGGCTCTGCACGGTCTGATACAGGACACGCTCAGAGAGTATGGTTTACCTGAGGCGGCGGTGAGCATGATTCCGGTTCCAGACCGCGCAGCGGTTGGGGCGATGCTGGGTTGCCATCAGTATATCGACGTGATGATCCCGCGCGGCGGAAAAAGCCTGATCGAACGTGTGATGAACGAGGCCCGTATGCCGGTGTTTGGCCATTTGGAAGGTTTGTGCCATATCTATATCGATAAAAGCGTTAAGGCCGAAATTGCCCGGGACGTGACGTATAACGCCAAACTGCGCCGTACGGGGATTTGTGGTGCAATGGAAACGCTGTTGCTGGATGCTTCGCTTGATCCTGAAATCGCCAAAGCGACGTTGAGCAAGTTGCTGGACGCGGGATGTGAGATTGTCGGCGACAAGATGGCCCAAGCCCTGGACCCGCGGATCGGCGCAGCAACCACACAGGACTGGAGCACCGAGTATCTCGAAAGCAAATTAAGCTGCGCGGTGGTGAACGGCGTTGAAGAGGCGGTGAACCATATTAATGCTTATGGTTCGCATCACACTGATTCTATTCTGGCCGAGGACGCCGCCGCCGTCCGATATTTCCTGAGCAATGTCGATAGCGGCATTGTCATGCATAACGCCTCGACGCAATTTGCCGATGGCGGCGAGTTCGGCATGGGCGCGGAGATTGGGATTGCGACCGGGAAGATGCATGCGCGCGGGCCTGTCGGGCTTGAGCAGCTGTGCACTTACAAATATCTGGTGCGGGGCACTGGACAAACCCGGCCTTAAATTTGAAAACCACAGATGCACACGGATTCACACAGATAATAACAACCCAATTCTCAATTTTTTTCAACGCCCTGAAAAACAAGAAGGAACGAAACCCCGTTTTTAAAACGGGGTCCATCGTATCGACTGCAAATTCCCATAGACCCCGCATTGAATGCGGGGTTTCGGTTTTTCTTCCGAAAATAAAGTTGAGAATAGCGTAATAACAAGAAGGCAAAAAGAGGAGCCCTTGTTTTTATGCGTGTTTTTGGCGCGCAATTTTCTTCTTTCGGTCTTTCGTTCTTCCTGTAGAAAAATCCGTGTTAATCTGTGTCTATCTGTGGTTACAATCTAAAACGATGACGATTTTTACCCCTCCTCATCTTTTGAATTCACCGCGCTGGAAAAATATGCGCGTGGGTTTGCTGGGCGGGTCATTTAATCCGCCGCATGCGGGCCATATGCATATTTCCCTTGCGGCGCTTAAAGGTTTGCAGCTTGATGCGGTGTGGTGGCTGATCAGCCCGCAAAACCCGATTAAAGAGGTGAAGGCCATTCCTTTGGCCGAACGGGTGGCTCTGTGTGATGCGTTGGTTGATCATCCGAAGATTTTGATTTCTGATCTGGAAAAGGATTTGGGCACGACGATTACCTATCAGTCTATTCGAGCATTGAAACGTTATTATCCCGATACGCGCTTTGTGTGGATCAGCGGCATGGATAATGCGTTGGGTTTGCACAAATGGAACAACTGGCGTGACTTGCTAAATGAAATTTCGATGCTGCACCTGACACGCAGCCCGGCACGCTCTTTAGTGGCCGGATGCCCCTATCGGATGTATGGACGGCAAAAACATGTGCTGATTGATAAAGGGGGCGAATATCCGCTTGATTCGGGGGTTTCTTACTGGATGATGCAGAAAAAAATGATCAATATATCCTCGAGCGAAATTCGTCGTAATGCATTGAAAAATAATAATAAAGAAATAAACGCGGCTGATTAATGGCCGATTAAACGTGCGCTGCGGCAAGGATGATTGTTGCCGCGCAGGGCTAAACGACTTATAATAATAGTATGTGGTCTAAATGTGACGGCAGTAGCAGATCAAACCGATGGGGGCTCAATGCAGCATAATCTCATTAGGTGGCATCGTGAGTACGTTGTGGACCACAGATCTTGTGCCTGTATATGCACAGACCCGGCTGGACAGTTGTGTTCAGCTTTTTTTATGTTCGTACCAACAGATATGAAGCAAGGAAGGAGGCCTCGGCCATTTTAACCCATGATCCACACAGCGGTTCCGAAGGGCGTTTAACCCCTAGTGAACTGAAAAACCTTATCGAGCAGTCGTTAGATGCAGATAAGGCCGAAGATATTGTCAGCATCAAACTGGATGAACAAACAGGATTGGCTGATTATATGATCATCGCATCAGGAACGTCATCACGTCATGTTAGCGCGCTGACAGATAAAATTCTTAAGCGACTGGCACTCAACGGTATTAAGAGCGTTGGCGTGGAAGGCAAGGATCGATCAGACTGGGTTGCTATTGATGCGGGAGATGTGATTATTCACCTGTTCAGGCCCGAGGTCCGCAGCTTTTACAATATCGAAAAAATGTGGGGAAATTTCCAGCCCTTCGAAGTTGTTAGCGATCCGTTACACGCATAACGCTTAGTATATATTTCATGAACATTGAAATTCTCGCCTGTGGGCGCATGAGAAAAAGTGCGCATGCGGATCTGTTTCAGGATTATCTGAAGCGGATGGATTGGAATGTGCATGTTCACGAAATTGAATCCCGTCATAAAGACCAGAAGAAAATCCACGATGATGAATGCGCGCAGATTTTAGAGCGTATAAAACCCGATTATTTCGTCATTGCGATGGATGAACGCGGCAAGACCCTGCCCTCGCGTGAAATTGCAGCAAGGTTTGAGATGTTGCAGAATGAAGGCCGCGCGCAAGTACAGTGTATTTTAGGCGGGGCGGATGGTTTGAACGATGAGATTCGCGCGCGGGCTGATTTTCTCCTCAGTTTTGGGCGTCAAACATGGCCGCATATGCTTGCACGCGTCATGCTTTTAGAGCAGATTTACAGGAGCCAACAAATTTTAAAAAACCATCCCTATCATCGGGATTAAATTTTGAGATCTCAGTTCTATGCGCCTGTTTCTGGTTTTATTGTTTCTATTTATGCCTGCTACTATGGTGCAGGCTCAGGATGCACCGGTTCCGCCGAAAAAAGAAAATCTGGATGCCAAGCTGAAAAACACGAAGGCCGACAAAAAAGCGCTGGAGGCTGATCTTAAGACGATAGAAAAAGATTTGAACGCGACTAAAAATTCGCTGGTCAAAACAGCCAAGGCCATTCAGAAAAATGAGAAAAAACTGCAAAATCTGGATTTGAAGATTGCGGATCTGGAAAAGGAAGAGAAATCTCTTTCAGAAAAGTTGCAAAATGATCGCGGGTCGATTTCACGGCTTATTCTGGCGCTGGAGCGCATTCGCCGCTTGCCGCCCGAAGCGCTTATTGTGCGTCCCGAAGCGCCGCTCAAAACCGCGCAAAGCGCGATGTTGCTGGAAGAGATTTTACCGGCCCTGAACAAGCAGGCAACGGATCTAAAAGTGACGCTTGGAAATTTGCAAAATGTCTCAGATGATTTGCAAGTTAAACGCGCTGCTATGGTTGATGCTTCAAAAAAGCTGGAGGCGCAGCAGCGCGAACTGAACGCGATGATTAAAAAGCGTAGCCAGCTTTATGCCAGTACGCGCAAGGATATTGCCGCGCAGCAGAAAAAAGTTGCAAAGATTTCTGCACAAGCGAAAAATCTTGCCGATCTTGTTAGCCGTTTAGATGCTGAACGCATACGAGGACAGGACGTAGTGCAACAAGCCAATAAAAAACGTGTTGTCGGACAAGAACCGCCGAAGTCCGGTCAACCACGTCTGCCCCTGCCCGGCATAATCAAGACCGGCTATAACGAGCCGGATAATTTTGGCGCGCCGAGCAAAGGGCTTGATATTGAAGGGCGCGCCGGGGCTTTGGTTGTTGCGCCGATGGGTGGAATTATCCGTTTTGCCGGATATTTTAAAAATTATGGCAATATGGTGATCCTTGAACATCAAAAAGGATGGCATAGTCTTATTGCAGGTTTGGAAAATATTGATACAGTGGTCGGACAATCTGTCGGAGCCGGTGAGCCTTTGGGTGTGCTTCACAAAAGTTCTACCGGTCAAAAACCGGTCTTGTATTATGAGCTGCGCCATAAAGGCAAAGCCGTTGACCCGGCCAAAAAATTTGGAGATTTAAGCTGATGCGCATACCAACATTGTTTTTGATTGCTCTTACTTTTGCGATTTTTACAACTCACAGTGCTTTTGCGCAGAACGGGGAAGAGCCGCGCACAGCAGGTACACAGCCTGCTGCAGAAGATCACAGCGATACTTACCGTCAGCTTGATTTGTTTGGTGACGTGTTTGAACGCGTACGTGCGCAATATGTTGAGGAAACAGCAGATCAGGAACTGATCGAAAATGCCATCAATGGCATGCTCACGGCGCTGGACCCGCATTCATCCTATCTCAACAATGAGAAATTTGAAGATATGCAGATTAGTACGCGCGGCGAATTTGGAGGTCTGGGGATTGAAGTCACGATGGAAAACGGCGTGATCAAGGTGGTTTCGCCGATTGATGACACGCCTGCGTTTCGCGCCGGGGTTCTGTCTGGCGATTACATCGTACAAATTGACGATGAGCCTGTGATGGGATTAACGCTTTCGGAGGCTGTTGATAAAATGCGTGGTGAAGTCGGCACGGAAATTGACCTTCTTATAAGCCGTGAGGGCGCAGACGCGCCAATTGAGATGACACTGGTGCGCGACATCATTAAAATTCGTTCCGTGCGTCACCGGGTTGAAGGCAACTCCGGGTATATCCGCATTACCACTTTCAACCAGAATGCGGAAGGCGGCGTTAAAAAAGCCATTCAGGAAATCAAGGCTGAGCTTGGGAATAAGCTGAACGGTTATGTACTGGATTTGCGCAATAACCCCGGCGGATTGCTGGATCAGGCGATTGCGGTTTCTGACGTATTTTTGGACAAGGGCGAGATTGTCTCGACGCGCGGGCGTCATGAGGATGATACCAAGCGTGATAATGCTACGCCGGGCGATCTGGCCGAAGATTTGCCAATTGTCGTTCTTATCAATGGCGGATCGGCTTCGGCGTCGGAGATTGTTGCCGGAGCTTTGCAAGATCATCGCCGGGCGATTTTGCTTGGAACGCAGTCTTTCGGTAAAGGCTCTGTACAAACAGTGATCCCTTTGCCCGGTCATGGCGCTATGCGTTTGACAACGGCGCGTTACTATACGCCGTCGGGACGCTCCATTCAGGCTAAAGGTATTGAGCCAGATATCCTTGTTGAGCCCGCCAAGATCGAAACCTATAACATTAAGCGTTTGCGGGAAGAAAATCTGAAAGGTGCGCTTGATAGAAAAGCCATGAAGGATGATCGTGAGGATGAAAGCGAGGGCGAGGGCGAGGATGAAGGCGAAGGAAATGATGAAGAAGTCCAGGACTATCAACTGATGCGCGCTCTTGATCTTCTTAATGGTCTGATGCTGTATAAGGGGGAGCCGCGCGCGGTGAATGATAATGCTCCCGCCCCTGCGGCTGAATCGTCGGCAGCAGAGACACAAAGCCAACCGTAAAGGATTTTTATGGAACTGATGCACAGCATTCAGGAGCGTTTTTCTTTTAAAAGCTTTGCGCGGGGCATGTTTGTCGTTCTGGCTATCTATGGCGCTTCATTTGGTTATGCCTTTTTGCAAGGTGATGTTACGCGGGAATATCTACAATCCAGACTGGCAAGCCAGAGCGTTTTGATTGATGGCCTGGGTGAGCCTGCATTTATTGAAACGCAAGATCATCTGGGCGCAAAGGATCTCGTCGAAGCGCCTTCTTCCACGCATGGTTCGAAGCAGAATAATACGGAAAACTCCCATGAAGAGAATACCCGCTTAGAGAACATTGTTGACAAGAGCGCAAAAGCGCTTAGCGAAGCGCCTGTTGAAGGTTTATTTGAAGACAGTGCGTTTGGACGTCTTCCCATTGCAAAGAATGCGATTGAGACGCCTTTTGCGGCTTACCGTAAACCGTTTGTGCTTAATCAGGGGCGGCCCTTTATTGCCGTAGCCGTAGAACAATTTGGTCTTTCTAATGCTTTATCAGAGGAAATGATTGCGGCGCTCCCCTCTTCGGTTTCTTTTATTCTTACGCCTTACAGTCAAAGCCCCGAGAAATGGACGCGTGAGGCGCGCACCGACGGGCATGAGGTTTGGCTGCATTTGCCAATGGAAAATAAGAATTTTCCATTGGAAGATCCTGGCGCTAAGGGTCTGCTGACGCGGGTGAGCCTTCAATATAACCAGGATCGTATTCAATGGTTAATGGGGCGGACGACCGGCTATGCCGGCGTGGCGGCGTATACGGACGATACTTTGGATAATGCCGGACAAATGTTTAAAAATATGGCGCATGATTTGTTTAAACGCGGGCTTGGTTTCCTTGAGCTAAACCGCGAAGAAACAAGTTTTTTTGAGCCCATAGCCGAGGAAATGCACGCGCCACATACAGAAGTGCAAAGCTATATTGATGTTGTCGATCCGCAGCGTCCGGCGATTAAAAAGGCGTTGGAACAGATTGATGCGCAGGGCGGGACGCTGGTGGTTGTGCGCCCGTCGCCGCGTAATATTCCGGCGCTCAAACGCTGGCTGGAGTCTTTGCAAAAGCGCGGTATTGAGATTGTACCGGTTTCTGCTGTTGCTGCTGCAAATAATTACTAAGGAGCCCTTTTCAGAAGATGCTTGATAAAAGCGCCCTGCCCTATAGGCCTTGTGTCGGGATTGCCTTGTTTAACGAGGCCGGGCAAGTTTTTGTCGGCGAACGGATTGATACGCCGGGTGCGTGGCAGATGCCGCAAGGCGGAATTGACGAGGGTGAGGATTTGAAAGTGGCGGCGCGGCGAGAACTGCGTGAAGAGATTGGTACGGATAGTGCGGAACTGTTGAAAATCAGCGATCAAACAACGCGCTATGATTTGCCTGCTCATTTGCTGGACAAGCTCTGGGGCGGGCGTTATCGCGGCCAGGAGCAACATTGGGTTGCCATGCGTTTTACCGGCATGGACAGCGATATACGACTGGATGCGGATGAGCGCCCGGAATTTAGTGCATGGCAGTGGGTGGCCTTAAACGACACGCTTGATCTGATTGTCCCTTTTAAGCGTGATACCTATAAGCAGGTTATTGCGATGTTTTCTAACTTGTCATTGCTTCGCTACGCTCGCAATGACGAGTTTAAGGGTTGATCGGGCTCCAGGCCGGGTCGGAGCCGTCTTGCGGGGTGCGCAGCCAACGTTCGTTATAGCCGGTTATGTCCACCGTATAGATTTTGGCCTGACGCTGCGTACCGCCGGGGCCAACGGGCCGTTCTTTAAAATATGTCAGGACACGGCCATTGGGCGACCAGCTTGGACCTTCAACGTGATAGGCATTGGTGATCAAGCGTTCGCCTTTGCCATCGGGGCGGATGACGCCGATATAGAATTTGCCTTTATACATGCGGGTGAAGGCGATGAGATCGCCGCGCGGCGACCAGACCGGGTTGGCGTAGCGCCCCTGTCCGAAGGTGATGCGCTGCACATTTGAGCCGTCGGCATTCATTGTATAGAGCTGCTGTGTGCCGCCACGGTCGGATTCAAAGGCAATCTGCTTGCCGTCCGGAGAGTAGCTTGGCGCGGTATCGATGGATGAATTGGTGGTGATACGCTGAGGCTGGCGGGTGCGCAGGCTCATTTCATAGATATCGGTGTTACCGTTTGTGGCCATCGACATAATCACTTTGTTGCCATCGGGTGAAAAACGCGGGGCGAAGGTCATGTTGGGGAAATTGCCCAGCTCTTCATGACGGCCAGTATTGATATCATAGAGATACACACGCGGACCCCGGCGGCCATAGGACATATAGGTGATCTGCTGGCGTGATGGTGAAAAACGCGGCGTGAGCACCAGATCGCGGCCATCGGTGAGATATTTATGGTTAGCGCCGTCCTGATCCATGATGGCGAGGCGTTTGACGCGGGCCTGCGGCGGGCCGCTTTCGGCGACATAGACAATGCGGGTGTCAAAATAGCCGTCCTCACCGGTCAGGCGCTTATAGATTTCATCCGAGATAATATGGGCGATGCGCCGCCAGTTCTCCGGCGTAGTCATATAGGCCATGCCGATCAATTGTTTTTCACTGAACACGTCCCAGAGGCGAAATTCAACGCGCGCGCGGCCATCTGCGGTCGTGGTGACGCTGCCGGAAACAAGGGCCTGCGTTCCGATGGCTCGCCATTCGCCAAAGCGCGGCCCGGCGATTTGCATAGAATTCACATCCTGCACGAAAGCGCGCGGATTAAGGGGCTTAAACAGGCCGGAGCTTTCAAGGTTGGCGGATATAACGCCGGGAATCTGGGTGGCAAAGTCGCGATGTTGCGGGCTGGTGGCATGGAATGTCGAGATGGCGATGGGCATGGGCTCGACAACGCCGCGTTTGAGGTCCAGCGTAATTTCAGCGTTTGCGGTTTGTGGAAGCAATAATAGCAGGAGGGCGAAGAGAATCTTTTTCATGGAACACATCCTTTCGAATTCACACGTTATAGCATATCGCTGGGGTCGAAATTAATAGTAATCGTCTTCCATTGCTCATATTTTTCGGGTGGCAACTGGAAAGGCGAGCAGCGCGGGTTGCGCACAGCGCGTACAGCCGAATCCGCTGCCGCGCGGAAGGCGGGATCGTGGTTGAGTCCTCCATTAATTACCCGAACATCGCGCACTGTCATATCGCGATTCATGCTCAAACGCAGTGTAACCACCAGATTTTCTGCATATTTTGCGCCTGATGGCACATTCCAGCACGGCTCAATCTGACGGCGCAGTGCATCAAGCTCGCTCATGCTGATCTGATTTGCCAGCGGCGCGGTTTGACCATCTTCCAGATCAGGGTTTTTCGAGGTTTGTTTGCTTTGGTCCTCTTCCTCTGTGGGTGTGAGGTCCTTAAGCAGAGAGTTAAACAAATCATCCTGTTTTGGCTCTTCTTTTTTAGGCTTTGGTTTGGGTTTTTCTTTCGGCTTGGGTTTCGGTTTTTCCGGTTCCTTCTTCGGCTCTTCGGGCTTGGGCAGCGGCACAGCCTCTTCTTTCAGGGCTTCCGGTTTTGGGGCTTCCGGCTTCTTTAGCTCTTCTTCTGGCGGTTTGGGCGGTTCGATTTTTTTCGGCTCTTCGGGCGTTGGAATTGGTTTAGGCTTTGGCGGCGGTTTTTGATCCGTCTGGGAAAGCTCGGAAATATCGACCAGTTCGACGCTGACCGGGGCGATGATCAGCGGCTCGGTTTTGAAAAACGGGATGCCGACGAGCGCGATGGTGATCACCAACCCATGAAAAATCGAGGATTTGATTAAAGCGCCTTTCATAGAGCCTTGGGTTGCGCTTTGCGGGTTATCTGGACGCGCGGCGTTCATAATTTCAAACCATATATTTTAAACCGCGAATAAACACGGATTGACGCGAATAGTTATGGATATGTTTTTTTATAAAAATATTTGCGTTCATTCGTGTCCATTTGCGGTTTAAAAACTGAAGCTCCTGTGCTTTTCCTGTGTTCACTGTGGTTAACATTTTCATCTCCCGGTATTCTCGGAAATGAGAGCGACTTTGGAAAAGCCGGCAGCGTTAATGGAGCCGATGATTTTCATGACGCGGCCATATTCGAGTCCCTGATCGGCGCGGATGTAAATACGCCGGTCAGCCTGGCCTTCCGTCATGGCTTCGAGCTGGAATTTCAGCTTTTTCTCATCCATTTCGCTGTCACCTATATAGAGTTTGCCGTCTTTGGCCAGGGTGATTTCGATGGGCTTGTTGTCCTCGTCGGGGATTGATTTCGCTTCAGATTGCGGCAGGTCAACCGCGACGCCGGAGGTGAGCAAGGGCGCGGCGACCATGAAAACGATGAGCAGCACGAGCATGACATCGACAAAAGGCGTGACATTGATTTCGGCCATCGGGCGATAGGTGCCGCCGGTTCTGCGGCCTCTGCTGCGGGTTTTTGTTGTGAGAGACGCGCCCATTATTCTGCGGCCCTTCTACCGGAGGCTTCACCGTCTTGCGAATCGAGGTGGCGAGACAGAATCGCCATAAATTCATCGGTGAAAGCTTCGAGGCGATCGGCGTAACTGTTAATACCGCTGGAAAATACGTTATAGGCAACGACAGCCGGGATGGCGGCGACCAGCCCGAGGGCTGTGGCGAACAGGGCTTCGGCGATACCTGGCGCGACGACTGCAAGCGAGGTATTGTTGGTCGCAGCGATAGATGAGAAAGAATTCATAATCCCCCAGACCGTGCCGAACAGGCCGATAAAGGGCGCGGTTGAACCGACTGAAGCCAGAAAAGTCATGCCACGTTCAAGTGCGTTAATCTCACGGCCTATAGCGACATTCATTGCGCGTTCAACGCGCTGGCGCAGTGAGGTATGCAGACTTTCCTTCGCAGGGATGCCGCCGGCAACGCCGGCTTGCCATTCCTCCATACCGGCGGAAAAAGTGGCAAGAATAGGGTCAGGCTTGGAATTTTTAACGCGCTGATAAATTTTATCGAGAGGTTCGCCCGACCAGAAGGAATCTTCGAAAATATTGGCTTTGCGGTTGACGCGCTTAAGATTAGAGCGTTTGGAAAAAATGATGGTCCAGCTCCAGAGCGATGCCATCATGAGGATCATCATCACGGCTTTGACGATGAGATCGGCCTCAAGGAACAGCCCTATCATACTCAGGTCGGCGTCATATCCTCCGAGATTTTCTACAGTTTCAACGGCGGCAGCGGGAACAGCTTCGGGCATGGTCTTTTTTCCTCTTAGATCAGCTTTTCAAATTCAGCACGTAGTATTTCAGGTATACGCACTGGTTTTAGCTTATTTGCATCAACGCAGACAAGCACGACGTGCAGATCCGTGATGATCTCCCCGTTTTTTTTGATCTGATGGTGCATGGTGAAGCTGGAATTTTTCATGCTGGTGATGGTTGTGTGAACGGTGAGCAGGTCATCTAAAAAAGCCGGTTTATGATATTCAATGTCGATATGCTTTACTACGAATGTAACACCGCAATCCTTCGCAAGGGTGCTGGATTGGTGACCGATATGGCGTAGAAATTCAGCGCGGACGCGCTCACCATAGGCAATGTAGTTGGCGTGGTACACTACCCCGCCCGCATCGGTGTCTTCGTAGTAAATGCGGATGTCGGTTGTGTGCTCCATTTAATCCTCGTCGAATAAATTTTCTTGAGAATTTGTCTTAGGTTTTAATCCTAAGTAGTTGTATCCTTTTGAAGAAATAACTCTTCCGCGTGGGGTTCTTTGGAGCAGGCCCTGCTGGAGGAGATAGGGTTCGATGACATCTTCTATCATGTCGCGCTGTTCGGACAAGGCGGCGGCGAGCGTTTCCACACCGACGGGGCCACCACCGTAGTTTTGAGCGATACAGGAGAGATATTTGCGATCCATAGAATCAAGACCTGCTGCATCGACATCGAGACGTTGGAGCGCATGATCAACTTGAGCCTGGTTGATTTGCCCGGATTGAGCGTGGGCAAAGTCGCGGACGCGGCGGGTCAGACGTCCGGCGATACGCGGCGTGCCGCGGGAGCGGCGAGCGATTTCGAGCGCGCCGTCTTCGGCCAGGGGCATATTCAGCAGGCGCGCCGTACGCGCAACGATAAGGGAGAGTTCTTCAGGGGAGTAGAATTCAAGGCGCAGCGGGATGCCGAAACGGTCACGCAACGGGTTGGTGAGCAGGCCGGAACGCGTGGTGGCGCCGACGAGAGTAAAGGGCACGAGGTCGATCTGGACGCTGCGCGCGGCGGGGCCCTCGCCGATAATAAGATCGAGCTTGCCGTCTTCCATGGCCGGGTAGAGAATTTCCTCCACGGCCGGGTTAAGGCGGTGGATTTCATCGATGAACAGGACGTCGTTTGGCTCAAGGTTGGTGAGAATGGCGGCGAGATCGCCGGATTTAGCGATTACGGGGCCGGAGGTGGCGCGAAAGCCGACGCCGAGTTCTTTGGAGACAATCTGCGCGAGCGTGGTTTTGCCCAGCCCCGGCGGACCAAACAGCAGGACATGGTCCATTGCATCGCCGCGGGCTTTGGAGGCTTCGACAAAGACGCGCAAATTTTCGCGCAGGGCGGGCTGGCCGATGAATTCATTAAGGGAAAGCGGGCGCAACGCCCCCTCCTCGCCTTTTTCGAAATCTTGCGGCGCACATTCTAAATTAGGGTTCTTGGCTGTCTCACTCATCGACCTGAACCTTTTCTAATTTACCTTGAGGCCTGCTATCTAAAAAATTTTTGTGTTCCGTCTTCAAGTAGACATACAAGGACAGCATAGCCAAGGAAATAAGGGTTAACAAAATTGCCCACGAACGGCTCCAATTTGAAAATTTTTCTTTTTTGATCCTTTTGTAAATGTAGAACACCAAATTACTTGCAAGAATCAAGATTACGGCAGGTAATAAATAGGTTTCAATCAACCCCATAATTACAAAATTATTATGCGCCTCCAGATTTTGGCCATACTCCTCAAACGTCATGCACTCAGCTCCTTCAAAGCGAGGCGGATGAGGTCTTGCAGGTTGTCGTTGGCCCCGGAACCTAATGAGTCTTTTGCGCGGATGACGGCGGAGTAAGCATCGGCGCGGGCGTAACCGAGATTGATGAGGGCGGAGACGGCGTCCTGATTTATTCCACCCTCTCCCTGCGCTAACGCGCTTTCCCTCTCCCTCGAGGGAGAGGGATTAAGGGAGAGGGTGTCAGACATATTTACCGCCTTGTCTTTGAGTTCGGTCAGGATGCGGGTGGCGAGTTTGGGGCCGACGCCATCGGCTTGGGTAAGCATGGCTTTGTCCTGCGCAGCGATGGCGAGGGATATTTTTTCCGGTGTCAAAGCCGAGAGAATGGCCAGACCCGCTTTCGCCCCAACGCCCTGGACGGAGGTGAGGAGTTTGAACCAGCTTTGTTCCGCCGCGTCGGCAAAGCCGTAAAGCGTTATGGCGTCTTCGCGCACGGCGGTTTCGATGAGCAGACTGGCCGGCTCGCCTTTCTGGCCGATCCGGCCAAGCGTGCGCTGGCTGGCGTGTACAAGATAGCCAACACCCTGCACATCCAAAATCAGATGGCCGGTAGCAAAAGAATCAATGATGCCGGAGAGCTTTCCTATCATATTGATTTTACTTCTTTATCTTAAGACCCTTCTTTTTGTTCGACTTTTTTTAAGGGGTGGGGGGCCCTCCTTCCATAATGCGCGTGGGTGATGGCAACGGCAAGCGCGTCGGCTTCATCCTCACTGACTTGCCCACAGGCGGGGAGCAAGGTTTTGACCATCATCCCCATTTGATTCTTGGCAGCGTGGCCGGTGCCAACAATGGATTTTTTGACTTTGTTGGCGGAATATTCAGCCGTGTCGATGCCGTAAAGCGCGGGCACGGCCAGAAGTACGCCACGAGCCTGACCGAGTTTTAGGGCGCTGGCCGGGTTTTTGTTGACGAAGGTTTCCTCGATGGCGGCGCTTTGAGGGCTCCACGCCTCTATAATTTTGCATAATTCGCAATGTAGGAAGGAAAGTCTGCCCGGCAGGGATTGGGCCGCGTCGGTTTTAATGAGGCCGCTGGCTTTGAATTGCAGCGCCGAGCCGAGGCTTTCAATCAAGCCCCAGCCTGTTTTTTGCAATCCGGGATCGATGCCGAGTATGAGCATGTTTTTTACCTTCTCTGCAAATGCAGAGGGTTGTTTGAGTGGTCAAGATCCCCGCCTTCGCGGGGATGCCGGGAAGAGTGCGGGGGGGAAGTAATAAAGGAAGTGTATCACAAATTTAGAACAAATCAAGAACGAATTTAACACCCCCCTCAATTTTGTCATTGCGAGGGACTGAAAGGTTTATGGCAAGGTGGAGCGCGGCAATTCATAATTGCCCCCCCTGAGAACCATAAACCGCATCCTGACGAAAGTCAGGATCTACCCGAAGGAGATCCCAAATCAAGTTTGGGATGCAATTTATGGATTGCTTCGGTTCCGATGGTCGCTCGCAATGACGAAGACGCGAAGTTCTATTCCTCCGCCATGATTTTTTCCATTACGTCGTCAGGGGCTTCGAAGTTGGTGGTGACGTGCTGGACGTCGTCGCTGTCTTCGAGGGCATCGACGAGCCGGAGGATGGCGCGGGCGCCGTCTTCGTCAACTTCGCTGGTGACATTGGGTTTCCAGATGAGGCCCTGACGTTCAGGTTCGCCGTATTTGGCCTCCAACGCATCACGCACAGCGGCGAAATCATCGGCTTCGCAGAGAATCTGATGCTGCTCATCATCGCTTTCGACATCCGAGGCCCCGGCGTCGAGCGCGGCTTCGAACATGTCGTCAGCGCCAGTTTTATCGGCCGGATAGGCGATTTCGCCACAGCGGTCGAACATGAAATTCACCGAACCGGTTTCGCCGAGGTTGCCGTTGCCTTTGGCAAAAATCGAGCGCACTTCGGCGGCTGTGCGGTTGCGATTATCGCTTAAACATTCAACGATCACGGCGACGCCGCCAGGTCCATAGCCTTCATACCGGATTTCCTCATACTCCTCGCCCTCGCCGCCGCCGATGCCTTTTTGAATGTTTTTTTCGATGCCGTCTTTGGGCATAGATTGGCCGCGGGCCGTGGCGATGGCCAGACGCAGGCGCGGATTCATATCCGGATCGCCACCGCCAAGCTTGGCTGCAACATAGATTTCACGCCCCAGTTTAGAGAAGAGCTTGGCACGCACAGCATCGGCGCGGCCTTTTCTGTGCTTAATATTTGCCCATTTTGAATGTCCAGCCATTGATTTACCCACTTTTTTCCGGTTTATTAGATGGGGTGAGTATAAAATGGTTTTCAAGCCTTTCAAGAGGCTTTTCATTTGATGTTTGCATATTTTTTGAATAAAAGTTCCAGAATTTACAATTACTTGTGCTAAAATGCCAAGAGGGATAAAAGCGAGTGGACCAGATGAATGGCCTATGATTTTTCAGATGTTTCCGTGCTGATTGTTGAAGACAACCTGCCGATGGTTGAGCTTATCAAATCCTTGTTAACAGCTTTTGGAATCAAAAAAATATCGAGTGCACGTGATGGTGAGGAAGGTTTTACCCTTTATCGCAAAGAGACATTCGATCTGGTAATTACGGACTGGATGATGAAGCCGGTTGATGGCATCTCTTTGACGCGGCGGCTACGCAATGATCCGCTCAGTCCCAATCAGTATGTCCCCGTGATTTTGATGACAGGGTTTAGTGAAAAGCGGCGGGTGATGCAGGCTCGTGATGTGGGCGTTACGGAATTTTTGGTGAAGCCCTTTAATGCCCGGGATCTCTATCGCCGGATTGCGCAGATTATTGAAAAGCCGCGTCAGTTTGTGCGCTCGGAAGATTTTTTTGGTCCTGATCGCCGACGCAAAAATGACAAAGGATATGGCGGACGGGAGCGGCGCACCGAGCCGGTTATGATAAATGTACGAAATAAAATGGGCGAAGCATGACGCACTACTATAATCAACCCCAACGACGAAAAGCGGAATTCATTAAGCCGGCCAATACTTTGAAACAAAAAGTCGGCCATGGCGGATTGAGTGATGAGATTCTTGATAAAGCTCAGAAGCTTCTGGAAGAAAATACACATGATTTTGAGCCTTTAGCGATGATGTATTTGGCAGCGCTGATGCAAGGCGTTGAAATGGCCAAAGGATATTCTCCATCAATGGATAAAGAGCAGGTTATCGCTAACATGCTCTATCCTACGATGCAGCTTAAGGCCAATGGCGGTATGTTTCATTACAGCCTTGTTACGATGATTGCCGATAAGCTTATTCAATTTCTTGAGGTTATTGAGCAGCCTGATATTGAAGTGCTGGAAATCGTGCTTGCCTTTCACACAACGATTATTGCCATTCTTCAGGGAAAGATTTCCGGCGACGGCGGTAAGCAGGGACAGGATTTGCTCAATGCCCTGAGTGATGCGTGCATGCGCTATTTTGACAAACGCCCGGATGATAAAGTTTTAGGGCCCGTCAAGAAATAACCTTTACTATTTTGCAGACCGTTTGTTCGCCCGGCAGGCGTAAAAACGGAGCATACCGGCAGTATGTAACGCTTTTTGCAACGAACCGGGCGGGCAAAGGGACGCGAAAAGACAAAGGTTATTTCTTGACGGGCCCTTAGGCCGTCGGCATAACGCCAGGAAGAATCCCGCCCAGACGGATGGGGTCGATTGAGACGGCCTTGCCGGTCTTGTCATTGGAAACGATTAAGCAGCCGCAGAGCGTGGCTTCGCCGCTGGCGGGGCGAAAATGTTCGCCGGGCATTTTTTTGACAAAACGCTGCATCGCCATTTCTTTTTCGACACCGATGACCGAGTTATAATCGCCTGTCATGCCAGCATCGCTTTGGTAAGCTGTGCCATTTTCCAAGATATGTGCGTCGGCGGTGGGGATATGAGTGTGTGTGCCGATGACGGCGGTAACTTTGCCATCAATGTAGTGGGCAAAAGAAAGTTTTTCTGATGTTGTCTCACCATGAAAATCAACGAAGATTGCATCGGTTGTGTGTCCGAGTTTTTCTTCGGACAGCAGCGTATTGATAGCCTGGAACGGATCGTCGATAGCGTCCATGAACAGGCGCGCCATAGCATTAACGACGGTGATGGTGCGGCCGTCATTCAGACGGTGTTTATAAACACCGCTGCCGGGTGTGCCGGGCGGAAAGTTGAACGGGCGCAGGAGTTTTTTATCCTTGGCGATATGAGGGATGATTTCGCGCTGATCCCAGATATGGTTGCCGGTGGTGATGCAATCGACTCCCCAGTCGTAGAATTGTTTGCAGGCTTTGATATTGATTCCGCGGCCATTGGTGGCATTTTCACCGTTGACGATGATGATGTCCGGTTTTAGTTCCTCGCGCAGCTGCGGCAGATGCTTTTCAAGAGCTTCACGGCCAGAGCGACCCATAATGTCACCAATAAAAACAATGCGCATATTTTTTCTCTTTATTTGTCCACCGCGAGCATAGCGAAGTCATCCAAAGTCACAAGCATAATATATGTGGATTGCCGCGTCGAAGTTCCGCTTCTCCTCGCAATGACGATTTAGGGTCAGGACCTATAAATTGTGATTAATTCTGTTCACCATAAACACTTCAGATGCAAGGAAAGCAAGGTTCTGCCATGCCGTAGCATAGGAGGTTCTTGCTTGACGCAGCAGATGGGGTGTTTATGGTGAACCCAAAGGGCGCGGCAAATTTTTGCGGCTGATTGGAAAAATCGCTTGAACGTAGCTTCGGCTATGCCCTGCGCGATTTTTCCTTCCATCCATCAAAAATTTGTCTCGCGCAGAATAAACAAAATTTATAGGTCCTGACCCTAGGTTTTTGTGATGCCTTGCGGTGTTAAAATCCAATCCATTTGCTGGTCGTGATCCTCGACCGGCAGGTTAAAGAGTACGGCTTGCGATGCGTAGGCTATGCCGATAGCTGTTATGTCTTTTTGCGTGCGGGCCTGAGCCAATGTTGCGTCGTAGTAGCCGCCGCCCTGCCCCAGCCTGTGGCCCTTGCGGTCAAAAGCCAGCATGGGGACAAGGAAAATATCGGGCTGCAGCTCCTCCCCCTCCTCCGGCTCCAATATTCCGAACGCGCCTTTGACCAGTTTTGTTTTATGGTCCCACTGTATGAAGCGCAATATTTTGGTATCTACCTCAACCTTTGGCAGCGCGCAGGTCAGGTTCTCATTGAGGGCGCGCTCTAAAATTCCGGTCGGGTCAAATTCGCGTCCCTTGGGCCAATAGGCGGCGATGACCTGCCCTGCTTGCGGCTTTATTGCGTCAAAGAACAGCGGCGTGGCCGCTTCTATATCCTCATCGCGGATGTCGGTAAGCGTACGGTGCCGGCGGGCCTGGTCTCTGAGGACGGTTTTTTGGGCAAGTGATGAAGGGATGAGGGGATCGGGGGATGAAGGGAGTTTGCTCATAACGTTCTCATCATCTCATAATCGCTTTATCACGTCATCTTGAAAGTGGGCGCCGCAAGGGCCGTGTACAGTGCAATATCCGCATGGGGCCCTGGTAACCAGGTGGGCGCCGTAATAATCAAATCCCCAATGCTATAGAGAGTGGATAAGATCAGGGACAGCTCCCTTATGCGAAAAGCATCGGCCTCCGGGATAAATATAAGTATCACGCACCCCGCAGCAAACCCGTGGGGACTATGGGGGATTTGGGATGGGAATTTCAAGGGAATTCTTACTTCGTCGTGTCATTGCGAGGAGGACCGCAGGGCCGACGCGGCAATCGAGAATTAGAGTGGATTGCTTCGCTACGCTCGCAATGACGAGAAAACATCAGGCGTTTTGGATACGGCTGGCGATGCGGTCGATGCGGCTGGCCAGATCTTCAATAGCGCCGGCAACAGCGGCTTCTTCGTTCTGGTTAGCCTGTGCGCTTTGCAGATTTTCATTCATTGAACCAACATCGTTGCGCAAATCAAAAACCTCATCGGCCAGTAAAAGCGTTGTCAGAACCATGAGGTGGGCTTCGCTGCTTGCCGCTCCGGCCTTGGCGATGTCTTTCAGGCGCGAATCGACGTAATGGCTTAAATCGAGAACGCGTTGCTCCTGTCCATCTTCGCAGGAAATGCCGAAAGACCGGCCATTGATTATGATGTTCACTTCAGCCATTAGCCGTGACTTTCTTTAAGGACAGTTTCAGCTTGCTGGATAATATTATCCAGCTTTTTGACAACGGCCTGCGTATCAACGCCGTTGCCGTTTGCAGGGGCGGGTTGTGACACGCTAAACATATCGCGTTGTTGTCCGGACAGTGAGGCTTCAATATGACTGACTGAGCCTTCCAAACCACCAATAGATTGTTCCAGCTTTACCAGAGCTTCGAGTATCTGAGACACGGCGCACTTTCCTCTTGTTTATATGTGAATGGCCTTACGCTAACAGGCGCTTGGAATCTCCGTCAAGGGAGGGAAGACGTTTTTTCCCACTTAAACCACAGGAAAATCAGAGCATCATCCCGGAGGTGATGCGCAGCATCGCTTAAATCCCCGCCTTCACGGAGACAGACTATAGGGTCTGGAAAAAGTGCGCAGCTAAAGCTGTGCACATTATGGATACCCGCCGTGCAAACGCCTACGGCGCGCCGCGGGGATGACGGTGCTGTTGTCGAGATAGCGTCTTGACGCGGGCGGCGCTTGGCGGCATGGTGTGGCACACGATATTGCTTATACAGATGGACTTTCGTTGATGACCACACCCACCCTTTCCGAAACACAAATGAAATCTATGGCCAATGCCATTCGCGCCCTGTCGATGGACGCGGTGCAAAAGGCCAATTCAGGGCACCCGGGCGCGCCGATGGGGCTGGCCGATGTGGCGACCGTGCTGTATTCGAAGTTTTTGAAGTTCGATCCGAAAAATCCTGAATGGGCCGACCGTGACCGTTTCGTTCTGTCCGGCGGGCATGCTTCGATGTTGCTTTATTCTCTCAATTACCTGACGGGGTATGAGAAGATGACGCTGGAGCAGCTCAAGAATTTCCGTCAGATGGGCGCGATTACTGCCGGGCATCCGGAGGTTGAGGTTGAGGCCGGTATCGAGACCACTACCGGGCCGCTGGGTCAAGGCTTGGCTACAGCCGTCGGAATGGCGTTGGCTGAGCGAATTTTGAACGGGCGTTACGGTGATGCGCTTGTTGATCATTACACTTACGTGATGTGCGGCGATGGCGATTTGATGGAAGGGGTATCCCATGAAGCCTGCTCGCTGGCCGGGCATTTGAAGCTGAGCAAGATGATTGTGCTTTATGACGATAACGGCATTTGCATCGACGGTAAGACCGACCTGACCTTCATTGATGATACGACAAAGCGTTTTGAAGCTTATGGCTGGGATGTGCAGCATGTTTGCGGACATGATCATGCTTCGATTGAGGGCGCTATTGCCAAAGCCAAAACGACAGATACCCCATCGCTCATTCGCTGTGTAACGCATATCGGATTTGGTGCGCCGACCAAGCAGGACAGCAATAAAGCGCACGGTTCTCCGCTGGGTGATGATGAGATTAAGGGCACGCGGGAAAAGTTGGACTGGCCGCACGCGCCGTTTGTGATTCCAGATGAGATATTGGCCAACTGGCGGGCTGTGGGAGCGAAGAGCAAGGCGCTGTGTCATGACTGGAAGAACCGGTTGAACAGCCATGCGCAAAAAGATGCGTTTATGGGGGAGATGGCAATGGATATGGCCCCTGCTCTGGCGCCGTTGATTGCAAAGTTGAAGAGTGATTTTGCTGCGGAGAAGCCGAAGAAGGCAACGCGGCAGACTTCCGGCATGGTGTTGGAGGCGTTGATTCCTGAGATCAATGCGTTGGTCGGCGGGTCGGCGGATTTGACCGGGTCGAACAATACCAAGGTGGCGGCATCCAAGGTCATCAATAAAGAGGATTATTCCGGCAACTATATCAATTACGGCGTGCGGGAATTTGGCATGGCCGCGTGTATGAACGGGCTGGCGCTGCATGGCGGGATTGTCCCGTATGCCGGGACGTTCCTGCAATTTGCGGATTACTCGCGACCTGCGATTCGTTTGGGCGCGTTGATGAAGCAGCGCGTTATCCATGTGATGACGCATGATTCGATCGGGCTGGGTGAGGATGGGCCGACGCACCAGCCGGTTGAGCATGTTGCTTCCTTACGCGCTATTCCCAATGTGTATGTGTTCCGTCCGTGTGACGGGATTGAAACGTCGGAGAGCTGGGAATGGGCCATCAATAAAAAGGATGCACCGTCTGTACTGGCCCTGACGCGTCAGGGTTTGCCGACGCTGTGTGAGGATCGCACGGAAAATATGGTGGCGCGCGGGGCGTATATATTGCGCGATTGCGAGGGCGAGCCGGAAGTGACGATTTTTGCTTCTGGTTCCGAAGTCATGCTGGCCGTAGAAGCGGCGGAGAAAATTGATGCGCGCGTACGGGTCGTGTCCGTGCCGTGTATGGATTTGTTCTATGAGAATGCGCAGAAAGACAGTGCCGATTTTGTGAAGCTGGTGTGCAATAACAGCGTCAAGATCGCAGTCGAGGCCGGGATTCGTCAGGGGTGGGATCGGATTATCGGGCCGCATTCCCACTTTATCGGCATGGACAGTTTTGGCGCCTCAGCCCCGGCGGAGGAATTGTATGAACATTTTGGCATTACGACGCAGGCGATTGTCGAGGCGGCGAATAGCAAATTGAAGAATTAACGCGGAGGAACGGAGTTTCGGAGAAAATTTTAAAGCGCCTCAGGCATTTATAAATTTTAGTCTTGATGTGATTTGTATTTATTGCGCCTTCGGCGCGGTTTTATAAGTCAACTCCGTATCTTCGAAACTCCGCGTAAAATAAAAGAAAGGATCAAAATGACATTACGCATTGGGATTAATGGGTTTGGGCGGATTGGCCGTTTGGTTGCGCGGGCGGTGTTTGAAGGCTATGCGGGGGACGATGTCGAGATTGTGGCGATTAACGATCCGGGCGGGAATTTCTTTCCGTTGCTGAAATACGATTCCATTCACGGGCGGGCGCCTTTTGACGTCGAGCGCGATCTTGTGAACGATCACATTATGATTGACGGCAAGGTTATTCACCGGTTCCGCAGCCGCGACCCGAAGGAGCTAAAGTGGGGCGATGAAGGCGTTGATATCCTTCTGGAATGCACCGGCAAGTTTAAAGACCGCGAAGGTGCGCAGATGCACATGGATCAAGGGGCGATGAAGGTTCTGATTTCTGCGCCGGGTGAGGATGAAGACATCACAGTCGTTTATGGCGTGAACCACAATCTCATCCAAAAAGAGCACAAGATTGTTTCGAATGCCTCATGCACGACAAACTGTCTGGCCCCGGTGGCTTATGCCTTGCATAAAGAAATCGGCATCGAGAAAGGCTTTATGACGACGATTCATGCCTATACGGGGGATCAGAACCTTGTCGATGGCTCGCATAAGGACCCGTTGCGGGCGCGGGCGGCGGCAATGAGCATTATCCCCTCCTCTACCGGGGCAGCCAAAGCCGTGGGTAAGGTTTTGCCTGAGTTGGCCGGGAAGCTGGATGGCGTGGCGCTGCGTGTGCCAACCGCCAATGTTTCTCTGGTTGATTTGACGTTCCTGCCATCCAGGGCGACCAGCGTTGAAGAGGTTAACGCGGCGATGACCAAGTACGCGCGCGGGAAAATGAAAGGCGTTTTGGATGTTTATGACGATCCATGTGTGTCGATCGATTTTAACCATGATCCGCATTCTTCTATCTTTAGTCTGGACGGAACAAAAATCGTCGATGGCGATTTTGTCCGGGTGATGAGCTGGTATGATAATGAGTGGGGTTTTTCCTGCCGGATGCTCGATACGGCACTAAAAATGCATAAAGTGGGTTATTAAATATCACTTTTTAAATATCCCTAAAAAATACATTTGATTTTGTTGACAGGGAGCGAATCGCTGACCATAGTTATGGTTCTAAACCGTTCTCCGTGGCAAAGCCGGTCTGTGAAGTTCATTTCCAGGCCGGCTTTTTTATGCGCACACTCCTGTTAAATGCTATAAATTATTACATACAAGGCGTATATATTAACAAATTCTCAAATTTTCTTGCATTTTTTAGCGAAGATGCGCTATAAGGTAGATGTGTATTATGTTTATTGATTTGAGATCGTAGAGATGGCAAGTGCATTAAAAACATCAAAGATAGCCTTCGGCGCGGCGCATGCTGGTGGCGTTAGCGATGTTGACGTATCCCTTTCTCATGCGCCTGACGTTTTGAAATCTTTTGGAAGAAGCAGCGGAAGCATTATTTACGATTCTTTCGGTGCAGTGAACAACTTCGGCACGCTTGCCCGCTAATTAAATCCCCTTGCCCCTCATGCGTAGATTGGCTATACACAAAGCGTATAGCCAATTTTTTGTTTTTAATTCGATGGGGTGCTCTTCATGTCAAACGCTGAACAACTTGCCAAAATTTCCAATGCCAACGGTTTTATCGCCGCGCTGGACCAAAGCGGGGGGTCGACGCCCAAGGCGCTGAAAAATTATGGTGTGGATGAGAGCGCCTACAGCAATGACGATGAGATGTTCGCCAAGGTGCATGAAATGCGTACGCGAATTATCAAGGCCCCGGCGTTTAATGGTGAGAAGATTCTCGGTGCGATTTTGTTTGAAAAGACAATGGATAGCGCCATCGATGGCACGCCAACTGCGCAGTATTTGTGGGAAGAGCTTGACATTGTGCCGTTTTTGAAGGTGGATAAGGGGCTGGATGATGAGGCGGACGGTGTGCAGTTGATGAAGCCGATGCCGGAGCTGGATACGCTTTTGGAACGCGCGAATGCTATGGGGATTTTCGGGACCAAGATGCGCTCAGTGATTAATAGCGCGTCTGAAAGCGGGATTGCGGCAGTGATTGCGCAGCAGTTTGAGGTTGGCAAGCAGATTTTGGATCACGGGCTGGTGCCGATCATTGAGCCGGAGGTGAATATCAAGGCTGGCGACAAGGGCGAATGTGAACGCATTATGAAGGCGGAGATTTTGAAGCAGTTGGATGCTCTGAGCGATAATCAGAAAATTATGCTGAAGCTGACTTTGCCGGAAGAAGCGAATTTCTTTGCTGAATTGATCGCGCATCCGAATGTGTTGCGGGTGGTGGCGCTGTCGGGCGGGTATAGCCTTGATGAGTCTTGCAAGCGTTTGGCCGAAAATGACGGCATGATTGCAAGTTTCTCACGCGCGCTGTCCAATGATTTGCGCGCGCAGCAAAGCGATGCGGAGTTTAACGCAGCGCTGAGCAATGCGATTGACAAGATTTACGCGGCATCTGTGGGAAGCGCGGCAGCAACACAGGCGGCTTAAGAACGGCAACGGGAAATGTAAACCTGCCTTTATGGGGCTGGTTTTGTTCTTTTATTTCGTATAATCAAGGGCCGGCAATAACCGCTTATCACTATCATAGAGCCAATCTCTTAAATTTGGCGTCTTGGGGATCGATTGCCATGTATCAGAATATTTCATAAACCTTAGCGCCTCGGGTGTTTCCAACTCACTAAGCATTTCCTTATACGTACCTGATTGCGCACCTGGACCACCCGCAATCATGCAGGCTCTAAAATACGCCATCGGGTCGACAGCAAACATAAATTCTTCCTTAGCCTGCACAGGGCATCGTTTTGCTAACCCATGAAACGCACCACCTACTAGCTTTTTAACATCTGTTAGAGCGCTCTCATCTATTCCAGCCGCGATCTCTACGACCTCGCTTCTGGACATCGTTTTCACCAACTCTAATATATGATTTTCAGGAATTCTACGCACAGTATTATTAAAGATTAACCCTAGACGTTCGCTATGGAGAAGCTTGGTGTCCATGTATTCAGCATATTTACGGAAGCTTGTTCTTATGTCAGCATCATTAAGAAGCATTTGAACATTCGGTAGAAGCTCAGGAAGATTAATCTCACTATTTCTCAATTGCTCGTAATTCTCGATCAACCTATCATGGCTGCCATTAACTGCGTCAAAATCGCCATTTCTTGAAATCTTCCGCCAGTGACCTAAAGTTTCATTAAAACGCTTAGGGTTTATAGGCTTAATAATCCAGTCCAATCTACTGCTTCTTCTTATAAATTTATCAAATTTATCAAGTGTCTCGAATAGTCCCATCGGCATACTCCTTAAGTTACGCTAAAAAATTTTATAGAGTCGCATAACATACTATTTTTCCTGCCACAATCAATAGTTATCCCCTTTCTAGCCCTGCACCCACAGAACCTGCTCAATCGTTTTAGCACCTGTGGCCAGCATGATGAGGCGGTCGATGCCCAGAGCTATTCCGGCGCTTTCGGGCAATCCGTGTTCGAGGGCGGCGAGGAAATCTTCATCCAAAGGATAGCTTTCGCCGTACAGACGCTCTTTTTCGGCCATATCGGTAGTGAAGCGAGTGCGTTGTTCGGTGGCATCGGTGAGTTCGGAAAAGGCGTTGGCGAGTTCAACGCCGCACACATACAGCTCGAAACGCTCCGCAAAGCGGGGGTCTTCAGGTTTCTTGCGTGACAATGCGGCCATGGATGCGGGGTAGTCGTGGAGGATGGTTGGGACGCTGCGGCCCAGATAGGGTTCGATTTTCTCAGCCATGACAGCATGGAAGATATCGTCCCAATTATCGGTTTCGAGCGTGCGCACCCCAATCGCTTTTGCTGCTGCACCAAATCCCCTCACCCCATCCCTCTCCCCAAGGAGAGGGAGCAAGTCAATATTTGCATATTGTTTGAAGGCTTCGCAGACGGTTATCCGCTGCCAGGAAGCGTAAGGGTCACAGGTTTGTCCGTTATGGCGAAATTCCTTGATATTCAACGCGTGCAGGAGATTTTCGCAATCTTGCATAATATCGGTGTAATCGGCCTGCGCCCTGTACCATTCGATCATCGTAAATTCTGGATTATGGAGCTTTGTACGCTCTTCGCGGCGGAAAACCGGGCAAATCTGGTAGATTTTGGGGAGGCCGGCGACGAGGAGCTTTTTCATCGCGAATTCCGGGCTGTTGTGCAAGTAGCATGCATCCTTGGGCCCGTTTCCGAGCTTATAGGCGTGTATATGGACATCTGCGCCGGGCATGGTTTGCAGGATGGGGGTTTGAACCTCCAAAAACCCTTGCGCGTCGAAATGTGCGCGAATGCCTGAAATCAGGCGCATACGCGCCTCAAGATACGGTTTTTTGGTTTCAAAATTATGCGGAAGCCACCACATGAAAGGTACAAGTTTCCAGTTACAAGGTTCAAGACAAATTCCTTGTACCCTGTAGCTGGCATCTTGTAACTAAAAAAGCTCTTGTATTTCCCCTGTAAGGCCGCTATAAAGCGCATTCAGAATTTAAGGAGATAATGCTATGAAAGCCGATATTCACCCCGACTACCATGACATTAAAGTTGTGATGACAGACGGCACAGAATACACAACCCGCAGCACTTATGGCAAGGAAGGTGACGTGATCAAGCTCGACGTCGATCCGTTGACGCATCCTGCGTGGCAAGGTGGAACAGGTAAAGTGGTTGAAAAAGGTCAGCTTTCCAAGTTTGAAAAACGTTTTGGGAATTTTGGTCTGGGTGAAGACCAGAAGTCTGAAAAAGCCGACGAAAAGAAGTAAGCCGCTTTTTACAGCGCTGAAAAATGTAAAAACGCCCCGGTTTCGTGGGCGTTTTTTTATGTTGTGCTGCCTTATCATTGCAAGAAAGCGCATAGCGCTGACGCGGTAATCTATCCCTAAAGCCTGCTCAAGAGATGGATTTCTTCCCCCCGCATTCGCGGGGGGCGCAATGACGCGGTGTATTAAGCTGCTTCGAGCTGTTTGAGCGCGGCGGTGAGTTTTTCGTGGGCGCTTTGTTTTTCAGCGACCAGTTCTTTTTGTTCTGTCACAAGCTCTTCTGGAGCGTTTTCAATAAACTTTTTATTATCAAGCTTTTGCGATAGTTTCTTAATGTCATCTTCTAGCTTATTGATGCGCTTTTTAAGACGTGTGCGTTCGGCATCGAGGTCGATGATATCGGCGATTGGCAAGATCAGTGTGGTTTGATCAACCAGTGTTTGAATGGCGCCTTTAGGAACATCATTGACAAGCTCAATAGTTTCGAGACGCGCCATTTGCTTCATAATGTCTCCAAAAGCTTCCAGCCCGGCCTTTGTGTCCGCGCAGGCGTCCTTGACCAAAAGCTGAATTTTTGCGCCTGCAGGCACGTTCATGTCGGCACGTACAGAGCGGATTTCCGAGATCATGCGGATCAGCCAATCCATTTTCTCGCGCGCGGCCGGGGAGCCCAGCCCCTCATCATATTCGGGCCAATTCATAGAGATGATCTGCTGATCGCTGCCGATAAGCTCTTCATGCAATTCTTCGGTGATGAAAGGCATGAAGGGGTTGAGCAGGATCAGGATTTGCTCCAAAACCCAGCCGGTGGTTTGTTTTACTTCTTCAGCAGCGTCTCCGCCGCCTTGCAGGACGGGCTTGGTGAATTCCAGATACCAATCGCAAAACGTACCCCAGGTGAATTGGTAGATCGCATTGGCCGCTTCATTAAAGCGGTATGCATCTAAAGCGGTTTCAATTTCACTTTTGGATTCTATCAGGGCCGTGATGATCCATTGGTTTGGTGTGTATTCGACTTTGGCCGGCTCAAAACCTGCAGCAGCCTTACAGCCATTCATTTCGCAGTAGCGCGAGGCATTCCACAGCTTGGTGGCGAAATTACGATAGCCTTGCAGACGTTCATCGGCCAAACGGATGTCGCGGCCTTGCGCGGCCATTGCGGCAAGCGTAAAGCGCAGGGCATCGGTGCCGTATTTCTCGCTGAGTTCGAGCGGGTCCATGACATTACCCCTGGATTTGGACATTTTCTGGCCTTTAGCATCGCGGACCAGTGCATGTACGTACACGTCCTTAAAAGGCACCTCGTCCATGAAATGCATCGCGAACATCATCATGCGCGAAACCCAGAAAGTGATGATGTCAAAGCCGGTGACGAGGACATCGCCGGGATAGTATTTTTCCAACATGCGCTTTGCCTCTTCGCCATCATCGGGCCAACCAAGGGTAGAAAACGGCCACAGGGCGGAAGAGAACCATGTGTCGAGCACGTCTTCGTCGCGGGTGAGCTTGACATCTGTACCCGCTTGCTCCCGTGCTTCTTCTTCAGTTTCAGCGACATAAACCTTGCCATCTTCGTCATACCAAGCGGGGATTTGGTGGCCCCACCAGAGCTGGCGGGAAATGCACCAAGGGAGCTGGTTATCCATCCAAGAGAAGTACATGTTTTCGTATTGCTGGGGTATAAAACGCGTACGGCCATCGCGCACGGCCTGAGCGGCAGGCTGCGCCAATGTTGGCGTGTCGCAAAACCATTGTTCTGTTAAAAACGGTTCGATCACTACGCCGGAGCGGTCACCATATGGCAGAGCGTTTTTGATATCTTCGACCTCGACCAGCAGATCCAGTTCTTCAAATTCTTTTAGCACTTTTTTCCGCGCATCGTAGCGGTCGAGACCGTGATATTCGCTCGGGATGCTTTCCAGCGGGGCAATGCAAGCATGACGGTCGAAGATATTGATCATCGGCAGATTGTGGCGCTTGCCTACTTCGAAGTCATTAAAATCGTGCGCCGGGGTGATTTTTACCGCACCTGTGCCCTTTTCAGGGTCGGAATATTCATCGGCAATGATAGGAATGAGGCGTTCTGTAATCGGCAAAATAACAGATTTGCCGATAATGTCTTTATAACGTTCATCATCCGGATGCACGGCTACGGCAGAATCGCCCAGCATGGTTTCGGGCCGGGTTGTGGCAACGGTGATGAATTGCTCCTCTTCACCTTCAACAGGGTATTTTAGGTGCCACATATGGCCTTTTTGTTCGCGCTGTTCAACCTCCAGATCGGAAATGGCGGTTTCGAGCTTGGGGTCCCAGTTGACGAGGCGGTTGTCTTTATAGATCAGCCCTTCGTTATAAAGCTGGACAAAGGCTTTGATAACGGCTCTGGAGAGCCCCTCGTCCATGGTGAAACGCTCACGGTCCCAATCGGGCGTTGTGCCCAGAGAATGGAGTTGATCGACAATTGTACCGCCGCTTTTGCCTTTCCATTCCCAAACCTTTTCGAGGAATTTCTTGCGGCCAAGTTCACGGCGTGATGGTGCACCCTCTTCCGCGAGTTTGCGTTCCACAACCATTTGCGTGGCGATTCCGGCGTGGTCAGTTCCGGGCTGCCAGAGAGCATCGCGGCCTTTCATGCGCTGGTAACGAATCAAAATATCCTGAAGCGTATGATTCAGCGCATGGCCGATATGCAACGATCCTGTTACATTGGGCGGTGGCATCATGATAGTGAAGGCCCGCGCATTGCTTTCAGGGCGGCATTTAAAAACACCAGACTTTTTCCAGCGCTTATAACGATTTTCTTCAATGGCTTTGGGATCAAATGTTTTTTCAAGCATGGCTTATCCTTTGGGCGACCTTGTCTAGCGCACAGATCATAAGGATTTTGCTTGCGAAAGCAAGGTTTTAAGTGGCCAAAAAGATGAGGGATTACTCTTCGAGGGCCCGCTTGGCGACGCGTTCGAGTTCTTCCTGAACAAGGCGTTCAATAATTGGAGGGAGGTTTTTATCCAGCCAGTCTTTGAGCAAAGGCCGCAGCTCTGAGCGAACGATTTCTTCGACAGTGATTCCGCCATGCTCTATAGCTGTTTTTTTCGCAAGTTCCGAGAAGGCGTCAAAGGCGGCATCTTCGGCTGCGCTGGTCAATAGTGTGTCTTCGTCGTCTTCTCGTGAGACAGGCTCAGGCGGAGCGACGCTGTCTTGCATTTCTACCTCGATTGGTTCCGGCTCAGGTTCAAATTCCTCGCTCTCCTCTTCCGGTTCCGGTTCCGGCTCAGCTACGGCTTCCGAATCATCGTCAATCCTGTCTGTTAATTCAATAACTTCCTCTTCCGGCTCCGGTTCTGGAGCAGGTTCATCCGCAACAACTTCTTCGGCGGCGGCTTCTTCATCGTCATCAGAAATGATCTGGCGTATAGATGTCAGGATTTCTTCGATGGACGGTTCTTCTTCGGTTTCTTGTTCGGACATGTAAATTGAATATATATCAGCGTGTTATTTCATTTCAGTTTCTATCATACTACACAGCTTGTCAAAGAGGGAGAGCAGAGTTTCTCTCAGCCTATCCACATCTGAGTTTTATTTACTACGCAGAGATTGATTAAAAACAGAAGGTCTCTTTTGGCTCAAAGCCTTGCAAATAGGGGGTTGCCGCATCGAAAAGAGGATAGGATGAATATTGCCCCTCTCCGCCCAGTTTTTTAAATAATGTTACTTGCCCGGTGGTTTTTTCTGCGGTCTTTATAACACATATCAGTTGTCCGCCTTCATTTAATTGATTCAGTATCTGCTCTGGAACGCTTGATACAGCGCCTTTAATAATGATCGAATCGTATGGGCCATGTTCCGGGTTGCCTTTTGCCAGCGGCCCTTCGAAAACCGCTATATTGCATAAGCCTAAAGAATCCCAAAGCTTTTGGGCTTTGGCGATGCATTCAGACTCACTTTCCGTAACAACGACCGTGGAGACAAGTGGCGAGAGAATCGCTGCACCATAGCCGGTCCCGCCGCCAATCTCCAATACGACATCATCGGCTTTGGGCTCCAACGCCTGAATCATTTTAGCGTGCACAGACGGCTCTAAAATAAAACGCCCTCGCCCTAATGGAATATCCTCATCATTACAGGCCAGATCTTTATATTTTTCGGGAACAAACAATTCTCGCGGGGTATTTTCAAAAGCCTCAAGGATTTTCGGGGTAATCACACCGTTGGTGCTGATTTGCCCATTGACCATATTTTTTCGTACTTGTTGAAAATCCGCCATGATTTATGCGCTCTTGATGTTGTGAAACACTATAATTAGATTCTGTTTATCGCAGTTGCCGTGATCATTCCAGCCGTTTTTGAATAATGCCTCTGATTCGTCACATAAAATACGGCACGCAAGACTTTGATAATTGACTTACATGGGGGTTTTACACTAGACATCATAACAGTTTGCATTTATCTGTGTCTGTTTGTTATTGTTGGCGCGGTGGCAGAGTGGCTATGCAGCGGATTGCAAATCCGTGTACACCGGTTCGACTCCGGTCCGTGCCTCCACGCCCCTAATGAAGGAGACGTTAAACCATGATAAAGCACACAATTCTTTTTATTTTTGCTCTTTTCTTCCTCAATATATCCGTCCTTTATGCGGATGAATCCCTTGCGTTTACAAAAATTTCACCGCAAGGAGATAAGGCGCTTAACGGCATATTCGATCTTTCTGTAGAATATGGCGCAGACGGTGTGGGTTGGATGGCTTATTCCCGGGTTTCTGTACCAGAATTTGTTTCAACACATCTTGCCAAAAGCATGGATAATGGTGCGTCCTGGACATATGTTTCCACAATAAACAAATCCAGTGCCGAAGATGTGCGCGTTAAGGGCAAAAGCTTTAAGGGCGTTTGGCGTTATGAGACGCCGAGTCTTGTTTACGATCCAAGAGATATTCCAGCGAGACGATGGAAGTTGTTTTCGCAAAGATATTATGTTCTGCCTCCGTTTAAAAAAGACGACGGCTTGATGAGAGAGGGCTGGATTGAGTATAAGAGCGCTCCCAGTCCGGAAGGGCCATGGTCAAAACCAGAATGCTTATTTGGGCAGAAAAAACATAATTGCAGAGTTCAGCCCAATTCGTTGCACCCCTCCTTGTCCGGCAACCTGTTCTATAATGAGGTCGGCGCCTTTTTTTATAACGGTGTCTTGTATATGAGCCTAGATGCGAACACGGCCCCTTCGGGAGTTGGCGATTGGGAAAAACGCAAGACCGTGCTGTTTTCATCAAACGATCATGGAAAAAGCTGGCGCTATAATGGCGTTCTTACAGATTATAATGATGCTTCCGGATTTGGATATTTCGCCCTTACCGGGACGAGCCTTATTGAATATAATGGGAACCCTTATCTTCTGATCACACCTTCGGGAAAGAAGGGGCTGCTTGTTAAAAACAGAGCCCATGATGGGTGCTATTTAGTTGCGTTTGAAGACATAAGCCGTGCAAAACTTAAGCGTGATTCCACAGGCAGACTTGCTATAATCAAAGAGCTCTCTCCAGAGTATAATTCCGGCGGGCTTTGTGATTATCATCAGAACAACAGCAAAGGCGGTGTTTTATTTTCTCAGATCGACATGAAAAAGATGCCTGAAATTTTTGGTATTTACAGTACACACTGGATGCCCCGCTGGACGCAGCAATGAGGATTAGCACTAAGTATTCTTTGTTTATCAAGGGAAAATCGCCCCATTGTTGTTGACAAATCTTTCTTGTATAGGCATAAGATTTTCTCGTGTTCCTCGGTAGCTCAGCGGTAGAGCAGGTGACTGTTAATCACTTGGTCGCTGGTTCGAATCCGGCCCGAGGAGCCATTACTTCTCAATAAAATCAATAATTTATCTTAGAAGCTGGCGGGCACCACGTTGGTATAGAAGTCTAGGTTGCTGATTAGGGTTGCGCCGGAAATCGCATTGCTGTTTACTCCAGCGCGGATTAAGTTGTTCACCAGACCATAGCCGGCTCCGTTCGTTCCTGCCCATTCTCCGCCCTGCATGTTACCAGCGATACTTTGTGTAATGACGCGAATACCGTCGATATACAAGCCGATTTCCGATGGAGCATCCGGGTCTGCGACAAATACGAAATGGTGTAACCCCTGCGCAATCGAGGCGATCGGATATGTGCCGAATATGGAGTCGGGGCCTGTTGCCGTTGAGGCCCCATCACCGGCGGCAAATACGAGGTTCCCCCCGCCAAAACTTGCCGCAATCCCTTGTCCAGTGGCGCCAGATTCGAAGATCACACCATCGGGTGCGCCGCCAATATCGATAATCGTCTCCCATGTTCCCGGGTCCTGTGCATTTTCATGGCTTCCTGATGTACCTCCAGGTGCCATAGACACTGTTGCTGCGGGGAAACCAGCTGTTGGATCAACTACAGTTGTGAAGTTCAAATCGCCGGAGTTCATAGCAACGGTTGCGTTACCGGATAAGTCTTCAAAAACGCCCGCCACAAATGTGACTTCATAATCGCTGAAATAATCGAGAAGTTGGGCGGATAAATCTATGGTGACCGTGTCATTCACAATAGAAACGCGTGCGTCACCCACAGGAATAACGAAATCGTTGCTGGCATCGGTGAGATCGGTAAAGACGATATTGCCCACCCCAGCCTGCACATCCTGATCAAAGGTGAAGCTTACATCAATGCCGATGGCAAGTCCTGAAGCACCGTCAAGTGGCGTTGAAGCCAAGAGCGCAGCAGGCACAACACCCGCCGCCGCGGGATCTATACGTTCTTGCACGCGAATTTTATTATCCCGGCGCACTTTACTGAAAATATATTCAGAAGGTGACTTTTGGCGGAATTGTTCTTGCCAGTCATACAAGTAATCCGAAGGCGCACCAAAGGTATAATTATAGTGCAACCCAATGCCGTATTGCGTATCACGCCCACTTTCATCATTCACAAGGCCCTCGATGGTAAAGGCTGGAACGGGGCTATACTCCAGGCGCACTTCGGTACCATCAATATCATCGGCTCCATCTAAACCCTGCCAGCGGTAACCGCGCCCGAACACCTCCAATGCAGGAAGAAATGGCATACGTCCGTTAAGCTCAACATCAAATCCGTCCATCGCGCGCTCTTGTAAGAAGCCGGTGGTGTTTTTCCAATCGCTCAAGCCTTTGTAATAGTTTGCTGCCGCGCCCCACAGGCTGGTCTGCAGATCAAGACCAAAGCCACCGCGCAGGTGGTTATAGGGGCGTTCATAATCGAGAAAGAAGTTGCTACCAACAACATAATCTTCACTTTCGGGCATATAGCGATAGCCCAAACCACCGGTAAAACCGTGGCGCCCGCCTTGATGAGAATAGGCCGCCTGCGCAAAAAGATTATGACGCTTTCCAGCAGAACTATAGAGCGGCTGTAGCGTCAAGAGACTATATTCAGGCTTGGAGCTCTCACGAATTTTGTAGCTGACCTCCAAGTTCCGTAAAAATGCGTATTCAGAATTTTTTGTCGCTGCCAGCCCGGTGTCTATGAACGCTTTGGCAACCTCTTCATCAAGATCGCTTAAGATTTCACTGCGAATCGTGATCGATTTAAATTTTCCGCCTCGCGTTACATCATGGACAAAGCGTTTTCCAACAGATTTCATGGAAGCTTTGGCGGCATGGCCAAAGGCCGCAACAAAATAGTCCCGCAGGCCATCATAAGTGCGCCCCTCAAAATCACGCTTACCGAAACTCTCGCGCATGAAGCTTTCAAAGGCATGATCTGCCGCCGAATTGATTGCGGCTTGTGTAAGAGCAACAGCATTGTCGGTAGACAAGTCGGCTTTTCCGCCATTAATTTTGGCCTGATAGATCGCATCTTCATAACGATTGCGAACCATTTCAAAAGCCGCCTTCATTGCAGCCTGCGCGACTGTGTCATCTTCCGGACCAGGTTTCAAATCTTCAAATAAAAAGCGTTTTGTCTTTTCTTGATCGTAAGAAGATGACCTTTCCAATGCATCATATACACCCGCAGCAGGTTCGAGTTGATCGAAATAGAGGTCATGCGCTTTTGCTGTGAGGACATACTGCTCTTGAGCAGCGGTCTCTATATGATCTTGAACAGAGTTCATGCTCAGATTAAAGGCAATCTGTGTGCAGAAATAATTATGCCTTTGCAGTGATAAACAGTTGTCATTCATGAGGTCTTGCATGGTTTTTTCGGATAAATCCGTGCGATTCGGCATGGCGATCATGCTAATGCTGGATTTTGCTGTGTTCCCTTGGTTTGAAACCGCAAAAGCGCGGAACAAATTCAAAGTGGGAATGGCTTCAAGGTAGTGTTCCCAGCGTTTTAGAGCTTCAGACTCGGATTCGTAATCGGCGAGATAAAGTGCATAAAGCCCCTGCCCCAGACCCGCGCCAGGTTTAAGAGACAATAGTTGCAGATCGGGCATGGGGGAGAATTGACTAACGGATTCCGCTTTGTATTCCTGAAAAGGCCCCATGGACACCACCGGCTTATCATAGGCAAGAAGATCTCGGGCGCTTTTGTTTTTGTCTTTCCACATGAAAGCGCTCCATGCAACACCAAGGCCACAAAGAGTTAGGGCACATATGACAATGAACCCGACAGCTCTCTTCATTGAAGACACAATCAAAACGGGTTTTCCATAGAGTTAAGTCTGCCAGCGAATGCCCACAGTAAGATGTTGTTATTGTACCACAATCAACAGTGGCTTCGTAGTCCATTGAGCCACGATTTTCTGTATTATTTTACAGAATCTAATTTGAATTAAGTTGGTGTTTGCAAATATTTTTTATATCTTCCCATTGCTCACGGCTTAGTGCGCTCTTTCCTGCAAAATTGGCAGCACTTATGTTGAGCGCTTCCAAGGCGTTAACACGCTTTTTTGAATAAGGGTGTGTTCTTGCAAAACCAAGAATTTTCTCGACCCCGTTTTCCGTTTCCTCAGAGTGAGATCGTTTTTCAAAAAAGGTTTGGATACCTTCGGGTGGAAGACCGGCATCAACTAATAATCGATACCCCAAAGCATCAGCCTCCAATTCATCTTCGCGGCTATATTTCATACGCTGCAAAAAGTCGCCCATCTGAATAGCGCCTTGCGAAATGTCTGTCCCGCCAAACATCAGAGGCAAAAGCAATGAAATACCAGTGTCCCTGACAATGGACTTTTCAATATGCCGAAGCTTCGTATGTGCAATTTCATGCGCCAAAACGCCGCTCAATTCTGCCGCCGTATCAATTTCCTCAACCAATCCCTGAAAAACGATGATATGACCGCCAGGTAAAACCATAGCGTTAGATATTTTACGGCCCTTTAATACGCGCAGAGAATATGAAGGAAGTTCGGCGACTTCCACCAAAGGACGGATAAGGGTTTCCATCGCATGCGTACCCTCTGGTGCATTACACTCCGGCCATTTGCTAAATTGTTTTACAGCATCTTGCTCCAGTTTTTCCATGTAAGATTGAGGCAATAAGAAAACGGCCCATTCTATAAGAATTGGAGAAAACATCACAAACGCAGTGATCGCCAACGCGGTTATCGCGCCCAAAAAGAATACAGACGACCAGCTGCCATGCCGCGCAAAGTCCGGGATGATTTTATAAGGCTTAAAATACCTTGTAACAATACGCCAATCCTGTTTGTCTGAAAGGACCAACCGCGCGTGTGCATCACAAGCACGACAAACGAGAACGCCATCCAGAGGCGGCAACGGCTCTTGCAAAACAGAGATTTGCTTTAAAGGCCAAAGCGTCTCTTTTCCATCTGAAAAGCGAATAAACAAATGCGCGTCGTCAACATCTATTTCGACATCAAAGCCTGTACTTTGCCTACCGTCAAAATAGCGCCCGCGTACACTCATCCGAATACACCTATATCAGAATCCAAAACAGAAGCGAGTCCCTCGCTGGTTGTTTCCGCTTTGTCCGCGTGCGCCTGTCTAAGAAGCGTCTCGCCCAAAGGCCCCAAGATCACAAGATGATTCGCAAAGAACCTCATTTTTCTGTGCAAGACAATCGGCGTACCCAGACCAAGCGTCACGATCATAATGACCAAATTTCCAAAAACATATTTGGCCATTTCTTTATCGCCGACTTCAAATTCAAAGCGCAACGGCCCCGCAACAATGCCCTGCATTTTCGCCCGCATCAAAGCTGCAGCGTACCAAATACGGGCTGAAGTCATAAACGGCATAAAAAGAATACTGGTTAAAAAGAATACCCATGCTGAAGAGTTATGAAACCCCGCAAACTCGAAAGCAAAACTCAGGGTATTGAATAGAAAATACAAAAAAATCACACGATAAATTTTGTTATGCGCTGAATGCAAAGGTCTTTTTTGAACCATGCGGCGGTCAAACACGAGCGGAATGTCCCCGAAAAACGTATAATTGACGATATATTCATGTTTTCTTAAATCGGATTCAGGGATTAAAAGTCCAAAAGACAGGATATTTGCCAAAAAACGTTTGAAAGCAAGCCAAGAATACGCAAATAGCGAACCAAACATGGCACCGCGAATGCCGCGCCAACTCAAGCGCCTAACCCGATAACGAAAAGCCCCAAATGTCACGAGATGTTTCAAAACAGGAAGGCTGACGAATGACAATATGAATAAAGACAACGCATATCCAAGGCGATCCTCGAACCATATGCTTAAAATAACGGGAGAAAACAACACAGCTAAAATAGGGAGCCCTTTTAAGAATCCCACGAAAAGTTCAATACCGCGCCCTAAATAGAAAAAACGATCACGATCAAGGCTAAGGCACCCCATTACATAAACCCGCAAGCGCGTTCTTCCCCAAAAACTATACACTCCGAATGTAATGATATTCAGGAACAGGTTGGTGAGCCAAATTCTGTAAATCTCACCTGTTGCACCATCATAAATCAGAAGATTGCGTTTACGTTTATCCCCTCGCGCACGATGTCGTATGGCTCCTGCGTGTTGTGGCTCACTGTTTGCGCTGGCGGTATAATGATCCTTTTTATGAGTATGCTCTGATAAAGGAGGCTCATCTTCAAGCTCTATGCCTTCAGCCATATTTTCCCAAAACTCATTTTGGGATTCTGATTTTGTATTTTCGAAATTCGTTTCTTTTTCTAATGAGGAAACATCGTCTTTTTTAGAATCATTCATATATTTTTTCTTTTCACCTGTAATACAAGTAATTATACCCATAAAATCCTGAATTCTCTTTTGATTATTTACTTTTTATACTTAAAAGTGCTGTTAGTTTTGGTTTTGATAAAATTTTGTGTTTTTTCCTTGCAATCGTTTCGAAAATACGTATACTGGCGGCTACACACCCTCTATTACCGCCGTTTGTCCGGAGCATCTTTAAAGGTCTCCGGACCTTTTTTATGTGCGTTGTAGATTTTCTTCGTCAAGACTTTGCCCCCCTTCTTAGAAATGCTCATGCATTCTGGCTGCAAAAAACTGAGTCGCGATTCGTGTACTTTGTGCATATCCGGTTCTTATTTAACACTCTCACTTTCGTTTATCGTGAACTTTTTATACACACTTATGCACTTTTTGATACGGCCATTTTTTTTACATTCATGTCACCAAATATAAATTCTTATACAATAACTTAACAAAAATTCCGGTGTTATTTTTCGCATTGCACCATTGCACAATATCGGCAGTATTGCTGCGATGCACACAAAAAACCCTTAAAAAACAATAGCTTCCAACACTCTTTTCCACTAACCTTACTTCTTGTCGATATGCATTACGAAATAATTTTGCAAACGAGAACGGTGAACATGGCTAGCGAAAATAATGTTATTCAAAGGAACGAGAATGTTCCTAAATCGGACTTGCGATATATACGTCCCATGCGCGGGAGATTCACACATAAGCGCGTCAGTACGTTGATGGAAGACATCTATGGCTTCGAAGAATTTGAGGCTATGAAAGACGCAGGCGTAGACAAGCGCATGATGTTTGGTATCAATCCGCATTATCAGGCTTTGGTTACCGGCGAAGAGCTTTGCGATAATCAGGGCAATGTTCTTATCCCTGCAATGCCTCCAAGCCTGCCAATTGCCGCGCTTATCCTGCCTCGCCTTAATGAGGTGCTCAGTATTGAGGGGGCGAAAGACCCTTCGAACCAGATGAATTTTACGCCGAAGGATAACGATCTTCACGGCAAGCTGCTGCATAAATATGACGAGATTGTTTTGGGCTATGCCTCGCCGACATGCTCTGCTCATTGTCGTTATTGTTACCGACTGGATTTATTTAACAAGGACACCGGCAAGATCAGTGTTCGCCCGGAAGAGCTGCGCGATTATATTCTCGATTACAATCAGAAGCTGGAGAAGAATGGCGGCGTTGATCCTGAAACGGGAGAGAGACGCTACCCCATTCGCGAGATTCTTCTTTCCGGCGGGGATATTATGGTCCTGCCCAATCAGACCTTATATAAATTCGCCGCCGCCGCCGGACAAGCCGGCGTGAGCCTTTTGCGTTTTGGAACGAAAGAGATTGCCTTTCGTCCAGAGCGTTTTGATGAGGCGATGGCGGAAACTTTCCGCATTATCCACGCGGAATTCCCGCATATGCACATCAACATTGTTTCGCACTTTACGCACCCGGATGAATTTTTGGTTCGCGATGCAGATAATAACTATATTCCAAATGCGAACGGGACGGGCTATCAGTGGATGGAAATTTCGAGAGAAGCCGTTGAGCGGATGCTCGCGCATAGCTTTATATCCGTTGAAAACCAAACGCCTATTATTCTGAAGGTCAATGATGATGAGCGCGCTCTTCGCGTTTTGCATGAAGAGCTTCGACGCATGGGCGTAAAACCTAAATATATATTTCAGGGCCGTGACATTGAGGGACATAAGGCGTTTTCTATTCCTGTGGAAGAGGCCTGGAAAATTCACAATAGCGCGATGAAGGGGTTGTCCGATACGGCACGCTCTCGTTTTGTGATGTCTACGGAATGGGGAAAGATGGAAATTGTCAGTATTATTGATCCGTTAAGCAATGATGCGTTTAATTTCAACTTTCTGCCTTTGGCGATTCAGGACACGTTTAAAGAAATTTTGGGTGATGGGCTGATTGTTTTTAAATCGCACAGATCGCCGCATCAGGCGCGTTCGCAAGGTGATCTCATTATCGCCAAAAGAAACCCGGAAGCTTTATGGATTTCGGCGTATGAAGACCGCATCATTTATGACACAAGAAAGCAAGACGGCCAGAAATATGACGGGCTTATCTCGCTATTGATGGGGTATTTTGGCGAAAATTATATTGAACAGATGCAAAAGCGTATGCCGGGCGTCGCTATGTCTAAAGCTCTTGAGGCTGTGAGCGCGGCATAATGTTTTCTAATTCGCTTCGCTAAAAAGAAAACTTAATGTAATGGCGATCCCGGCAGGACTCGAACCTGCAACCTACTGCTTAGAAGGCAGTTGCTCTATCCAGTTGAGCTACGGGACCGTTTTTCTGAATATTGGAATGTTGGAATACTGGAATTTTAGAAAAATAGCAACCTTTCCAAGGTTCTAACATTCTAATATTCTAACTTTCAGATTCTTCCGGCGGGATATATTTGAAATTATCTCCGTAATTTCGAGGCTTGAGTTTTCGTGCTGTCTCGGCTTGGACTGTGTAGTACAAGCCGTTGGATTCAGCATAGTTTTCCGCATCTTCCATTGTATTAAATTTTAGACGGACCTGACCGAGCGTGTCTTCGCAAGCTGTCCAGCCCATTAATGGTTCAGGGTGGCGGGGGCTTGCATTTTCATATTCCAAAACCCATAGATTCGTTTTGGCTCGACCTGATTGCATGGCTGTTTTGGAAGGTTTGTAAATTCTGGCTTTAATCATGGCTTATCCTTGAATTTTGCTTCTTTGAATTTAGAGCAAATGCGTCTTCATTTCTACCATTTAAAGAGCTTTCTGGCGCCTAGTCCCATGATCATGCCTATAACCACGTAAGGAAGAAGATGGGAAACCGTGGCGTGGCCGACTGTATCCATAGAGCATGTAAAGCGCAATCCCACATAGCCTAGCCCTGCAGCGGCCAGCGCGTTCATAAGCGCCGTTATTTTGGGAGAAGTCGTTGCACCGTTTCGCACCAGAACAATCATCATCGTCATGGGAATAATGGCCATAAACATCCCCTCGCCCATACAATGATCCATATGCAGCGCCGGCATGTGCATACCTTCCGATACGGCGCGAATGAGGCTCCACACGCAAAAAATGCCAAAGGCCGTTAGTGGAGGGACGATAATCCATTTCTTTTCGCAAGCACCGGGCACGGCCAGATAAGATGAGGCGATTGCCGCCGAGATTGACATGAAGGCCATTAAAAACAGCTCAAACATAAAGGAGGCATCGGCAAATTTTTGTGGCAAGTCGGAGCGAACACCGATGAAATAAACCAGCGCGGCGATGTAAATAATCGCAACGCCCAAAAACGGCAAAACTCTGACGAACGGATGAGCAAGGCATTTACAAGGCTCCAACTCGTCGCAAAGGCCGTTAATGACGGTATCAATATTTCTTTCTTCATTCATTGGCAGTTACTCTAATGCTTCCTTTAGTTTTTTGGCTGTTCTGTGGGCAGAGACTTTTACCGCGCTGACGCTCATGCCCATTTCACCCGCCACTTCTTTGGCCGTATAGCCTTGTATTTTGATCATCTCAAAGACCTTTCTCTGGTTTTCCGGCAGATCTGCCAAAGCCGCCTCTATGTCTTTGTATTCGCCTGCATGCTCTGGATTCGTTACATTTGCGCGTTGAAAATCCGCGTTATCGAGCGTGGTTTGCTTATTTCCACGCGCGCCGTAGTATTTGCGCAAATAATCTGTGCGGCGGAAATGGATAATTGACATGAGCCATGGACGAAACGCGCGATCGGCGCTGTATGTATGTAGAGATTTATGTACGGAAATCAAAATTTCCTGTGTAATGTCGTCGGCCCATTCCGGATTTGCCAGGCTGGATAAAATGTAGCTGCGCGCAAATGAGGCGATTTCTTTGAGAAGCGCATTGTAGGCCCGCTTGTTGCCACTTTGTGCCTTTACAGCGTATTCGTGCCAACGTTGTTCATCTGTGGGTTTGGTGTTGGTGTTTGATGGGCTGGTTGTCATCAATACTCCACTTCATGCGGGAAGGCTGGTCGGAGTGGAGAGATTCGAACTCCCGACCCACTGCTCCCAAAGCAGTTGCGCTACCAGGCTGCGCTACACTCCGTACCTTCGAGGGGCAGTCTTACACTATCATAATTCCAAGAGCAAGTTCTTGTTTAGGGTTTTGCAGCGTCATTATTAAACAGACGATGAATGATCTGATCCCCCTCTTTAATGCCCATTTTATCGGCGGTGCCGCCGTTCAGTTCCAAAACAGCTTTGGCCGGGAATTTTGATGTTATACTTGTTTCGTCCTGAGGGCGGGCGTTATGGTGAATATGATGAATGGTGCCATCGGGATGCACAAACAACATATCGAGCGGAATGAGTGTATTTTTCATCCAAAAGGATGTTTTTATGGGGCTGTTGAAGAGAAATAACATTCCGGAATCTTCCGGCATTTCCGTGCGATACATTAATCCCTGAGACTGTTGGCGAGGTGTGAGAGCCAGTTCGATATTGAAATAAAGTTCTTCGCCGTTATCTTTTCGGATTTTCAAAGTATCCTGAGCTAATGGCTGGGCCTCCAGCGGTGGAGGCAATTTGATTGCCGTGCGCGGGGATTCAGTTTTTTGCGGTTGTTGATTTTGTGCGTGTATTTTGCCCGGCTGCATCATGAATGCGGCGGCAATTCCAATCAGCGCGGTGAGAATAAAGATATGTTTTACGGTGGGCTTTAAGTTTTTCATGATTCACTTTCCTGTAAACGTTTGAGCTCGTCCATGGCAGATTGGGCGGTAATCATACCCAGACACTTACCTGATTCAGGTTCAATGACCCATAATAAGTCGTTATGGCTGACCAGATAGTTTATAACCTCCCAAATCGGCGTTTCCGGGGCAACCGCCTGTACTTTGCGATCCATGAGTTCCGAAACTTTAAGCGGATATACCTTTCTCAGGCGCTTGGCAATTCCAGGTGCTGCGCGCACTGTGATATCAAGCTGAATACCGTCTTCCATAGCCACTGACACCGGCAATAAATTTTTCATGACGCCTTGCAAGGAAAACGTACCTTCGACCTGTCCTTTATCATTAATAACGATGGCAGATTCCAGTTTTTTCTTTTTAAGCTCTTTAAGAGCTTTTTCGACCTCAGTATTGGGGGAAAGGGCCAGAAACTGTTCAGTAATGGCGGCATGACTAGGCATCTGAGTTTAAGTCCTTATGGGTTTTGCAGGATTATTCTGCTTAATAATAAAAAAATATGCAATCCTGTTGAGCCTAATCCCTTAAACCTGTCTGATACATTTTGGCATAAAGTCCTTTTTCCTGCATCAGGGCCTCGTGACTACCATGTTCTACAATTCGGCCATGATCGAGCACAAGGATTTGATCCGCATTTTGGACAGTGGAGAGGCGATGCGCGATTACGAGTGTCGTACGTCCCTCCTCCAGTTTATGCAGCGCGCCCTGCACCAGTTTTTCAGATTCGTTATCGAGCGCAGATGTAGCTTCGTCGAGCAGCAGGATTGGGGCATCGCGCAATATTGCACGAGCAATTGAAAGGCGCTGGCGCTGACCGCCAGAAAGTTTTACGCCGTCTTCACCAACCTGTGTTTCATAGCCTTTTGGAAAACTTTCAATAAAATCATGGGCAGCGGCGGCCCTGGCGGCAGCGATAATTTCATCTTGCGTGGCGCCGGGGCGACCATAGGCGATATTGGCGGCGATGGTATCATCAAAAATTGTGATGTCCTGCGAAACAAGCGCTATATGCCCGCGCAGGGATTCAAGTGTAAGGGTACGAATATCCTGATCGGCAATTTCTATGTGGCCGGATTTTGCATCATAAAAGCGCAGGATAAGATTCATGACGGTGCTTTTTCCGCTGCCGGATGGGCCGACAAGCGCTGTGACGCTGCCGGATTTGGCGGTAAAACTGACTCCATCAAGGGCGTGGGTATCGCCTTGTTTATATTGAAACCGAACATCGGTGAAGGTAATACAGGGCGTTTTATGGGCGAGATCCCGTGCGCCGGATTCGTTTTGAATATTAGGAACAAGATCCATCATCTGGAACACCCGCTCTGCAGCGCCGAGGCCAGTTTGCATTGTGTTGTTTAGCCTTGCGAGTTTTTTCATGGGTTCGTAGGCCAGTGTAAAAGCTGCGATGAATGCGCCGAGCTGTCCGGCGCTCATACGTCCTTCTGCGGCTTCATGGCCACCATAAAGAATAATGCCGAAGAAAACGAAACCTACGAGGATTTCATTGACCGGCGTAGAGAGGTTGCCAATGCGTACAGATTTGATATTCAGGTTTTTTACGTTATCGATAGCTTCTCCGGCACGGATGCGCTCAAAGCCTTCCATACCGTAGGCCTGGACCTGGCGGATACCGTGAAATATTTGCGAGAGACGGTCTGACAGGCCGCCGAGTTCTTTTTGGATGGATGTTGAAACCTTGCGCAAGCGGCGACCAAGCCGTGCGACAAAGAGCGCAGCGAATGGAAAGATTGTGAAGGCAATCAGTGAGAGTTTCCAGTCCTGATAAAACATTACGCCGGTGAGGAAAACCAATGTCAGGATGCTTTTGCCAAAGCCGGTTAGCGTGTCGGAAACGGCGATGCGCATGACATTCACATCATTGATCACACGTGAGATAAGCTGGCCGCTTGGATTGTCGTGGAAAAATTGTAAGTCCAGCACCATGAAGTGTGAAAACAGGTCTTTTTGAATATCGGCAACAATGGATTGGCCGACCTTGTTCATCATGATTGTATGCGCATAGGTTGAAATCCCCCGGAGGATAAACACAGTCAAAATTGCTGCGGCTACGGGCAGAATCATGTCGGTTTTTTTGCCATTGAGGACCTCATCCAGGATCGGCTGCATAAGCTGGGCAACTGCGGCGGTCATTGCGGCGGCCAGCGCCATGAAAAGCAGGGCCGTCAAAACGCTCACCCAATATGGCGCAAGATAGCTTTTCACCAACCTTTTCATGAGGTTAAGCGTTGTTTCTTTCGGCAGCGCAGCGTGATGAGTAATATCTTTAGACATGTGTTTTGTGTTATACTTGAAGGAGAGAAAACTTCAAGAAAAGAAGTACAAATGAGTGATTCTGAAAGCGATAAAGAGGTTTTGGATTCTGAAGTTCCGGCGCATCCGCCGGGAATTGGTCTGGCCTTGGGCGGCGGTATGGCGCGTGGGTTTGCGCATATAGGTGTGCTGAATGTTTTAAATCGCCACGGCATTCGTCCGTCTATTGTTACGGGTACATCAATTGGTGCGGTTGTCGGGGCGAGTTATCTGGCTGGGAAACTTGACGAATTTGAAGACTGGGCGCTTTCGCTTAACCGGATGCGGATTTTATCCTATCTCGATTTTCGAGTGCGCAGCGCCGGGATGATCGGCGGACACAGGCTCAAAAAAATTCTTGAGCAGAATTTCAAGGATATGGAGATTGAAGACCTCCCTGCCCCGTTTATTGCGATTGCTGCGGATTTGGTGACAGGTCACGAGGTCTGGCTGCGCAAGGGCTCTTTGATTGAGGCAATGACCGCTTCGTTTGCGCTGCCCGGTGTGTTTCCTCCGGTGGAGCGCAATCACCGCTTTTTGGTGGATGGTGCGCTGGTTAATCCTGTGCCGGTGGCCCCGGCGCAAGCGATGGGCGCGCGCATGACGATTGGCGTTGATTTGAACGCCGATATTATCGGGAAAGCGGCTAAACCCGGCCAAGGGTATCAGACAGTGGCCGGATTTGATTTGTTTAATGATGCCGATGTACCACCAGAAGAGCAGGCTAAATATACATCGACGCTGACCAAGCGGCTGTTTAAGCGTCAGGAGCATGCGCCGAGCCTGTTTGGCGTCATGGTTTCGGCGTTGGGGATTATGCAGGACCGTATGACCCGTTCGCGGCTGGCGGGCGATCCGCCCGATATTCATATCAAGCCGCAGATTGGCGACATTGGTTTGTTAGAGTTTGAAAAGGCCGAAGAGCTGATTGCACGCGGCGAAGACGCTGCCGTCAAGGCTCTACCTGATATTAGAGATGCGATGGAGGTGTTTTTGCCTCCGCATGATGCTTAACGCGCGGCGCGTTTTTTGTGCTTACGATCCGGAAGCGGATTCCCCCATTTCAGGCTTTCTACCAAATATGTCGGACGGACATTATTGAACTGGTGTGAAAGCAGAATCAGGGCTTTGTTTATTGATGCGGGAGTTTGCGCGTGTTCGAAGACGTGCGCGTGCAAGCCGGTTTTGACCAGGCAGGTATCAATATTCACCAGATCGCCGCCCAGAATATCGTGGGCCAGCGCATCGCCGATCATGATGGTCTGGCCTGGATATATCTCTTTTTCCTGAAGTAGCTTGATGCAGTGTTTGAAAATCGGTTGGTGCGGTTTGCCGATATAATGGACAACGCCGCCGAAATCCTGATACCGCCGGGCCAGTGTCCCCGGCCCCATAATGCTTTGCGATCCCATGACGCCGCGGCTATCGGGATTTGCGCAGAGTGCTGTCAGACCTTTGCGCGCTGCACTTTTCAGGGCTGGCTCATAATCTTCGAGCGTTTTATCTGGCGCGTCGGAACCGCTGATAATCAGGAAATCTGCCCTGGCCGGGTCGTCAACAACCTCGACATCAAGTCCATCGACAATCGAGCGGTCGCCACCACGGCTTATGACGTAGACTTTCTTGCCCAGCCCAACAAAAAACCCTTCATCCTGCCGGTCAATGCCTTGCCATGTTATCTCCCCGGAGGTTACAATCTGGTCATAAAGGCTGGGGCCGATACCGATCTTTTTAAGCCGTTCTTTATTGGCTTCGGCGCGCTTGCCGGAATTGGACAGGATGATAATGTGTTTTTTGCGGGCTTTGAGCTCTTTCAGGCAGTCAATCACGCCATCGTAGGGCTTATGTCCATCGTGAAGTACGCCCCATTGGTCGATGATGAAGCCGGCATAGCTGTCGGAAATATCGGAAATGCCATTACAAAACTTGGTTTTGCTGTTCGTGTCCATTATGTGGCTTGCCTGCGGTTTTAAGAGAGAATACTCAAAATTTGACGTTTCACATTATTATGGTTTTGGGGGCGGAGATCAATAGACCTTTTGTATCAGGTTCATTCGCGTTAAGCCGCCTTTACCCCTCCTTCAGAGATAGCGGATTTTTTACCGGCGATGGATACCAACGTTTCGTAAAGCTTGCCAGTTTCGCTGGATGCGATGGTTGAGCTTAACATTGCGCCATGATCGTTGGTTTGAGCCTGTGCATACATTTCCTCAAACTGGCGAATATAGCGCTGTACGTATGTACGAAACTCTGTGTCTTTGGCGAATTTATCGCGCGCTTTGTCGATCGCGGTTTGATCTGTGACGCTGGCCAAGCGGCGCGTAAAGGCGGAGACATCGCCTTTCTGGAAGGCTTTCCAGGTTTTTTCAGAGATTTCACCATCTTTGATCCGCGTAAGGTCAACAGACATGGAATGCAGGCTTTCGACGATGAATTTAGCACTGTTCATGAAGTTTTCGCGCTGTACGTGCAGCGTGTTTCGGTGCATTTTCTCGGCGGCCTGCACGGCGTCTTGTGATGCCTTGAGCAGCGTTTCAGACTGTTTACCAAAGGTTTCAGATGCAGTTTGCGCCGATTCCAGAGCTGCGGTCGAAACACTGATGAGACGTTCAGACTCACCGGAGAGCTTCTTGCGAGTGCTTTCAACCTTGGCGCTCACGTCATTGGCGGCTTGTCCAATATCATCCATGCGTGTTTTCAGATCTTTTATCGATTTGCCAAGCCTGTCAACGGATTGTGCAGAGGTTTCGGCGACCTGAGCGGCTTGCATCCGCATTTGCTGACCGTATTTTTCTGAAGTTTTAAGGGAGGCTTTCATATGCTCCTCGACCTCACGTGCACGCAATGTAAAGCTATCGCCGGATTTCTTCAGATCCAGCAATGCGCCTTGCGCCTTGGCCAGCAGGTCTTCGGCTTCGGCTTGTACGCGGCGAACCATCTCTTCGGTATCGATCACGGTTTTCTGACTGGCTTCGTGAAGCATGCCGGTTTCTTCACGCGCCTTGGCGCCCAAGCCTTCGAAATGCATCGCGACGCGATCTGATTGCGCCTGTAGCCCTTCTGATTGATGGGTAAATTCGGTTCCGGCATCCTGGATGCGGGCAATGGCTTGCCCGACAGAAGCGGAAAGCTCGTGGAACTGCTCATTAATTGCCTTTTGCACGGTTTCGATTTTCAAAAGCGCCTGATCCGTTGTTAAGTGAATATCGGAGGATTGATCGGAAAGCGCGGCGGCGATTTCCTGCATTTTGCTGCTGGCGGAACGAGATGCTGTTTCAATGTCCTGGGCGCGGGCTTGTAAATGGTCACTAGAGGATTTGAGAATGGAGGCTGCCTCGTCAGAACCGACTTTTAAATCTTCAAGCCTGCTATCAAAAACAATTCCTATCTGTTTGAGTTTATTTAGATTGCTTTCGCTAGTTTTTTCATATCCTATCCGCAGTGTTTCGAAACGATCCTGAACATCTTCAGCACCCTGAATTACCCTTTCGTAGATCGGTTCGATTTCCTCTGCCGTATCCACCAGGGCGGCTTTAAGACTCTCGATTGACTGCACTGCCTCGTCAGCACGGGATTTCAATGTACCGGTTTTTTCGGCCAAAGAATCATCAAGCTCATCAAGGCGGTCGAAATTGTGTCTGGTCAGGTTGCTCATCTCAACGCAACGGCCTGAAAGCTCTTTGCTTAATGTTGAAACCTTTTCGCAAGCCTGCCCTGATACGCGCTCAACATCCTGAGACTGCTTATCCAGAGCCATGCGTACGCTATCAACTTTTTCCAGAGCATCACGCACCTGCGCGGCCAAATCATCTTTTTGCGTACGCATCTGATCGTTGATGGTACGGGCGTTGCCGGAAATCTGCCCGGAAAGCGAGGAAATTTCCTGCGCTTGTCCACGCAGAATTTCTCGAATATTTTCAGCGCTTTGTGTAGCTTTTTCACTGGCTTCATTTAAGTCTGAAACGCGGCGTTTCAAGACACTTTCGATCATTTCATGGCGGGCGTCAGCATCATTGATTGCGCTCTTAATATCGGAAAGCGGCGCACTTAACGCCTCTTTCACAGCGCCGATACGCTCCATCAGGCTGGCACTGGAAACTGTGATCTGGTGGTTTTGCGACTCCACAACCTGAGACAGGTCTTCGATATGGTTTCGTGTGGCGGCTGACGCGCTTTCTATCTGGGAGCGGCTATCTTCGAGCATTTTGGCAATATTACGAATTTCTTCGGCGTGCTTGCGTCCTGCCTCGTTGAGGCTACCAATATGGCTTTGCGTATTTTGCAGCAAGTCTTTGGCTTTATCGTTAGCGGATTGTGTAGCAATATCAATGGCTTCTACTGCACGGTTTACAGCACTGCCAATATTTTCGGAACCTGCGATAGCTGAAGATAAAGCCTCACTTAATTGGTGAGCAGCCTTTTCACCGGCGATTTCGATCACATTGGCTTCATCGGCAATACCGCTGACGACATCGTGAAGTTTTTGAGTTTTTTCATTTAGACGCTTCTCTAACATAGAACTCTTTTCATCTGCAAAATCAATTGCTTCATGTATATTCTTCACTTCAGATGATAACATTTTGGCAATATCCTGAGAACGCAGAGCGAGGTTTTGGGCGCTGTCTTCGAGTCCTTGTTTGTGGTTTTGGATTGTATCGGCTGAGCGGGTCATGGCCTCAATGGTGCGATCGGTTACATCTTCGAGCCCTTCGACCTGATCACGGATCATTTCGGCAAGGCGCTCGGTTTCATTGCTCATAGCATCGGCTGTATCGGCCAAGCCAGAATGGTGATCGTCGAAACGTCCGCTTAAATCTTCAAGACGACCGGCAATTTGATCTACCGTATTATTTAGCGCCGCGTACGTGCCTTGCAGCGTATTTTCGATGTCTTTGGTTTTATCGGAGGTTTTCTCTGCCGCTTCAAGCAGTTTATCTGTACCTTTGCCCAAAGCAGCCTCCATTTCACCAGCACGCTCAAGGACAATCAGTGTGGCCTGATCCCAGGCGTCGGCACCGGCTTGCGTACGTTCATCAATCGTAGCAGTACGCTGCTCGATTTCTTCGGTCAGGGACAGAAGCTTTCCAGAGCGTTCCTGCAAAGACTCGGCCAGGCGGTCGATATGGAACTCCGCCTTTTTAGATACGCCCGAGAAGTCGCGTATTTCAACGCGTAAGCCCTGACGGGCGCGCTGCAAAGATTTTAGCGTTGCTTTGGAGGCAGCGGCGATTTCTGCGGCCTGACGACAGAGACGCTCAACATCTTTGTTGATCAGGCTGGCGGTTTCTTCGGATGGGAAGAGCAGCGTTTGCAATTCCGAGCGCAGGGACGCGGCATAGATATCGATGTCGCTACGACGATTGAGTGATGAGAGGATCAACCAGAGCAATGCCGGCGGCGCCATCATGCCCGCCAGAACCGCGCCGAGACTTTGCGGCGTAAGTTCCAATGCCGGAGCAGTGGCGATGTAAGCCACACAAAAGCCGAGCCAGAATAATGTGGCGAAGACACCCGCCGCACCGGCGATTTGTATAGTGCGTGGCGTTTCACTGAGACTGATATTCTGGTTGGAGGGTTTGAGCAGCAGAACCGGCTCTTCATCATGGTCAAAACTTTCCGGTCTTTCGGACAATGTGTCGCCATGCCTTTCAGACACGGCGGAGATTTTCAGTGCGCCAAAGCCTTTGTGGACCGGCGTTTTTCCAGTAATTTTATCACGCAGTTCCTGGGTTTTACTGGCGCGAATATCTACATTTAAATCCTGTGCAGGCTTTGCCGGGGCTTTTTTATCAGCCTCTTTCTTCGTTGCTTTCGGGGACTCCGTCATTTTTACAGCCGCTTTGTCGCGCATGCCCAGTACTCCTTTTGCCGGCCCCAATGTGGCGGGCAATATCTCTTCCATGGTTTCGATGAGGTTCTAAAAAGCCATGATAGACAAGCGGGCGCAAGCGGGTTTTTTTATGGTGTTTGAGTTATGCACAGAGCGCTGAACTGCACCGATTTAACTGATTGTTATTGTTTAATTTTTATAAAACGATGATTGTGGATAAATTATTATGCAGCTTTTAATTTCTCGGCGTAGGCCTTGAGATCTTTTTTCAATATGGGGGCAAGCATATATAGGCCGATCAGGTTGGGGATCGCCATCATGAAGACGGAAGAATCTGTGAGCAGGATGACGTTATCGAGTTTGGCGGATGCACCAATGACAATGAAAATGCAGAAGATGATTTTATAGAGCATTTCGTTGAAGTCGGTATTGCCAAACAAGTATGTGAAGGCTTTTACGCCGTAATAAGCCCATGACAGTAACGTTGAATACGCGAACAGGAAGACGACAGCAAATAGCACGTAAGGAAACCATGGCAATACACTGCCAAAAGCACGGGAGGTCAGCTCTACCCCTTCCATGCCGTTGCCCTGTTCGTAAGCGCCGGTGACAATGATGACCAGAGCCGTGACCATGCACACGATGATAGTGTCAATAAAGGGGCCAAGCATACCGACAAGCCCCTGGGTTACGGGCTGATCTGTTTTGACGGCGGCGTGGGCGATGGCGGCAGAGCCGAGTCCTGCTTCATTGGAGAAGACCGCGCGCTGTACACCCATGACGAGCGCGCCGAGGAACCCGCCTAAACCGGCCTCAGGAGAAAATGAGGATGTTACAATACTGACCAGTGCAGTGGGCAGTTGCGCGTAATATGTGCCGATAACGAATAATCCGGTCAAAATATAAAGCCCGCCCATGAAGGGGACGATTTTGCTTGTTACGGCGGCGATGGAACGGATGCCACCAATGATGACAAGCCCGACAATAAAGACCATGAACAGCCCAACCATCCAAGCTTTACCAATCAGAAAGCTCTCCTCACCGCCGGTAATGATCAGGGCTTGTCGGAACACCTGATTGGTTTGGAACAGGCTGGCCGCACCGAGGACCCCAAAGCAGCAGCAAATGGCGAAAAAGCTTCCCATGATACCGCCGAGCAGCGGCATGTTTCTTTCGCAAAAAGCCTCACGGATATAATACATCGGCCCGCCGGACACGCGATCCGGGTGATTAGGGTCGAGGAACTGGCGATATTTTACGCCCATTACGACCTCGGCAAACTTGGTCGACATACCGAACAAGCCCATAAAGACCATCCACAATGCTGCGCCGGGGCCGCCGACCGAAATAGCGACCGCTACGCCTGCAATATTTCCCAGCCCAATAGTGCCGGAGAGCGAAGTGGCAAGTGCCTGAAATCTGGTAATCTGACCTGTCGTCTGATCGTCAGGATTTGCGGGTTCGCGTAGCAGATCGATCGCGTGTTTAAAATAACGAAAATTGACGAAGCCGAGATAGATGGTAAAGAACAACGAAGCGACAACGAGCCAGATCAGAATCAGCTTTATTTCATGGCCACCGCCGATAGGTACGGAGTAAAATACAAAGTTTGCCGCATGTTCGGCAAAGGGCTGAACGAATATATCAATTTTTGAATCAATACTCATAGGTTCAGCGTTGCGTTTACAGGCCTATGTTTAAAGAAAAAAGCCTTGAGCCCATAAAAATATCCACAGATTTATCCCCCGGATGCGCAGAATGGTTTAGATACGGGATGCGATTCATAAAATGTTGACGCCCATTTGCGCAGGTCGTTGTGTTTCATTTCTGACGCTTTTGTAATGCGCGGGGCATAGCGTGAACAGAAAACATCGGGGCGCATAGCAGCTGCATCGTTGGAGATTTTGTTGGCGAAATTGGTGCGCAGCGCGTTGAGCTTTTCCTCAGGCTTTTTCGTGCCTGATTTTGAAAAATGGGACAGGAGAATTTGTTCATATTTTGCAAACAATTCCGCATGATCTGCGGTAAATTGCCGATATTTGAGATATAAATTATCACCCTCGCGCACACCCATATGCTGGCAGTTCAGGCCGATAACCATGAGTTCGCTATGGATGCGAATACCTTGCTCAGCTTCAGCCTCAACCGGTGAATAACAAGAGGCGGCCATGGCAGAAGTCGGCAGAAGCAAAATGATCAGCGTGATAAAGGATAAAAGTCGTGGCATGCAATGTCCTTGATGAACGGGTCAAATTGAAGCTCTGCTTATAGTCTAATGATGCCATATTTGTCCAGTTTTCTGATGATAAATCTTGATTTTTCAATGAAGTCTGTGATTTAAAGCCTGCATGCAAAAGACCAAAAAGCTATTTATCAAGACGTGGGGCTGTCAGATGAACAGTTATGACAGCAACCGCATGGCTGATATTCTGCGACCACTGGGCTATAGAGCCGTTGATACGCCAGACGATGCGGATATGGTGATTCTCAATACCTGCCATATTCGGGAAAAAGCCACCGACAAGGTGTTTTCAGATTTGGGGCGTTTGCGTCCGTTGAAAGAAAAGAAAGAGGCGGACGGTGGCAAGATGCTGATGGCGGTTGCGGGCTGCGTTGCCCAAGCCGAGGGGGATTTTATTTTAGAGCGCGCGCCTTATGTAGACATGGTGTTCGGGCCGCAGACCTATCATGAATTGCCGGAGATGGTGCTCAAAGCCAACGGCAATGAGCGGATTGTAAATACCGACTTTGATGGTGATAATAAATTCGACAAGCTTCCTGAAGAACAGAAAAATTCCGGCGTATCGGCCTTTCTATCCATTCAGGAGGGGTGTGATAAGTTTTGCACATTCTGCGTGGTGCCCTATACACGCGGCAGTGAATATTCACGCAACGTTCAGGAGATACTGGATGAGGCCAAGCGGCTGGTCGATAACGGCGCGCTGGAAATTATTGTGCTGGGGCAGAATGTGAATGCGTTTCACGGCGCCGGGCCGGATGGCAGCACATGGGGGCTGGGACAGCTTTTACGTGCGATTAATGAGATTGAAGGTGTACAGCGCATCCGTTATACCACTTCGCACCCACGTGATATGGATGATGATCTGATTGCGGCGCATGGAGAACTGGACAAGCTGATGCCGTTTTTGCATTTGCCGGTGCAATCGGGATCGGACAAGGTTTTAAAAGCGATGAACCGCAAGCATACGCGCGATCTTTATTTCGATGTGATAGAAAAGCTGCGCAAGGCGCGGCCTGATCTGGCTTTTTCGTCTGATTTTATTGTTGGTTTTCCCGGTGAAACGGAAGAGGATTTCGAAGATACCATGGATCTGGTGCGCGAAGTTGGATTTGCTTCGTGCTACAGCTTTAAATTCTCCGCCAGGCCCGGTACGCCGGCGGCGAATATGCAGAATCTGGTGCGTGATGATATTGCCTCGGAGCGGCTGAAACGGCTGCAAAGCTTGCTGAATGAGCAGCAAATTGCCTTTAACCAGCAAAGTGTGGGCCTCACCCTGCCTGTTTTGTTTGATCGCAAAGGCAAACGCGAGGGACAGCTCGTGGGGCGCTCGCCGTTTAGTCAATCGGTGTTTGTTGATGGCAATGCGCGGCTGATGAACACAATCGCCGATGTGAAGATCAGTGAGGGGTATGAAAACTCTCTGACCGGGGACATTGTGACCGACGAAAGCGTGAGCCGGATTGCCATCACATAATATCACCTATAGCGATTCTTTTCTTTAAAAAATTATCGCTTTAGGTTATAATCAAAGTATGAAGTTTCAACGAAGCGCATTAAAGCAACTACGAAAGATGGATGCGCAGGCGGCTTGGAGGCTTATGGATGCCTTGCAAAAATATGAGCAAGACGGGTCGGGTGATGTTAAAAAGCTTGTAAACCGCAACGGATACCGGATACGTGCGGGTGACTACCGGGCTATTTTTAAAGTTGAAAGCGGCGAAGTTATCGTTCTGGATGCGGGGCCGCGCGGTGGGATTTATTAACTTATTAAACATATAATTGAAAGAATAAGATCATGGATATAGAATTTGAAAAACTCGGCACTGATAAAGTTGTCATCAATTTGGATGATTTTGAAGATATGCTTGACGCCTTGGCCTTTGACAGGGCTGCGGTCGCCGCGCACGGTGAAGCTTTTCCCTTCGAAATTGCTGAACGCCTGCTTGCAGGCGAGAATCCCGTGCGTGTTTATCGGACCTATAGAAACATGACACAGACAACGCTGGCCTCTCAGATAGGGCTTTCGCAAGCGGCTATTGCCGAGATTGAAAGTGGTCGAAAGATGGGATCAACGGCAAGCTTGAAAAAAATAGCGCAAGCACTCAATGTCGATCTTGATGACCTTGTTTAGAAACTTGAATAAAGGAAAAGCTGTTTGAGCACCGAAAAAATTTCTGGTCAAACTATTGAGTTCAGGAAGAACGATCTCCTCCCCCTGCTGTTTGGCGCGCATAATGCGCATCTGCATTATCTTGAAGACAGGCTTGGTATTGATATTGCTGATCGCGGTAATCGACTTACGCTTTCGGGTGATGCCGGGGCTATAAAAACTGCCGAGCACATTCTCAATCGTTTATGGAATAAAATTGAACAAAATCATGAGGTCGGCACAGCAGAAATTGATGCAGAGCTGCGTTTTTTAGAAGATAAAGAAAAGCCGAAAACACAGGAACAAAAAGATAAGGCTATGTTCAAAGATGACATTGTGATTAAAACCAAGAAGAAGACAATTGTGGCACGCTCGCCTAATCAGGCGCTCTATATGCGCTCTATTCTTGATCAT
>JACKIT010000010.1 GCA_020638335.1 Rhodospirillales bacterium
GCTGTCCAACATCACCTATCGCTCCCTCTCCGGCACGTCCGTCCTCTGGGATTTTGTCGAACTCCCCTCCCAGCTCCAGGAAAACTGGTGCTACGAGAAGGAAACCCTCGACCATTTCGCCGCCCATTATGAAACCGGCGAAAAAATCCCGCTCGAACTTATCGAAAAAGTCCGTAAAGCCAAAAACTTCATGGTCGGTTGGGGCGGCCTGCGTCAAATTGGCCTCGGAACGCTTGACATGGCCTGGCACACCGCCGACCCATCAACAATCGACGATGTCGCCGCTTTCGAAGATAAAGCGCTTAAAGATACAACCTTGTTCCCACGCCTTGCCGGACCGACCTCAACCAGCTTCAGCCATATCTTCGCAGGCGGCTATTCCGCCGGATATTACAGCTATAAATGGGCCGAGGTTCTCGACGCCGATACGTTCGAACTCTTCCTTGAAAAAGGCCTGTATGACCGCGAAACCGCCAAAGCCTATCAGGAAAACATCCTGTCCAAGGGCGGCTCGCAACACCCGGCCATCCTGTATCGAAATTTCCGTGGCCGCGACGCCGACCCCGACGCCCTCCTCCGCCGCGAAGACCTCCTGCACGATAAAGCGGCTTAAAAATAACAACGTTATTACGAGCGTCAGCGAAGCAATCCATACAAAACTGGATTGCCGCGTCAGGCCTATCGGCCTTCCTCGCAATGACGCCTGCCTTTTTCCACCATTTTTCGAAGGCATTTTGTCACTGACAAGGCGCTTTTTTCGAAGAGATTTTCCCGTCTACGCAGCGCGAATGACGACGCAGAGTCTACCTACGCGAGGATATGAGCAACAAAGTAGACGGGAAAAGATCGCAGAAAAAAGAAGTCTGGGGGACAAGCCCCCAGACTTCAGGCGTGTGTGGGGTTCCTAGTTACTCTACCCGCCAGTGCGGAACTAAACACTGGCTTCGATTATCACGCATCGCGTCGCATTGGGGGAGGATGACCCTAAAGTAAGAGGGCCAAAGGCACCGCTCAAGCGCGTGATAATTCCGTGAACGGCCAAATTTTACGAAATTTCACAAACCGGCCATAAACTTATATCTACTCTGTGTTCACCAATCCACAGCCACACACGCTTTTAGGTGAATAATTTATGTAAATAAATACAAATATTATGTAATAGATCGCTTTGTAGCAACTGATATACATAATGTCAAACAAAAAAGTGCGCCCTAACCTTCAGGTTAGGAAAATGCCTACGTATAGCCCCTCGCATTAAGAATAAGATAGTCTCGCATCCCGCTGACAATCGGGATCTTCTTCGTTCGAGGCCAGAGATACTGACTTTCATCAGGATGCATCACTATTTGGCATGTCTTATTTTTAATAAGAAGCGCTATATAAGTCCCGCAAAACGGTCTCCTGCCCTTGATTTAAAAAACACATTATGGTAAAAACTAAATGCAAACTTACACCAATAAAACGCCGATTATGGACAGATTAAATCGCATTTTTGCCGCAAGCATGCTTTTAGCGGCTTCAGAGATGACCACAGCCGATCCTCAACCTGAAAACGGTACGGTTACACCATGGAGTGCTGCGCCCACCGACCACCCCGTCACGCTTCCTGCCGATCTGACGAACAAAAATGTACGCCATCTTGATCCTCTGGCTTCCGCCGCACTGTATTACGAACTGTACGACAACGCCGCCAAACGCCTATCCGTCTATAACCCCAAAACCAGACAAACCGAAATCTACGAATTTGTCGAGAGTATCAACAATCCGCAGAGCGGTTCCCATTTCAAAATCATCAAAAACCCGAACACCAGGCACTATGTTTTGTTCGCCAAGGGGATGGACATGCCCGGACGGGATGAAGGCGCCGGAGAATGGGGGTTCCTGAAAGATTCCATCCAGCACGGACAAACAACGAAAGGCTGCCTGACAACTCAGGCCATAGACGGAGAGAAAGCCTATCTTCATCTTCTGCAAAACCCGGAAGTAACATCGATAGAAATCATCGGATATTCTATCGGCTCAATATCCGCCAATTACCTCGCAGCCATTTACGGCGCATCCGTCACAAATATCGCAGACCTTGGCATACCGGGCACTATAGCAAGATCAAGCTCTCCTGATGACATCTTTAACACCTGTTCACACGGCACATTCCCGCCCGCCACAGGCGCCTTTAAACACAACATGCATTCTGGCATAAAAAGCCTTAAATTGTGTCGTGATTTGATGGGCGGTCTTTTAGGCGATGTTGGAAAGGAATTTGGAAAAGTGATCGTCCTGGGCAAAGGCCCTTTTATGGGCCACGTTCCCAAACACTATGCTAACGCCGTTTACACATATGATCCCGATGCGCCAAAAGTTGAAACGCTGGAAGCCTTCCCGCAACCGCTCTTTTAGTGTCAGGACAACACCTAAAGCAGTTCCGCCAGCATACACCGCGCAGATCCGCCGCCATAACGCTCCAATGTCGGCAAAGGGCTATAAATCAGCTTCGAAAAATGCTGATGACATTTCTCTAACTGATCCTCTTCCAGCGCCTGCAAGGCTTTTTCCGAAAGCACCAGCATCTTTTGCCCACCATGCCCGACAACCTCCAGCGCATTCCCACAAAACGCACGCAATTGATCATTAGTAAACTCAATCACCTGGTGCGTATTGCGCAAAGAAGACACAATACGCCCCCGGTCTTCGTCAACAATACATTCGCTGCAAATACCGGCAAGCGTACTGCCAATCCACATCACGCAATCAGTGTGATAAACGGGTATACCTGTGTGACTATGCGTTTCAAAGAAATCAATCTCATAGCCCATATCATCAGCCCACTTCCGCGCCAACCCCTCATCAGTCCGCGCCGAAAGCGCTGCATAAGCGCGTCTGTTCACCCGGTCAGAAACAATGCTGGCCGTACTTTCCAGCGCCAAACCAAATTCTTCATATTCCGTCCAGTCAATCACATCCGGGTAAATCTTCGTCAGCAACGCAATAATGTCTTCACTGCGTTCATCTTGCCGGTTTTTATTGAGCATCGGACACAGCATCAAACGCCCGTCAGGAAACGAAAAAAACCAGTTCGGAAACACCATATCCGGGCACTCAGGCAAAGCCTTGGCCGTCGTAATCTTCACACCGCTTTCCACCAGCTTGTCATGCAACTCTCGAAACTCATGCAAAGCCCTTCTGCTCGTCACTTCAACCGGCTCATGATCATCAACCTGATACGCGTTAGTTTCCATCGTCTCAGGATTGGCGTAAAAATCAGCAGGTTCAATCATCAACAAATGATTGGTAGATTGGGAAAAAGAATGTGCCTTCATGATACAAACCAAACTCGCAGGGGAAAGAAACCTAAAAGACCTTCAGGTACAAATAAGTATGCCCCATCGAGAGATATTTTACATCCCCGATCCGGCGATTTCTTGAAAAAAACCTATTTTTACCCCATTCTCAACTTTTTTCAACGCCTTGAAAAACAAGAAGAAACGAAACCCCGTTTTTAAAACAGGGTCCATCGTACCGACTGCAAATCCCTATAGACCCCGCATTAAATGCAGGGTTTCGGTTTTTCTTCCGAAAATGAAGTTGAGAATAGCGTTATTTTTTGAAATAATCAGGCCAACTCGACCGGTAAACGTGTACCGATTTTTCCTTCAATCAGGCCTATAGCCTTTTGCGTCATCGGCGCAACATAACCGGCCTTGGTCAAATTATACTCGCGCTGCGCCAGATAAGAAGCCCCGACAACAAACATTTCGCATGTCTCTGCACGCTCATCATCTTCCCTCAAAAAGAAAACAGCACGATACCCCAAGGGATCCTCATGCACATCACAAGGTTCAACAGAGACCTGACGAATATTTTTCTCCCAGTTTTTGGAAGAAAAAGGATTCTTAAGCAACGCTGCAGCATGAACATGGTTCATAGCCAAAATCCTCAAATAAATTCCTTATACTTATTAAGAGATGAATAATTTATGCAAAAAAATGGAGAGGGGTCAAGAAAAAACTAAAAAAATCATTATATTACAATACGCTAAACAAACAAAAGTTATAACTTATGTATCAATTGTGATTTTTTTATTATAATCAGATTCCGTAAGATGCAGGCTATCAAAGTCATCTTTTCGCTTCAACAAGCGCTGAACTGCACGCCCTGTAGCTGGAAAAAAATGAACACGGCGAATAAAGGGCCCGCCAATATCAGCATTCAAAACCTGCAAACCTTTACGAAAAATATACTCTTGCACAAAAACCGTATTTTTGAGCCCACGCTCCTCCGGATCATCACCCTCACTGCTTCCACCAAAAAGTCGAATGCGTATACGGTTTTTCGCCGCACCCCGGCGCTTTAATTCACCAATGCACTTCTCAATCGGTTCAAAAGCCTTAAAAACAAGATCCTGATCCGCTTGTTCCAAAAAAGGAAAATGCTCAAGCACGGCATCCGGCAACATGACATACCCCATCGCCCCAACTTTAAGCTCCGGGTCATAAATCGCCAATAATACCCCCGAACCAACAGTTGCAACCAGCATTTCATCCTTGCGCACAGTACAATTTGCGCTACCCGGCTCAACATAAAGCGCCGCCGCATCAAATTGCGCATTGAAATAAGCATCCTGATCTTGTGTTAAACGACGCTCCTGCTGAACTTCAGGTGAAGAAGATGTTGCTTCAGGCGTTTCAGATGAAATTTGATCACTCATGCAAACATTATAACGAGAAAGTTAAAAGAAACTATTACCAAAAACGCCTGATTCAGGCCTTTTTCTTTATAGCTTGAATTTGCTCGCAATACCATTGATAGGTTTGAGAAAGCCCTTCCCGAAAAGCCGTTTTTGCCTTCCAGCCTGCATTTCGAATGCGCGATGAATCCATTAATTTACGATGCGTCCCGTCCGGCTTGCTGCTATCAAATGCGATATACCCCGTAAAACCAACAGTTTCAGAGACTATCTCTGCCAACTCACGAATGCTCATATCCTCTCCCGCACCAATATTCACCGGCATCGCGCCAGAATAGTTTTTGAGCAAAAACACAAGCGCATCAGCCAAATCATCAACATAAAGAAATTCACGCAAAGGCGCTCCACTCCCCCAAACCTCCAATACATCCGCGCCAGCCTCCTTGGCCGCATGCGCCTTCATCATCAACGCCGGAATGACATGCGAACCCTGTTCATCAAACGTATCGCCCGGCCCGTAAAGATTACACGGCATAGCAGAGATAAAATCACGCCCATACTGCTCGCGATAAGCCTGGCACAACTTTACCCCTGCAATTTTAGCCACCGCATACGCTTCATTGGTCGGCTCCAGCGCACCCGTAAGCAGCGCATCCTCACCAATCGGCTGCGCCGCCTCTTTTGGATAAATACATGACGAACCCAAAAACAACAACTTCTCCACGCTCGCCTCATGGGCCGCATGAATAATATTGGCCTCAATCATCATATTGTCATAAAGAAAATCCGCCGGATAAGTGCTATTCGCTAAAATCCCGCCCACTTTCGCCGCCGCAATCACAATAACATCCGGCCTGTTATGCGCAATCCACGCCCGTGTTGCAGCCTGATCACGTAAATCAAGCCCCTCCCGGCTGACCATAAAAATCTCACAATTTTCCGATTGCAACCACGCCACAAGCGCAGCCCCAACCATGCCTCCATGTCCGGCCACCCAGACCCGCTTGCCGCTCAAATCATACGGAGCCTCTAACCAGCCATCGACCATGACGCGCCCCCATCAAGGCGTAAAGCTGCGCGGTCCGCATTCACCATCGCCGCAACCAGCCCTTCAAACGTCGTTTTGGGAGCCCATCCTAAAATATCGCGCGCCTTGGCCGCATCACCCAACAAATGATGCACTTCGGAAGGACGGAATAACTGACGATCAACCTCAACCAAAACCCGCCCGCTTTTCACCTCCACGCCTTTTTCATCTACGCCTGCGCCGCGCCATTCAAGCGATATACCCACATGCGCAAAAGCCGCCTGAGCAAACTCACGTACGCTATGCGCCTCCCCTGTCGCCAATACATAATCATCCGGAGCACCGCGCTGTAAAATCGCCCACATCCCGGCAACAAAATCGCGCGCATCGCCCCAATCCCGAACGGAATCGAGATTACCCAGCCGAAGCACATCATTGCTCCCCGCCTCAACTGCCGCAACCGCCTTGGTGATCTTGCGAGTAACAAAATCCTCCCCGCGCAACGGACTTTCATGATTAAACAAAATACCATTGGCAGCATACATCCCATAAGACTCGCGGTAGCTCTTTACCAAATGATAAGAAGCCAGCTTCGCCACACCATAAGGGCTGCACGGCTCCATTTTCGTATCTTCATTTTGCGGCGCGCGCGCCTTGCCAAACATTTCCGAAGATGACGCCTGATAAACCCGTGTATAATTCTCCAGCCCGTTTACCCGTACCGCATCCAGAATATTGAGCGTCCCGGCAGTATTAATCTGCAAAGTCGAGGCCGGCGTTTCAAAGCTCACCTGAACTTGCGACAGCCCTGCCAGATTATAAATCTCATCCGGACGGATTTCGCGAATCAGCAAATTAAGATTATTCGCATCCGTCACATCCCCCATATGCAACCTGACATCTTCACCGACCAATCCCAAAGCATCAAGCCGCGCCAACCCGTCCAGCGGATCGCTATAGCTGTCCCAGCGCACCAAACCATGCACACTGTACCCTTTCTCGCGCAAAAACTGCGCCAAATATGCCCCGTCCTGCCCGGCAATCCCTGTAATAAAAGCTGTCTTTGTCATGCGAATGTATGGCCTCAACTCATAATTACGTATGCATAAAAAATGCACGAAATCGCAAGGCGAAGCAAAGACTTTATGCAGATTTAAAGCAAAGAACTAGACACGAGCGCGAAATTTACGCACCGAAAACAAGGAAGCAATCAGCGTAAACAATGACTTGCGCTTTGCAAATTCCGGCACCGGATGGTCCGCATCGCCTTCACGACCAAACGGCACCGGCTCAAAGTCCGGCTGCAAGCGCTGCTTCATCTTGTTTGTCAGAAAAGGCCACAAGATCTGATACGTGAATTTCGTCGGCATATAATCCCCCATCCCAATATCGGCAGATGGCCGGTATGAATGATTATAAAACGTCCCAAAAATCTGGTCCCAAATCATCAAATTCTCACCGTAATTCCGATTGCCTTCATACAAGAGCCGGCTGTGGTGCCAGCGATGCAGCCCCGGCGTATTGAAAATATAATTGAGCGGCCCAAACCGCATCTCAACATTGCAATGCGTCAGCATCCCGATAAAGGCGGTAATTGCGCTCATCCACTTCACCACCTCCATCGGCGCACCCATCGCCAACAAAATCGCCAGCCCCAGCACAATGCTGATCAAACTATCAACAAAATGAAACCTCCCGGTATTCAAAAACCACAATTTGGTCACGCTGTGATGCACGGCATGAAACCGCCACATCCAGGGAATTTCATGCGCCAGCCGATGCGCCCAGTACAACCCGAATTCCGCCGCCGTAACACCCAAAATCACCTGCGCCCATAACGGCCAGTCCCGCGGCCAGACCGAATAGCCCTCTTGCGCCATCGGCGTTATATAGTCGGCCAGACCGATCACCCCGCTAAACAGGAATAACAGCTGCACACTGCCCTTTGAACTAATCGTATGCAGAATGGAAGCCATGTTTTGCCCATCGGGTTTCAGCCATGCGCGCTCATACGGCATCCATTTTTCTAGAAAAAACAGCGACAAAATCAGAAACACATAAGCGATGTTGAAATACAAAACCGGCGCGTCATGCGCAAACCCATACCCCGCAATCACCATACAAAGGCCGAACAACCCCGGCCACAAAACCCACGAAAGTATGTATTTAAAATGGTTCATGGTCTATTTTTAACGCGAAGACACAAAAAATCGAAGACTTAATAAAAAAAATTTTAAACCACAGAGGCCACAGGAGAAACACAGTGCCTCCATCACTTTAAGAAACGCCCCTGTGTATTCGTCTGTGTCCGCTGTGGTTAATTCTTATGACCTGCAACGCTTTTTGTATTTTCGGAAAACCCGTAATACCCTTTATACCATGACACAAAACGCTTCAGCCCCTCAGCCAAAGACATCTCCGGCTTAAAGCCAATCACCTCCTCCAGCCCCTTCACATCAGCATAGGTCGCATAGACATCACCGGGCTGCATCGGCATAAAATTCTTCTCGGCCATGCGGCCCGTTTCCTCTTCCAAAATATGGATCATATCCATCAATTTCTCAGGATGATTATGCCCAATATTATATAAACGATACGGAGCGTTACTAAATGAAGGATCGGGGTTCTTCGCATCCCAACTTGCATCCCCAGCCGGCACATGATCGAGCAGCTTCATCATCGCCGCCGTAATATCATCAATATAGGTGAAATCGCGCATCATATCGCCGTCATTATAAACATCGATCGCCTTGCCTTCATAAATCGCCTTGGTGAATTTGAAATACGCCATGTCCGGACGCCCCCACGGGCCATAAACCGTAAAAAACCGCAAACCCGTACAAGGGATGCCATAAAGATGAGCATAAGAATGCGCCATCAACTCACCCGCTTTCTTCGTCGCCGCATACAGGCTGATCGGATGATCGACATTATCCGACACCGCAAACGGCACCTTCGTATTCGCCCCGTAAACCGAAGAGGACGAGGCAAAAATCAAATGCTCGACGCCCACATGACGACAGCCCTCCAGCACATTGACAAAGCCTTGCAAATTGGAATCAACATAGGCATGCGGATGATCCAGCGAATAGCGCACACCCGCCTGCGCCGCCAAATTTACAACAATCTGCGGCTTCTCAGACTCGAACATCGCCGCCATCGCATCACGATCAGCCAGATCGACCTGCTGGAATGTAAATCCACTCTGTCCTTCAAGCTCCGCCAACCGTGCACGTTTGAGAGACACATCATAATAATCATTGAGATTATCGATCCCGAGCACACAATACCCGGCGGCCAACAATTCTTTGGTAAACGCATAGCCGACAAACCCGGCCGCCCCTGTCACAAGTATCTTTTTCATGACTATCTTCCTGTTAATCTCCCTACATATTGCCTTAAGGGAACTCGGCAATGGAAGAGAAATATGGCGAAAATTGATGTTTTCGAGAACCGGAGCGTAAATGTACGTTAAAGTACCTGCGCACCGGAAGCGCAGAAAACATCAATTTGCAGGCTATTTATCAAACATTGCCTCAGCCGCACGTTTCAAACGATCATTGATCGCCACGCCAATCCCCACGTCCGGCACAGCCATCACGGCAATCCCCTGCGCCCCGCTATCATCAAGACTTTTAAGCATTGCAAACAGATTGGCCGCCGCCTCGTGCAAATCCTGCGTTTCACTAAGATTACACACCCAATCGGCCGGGAAATCCGCCCCGATCATGAATTTCGTTCGCCCAAAGGCCAACAATGCCTCGCCCTCGCGCACATCAATCGCATTCAGTCGCACCGGCAAATTCGGCGCATAATGTTTGAGCAATTGCCCCGGAGACTTCACTTTAGCTCCCCCCTTCCCTTGAGAGGAGGAGTTCCTTTTTATATCCCCCCTCCCTTGAGGGAGGGGGTTAGGGGGAGGGTGTAAAACCTCAACCCCCAAAACCTCACCAATCTCCTCCGCGCTCACCGCGCCCGGCCTTAAAATCTCCGGCTGCGCCCCGCTCAAATCCACCACCGTGGACTCCAGCCCCACTTCACAGGCCCCGACCGCCAAAATCATATCCACCTTATCCCCCAGCGAGTCATGCACATGCGCCGCCGTCGTTGGACTCAAGGTTCCAGACGCATTTGCACTCGGCGCGGCCAATGGAACACCAGCCGCTTCAATCAACGCCCGCGCGATCCTGTGCGCAGGCGCCCGCACCGCCAAAGTCTCCAGCCCCGCACTGGCTAACTCGGAAATCCCCCCCTTTACCTCCCCCCCGCCTGCGGGGGGGATAGAGGGGGGGCGCTTTGGCAAAATCAGCGTCAACGGCCCCGGCCAGAAGGCTTGCGCCGCCGCCCGCGCCCACTCATTGACCTCGACAAATTCCCCGGCCTGCGCCAAATCCATGACGTGAATGATGAGAGGATTAAAGCTGGGCCGCCCCTTGGCCGCGAAAATCTTCGCCACCGCCTCGCCATTCGTCGCATCTGCCGCCAGCCCGTAGACGGTCTCGGTCGGCATACCCACCAGCCCGCCGGATTTCAAAATCGCGACAGCCTCTGCAATACTCTTTGAATTTGCGGTTTTAATCATCTTCTCACATCCTGATGAAAATCAGGATCTAGTAACCACAGAATAAGATCCCGGATCAAGTCCGGGATGCATAAGAATAGAACGCACCACCAGATGCCCGAAACATCCCGCTTTCTGCGCTTAATTTATTTCACATAACTAAAATCGTATTTTTTATCAATACGTTGTCAAAACACCTTAAAGCAAAAAACTGCCGGAAGTATGCCTTCGTTTTAAACAAAAATTAACCCCCCCTTTTACCATAGGTAAGCAAATAAAATTTTTGAGAGGTGTGCACCATGAGCGACAACAATCAAGACGATGTTCGGAAAGGCTATACCATCGTTGGCCCCGACGATGGCCCGAAGATTAGATTTCAAAGCCGCACACGCGATCCAAATACTCCTCTTAAGTTTATCATTAAAAAACAGGAGGGCCCCTCGCCTTTACCGCACAGCTTTAATGACGCCAGCGGCGCGCACGTAAACATATTCCGCCATCCGGACAATCCGGAATATGAAAAAGACATGCAGCATGGACGCTTTCGGGATCACGACATGGTCACGCTTTTAGAAAAACGCGGCGATATCGTTATCGTGGAAAATGCTTCTTACATGAGGGGCGAATTTAACACCAAGGGCAGCGGCTCTCTTAAAACCCTTGTTTTCAACGCAAAAACAGGCGATTACGGCATTGTAAGAAATGGCGATCCCGACCGTATAGAAGAAGTCGTAGACCGCTTGCAAAACGACATTACGCGAACAGAAACTTTAGAACACGATAAGGTCTTTACCATAGAAAAGGAAGGAACTGAAATCCATCCGGCAACAGATGAGACAAACGAAAGCATTCATACTAAAAACTTAAGAGAAGTTGAATCGCTCCTTGATCCACACGGCGACGGCAAATATATCGTCCAGGTCGATGGCAACAAACCGCTAATTCCCAGTTTTTAACGCGGAGTGCGGGTGAATGACCCCGCCACAGCAAGGCTCCGCAACCCCTGTCGTTTCCGGTAAGGACAAGGGCAAGCCAAGCACACTGCGCACCGCCAGATACCCAAAACATTCCGCCTCAATCGCATCCCCGTTATGCCCGAGCGCCTCAATGCCCTCAACAGGCACGCCCAGCCGCGCAGCCAACTGCGCCATAACAAAAGCATTCTTCCGCCCGCCCCCACAGACATACCAGCGTTCCGGCGCCTGCGGAAAATGAGCAAGGCTCGCCGCCACGCCTTCAACCGTGAACGCCGCCAAGCTCGCCAGCGCATCATTCGGATCACCGGGCAAGGCCGGCAGCCCGGCCTCAAAATCGTTCCGGTCCAGCGATTTCGGCGGAGCGGCGGCAAAATATGGATGCTCTAAAAACGCCGCCACAGCCCGCTCATCAACCTGCCCGGCAGCCGCAAACGCCCCGTCAGGATCATAATTCACACCCAGATGCGACAAAGCATAATCATCCATCAAAGCATTACCCGGCCCGGTATCGAACGCCAGAATATACTTGCCATCAATATACGTCACATTCGCCACCCCGCCCAGATTCAGCACCGCCAGCGGCCCGTCCCGCCCGGCCATGATTGCCGCATGATAGAGCGGCGCCAAAGGGGCACCCTGCCCGCCTGCTTCCATATCCGCAGAGCGAAAATCGCAAATCACATCCATGCCGGTTTCCGCAGCCAGCCGTGCCCCGTCGCCAAGCTGCCACGTAAAACCGTCTTCCGGAGCATGCGTAATCGTCTGGCCGTGAAACCCGATCACATCGGCCTCAAACCCCGATTCCTTCACCGCCGCGATATGCTGATACGTAACCAGCCCTTCTGCCGCACGCGTCTCCACATCCTCCGCACGCTTGCCAAAACACGATCTCACGAGATCACGGGCGCGCTGATCATACGGATGCGCATAAAACCCCAGCGGCTTAACAAAGCCGTGCCCATCGGTTTCCACCAGCGCGACATCAATCTCCCCATCCAGCGATGTCCCCGACATCAGACCAATTGCTTTGTAAATTTTGTCACTCATCAAAAATATTGAACCACAAATAAACACGGATAAAAACTTACAAAAAGACACTAAGCCATAAAGAAAAAATAAAAATTATTAAATCCGTGCGTCTTCGTGACTTCCTGTTTCCATCAAAACACGTTAAAAATCTGTGTTCATCTATGTTCATCTGTGGTTAAAAAACGACATGACTTATAAATCCGAATTCTTAAACATCTTAACCGAGCGCGGCTTTGTGCACCAGTGCTCTGATTTTGACGGTCTCGACAAAAAACTATCCAAAGGCGTGCAAAGCGCCTATATCGGCTTTGACGCCACCGCCGACTCCCTGCATGTCGGCTCCCTCGTCCAGATCATGATGCTTTACTGGCTCCAGCAAACAGGGCACAAACCCATCACCCTGATGGGCGGCGGCACCACCAAGGTCGGCGACCCGTCCGGCAAGGATGAAAGCCGCAAAATGCTCACCGAAACCGATATCGAAAAGAATATCAGCGGCATCGGCCTCATCTTCGGGAATTACCTCAAATACGGCAGCGGCCGGGCCGACGCACTGATGGTCAATAACGCCGACTGGCTCGACCAGCTCAATTACATCGACTTCCTGCGCGATTACGGCCCGCATTTCACCATTAACCGCATGATGACATTTGAAAGTGTCAAGCTGCGCCTCGAGCGTGAACAACCCCTGACCTTCCTCGAATTCAACTACATGATTTTGCAGGCCTACGATTTCGTGGAACTAGCCAAACGCTTCGGCACCATTTTGCAAATGGGCGGCTCCGACCAATGGGGCAACATTATCAACGGTGTTGAACTGGGCCGCCGCACCATCCGCGAAGATGGCGAAGGCGCGCATCTCTTCGCCCTGACCGCCCCGCTGCTCACCACTGCCAGCGGCGCAAAAATGGGCAAAACCGCCGACGGCGCCATCTGGCTCAATGCAGATAAACTCCCCGCATACGATTTCTGGCAATATTGGCGCAACACCGAAGACGCCGATGTCGGGCGCTTCCTCAAGCTCTTCACGACCCTGCCGCTGGATGAAATCGCGCGGCTCGAAGCCCTGCAAGGCGCGGAAATCAACGAAGCAAAAAAAGTGCTGGCCTTCGAAGTCACCAAAATGTGCCACGGCAAGCAAGCCGCTGAGGAAGCCGCCGATACAGCGATCAAGGTTTTCGAGCAAGGCTCCGTCGGCGCAGATTTGCCATCCATCACGATCAACCCCGCCCGCCTCAAAAGCGGCGTCCCCGTCATCGACCTCCTCGTCGAAACCGGGCTGGCCTCTTCCAAAGGCGAAGCCCGCAGGCTCATCAAAGGCGGCGGCGCAAAGCTGAATGGCCAACCCATCTCGAACCCTGACCACACACTAGAACCATCCTCCTTCCTCAAGGGATCGGATTATGTAAAATTATCAGCCGGAAAGAAAAAACACGCACTAGTAAAAGTTCAGGGCTAACCCTCCCACGTCATTGCGAGTCCGGCTTGAAGCCGGACGAAGCAATCCACCTCATCCCCACATTAAAGCTCTTGACAAATAGGAATATTTTCTTAATAATGCCTGCTAATATTGCGCCGCCCTTGCACCCGAAATCCACCACAAAAATTAAAAACGCACCCCACCCCGGCAAAAATGGCGAACAAAAAGAAGAAAATGAACTTTAATGCATAAAAACAATACCTTAAAACCATCCCAAAAACATAAAAGCGAACAGAATTTTTGCGCTGACAAGGCAGGTAAGGCGAGGTGCACGGAATATATATGGCAATACATGAGTACGCCGAGACCGCAACCTAACGCAGCTCAGCGTGAAAATTATGGAGCGTCACTCAAACAAAACTCTGCGCAAAATTCCCGGCGTCAGCACAGACAGCGGATTCACCGAAACTTTCGGGTCCTCACTCGATCCTTTCATCGTGTAGGTCGCCGCGATCAGCGCCCCAGTCCCACCGGTCAGAATATCCCCGACCAGTGGAATATCGCCGATCACCTTGTTAATCCCCGACAGTGGGATAATCGTGCCCGTCACATCCATCGTATGGGCCGCATTATCGAACGTCCCGTCAAAGGTCAGCCCCAATGAATTGCCCGATGTCCGCCCGTCCTTAAACACCAGCAACGACCCGCTGGGTCGATACAGCCAGTCGAAATTCGCCTCCATCTTGGTAAAGCTCAGACCTTCATCCCCGTTCAAGCTCGCCATCAGGCCGGGCAAAGACATCGCCCCGAGCAACTGGGCCAGCGCTGGCGCATCAACAACCTTAAAGTTGGTCATCTCCGCTACGCCGATCAAATTCCGATCAAACACCCCGTGGATCGGCTCGCCATAAATCACCAGCTTACCGCCGCGAACACCCTTATATAAATCAAAAGCCTTCAGCGTCGCGCCCGCATCATCGGCCTCCAACCGAAACACCCGCTTACCAGAGCCATCAGGCTTATAACGCAAATAAATATCACCCGCCCCGGCGATGCCGTCCATTTCCATCTGGTTAATTTTGCCCAGCCCGTCAATATCGATATACAGCTTGGCATATTGAACCGTTTCTTCATCAGTCGTGCGCATCCGGTCCACCGCCACAGAAATCAACATCGGCGGGGCGTCATACGGCTTACCCTCCTCTTTCTCATCGTCTAGAAACGGTCGCGCATCAAGGAAAGGCCCATCCATTACAATTTTCGCCTGCCCGGAAGGCCCAACCTCAAATTCCAGCCGCGCCACAGTTTCATTCAACGTAAAACGCGAAACCTTACCCCCGGCCAGTTCCGTCTCCTCGCCTTTCTGACGAAACCGCAAAACTGAAGACTCAAGACTCAAAGACGGCGCCGAGCCTTTAAGATCGACAATCTCCTTCAATTCGCCGTTTCGCAAAACAGCCCTGAGCGTTGTTTCTCCCTTCACACCAGGCTGCTTCTCATAATCAAACGGATCAACAAACATCTTCGCCGGAGTAAGATCCGCAGCCACGACCGCATCGGCGCGTCCGCCCGCATATTCCGTATAAGTCACATCGGCAAAGACCGGCCCTTCAAGAAAACTGCTCAGATCCATCCCGAACTGATCCCGCAAAGCCGGCGTCGCCAACAGGGCCGCCTTAACCTGCATAGCATAGGGCTTACCCGCCGCGCTCAAATATTCATGATAATCAAGCACAATCGGCTGATCGCCGAGCCGCCCCTTGCCCTTCACGCGCAGGGCATTGTCCTTCACACTCACATCAAACGGCCCTTCGCTTAAGGCCAGACCGCGTACAACATTGGGAAGCACCGCTTCGCGCAGAGCGCCGCGCACATTCACATCAACATCCTCGATTTTGATATTGCTCTTGGTCGGCAACGAAATATTGACTTGCAAATCCGCCTGCCCTTTGACATTTGCAACATCAATCTCGCTATTCACCCCGATCGGTTCGTCACGAATATAGGTAAAAACCGACTTGGCCGGACCTTGCAGCTTGAGATTGATATCCGCCTGCCCTTTCCCGGCCTCAATAATATTAACTAACTCAACATCCGCCTCGCTGATCGCCAAACCCATAACCTTTGCCGATTCAATATCAACACGTAGCGTTTCGCTATTAAGGTTGAATGTACCCTTACCTTTTGCATCGGTCACAGGCTTAAGCGGCGCACGATAATTAACGCTCATGCCGTCAAACTCAAAGCCGGCGACAAGATTTTTGAGATCAACGCTTCGTCCATCCGCGCCAGCCAAGACCTCCAAATCTCCTTGAGCATAGACATTCGAAAATATACCGTCGCCCAGCTTATCGACAATCCATTCCTTACTGTTGTCCTCAGCCAAAGCCGCAGGCCACAAAGGCGCAATCGCACTCTGCGCTAAACGTTCAATTTCAAGACGCACCGGACCGTTAACAGCGCCCGCCTCACTTAAGCGCAAATCGGCATTCCCCTCAAGCTTTACCCCGCTGATCGTAACCTGCACCTTCTTGAGATCAACCTGACCGTTCTGCGCCGTGTAATGTGCCAAAACGCCTAAATCTTTGTAGGCCACAGGCTCCGCCGAAAGCTCCGCAATATTCAACGCCCCGGCCTCAGAAAGCACCGTTAAATCAGCGCGCTGCAACTTCATACCTTTATCAATACGCGCCTTAAACTGTGCATTAAGCAGCACATCCTGCGTTTTCAAAATTTCAAGTTCAGGAATTTTCTGCCCCAACAGTGACAAATCAAAATTTTCTAAAACCGCATCCAGATCTACCGCCTCAGAGGCAAGCCCTAACTCTGCCGTAAATTTAAGCCGAGGCGCGGCGCCCGACTCTGCGGGCAAATCCACAATCCCCTTCGACCGCAAAGCCCCATCGACCCGTTCAATCACAATATCAGCGCGCGGCAAAACCCACGAAAGCGCGAGCACCCGGTCATCAACCAACAAGCTGGCCTCTTCAATCTCAAAACTTCTCAGTTCCGAAAGCAAACTATCCGCCACTGGCCCGTTCCGATCGCCGGCAAGAACGCCTAGAATTTGTTCAATATAATCGCCTTGCGCGCCCTCTTCTTCCTTTGGCGCCACCGGACCATAGGTCTTCATATCCGCCACGCCTATATCAAAGCTGTTATCCGCATTTCGAATAAGCCTCAAACTCGGACGTTTAAGCACCAACCCTTCAGGTCGGATCTGCCCCATCAGCAAGTGCGCTTTATTCAGCCCCAGCGCCGCCTCATCAATAGAAGCGACAACGCGTCCGTCCGGCCCATATACGCTCGCCCCCTGCAACCCTAACAACAACGGCTCACGCACATCCGGCCAGAACAGCACGATTTTATCCATGCTGACATGTATACCGCTTTGCTCATCACGCAAAGCTTCCTGAACATATGGCCGCGCAAACTCCATATCCAGCGGTGCCGAAAGCAATCGCCAACCCAAAACACACACAACCACGACCGCCAAAACGACGCCAGCCGCCAAAGCTTCAACAAATATAAGACCACTACGTCTGCAGAAAAGCTTGAAATCCATGTCTTATTTTATGCCACGCTTGACTTAAGCCGCAAAGCCCTCATGTTAAAGAAACTGAAGTGAATATGAATTTTTGAAAGGACAACGCCATGACAGAATTAAAAGTTGGAGACCCCGCCCCTAATTTCACCGCCCCCACAGACGGCGATCGCGAACTTTCCCTATCGGATTTTAAAGGCCAAAAGATTGTCCTATATTTCTATCCCAAAGACGACACACCCGGTTGCACCAAGGAAAGTTGCGGCTTCAACGAAGCCCTGCAAGCTTTCAAAAAACTAGGCACAACCATCATCGGCATCTCCAAAGACTCACCAGCACGCCATGATAAATTCAAAGCAAAATACAATTTGAATTTCCCGCTCGTCTCCGATGAAAACACAGACATCTGCGAGCGCTATGGCGTCTGGAAAGAAAAAAATATGTACGGCAAAAAATACATGGGCATCGAACGCTCAACATTCCTGATCGATGAGGAAGGCAAAATTGCCGCTATCTGGCGCAAAGTCAAAGTCGACGACCACGTTGAAGAAGTGCAAAAAGAAATAAGAGGATAAGAAGCAAAACGGAAGTAAGAATTGATCTTAATTCACGCCAGTCTCAACTTTTTTCAACGCCCTGAAAAACAAGAAGAAACGAAACCTCGTTTTTAAAACAGGGTCCATCGTACCGACTGCAAATCCCTATAGACCCCGCATTAAATGCAGGGTTTCGGTTTTTCTTCCGAAAACGAAGTTGAGAATAGCGTTAATTCTTAATTCTACCCCGCCAGAGCGGTGACCATGTCTTCCAACCGAACCTGACGTCCAGCACCAGCTTTGTTCAAATGATCATGCATATGATCAATAATCACATCATTATAGCCGTGGAAGAAATGATTGGCTCCATCAATCACGCGGTAATCAATATCAATACCTTTTTGTTGATGCAAACGCTCAACAAACTCAGACACGAAAGATTCTTCGATCACGTCATCTTTAGCCCCATGCACCACCAGACCGGAAGTCGGGCACGGTGCAAGAAAGCTAAAATCTTCAGTATTCGCAGGCGGAGCGACAGAAATAAAACCTTGAATTTCCGGGCGGCGCATCAAAAGCTGCATACCGATCCACGCGCCAAAAGAAAACCCGCCAACCCAAACATATGGTGCATTCGGATTAATCTCCTGCATCCAGTCCAGCGCAGAAGCAGCATCGCTAAGCTCTCCCTCGCCTTGATCAAACAATCCTTGCGAACGGCCAACACCGCGGAAATTAAACCGCAAACACGAAAATCCGCGCGCTGCAAAGCCTTGGAACATATTGTAAGTAATTTTGTTATTCATCGTACCGCCATGCTCTGGACTCGGATGTAAAATCAGAGCGAGCGGGGCGTTTTTAACTTTTGAATGAGAATAGCGACCTTCAAGACGGCCCGCCGGACCATTGAAAATAACTTCTGGCATTTAGAGTCCCTAACTGTTTTCGGGTTTGATTTTTTAAAACCGGAACGAAGGAAATAAAAACCCCATCCCGATCCTGCTACATTTTAAAGCTGCCCCTATATAGAAAAAACATTCTGCACTGTCTATAAAAACATTACAACCTATTGATTCTGTTTGTGGATAATACCCGCTACAAATCGAATCATTTTCAGTCCAAGTAGCTCAAAATATGTACTATGTAAAAAACAGTCGCCCTTTTTCACAAAACTCACAAAAACGTACGACAAAAAAGAAAATTTCATAGTGCAAAAACGCCAAAGAACCTATAAAACATTAGACATTATTAATATAAACGAAAATTTAAAACCGTAAAAACGAATGCCCTCAACACTCACATTAAATTCACGCGGAGAATACGCCGTAATGGCCATGATTGAGCTGGCCCGCAGCGGATCAAAACACCCCCTGCCGCTGGCTGACATCGCCGCGAACGCCGGAATTTCATTATCGTATCTGGAACAGCTGATTGCCGGTATGCGCCGTCACAAGCTCGTGAAAAGCTATCGCGGCCCCGGCGGTGGGTATCTTTTAAACAAGAGTGCCGATGAAATCATGATTACCGATATTCTGCGCGCCAGCGAAGACAACACACCGGCAAAACGCAAAAAAACGAAAACCGGCAAAACAACGCCTTGTAAACATACCCATGCCTTATGGGAGCATATTGGTAAAATTTTATCAGCAACGCTGTGTGAAATCACATTACATGACGTACTGCACAATCAACTTGAACATCACCCGCATGCTCGTAAACTATTTGAAACCATGGGTAAAATCGCTTAAATAGCGACCATGGATAAAAAAACCTACTTAGATTATAACGCCACCGCGCCAACGCGGCCTGAAGTCGTCAGAGCCGTATGTGAGGGCCTGCAAGCGCCGCACAACGCCTCTTCCGTCCACAGCTTTGGCCGCGAAGGACGTAAAATGGTTGAGCGCGCCCGCGAACAGGTTGCCGCCCTTATCGGCACGCCAGCCAATCAGGTTATTTTCAATTCCGGAGCGACAGAGGGCAACAACACAGTCCTACACCATTTTAAAGATGAGCGCATTTTGGTGAGTGCCATCGAACATCCTTCAGTCCTTAAAGCCCTAGAAAACATCGAAACCATCCCCGTACATAAAAACGGCACGCTCGATCTTGATGCACTGGAAACCGCCCTGAAGGAAAAACCGACTGCCCTCGTCTCACTCATGCTGGTCAATAATGAAACCGGCGTGATCCAGCCTGTGGCCGAAGCCGGCGCGCTCGCCCATAAATACGGAAGCCTATTTCATTGCGACGCAGTGCAAGCCGCTGGGCGCATCCCCATCAATATGGCCATACTTGGCATCGATTTCCTCACGCTTTCAGCCCATAAAATCGGCGGCCCTCAAGGGGTCGGAGCACTTGCGCTTGGTATTTGTGGCATAACGCCTACCCTTCTCCACGGCGGCGGACAGGAAAAACAAGCCCGCGCCGGCACTGAAAACGTCGCAGGGATTACCGGCTTTGGCCTCGCCGCAGAGCTGGCGAAAAATGAATTATCCTCCTACACAGCGAAATACAGCGCACTCCAATCTCCCTTGGAAAACGCATTATGTAAAATAAATAACTTGAAAATCCACGGCCAGAATACCTCAAGAATCGCTAACACGACACTGCTCTCCCTGCCCGGCGCATCCTCCGAAACATTGCTCATAGCGCTCGACCTCGAAGGCATCGCCGTATCCAACGGCTCAGCCTGCTCATCGGGCCGCGTCCAGCCCAGCCACGTTCTCAAAGCCATGGGCGCAAGCGATGAAGAAACCACAAGCGCCATACGCATCTCGACCGGATGGAACACAACCCAAAACGATATTGATCGCTTTATCAAAGTCTGGCAAAACATCACCGATCGTCTTAAAGCATCCCCGCGCAGGCGGGGATCTAACGCATAAACTAAAAAAGATCCCCATTTTCATGGGGATGCCAGGAAAAAGAAAAATGCCCCAAATCACTTTTTTGCATAAAGACGGCTCAGCGCAAACCGTACAGGCCGAAGACAACTGGTCTATCATGCAGATCGCCGTTGAGCATAAGATCAAGGGCATAGAAGGCGCCTGCGGCGGATCAATGGCCTGCGCCACCTGCCACGTCTATATCCACCCCGACTGGATCAAGCGCGTAAACGCCGCTGATAACGAACAATGCGAAGAAGAAGAGGACATGCTCGACATGGCCTTCGATGTGCGTGAAAATTCACGGCTTGGCTGCCAGGTCAAGCTCACCGAAGACCTCGATGGCCTGATCGTCGCCCTGCCCGGCACGAAAAACTGGGAGTAATAGCGACAAAGAATATATAGTGCCTCGCATTAAGAACGAGATACCATAACCGTACACCCCCACCCAAACCCTCCCCCTCGAGGGGGAGGGATGAGGAGGGTTAGCGAACGTATGTGAGCTTAGCCGTAGCTGGGTGGGGGTGTGGAGATTTTTAAGCGGGATGTGTATAAAGGATATTTTAGGAAAGCAAAAACGCCCTAAAAAACAAACAGAAAGCAATTTTACATGATCCGGCATATTGTAATGTTTAGCGCCAAGAACAAGGACGATCTCGATACAATCGAAAGCGGATTAATGAACCTGACGCACATTCCTGACGCAAAAATCGAGATCACCCGCAATGAAAAAGCCGACCAGCTCGGCAATGACATCGATATTGTCGTCTATGGCGAATTCCCTAATCTCGAAACTCTCAACGCCTATAAACGCCACCCGCTCTACGAAAAGTCTACCTCCATCGTCCGCCCCTTGCGCGAACTGCGCTTTGCCGCCGATATTGAATCAAAAACATAATTTAATTCAATTTTGAATCGATTCCGAAACGAAATTTCCCAAACCACCCCTCAGCCCATGCTATACTAAAAATCTACATAGGAGGTTTTCCATGCTCCCGCATAAAATCCTCGTCATTGACGACAACGCATTCATTCTCAAACTGGTTCACGATATTCTTGATCGTTATGGCTACGTCGTATTCACCGCCCGCACAGGTCTGGGCGGATACGAAGTCGCCTGTAACGAACACCCGGATCTGATTATCCTTGATCTACGCCTAGAAGATATCGGTGGCCTTAAAGTTTTGGACAAAATCAAAGACAACAACGCCATAAAAGCTATCCCCGTCGCAATGCTCAGCAGCGAAAACAACTATCACGAAATCCTCAAGAGTCTGGCTTTCGGGGCTGAGGACTATATTGTCAAACCATTCAAACAAAGTACGCTGACAAAAAAAGTCTTGAGGTTATTGCACCGCCAACCACGAGCAAAACACGAATTCGTCTATGTCTAGGTCCTGACCCTAACCCGGCAAAAAACGCATTTCACCGCCGATATAGAAGTGACAACCTAAAACCTAATGAGAAGGGATAAGACCGCCCAAATCAAAATCTCTGACAATTTCTTCCAATTTCTCTTCATCATCACGGCTATATCCGCTCGGAGGTTCGTTCCCATATGTATCAAGATCATAAACAGATTCATAAAACTGAACCATCAAATCTCCTTCGCCGCGCATGCACGACACACGCAAAGAGTCTCCCCAAAAATCACAACTGCCTCTATCTTTATCCAAATAATTTGATTCCGCAGCAACTTTCCAAAAATAAAAGGCTTGAGACAAAGGCGTAGCCTCAAAAAAATCTGCTGACGATATTTCACCAAGCTCTTCCCGAAGAGCCCTCTTTGATGCCACTGTAAGCTGAGAATACGCAAAATCACGCAAACTTGAAGCCTCATAAACAAGAAAACCTTTAGCTTTAGTAAAAAAATCCCGCAGCGTTTGGTAGCTATCATTCTGACTGGCCATAAAATCCTGCAAAACTGTGCTATCCCTGCCGTAAATTGGCTTAATCTTACGCGCGCAATGATTAAATTCATCAATCAGCACAAGATCAAAATTACTCCCAAACCCTTTTTCAAGAATTATTTTTTCAATGCGCTCTTTCGTTTCACGCGCATGCTGTGAAAACTTTCCCGAAAAGAAGAATTCAGGATTTTGATCGATAATTGCCAACTCTTTTTGCTTAAAAGCAAAACCAAGCCATTTTTGTAATATCTGGCGTCTAATATATGAAAACATGGCACACTTACTATATTCGATTTTGTAATATGTCAACAAAAACCGGGAAATCTGGACTTTTCCACGCCAAACGCTTATATAACCCCCGTTATGAATAGCCTAGGCATAAACAAAGCCCCCAAGGACACGCGCGTAGTCGTGGCCATGTCCGGCGGCGTCGACTCCTCCGTCGCCGCAGCGCTTTTGCATGAGCAAGGCTATGATGTCGTCGGCGTCACGCTCCAGCTTTTCGATTACGGTCAGGCCGTGGCCAAATCCAAAACCTGCTGCGCCGGACAAGATATTTATGATGCGAAGAAGGTCGCCGACAAATGCGACTTCCCCCACTACGTCTTGAATTACGAAAGCAATTTTAAGCAAAGCGTTATCGACGATTTCGCCGAAAGCTATATGCGTGGCCAAACGCCAATCCCGTGCGTCAAATGCAACCAGAGCGTCAAATTCCACGATCTGTTGCAGGTCGCAAAAGACCTCGGCGCCGATTGCATGGCCACCGGCCACTACATAAAGCGCGTGGTGAATGATAACGGCATCGCCGAGCTCCACCGTGCCCACGATCACGGCAAAGACCAGAGCTATTTCCTCTTCGCCACCACGCAGGAACAGCTCGACTTCCTGCGCTTCCCCTTGGGCGGCTGGAGCAAGGATAAGACAAGGCAAGAGGCACAGCGTCTCGGGCTCGTCACCGCCGACAAACCTGACAGCCAGGACATCTGCTTCGTCCCGCATGGCGACTATGCGCGTGTAGTCAAAAAAATCCGCCCCGAGGCGGAAAAGCCCGGCGACATTGTCCATATCGATGGCCGCATTATCGGCACACATGAGGGCATCATTCACTACACCATCGGTCAACGCAAAGGCTTAGGCATCGGCGGCGGGGTGAGTGAAAACAACGAGCCTTTATACGTCGTGCAGATCGACCCTGCGACCAACACCGTCATCGTCGGACCCAAAGAGGCGCTGGCCCGCGATATTCTGTATCTCGAAGATTGCAACTGGCTGTATGACACCAAAAACCTGAAGGTAAAAAAAGGCTGCGCATTCCTCCCGGTCACAGTGAAGTTCCGCTCTGTCATGCAACCAACCCCTGCCGTTTTAAACACGGAAAAAAATGAAATCCAACTAGACCAACCCCAATACGGCATATCACCAGGCCAGGCCGCCGTATGCTATCTCAACGATCGCGTCCTCGGCGGCGGCTGGATCACCGGCGCAAACCGGAAACCCGCACAAAACGCCGCCTAAACCAAAGCATTCCAACAGTTCCGCACTTCCACCATAAAACCGCCTTATTCGCCGCGTTAACCGTCTCTTAATAGTTTATTATGTATAATATAGCCATGGCTTAACCAGAAAAGGCTTTGTACAGTGGCAGATCTAAAGGACATCACATTAGCAAGCTATAACAGCGCAGGCGCTAGTGAATACACGCGAAACCGACTGAACAAAATCCATCAAGAGATGGGCCGCGGATCTTCCATTGACTCAGAAATTAAAACCGAAGGCCCAAAAGCAGAATTCACCAAATGTGCCGACCCGGTTTGCACCTTCATGAACCAATATAATGACATTAACGAAGCTCTTGAACGCGATGGCGGGGTCATCAGTGAAATTTCGTCTTGGGGAATCAACGCTAATAATTTTGACGATGTCATAACAATGGCTAAGAAAGGACTCATCCCCGAAGAAATAAGCGACAAAGTCAACGACGCCATCAAGCAAGTCAAAGATAACCCGGAAAATTACCGAGTTGAAAAAACATGGGTCCAGGGATACGAAAGCACCGCCGCTGACAACAGAATGGAACTCCCGGGACCATCCTCCTAAAAATAACCACCATCAAAAAATCAGCTAAAAACATTGCTCACAGCCATAATCCGTAATTTACCTTAATCATTTTTTAACATCTGAAATATTATTATGTCAAAGAGGGAGAAATACGCTCAAGAGGGCATTTAACATGGGCGATACGCGATATACAGCTTTAGGACGGACAAATACGCGCATAATCGAACAAGGAATTATGCCTGCGGAAAAATTCCAGAAAAATAAATATAGCCCCAAAGTAAACTACCCTAAAGATGTAACGGATCAATTCAACACTAAAGCACCTCCCTTGGATCATATCGAGGAAAAATTCCTGCGCCTTCATGAAAGACAAAAACTCTTTGCCGACAACAACACAGCATATACAAGCCCACAACGCATTACAGCAGCCATGATGGAAGAACTCGATGACAGAGGACCGGAAGGACGGCATCCAGCCATAGAAGCTGCATTTCAGGATATCATGAGCAGACCCAATAAATTCGGCCTTGAAGTTAAAGAAGCCGGTATGTTTGATTCCGGTGGCCCACACAATTTCACCCCAATAGTGCCACAATAAAAAACAGCTCTCTGTAACCCCGCACGCCTTTTCAGGCCACGCGGCAATTTTAAATACACCTCTCTTGACAATTTCGGACGAAAACGCGATAAACCAACCTTACAGCGTCAACAGCGCTTATGGCGAAGTAGCTCAGCCGGTTAAAACAATGGAACAAATCCATGTATTTCAAATGAGGCGCGCTCCAAACGGCTTGAAATGACAAGCCTTGGGAAGTATAAAAACATAACCCTACCCTTTACGGGTATCATTGGGGTAACAAATCGGTCTTCATGGCCATTTAGGTTACGGCGGTGTAGCTCAGGGGTTAGAGCAGAGGAATCATAATCCTTGTGTCGGGTGTTCAAATCACCCCACCGCTACCAACCCCGCCTTCAAAGCTAAAATCAGCCTAATTATAAGAAGTTTAAGTGAAGGTGTTTGTATAATGACTGCCCCGTTTACCATTCTCATAGAGACTTTGGCAGATACGCCTGTTATCTTGGTAAATGGAGTGCGTCAGACAGGCAAAAGCACGCTATAGTCAACATCACGGCGGACATCTTTACTGCATGGGTCCGGCAGGATCTCCTGTCGCAACTGCCCAAAAACGCCGTCATCGTGATGGACAATGCCACCTTCCACAAACGGGACGACACCCAGGACATGATCCGAAAAGCAGGGCACTCTTTGCTCTTTCTGCCGCCTTACTCACCAGATCTTAACCCCATCGAACAAAAATGAGCGCACACAAAAGCCGTCAAAAAACAACTCTTTTGCTCCATCGACAAACTCTTCCAAATTGAATCATTTTATATGACGTAAGCTATATATATGGCAGGACATACAGATACAAAGTTTTTCACAAACACCTCAGATGAAACCCTTCATGATAGGTTTGTTAGTACGTTATCTGAGATTCACTGAATTTACTCTTCTTCATCGTAAAATTTCCTTTCATAATATGATGATAGAAAATTCTACTTCCAACCCATACTAATTCAGCGGGCTGGCTTGATGTTCGTAGCGCAGCGTGTAAGAAATCATCATACCGTCCATACTTTTCCATTCCGGGCGGAACTGGTTCCAGTAATCTTCGAAAGATTCTGCGCTGTCTTTCTCTCTCGAAAAAGTCTGCAGCAAAAGCAACCGCTCTATATCCTTGACCCAGAGGGCTTCGGGCGTATCTTCTCGGATTAGGCTTCTCAGGGCCTGCAGCAGCTTTTGGTGCCTGGCATCAGCGAAGATGATCCGTCCTAGGATTTCCTGAATCAGGCAGGAATCGTTTCCGGGGATGTCCTCAGCACACCGGCGCTGCCCGAAAAGCGCATTGGGCATATCGTAGGACCATATCCTTAATCGAGTTTCGACACGGTCCAGATTTTCAGGACAATATTTTTGGTCGAAATTAATCATTTTTCTTTTAAAAGCAAACAGTGTATCGACATCTTGCGCATCCAAGCCGTAACGCAGCCATTCCTGGCGAATGAGAGATTTCAAAAATCGCAGTGCTTGCCGGGGTCTAATTTCTGAAGGCAGCCACATAAAACCGTTCAAACGGTCCCAAAGTTCGGGATATTCTGCGCAATAACGCAAAATCAGTTTACAATCTTCTTCGGGAAGAGCAGCGGCCAACATCTATAAAAAATCCTTGTGTTTAGTGGTACGTGGAATTCGCTTTGTTGAGTTCAAGGGCGCGCCGGTGGTTTTCACCGTCAAAGGTCATGATCCTCCATATGTCGGGTTTTGTTCCCATCATATTGTCATACGTATCCAATATATTGCCCATAAAGGGGACTCTCATGCCGTGATAATCCATTTTTGGGCCGATTTCTTCAAAAATGACGCCGGAGGGCTTCATATAGGCCTTTAAGTGACGCGGCTCCATGATCGCGAAATAATTTAAGATATCATGCTGCATAACCGCTTCGCACATGCCGCGCATAAGGCCAATGGGTGCCATAGCCAATGCTCGGTTGATCAGGGAAAATTCTGCGGGCGTTATATCGTCGCTCGCAGAATGTGTAAGGGTGGTTTTTGATGTAAATTTTTCCCTCAGGCGCAGCCTGTCCTTCATAATCTCCCGTAATTCATTGGATATACAGAATCTTGAGACCTCACAGGATTTTTTAACCAGCTCTTCATCTTGCAAAAACGGTGAATTGCATAAATCCTGAAGTGGAAAGGAATGTTGCCAGTTGTCCGGATCGGGTTTAATGATCCGCACCGTTCCGATTAAAAGATCTTCCGGTTTATACACCAAAAGAGCGTGCTCGGCCCGCTCGTCGAATTCGTCCTTTTCCATTCCGTTTTTATGGACGGAGGCATCTTCATAGCCCTCATTTTCAAGGCAAAAGACCTTGTAGCGAATGCGGTGCGCCTCGTCTATTAATGCCGGCGTATCCGCATGAATTACGTCAAATAACTTGTAGAATAGATTGAAAAAATGATCGCTGTTCTTTTGCTTGTCATGCGTGACACTTACAGTGCAACCGACCATCTCCCCATTAGGAGAGTCTAAAGATTGCCTCAACATTATTATAACCCCATAGTATTATTATTTTTATCTTATTAAGTAGATTATAGACGGATATTTGTTGATTAATGGTTAATTTATTCCATATTTTTATGAAAAAAATCAACCAGATTATTTTCTAATTTTACAGAAGTATCACAAACTATATACGTTATGAAACGATATTTTCTACAAAAGCAGGAAAGCGAAGCTTTGGGCAGAGGGTTTCATATTCTTTGCGCAAGGCCGCCAGTTTATTTTCCGGGAGAACCGGCTGGCGTGCGCATGTTTCGACAATATCGCGGATAAATTGACGATCTGCACGGAAAGAACGGCCAAGGCCCGCACTTTCGATATAATCCATATTCAACAGCTGGTCCATATTCGCCGCTACACCGATACAATATGCACTGTTCATGACTCCGAGCATCGTACTGGGTGTGCCGCCGTTGCAGATCATAATATCAGCGATTTTTGCGCCCTCATTGCTAGGAAGGTAACGCGCCGTGTAAGGTGTGAACTCGGTCAGTTCCGGCATGTCTTCATTTGTAGCTGTTGCCACGATCAACGTGCAGAAATCGCGCACGGCCAGAGCTTTGCAGAGTTCCGGTAAAAAGCTTTTATTGCCGGAAGAGCCGAGATTTATATAAACAACCGGCTTATCGCGCGGAATATCGCCCCACCACGGCGGCAACGCCATATCCGGCGACCATAAAACCGGCCCTATATAACGGTGAGTTTGTGGCAGACCAGGCAAGGGATATAATGAGGGCGGCTCGCAATAGGCGACATAATCGGCCTGCGTATAAACATCTTCGAGTCTGTTACCAAGGGAGGGCAAGCCGTACATTTTCCGTACTTCATTCATTGGCCGCGCGTGGGCGCCGATCAAGAGGGGGGAAAAAAGATTTAACATAAAATCCCCAGCTTTATAGCCTATAATTTTAGCAATCGGTAAAGGCGGTATGCGGTAACGCCGCTGTGCATGCGGGCTCCAATGCGCATCCGCAATATTCAGATAAGGCACGTTTTGTAGCCGGGCGCTGATCTGTAGGGTGATCCTAAAATCTCCGACGACCAGATCAGGTTTTTCTCTCTCTAAAATAGCCTTTTCGGCCACAAGATAAGCCTTAATTGTCTCTGTGTTATACAAGGGCTCACCCTTGGCCAGACGTTTTGCGAACAGGGCAGGCGACGTCGAGGTTATATTTTCATGCCGAACGGATGATATATGAGACAGTAAAGCGTCATAATGTGTGTCCGCGTAGAAAACAACTTCGTATTGACTGGGGTTGAGGCTGGCTGCCAGTGTCAAGGACCGTGATGGATGGGCCAATGTCGCCGTTTCGCAGATAAAGACAATTTTCTTTTTGCTCATATTATAGTCGTTTTTCTTAAGAGTCAGGGTAGAGGTGCTTGATTTAGATGTCCAATTTTAATGCAAATCACTATAAGGTCTATCTCTATTATTTGAGACAGTAAGTTTTCTAGAAATCCAGTGTACCTTTAACAGTTTTTTTTGTAAGCTGTTTTATGGTTATGCCTGACTTTAAAAAAGCGTGCGGTTTTTTTGAAGTGTTTCAAAAGAGAAAATCATGATTAAAATTGCCGTATTAGGGGCGAACGGTCAGATTGGCCGGGCTATACAGCGCGAGGCGATGTCCTGCGGCGGTGACTTCGATATTGTGGTTCTTTCACGCGCGCAATGCGACCTAACAGATTGTCAAGTCGTCCGGGAGTGCGTTTTTGATCTATATAATCGGCAGGCTTGCCGCATATTTATCAATGCGGCAGCCTATACGGCGGTCGATAAGGCTGAGGAGGATGCGGCAGCGGCTTTGGCCGTAAACTGGCATGGTGTGCGAGAATTGGCGCAAGCCGTTGCCGTTTGTGGGGATGCGTCTCTTATTCATTTTTCAACGGACTATGTTTTCGATGGGGCTCAAAATACGCCTTACAGGGAAGAAGATCCTGTTAACCCGTTAAATCTTTACGGTTTGTCGAAATATGCTGGAGAGCTGGCGGTCTGCGCCGCTTTAACGCGTCATCTTATTATACGTATTTCATGGGTTTTTGGTCCGGACGGTTCAAATTTTTTGAAAACCATGCTCCGTTTAGGGGCTGAAAAAGATATGCTCTCTATTGTGGATGATCAGCTTGGCGCTCCAACCTATAGCGGTGATGTCGCGCGGGCGGTTCTGAATGTCGTGCAAAGATTGCACAATGCGGATTTTGATGATTGGGGGCTGTATCATTATACGGGTACCGGGCCAGTGAGTTGGTATGATTTTGCGCAGGAAATCTTCAAGCAATACGGCGAAGTCGGCGGTAAAGTTCCAAAGCGGATCACAGCGGTTTCCAGTGCTGAATTTCCTCAGAAAGCCTTGCGTCCGAAGGTTTCGTTTATGAATATGGACCGTATAGAACATATTTTTGAAATCTCACCTTGCGACTGGAAGGCCGGGATTGAAAAAACATTGAACGCTCTTAAATGCTAAAATTGGAAGGATAGAATATGTCAAAACAACGAAAAGGGATTATTCTGGCGGGCGGTAGCGGTACGCGGCTTTATCCGATCACCAAAGGGATTAGCAAGCAGTTATTGCCGATTTATGATAAGCCGATGGTGTATTATCCCCTTAGCACTTTGATGCTAACGGGCATACGGGATGTCTTGATTATTACAACCCCGCATGAGCAGGCCTTGTATCAACGGCTTTTAGGCGACGGTACGCAATGGGGGATGTCGTTTCAATATGAAATACAGATCGAGCCTAAGGGATTGCCGCAAGCTTTTACCATTGGTGAAAAATTTCTGGACGGTGCGCCGTGCTCCATGATTTTGGGTGACAATATCTATTATGGTCATGGGCTGGTTGATTTATTGAAATCCGCTAATGAGCAAATGGACGGCGGAACGATTTTTGCTCATAAGGTTAGCGATCCTGAACGTTATGGTGTTGTGTCGTTCGATCACGAAGGGCGGGTTTTATCGATTGAGGAAAAGCCGGAAAAACCAAAATCCCACTGGGCTGTGACGGGACTGTATTTCTTTGATGAAAACGTGCCGGAGATTGCAAAATCTCTACGCCCTTCCGCACGGGGCGAATTTGAAATTGTTGATATTCACAATAGCTATAAAGAACAAGGCAAACTGCATGTCGAGTTGATGGGACGGGGGTATTGCTGGTTCGATACGGGCTTGCACAGTTCCTTGCTTGAAGCTGCGCAGTTCATTGAGACCGTTCAAAACCGCCAGGATATGGCCATTGCCTGCCCAGAGGAAATTGCATTTAATCAGGGCTGGATTACGGCAGATCAGGTTTTGAAAATAGCCGAAGAGCTGTCTAAAAACAAATATGGCGCATATTTAAAAGAAATTATAAACGGTTAGAGGGCAAAACTCACAAATCTTTAGAGAAACAGTGAGTTTTGACTCTAAGCTAAGTTCTTAAGGGTAAAAACGATTATGTCTGAATTTAATTACGAAGAAGCTTTCAGTCGCAATGTCGGTTTTGTAACCGAGGACGAGCAACAGATTCTCCGGGGGAAAAAAATCGCTATCGCCGGGATGGGCGGCGTTGGTGGCATTCATCTCCTCGCTTTAACGCGACTGGGCGTGGGATCGTTTGCCATAGCGGATTTTGACACATATGAGGTGGCCAATTTTAACCGCCAATTTGGCGCTAACATGAAAACAGTTAATACCTCCAAAGTCCATACGATGGCCGATATGGCACGAGATATCAACCCAGAGCTAAAAATTGATGTTTTTGAGCAAGGCGTGACCGATGACAATATGGTTGAATTTCTCAAAGACGTCGATTTGTTTGTAGACGGATTTGATTTTTTTGTCTTGGGAATGCGCGCGCGTTTATTCAAATATTGCCATGAAAACGGTATCCCTGCGGTGACGGCGGCACCATTAGGAATGAGCACGGCTTATTTGGTCTTTCAGCCCGATGGTATGAGTTTTGAACAATATTTTCGTTTGGAGAAGCAAAATCAGTTTAGGCAGTTTGTTCGTTTTTTGATTGGATTGGCCCCGGCAAAGTTTCAAATTCCAGCAATCGTTGTTGCCGATACGGTCGATTTGGTTGGGAAAAAAGGCCCCTCTACGCCGATGGGGTGTTTATTATGTGCCGGCGTAGTAGGCAGTGAGGCGCTTAAAATTTTATTGAAACGGGGTTCGGTTTATCCCGCACCTTATTATCATCAGTTTGACGCATATCAGGGAAAATGGCGCAGGGGCTATTGTCCCGGAGGAAATGCCAATCCGGTGAGAAAAATAATCGAAAGACTCGTCTATAATCACTTTCGAAATTTATCGGATCAGGCAGCGTTACGCACTCTTCAGGCCCCGGTCGATCATGGCAGCGTCCTTGAAAATATTCTTGAAGACGCGCGGTGGGCTCCCAGTGGCGATAACGAGCAGCCTTGGCGTTTTGAAATTCTGGACGATATGTGTGTACACGTCCATTTTCGGATTACGCTCGAAAATGTAATTGAGTTTAATGGCGGCGAACCAATCTATGTAAGCGCTGGAATCTTTCTGGAAACGATGGCTCTGGCAGCAGCGCAACGCGGCTACCGGATAGTGTGGCATCTGGAAAAGGAGGCGGACGAAGGCTTCACGGTTGTGGTGCAGTTAAAGGCCGATGAGTTTCTTGATCCCGATCAGGATGCGCATCTTTATGCTCATATCCGCACGCGCAGTGTTAACCGTAAGTTGTTCCACTTCACGCCCCTTTCGGCGCAGGTTATGACCCGTCTTGAAAAAGCGGTCGGTCCGGACTGGCGTTTGCTCTGGCGCAGCGGGATAGCGGAAAAGCTGAAGATTGCCAGGTTGACGGCGCAGGCGACGGATATCCGTCTTCGGGTGAAGGAAAATTTCAGTATGATTTCTAAAATTATTGACTGGGACAATATGTTTAGCCCTAGGGCGGTGCCGGCCAAGGCTTTGGGCATTAGCCCTCCAACGCGTAAAATAATGGCCTGGATGCTGAAGAAGCCGCAAGAGCGGATTGAAAAGTTCAATAAGTGGATGGGAACAGGTGGCGCTCGCCTTGAAATGGATGTTTTGCCTGCGCTCTTCAGTGGTACATTGTTTACCATGGTTCCGGCTGATCCCGGTAAGACGGATATACGGGCGAACCGCTCTGCGCAAATTGATGCTGGGCGGGCAGTTCAGCGCCTCTGGCTAGAAGCTGCAGCTCAGGGGGTGAGTTTTCAACCGTCCTACGCTGCGTTGGTTTTTAGCTATTACGGTGGTCGGCATCAGGCGTTTAGCAATGCGCCGGGTTTGACGGAAAAAGCGGAAAAGCTTTATCAAGACTGGGCGGATCTTTTCGGTGAAAATGCTTCACATGTCGCATTTATGGGGCGGTTTGGCTATCCGCGTAAAACTAAATTTGCAGCCCGTTCTGTGCGCTTGCCGCTGAAAGAGTTAATCGTTAAGGACCACCGTTAAAACCTGATTCAGATCTTTTTATTGTAATCCTAGGTCTTTGAAGTGATCTTCTTTTTTTCAACGCTTTGTCCCAAGCGTTGCCCGGCATAATTGTGGGCGGCGATGGCGCTCCACCAATCCTCATTAGCCAAATACCACTCCACGGTTTTTCGTAATCCGCTTTCAAAACTCTCTTGCGGCATCCAATTCAGTTTTTCCCGCATTTTTTTCGCATCAATCGCATAGCGTTGGTCATGGCCGGGCCGATCGGGGACGAAGCGGATCAGATCGCGGCGACGCGCTACCGTTTCAGGCGGGCGGGCTGTGTCTAAGGCATCACAAATACGCTCGACGATGTCAAGATTTGTGTGCTCTTCATGTCCGCCGATATTATAAGTTTGGCCGATTTCGCCCCGTTCCAGCACAAGGCGCAGCGCGCGGGCGTGATCTTCGACATAGAGCCAGTCGCGTATATTCATCCCATTGCCGTAAACCGGCAATTCCGCCTCGATCAGCCCCTTCACAATCATCAGCGGAATTAGCTTTTCCGGGAATTGCCACGGCCCGTAATTATTCGAGCAATTCGTTAGCAAAACCGGCAAGCCATAGGTTTCATGCCAGGCGCGCACCAGATGGTCCGATGCGGCCTTGCTCGCGGAATAAGGGGAGTTAGGCTGATAAGGGCTGGCCTCCGTGAATGCGCCCTCCGGCCCTAACGAGCCGTATACTTCATCGGTGGAAACATGGTGAAAACGGAAAGCGTCTTTGCGCGTACCGCTCAAGGCCTGCCAATATTCCAAGGCGCAGCGCAGCAGGTTAAATGTACCGTTTACATTGGTGTGGATGAAGGTTTCCGGCCCGTCTATCGAGCGGTCTACATGGGTTTCTGCAGCCAGATGCATAATCGCGTCGGGCTGGAAATCTTTAAATAGCGCCTGCACACCGTCATAGTCGGCAATGTCAAGCTTATGCAGACGATGCGTTTCAAATTCGGAAAACAGCGTATTAATCCGGGGATTGGCTGCGTAGGTCAGCTTGTCCAACGTGACAACACTCACCCCGTCTTCAAGATATTGCCGCACGACGCTAGAGCCAATAAATCCGGCACCGCCAGTGACTATGATTTTCATGTTTTTATGCTCTTTTCTTTATAAAAATAGCGGGAGATCCTCCCCATATTTCATTGTCGCCGATTCTTGTCCCTTCCGAAACCGTTGAATTTGAGTTTATAACAGCATGATTGCCAATCTCTACATCTTGTAGGATAACGCTGTAGATTCCGATTGTTACATGATCGCCGATTGTAATAGGCTGAATAGAGGGTGGGACTTCGTCTGCGGCATGAGGGGATAAAACTGCACCATGTCCGATATGACAATCCTCTCCTATTTTCACAAGGGGTGGAACGGCAATCATGCCTGCTATGCATGTGTTTCGGCCGATTTTTGCGCCCAGAGCCTTGTATAAGGGCGGAAGGGCCGGGATTGGGATCATGCCACTGCGCATAAGAGAGCCAAATCCCATCAATATAAATAACGAATAGATCAGATACGTTGTTTCCTGCGCCGATCCGGCCTCTAAAACACCGCTCTTCAGAGGCCTTATTGCTAACACAAGACGGTAAGCCAGAAGCAAAAACACGAAAAAGAAAACCAGTCCGGATAACAGGACCGCAATGCTGTAAAACGGGCCTAAAGGTAGACCGCCGATACCGTAAATAGCCGCGCCTAAAGCCGCAATTATTACAGCAATATAAACGGCCATAAAAAACAAAATTTGAAAAGGGCTTATACTGTGCATGATTTAACCTCCCACTTTCGGAGCATCATCCCGCTTTTTGATCAGGCGCGCGGGCACGCCGCCCCAAATTTCATTGTCTTTGATACAGGTTCCTTTTGGCACGACGGACCCGGAAGCAACGATCGCATGATCACCGATTGTAACACCTTGTAAAACAACAGACGATGCTCCAATCGTGACATTATCGCCGATAACGATTGGTAAATGAGACAGATGTTCGTTCTCAATTGCATGAGGGGTTACAATCGACCATTGGCCAAGGATACAGTTGCGCCCGACCGTAACAAACATCGGATCGGTGATCAGCCCCGAACTATAGGTGTTATCCCCCAATTTTGCGCCCAACGCCAGATAAAGAGCACGCAGAACAGGGAGTGGAAGAAACCCACTACGCAAGAGCGGATAAAATCCCATGAGAAAAAACAATATATAAATATGGTATATCGTTTCCTGTTCGGAGTTTTGGGGAATGTCTCCGGTTTTAAGGGGCTTGATTTTTAGGAATAACCGAAAGAACGCAATCAGAAAAACGTAAAACAAAAGGATCGATAGAAAAACGATGCTTATTTCCCTGAATCCGCCAAGCGGCAGAAGATCAGATGTTAAAACTGCGCCGAATATGCCTAAAGTAGCTGCGCTTATAAAAAAACACAGAAAAATGGAAATCTGCAGGCCGTTAATCTTTCTCATATAACTCTCTCTTCACTTCTGAATATTGCGGTAAAAATTAATCATTGTTTAATCAGCTTTCAACTTTATGATAACACCCGCTAGACTCCCAAGGCCTTTTGCCATCGAATATAGGCTAGAGCGGCAGCAGCCTGGCGATTTATAAGGACGATCGCAGCCTCGTCGTGTGCGGCCAGAGCGGCGGTCACATCCGTCATGTCTGTCAATCCGCGTTCGAACTGTTCTTTTGCGAGTTTAATGCTTTCTTGTTTGTGTTTGAGGACGGCGATTTGCTGTTCTACCGCCTGAAAATTATGGCTATAATCTGAGAAAGCAGTTTTAGCTTCCTGCAGTGACAGCAAAACCGCTTTCTCATATTCCACTGCTGCACGCGCGGCTTTGACATTCGCAGCATCAACAGCCCCGCGCAGACGTCCGAAATTCAGAAGCGGTGCGCTGAGCGTATTGGTCAAAGACCAGAGCGGATTGCTAGCCGTAACAGCAGTTAGCCCATTCGATGTTTTTTGAATTCCCCAGAATGCCGAAAATGTGATTCGTGGCCATAAATCTGCTTCGGCTTTTCGTAAATCGGCCTGGGCCTCTTGCAGGTTAAACGCGGCAACCCGTACGTCTGGGCGGTCCCGGACAACATCAATATACTTGTTCAGGGTGTCGTCCGGTTTTGGTATTTTCAAAGAGGTTTTTATGAGGCGGGATAGATCAGGGGAAAGGCTCTCAGGCTCCTGTCCCAATAAACGTTCTATCTGATATTGCGCTTGCTTCGTTGAGGCCTTAGCCAGCGGAATCCGTGCAGCTATTTGTTCTTTTTGGGCGCGAGCTTGCTCAAGCTGTGCAGCATTTATCAGCCCGGCTTCTACGCGCGCACGGAGCAAAGCGACCTGTTTACTTTGGACTGTCAGCAAATCTTCGGTTTTACTCAGAATTTGACGGGCCTGCTGCCACTCAATGATCGCTTGAACAAGATCAGCTATCATAATGCGCCGAACATCCGATGCATGAGCGTAGGAGGCTTGAAGCCGAGCTTCAGAGGCCGCAATGGCGGCTCGGTTAGCACCAAAAATATCGGCTTCCCACATAGTATCAAACCCGCCTTTTGTGAGGGTTTGCGGTGTTGTTAGCCCGATTTCTGAATTGCCACGGGAGGTCGATACCGTTCCTGAAATATCAGGAAAAAGAGCAGAGCTGTTTATGCGGCGGAGTGCCCGTGCTTCTTCAATGCGCGTCAACGCGATTTTTAGTTCCGGATTTTGCTCAAATAATTTTTTGCCAAGATTCGTAATGAGCGGATCGTGAAAGGTCCGCCACCATTGCTGTTCTTTTGCCGGTGCTTTTTGAATGTTTGCAAAGGAGGTAACGGGCTTCTCAGGAAGCCGGAAACATCCCGATAGAAAAACGCTGCTGAGCAGGACTGTAAGAATAACTTTTTTCATTATTGATCTTCGCTCTGTTCCTCTACATAGACATCCATCTGTTGCCCTGCAAACAAGTTGATATTTTGCGGCAGGGCATAGATCACCTGCAATACGCGCGTATCGACCCGTTGCCCGGCGATGGCAAGGTTTTTCTTCGGCGCAACATAGGGTTCAAACCTTACAAAGCTCAAAGAATATTTTTTTGACGGTTCACCGCGTTTATAGGCTGTGGCCGGCGCGTCTTGCGAAAGCCTGGCCGCATTCTCCTCGTCGAATTCAACACGTACATACAACGTCGAAAGGTCTCCCATAAGGATTAAAGGTTCGGCCTGTGCCCCGGCGGCGGCGAATTCTCCAGGCCGGATGTTGACGTCTAGAATCGTGCTGTCCATGGGTGCGGTGATGCTTAGGCGGGTCTTTTCAACTTTGGCCTGATTGAGTTGTGCCTCAATCTCCTCAAGACGGGACTGGTTGAGTTCTTTCGCATATTTCCGGCGGTTGTAATCATCTTTAGCCACCGCACGGTTGTCCTTAATGCTCTCTATCAGCCTAAATTGTTCGGTGGCACCTTCCAGCTGCACTTTTGCGGATGTCAGCGCCGCTTTCAGCACAGCGATCCGTGCATCAATATCACGTTGATCGAGGGAGAAGAGCGGCTGGCCCTTTGTCACATGATCGCCGACCTTGACATGTATTTCTCTGACGATACCAGGCAGTTCGACCCCGATGGAGATCAGTTCGCTTTTCGGTTCTATAATACCAATCCCGGCTACATTGTTTTCATACGGGGCGAGAGGTGGCATGGTTACGGGTGTTCTTGGGGATGGTTCAGCCTGTCCCAGAACCGAGGTTAACGCAAATCCCATGCCGATTAGCCCGAGTACAGGTAGCTTCCAGCCTGCCGTAATTTTCCATAGATTCATCATTCGATATGTTCCTTTTTCAAAAAATCTTCCGTCGTATAATCGCCCGTAATCCGCCCGTCACTCATTTCCAAAATTCGGTCGCCAAAATGAAAGATTCTGTTATCGTGGGTGACCACCAGAACGGCCCTGTTTTTTTCATTTGCAATATCACGCAGGATTTGCATGACCTGAAGTCCGGTTTTGGCATCCAGAGCGGCCGTCGGTTCGTCGCAAATGATCAATTTTGGGTTATGGACTAAAGAACGGGCAATGGCCACACGCTGCTGCTGACCACCAGAAAGTTGCCGCGGCAGTTTTTCCGTTTGTCCTTCCATGCCCATCCCTTCAAGCAAGGCTCTGGCCCTAGCCAGTGCTTTTTTGTTTGAAACGCCCGCCGCCGTTAGCGGAATAGCAGCGTTCTCTGCCGCGCTGAGGGCGGGGAGCAGATTATATTGCTGGAAAATAAAGCCGATATTCTTGCGCCGGAAAAGCACTTTTTTTGTATCCGGCATGTCTGTAAGAGCCGCACCCATGATATCAACGCGGCCTTCCGTCGTTGAGAGAATACCAGACAGGATTGAAATCAGGGTCGTTTTGCCACATCCTGAAGGACCAACAAGCATCGTCATTTCGCCCAAACGAATGTCGGAGGAAATATTATCGAGCACACGTATTTTCCGCCCGTCAAGAGGAAAGTCTTTGCTGATATTGGAAAATATGACGGCTTGCTGCATGCATTACCCCTTGAACACGATGGCTGGGTCCAGTTTAAAAACTTTGCGCAGGCTAAAAACGATTGAGAGTAAAATTACCAGAAAGATCGTGCAAAACACGCCGACCATGACTTGCCATGGGAGTATGAAGCCCTGTAAGGCCGGGGCGTCTTTCGTCACTTCAAAAAAGAGCGCCGTTAAACCAATCCCTATGCAATAGCCGGTCAGGCCAACGATAGAGGCTTGCAGCAAGACCATACGCAACAGCTGCATATTTGTAAAACCGATAGCCTTCATCGCCCCAAACTGCTTCAGGTTTTCCATGATGAACATATAGAATGTCTGCGTTGTAATCGCGATGCCGATAATGACGCCAAGCGTGATCGTGATTGTGAAGTTGATGGGAATCCCGGTCCGTTGCAGAACATAATTGATGCTGCGCCAGGCGAACTCATTCTGCGTCAAAGCCTGTAATCCGGTTTGATCGGTGATCCGCTTTTTGAGCCGCTGCAAATTCTGCCCCTCTTGCGCTTTAACGAGAATGAAGGGGAGTTTTTTGCGCGTTGGTGGCGCGACTTCCAGTGCGGTGTTATAGGAAACATACATCGTCGGAAAGGTGATGAAATTCGGCGTGATGCTACAGATAGCATTGATGATAACCCTATGATCGTTAATCTCGACCTCTCGCCCCAATTCCAGAGGCTGGCCCGGCCAGGTAAACACGTAGCCGTTCTTGTCAATCATGGCCGTTTGCGGTTTTCGAATAGCGCGTTCGTCCCCCAGCACCATTTCCGGGCATATGCCTACTAGAGAGACGTCATCAACCCCGATGAGCTGGACTTGTTGCGTAAGCCCGTCTTGCATGCGGATGGTTGATAAGCCTTTATGAAAGGGCACCGCCCATTTTACGCCCTCTACGCTACGCACGTTATAAAGCTCCATGTCACGCATAGGCTCGACTTCCTCGATATAGCGCACGCGGGTATCCATGACCCATATATCCGCTTCCGAGACAGAAAAAATGACGCTGGCCGTTCGCGCCATAAGATTGACGAAGATCGAAACCTGCTGTGCCATCAAAAGCGAGGCAAAACTCACGCCGAAAATAAGCCCCAAATATTTCGCTTTATCTCCCATCAGAATTTTAAGTGCGATTTTATTCATGCTTTTCTCAGGATTGATCCGTAAAACGGTATGATCGGGCGCTGTGCAGAAGAAGGGCTATTGGGTTGTTTTGTGTCTGACAAGAAGGAGGTGAGGGCTGTAGACCGCATAAAAAAGCCGGGCAGATCGGTTGGCGCTTCCATGTCGTATCCGTGCCATACGCCTCCTTTAGTAAGAGTCTACACTAGCATGCGGCCAGACTAAATAGTTAATTGAAGTCTTTCTGATTAAATTCGAAAAGGTTTTCAACATTTTCAAGCATAGGCAGCGCCCGGTCCTTATCCGATAAGAGCGCTTGTTTGTCCGATGCAGGCCAGTCGATGCCCAGCTTTGGGTCTGCCCAATACAGACCACAATCATACTCGGGTGCATAGGGGGCTGATATTTTATAAGCGACCACTGTATTTTCGGAGCAAGTACAAAATCCGTGCGCGAAACCGGTCGGAATAAAAAGTTGACGGGCGTTTTCAGCGCTTAGCTCCTCTGTTATATGCTGCCCAAATGTCGGCGAGCCCCGACGAATATCGACGGCTACATCAAAAATTTTTCCTGAAAGAACCCTTATCAACTTGGCTTGCGCGAAAGGCGGTGTTTGAAAATGCAGACCGCGTATCGTATATCGATTGACCGAAAGAGACTGATTATCCTGTATGAAATCGGTATTGATGCCATGCGCACGCAACGCTTCGCGATTATAGGTTTCTTCAAAATACCCGCGCGCATCGCCAAAACGATCTGGAGTTATAAGAAAGACACCAAAAAATCTAGTTTTTTCAACGTGAAAAGCCACTCAATCCACCTATTATGTCATCGTGCTTTAATCAGTCAGCAGACCTTAAAGAACTATAAAATTTTCGTATTCTCTTCGCAAGTTTTATCAAAATCTTAACGATCACGAAAAAGCCTTAACTATAATGGAGAAACCGTGTCTCTACACCCTTCAATAGGCAATTGGAGCTTCGAATGTCGATCGCACTATTGGGTTAGAAATGGTCAAATAGTCTGGGCGGAAGCATGAAGTCAAGATAAGGTCGATATGGGCCGGGCACATGATAAAATGATTAAAAATATGCCTACCAAAGCCAGAAAAGAAAATCTTGGTTTTTGGCAAAGATTCAAAAAGCTTTTAATGCAGTAAGGTATTTTGTACATGAGTAAATTTCTAAAGTTCGTAAATGGTTTTGTATTGTTGGCATTGCATTTTCCTCAATCACAGAATGTTAAAATTAGTGACGTGAAACCACAACATAAGGCAAATAAACTTATGATGAATAATAAATATTAATTGTTTATCAGCAGCTTAAAGAAGACACAGCAATACACGGCACACCTGAGGCACATTCCGCACCGAGAAATGTCTAAAAATCTACTTTATATGCCTTAATGCTTTTTGTGATTGATTGCCCAAAAATGTGCTGCCAGTGTGCCACAGGCAATAAAAAAGCCGCTCGAAGGCGGCTAACTTATTGAAATAATTGGTTGCGGGAGTAGGATTTGAACCTACGACCTTCAGGTTATGAGCCTGACGAGCTACCGGGCTGCTCCATCCCGCGATACGAAGATAAAAGGCCGCAAAGCCCTTCAAAGAATGGATGGTGATATATAGCGCCCTGCCCGGTTAAAAGCAACCCACCTCAATTGACTTTTTACAAAATAAGCATAAATTGGCGGAAACACTCACCGGCGGTGCCCATAAGAGGCTGAGATTATACGCCACAAGGACCTGATCCAGATTATACTGGCGGAGGAAGTGTGAGAGAAAAATGAATATAAAATCACAAAATATCGCCATTATCGGCGCCGGCATCACCGGCCTGTGCACCACTTACGCCCTGCTGAAAGACGGCCACACACTCACCATATACGACCCCGCAGGCTTCCCGGCCGATAACGCCAGCTTCATGGCTGGTGGCATGCTCGCCCCTTTGGCCGAGATTGAGCACATGCCGCACGAGTGGATCGAAGCGGGCTTAAACAGCATCGCCCTATGGGCTGAATTCGCGCAGCAGCACGGCCAGACCAAAGGCTTTGACTTCCATCAAAAAGGCAGCCTCCTGCTCGCCCATGATGAGGACCGTCATATCCTCCAGCGCTTTGCCGCTCACCTGCCCGCCGGTAAAGGCGAATACACCCCCACCAAAGAACTTGAACCCACTCTGGCCGAAAAATTCCCCCAAGGGCTCTATTTGCCAGAAGAAGCCCACATCAACCCGGCCCCGGCCATGCACACCTTATGCGATTATCTTAAAAGTACAGGCGCAACCTTCATTCAGGAAAAAGCCGACCCATCTACACTGAATGCCCAATACGACCACGTCATTGATTGCCGCGGCATGGGCGCGGCATGGGAGGATAAAAACCTGCGCGGCGTCAAAGGCGAAATCGTCATCGTCCGCAATACCGAGTTGACCTTAAGCCGCCCGGTCCGCCTGATGCACCCGCGCTATCCGCTCTATATCGTCCCGCGCCCTAACCACGTCTATATGATTGGCGCCACCATCATCGAGAGCTCTGACAGCGCCACAGTCAGCGTCCGTTCCGGCCTTGAGTTGCTCAGCGCGCTGTACAGCCTGCACTCATCGTTCAGCGAGGCCGAAATTATTGAAGTAAAGGCCGGCATCCGCCCATCCTACCCCGACAACCTGCCGCGTATCGAAATATCAAAAAACGACAATATAATCCGCTGCAACGGCCTGTTCCGCCACGGCTTTATGCTCTCTCCAATAATAGGACGGTGCGTAGCGGATCATATTAAGGGCGGACAGAATAACTTCCTCAACCTGTTAAAGAGAGATCGCAATGAACATCATCATCAACGGGCAGCCTAAAAGCTTCACCGCCCCGCTCAACCTCTATGACGTACTGGCACAAGAAGAAGTCATCGGCATGATGATCGCCGTCGCGCGCAACGGCACCTTCGTGCCCAAAGACGATTATGCGCACATTGCTCTCGAAGACGGCGACGACATCGAAATCGTCGCGCCAATGCAGGGAGGATGAAGAAGAATGACCAAGCCCCTCACCATCGGTGATAGCATCCTTAAATCCCGCCTGTTCTTGGGCACCGCCGGCTACCCATCACCGCAAGCCTTAGGCGAGAGCATCGAAGCCGCCCGCCCCGGTCTGATTACCGTCTCACTACGCCGGGAAAGCAAAGCCGGCAAAGGTCAGAATTTCTGGAATATCCTTAAAAGTTTCGACGTACCGATCCTGCCCAACACCGCCGGGTGTCATACCCCCGAAGAAGCCATCACCACCGCCGAAATGGCCCGCGAAGTTTTTGAAACCAGCCGTATAAAACTCGAAATCATCGGCGACCAATATACGATCCAGCCCGACCCGTTCGGACTTGTTGAAGCCACCGAGGCGCTCCTTAAAAAAGGCTTCGAAGTCTACCCCTATATGACCGACGATCTGGTTTTGGCCGAGCGTCTCGTGGATCTCGGCTGTAAAATTCTCATGCCTTGGGGTGCACCGATTGGCTCAGGCCGCGGCCTCAACAACCCTTATGCCCTAAAACAACTGCGCGAGCGCTTCCCAAACATCACCCTCGTCGTTGACGCCGGTATCGGCGCACCGTCACATGCGGCTCAAGTCATGGAAATGGGCTATGACGCGGTTCTGCTCAACACCGCCGTCGCCAAAGCCGGATACCCCGCCGAAATGGCCCGCGCCTTCGCCCAAAGCATCGAAGCCGGACGCGCCGCCTGGCTGGCGGGCATTATCGCCCCGCAGGAAAACGCCACGCCCTCAACCCCGCTGATCGATAAACCCTTCTGGCACCAACAATAAAACAGGGACGCAAAAACCAATTTGCGCCCCCGCTTAAGTCTTTAAAGAAGATATGCTAACTCTTTTACGCAGCCTTATCCTGCTTAGCACGCTCAATGCCTTCCAAAATGAGTCTGTGCGCCTCATCAACGCCCGCCCATCCGAGCGTCTTGGACCACTTGCCGCTTTCCAGATCCTTATAATGCATAAAGAAATGCTCGATCTGTTCACGGTTAATCGGACGCAAATCCGTATACTCCAATACATCGGCGTGATACGGGTGCAAAGACGGCCCCGGCACAGCGATGATTTTTTCATCCTGCCCGCCGTCATCTTCCATCATCAGCACGCCAACCGGACGCAAAGGCATCACCGCACCAGGCATCACCGGTGTTCGGCCAATCGCCAGAATATCGACCGGGTCGCCGTCACCGGACAATGTATGCGGAATAAACCCGTAGTTACCTGGATAGTGCATCGCCGTGTGCAAAAAACGATCAACAAACATAGCGCCGGAGGCCTTATCCAGCTCATACTTAACAGGAACCCCTCCAAGCGGGTTCTCGATAACGGCGTTCACGACATTCGGCGCATCATCGCCAATAGAGATTTTGGAAATATCCATAGCAATCCTTTCATTCCAATAACGCAAGCAGTCTTACCCATCAACCACTTGAAGGGCAAGCCTTTTATCAAAATAAAAACAGCGGATTTATGCGGGAACTTTATAACGCACGCGCAGGTCTTCCAAAAACGCACCGAACGCCTCCACAGCAC
>JACKIT010000011.1 GCA_020638335.1 Rhodospirillales bacterium
TCAGGCGGCTCCGCTGGCAACACCATGGCAGGATTTGCTTCTTTCGGCGGACAAGGAGGGTTTATCGGCAAAGTCGCGGATGACGATCTGGGCAAAATATTCCAACATGATTTACGCTCCTTAGGGATTCAATTTGATACCCAGCCCCTGATTATGGGTGCAAAAACCGGCCGCTGCCTTATTTGCGTAACGCCAGACGCCCAGCGCACCATGAACACTTTCCTGGGCGCCAGCGTCGAACTGACCCCCGGCGACATCGACGAAGATCTCATCGCCAAAGCCAAAATCACTTATCTGGAAGGCTATCTGTTCGATCGTGACACCGCCAAACAAGCCTTTATATACGCCGCCGAAACCGCGCACGCCGCCGGCCACCGCGTCGCCCTTACGTTGTCAGACCCATTCTGCGTTGACCGCCACCGCTCCGACTTCCTGCGGCTGGTAGAAAGCCACATCGATATTCTCTTCGCCAACGAGGAAGAAATAAAATCCCTCTTCATGCAAGAAAATTTTGAAGATGCCGCCAGCGCCGTCAGCAAGCATGTAGAAATCGCCGCCATGACGCGCAGCGAAAAAGGCGCGGTCATTAGGAACGGTGAAACAACTTATGAAATACCCGCCGCGCCCGTATCCGAAGTCATCGACACCACCGGCGCAGGTGACCAGTTTGCTGCCGGATTCCTCTATGGATTTACATCCGGGAAAGACATTGAAACCTGCGGACGGCTCGGCGCGCTTGCCGCCGCCGAAGTCATCTCCCACATGGGCCCGCGCCCGGAGCATTCCTATAAAGAGCTGATCGCCAAAGCCGCCTAAAAAGAACGGCGCAAACGCTTTTCAAAGATCTGCATCGTTTCCGGACGCTGACATACAATGCGCACTTTATCAAAGTCATCGTCCAGTCGATCGGTAATGCCCTGCAAAATCAACCGCGCTGCCCTCTCTTTCGGAAAACCTTTTTGCCCGGAACCGATAGGCGGAAAGGCTATAGAGCGCAAAGACATTCTCCGCGCCAGTTCCATCGCCTTACGCGTAGCATTCAAAAGCTGCCGGTCATGACGATCCCACTCATCTTTCCAAACCGGCACAATCGCGAAAAACACATTCCTGCACCCCATTTCAAACCCCGGAACAGCATAAACATCCCCCACTTGCGGATTGACCACATTCTGGCGCAAAAATTTATCCATCCCTTGCCCGGCGCAGCGCTGAATCGCTTTATTCACGCTCCCCCGATACTCAAGCGTTTGCGGAAGTAAAGTAACAACAGCGTCCATTTCCTGCGCAGCAATATTCCCCTGCACAAGCTCGATACGGTCTAAATAAGGATTGGAGGCTTGCACCGCCTCTGCTATGAATAACCCCATGCATTATAATAAGCTGATATATATTACTGTTTCATTACTTTTTTGCTCTTTTTCTACTTCCTGGGCGCAAGAAAACACGATTTTCGGCCTTTCCATGCACGGTCAGCCAAAATACGACGCGAACGCCACGCACCTGGACTACGCTAACGCGGACGCCCCCAAAGGCGGCAAAATCAAAATCGCCGCCATCGGCACGTTTGATACGCTTAATCCCTATTCCATCAAAGGCAAAGCCGCAATGGGGCTAAACCTTGCCTATGACCAACTCATGGCCCGCGTTTGGGACGAACCATTTACAATGTACCCTCTCATCGCCGAGCGCATCGAAATCCCGGAAGATCGTTCCTCTATAACTGTCCATATTAACCCCAAAGCCCGCTTTCACGACGGCTCTCCCATTACCGCAGACGACGTCATCTTTTCCTTTGAAACGTTGAAAGAACAGGGCCGCCCAAATATGCGGCAAATTTACGGTCTCGTCGATCAGGTTGTCCGGCGCGACCCTCTCACCGTTTACTTCCATTTCGGAGAAGGCTACGACCGTGAAACGGTGATGATTTTAACCCTAATGCCGGTTCTGTCCAAAGCCTATTGGCAAGACCGCACCTTCGACCAGACCACCCTGGAATCGCCCTTGCTAAATGGCCCCTACCGTATAAAAGATTTCGACGCCGGACGCTATATCACTTACGAGCGCGTACCGAACTACTGGGCCGCAGACCTGCTCACCAATGTCGGCCATCATAACTTTGATGAAATTACTTACGAATATTACCGCGACGACAGCGTCTCCTTCGAGGCCTTTGCCTCAGGTCAAACCGACCTGAGACGCGAAAGCGATCTGCGTAAATGGTCTGATGCTTATGATTTTCCAGCCATTACCAATGGCGAGATCATCAAGGAAGCGCTGCCCCACAACCGCCCTGAAAAAACCCGCGGCTTCATTTTTAACACGCGCCGTCCGCTCTTTGATGATATTCGTGTGCGCGAAGCGCTGACCCTGCTTTTTGATCGTTATCAACTCAATAAAACCTTGTTCAATCACGAAAAGAAATTCATAACCTCTTACTTCCCCAATTCTGAATTCGAAGCCCTGACATTCGTAACAGCGCCCGAAACCGTACCGATCGATATGCGTGCACAAATGCGCAGCGCTTCGAAACTTCTTAAAGAATCTGGTTGGAGCGTTGAAAACGGCAAACAAACCAAAAACGGTGAGACGCTATCTTTTGAAGTTCTGCTCCAACATCCTGAAGATGAAAAAATCGCCCTGCATTTTCAGCAAAACCTCAAACGTCTCGGCATAGAAATACAAATCCGCGTTGCCGACTCCGCAGGATTCATCCGCCGCCTGCAAGCCTATGATTACGACATCGTCCTCCATCACTGGCAATCTTCCCTCTCTCCCGGCACCGAACAAATGCTCTATTGGGGCTGCGAAGCTGCCGGGCAACAAGGGCGGTTTAACTATGCTGGAATTTGCGATCCTGAAATCGACCGCCTCGCCGCACAGGTCGCACAAACCGCAAGCCGGGGCGAACTCGTTGAAACCATGCGCGCGCTCGATGCCAAACTGCTGGCCGGGCATTACATCATCCCGCTTTTCTACATTGGCAAGGACTTTGTCGCATACAAAACAACAATCAAACGCCCGGAAATCACCCCGCTCTACGGTATGGTCACAGAAACATGGTGGACACAAACGGATGGGGACAATCCATAAGCTTTCATAAATGATGATTGAGCCGACCATGCGCCCTTGCTATGATTCCCTGGATTTGAATTGTTTATGAGTCTTTAAGGAACGCACTTCAATGTTCAAAAAACACCACGCTCTGGTTTTTGGTTTAGTATCCATAGTAGCCGTCACTGCCTGCACACCAGGCAAGGAAATCGGTGATATTGGCGGACAGTTCTGGCAGCGCTCCAACGTCTCCGACTCAATCTACATGCAAGGCCCCAAGGCCCAGCAAATGCTAAACCGCGATATTTCACGCTGTGTTGTCGATTTACGAGAGCTTGAACGTCTCGGCACACTCAAAGATGCAATTCCAACAGACTTTCAGGGCCGGACCCTCAATCCTGACGAGCAAGAGCTTTACGACTGGGATACACCTGAACGCAACAAACATCTCTACGCTGAACACTCCGATTACACAAACTTTGAATCCTGCATGGAGGAAAAAGGATGGGAACGCGTCGAACATGTCCCCTTTGATGTCAGCCGTAAAGGCCGCGAGAACTACCTGCGCGCCCACGTCGACTATCATGAAAAATCTGGCGAAACAAAAACAAAAAGTCATCACCAAACAAGCAATGATATTGGCGATTACGGCAATTTGAATGATTAAGAGCCCAATTCTAACTTCCTTTAAAAAAGCGGAATAAAAAAGAAAAACGAAACCCCGGCTTTAAGCCGGGGCCCATGGGACTTTGATATATATCATATAGACCCCGGATCAAGTCCGGGGTTTCGCAAGTTTTGTATTTCGGCGGAAAGAAGAACGTTGAGAATAACGTATTAAGCCGCCCGGCGCTTTTTAAACATTTCCACGATTTTGGCCTTCACGTCTTCAACGCTCAGTGATCCCATCAGCGTATGATCCAAAGACGCTGGATCATACCCTTCAAAGTCAATAAGCTGATCAAAGCTCTCCGGCGTACGCACAAAATCCGTATGCCCGCCCCATGGCCGGTAAATAAGATCGTAACTCGGACCAAACAATCCCAAAGTCTGCACCAGCGCCGCCGCCGCGCAATGCATCAAACCGGAATCATTCCCCAGATAAAAATCACATCGAGCAATCGCCGCAGCCGCTTCACCCGGACTGCCCTTGGCAATGCAATCAATCCGCCGTTCTACAGGAACGCTCTCCAGAACTTTGAGCGCGTCTTCTTCCTCACCCGGCGCGCCAAACACCGCCACGCGCGCGCCTTCCATCACACCGCCCGGCCCGATCATAAAATTCACAATCTCAATAAACCGCTCAGCCGGCCAGGTCTTGCCAATCCAGTTCGCCGTTGGCCCAACACCCAGAACCCGCCCACCTTCGGGAATAAGCCCGCGAGCTTTTTCCTTCTGTACATCCGTAAACCACAATTTCGGCCCCGGCACCTGATGCCCCAGCTTCATCACAGCCGCATTTTGCCGCACCTTATGTGCGGCCTTGGCCGCGCAACCGCCAAAAATATATCGCTCTTTGGCCATAATCAGCCGCGAAACCGCCGAATTGCGCAAATCCACAACCATGTCCCAGCGCGTCCCGACAACCTGTCGCCACAACTTGGCCCAATGCATATTGCGTTTTTCTTTCTTGAGAGGAATTAGGCGCTCCAAAAGCGGATACCCCTCAAACAACGAAACCACCAGTGGCCCGCAAACAACAGTAACCCGCGCATCTGGATAGCGCTGCTCGATATAACGCAACAATCCGGTCGATAAAACCGCATCACCAATACGCGAAGATGTGATAAACAAAACTTTCATAATTATTTTTAACCACAGATGGACACAGATAGACACAGATTTTTATTGCCTTATATCTGTGTTCATCCGTGTTTATCTGTGGTTTCTTATTGATATGGAACAATTCTTTGTAAAATTAAAAAATAGAGGCCTCATCCATTTAGAAGGCGCAGACCGTCATGACTTTTTACAAGGTCTAATCACCAATGACATTGAAAAACTAAAACAAGACAAGATGCTCTATGCCTGCCTGCTCACCCCCCAAGGCAAATTCCTGCACGATTTTTTCATTTTAGAAGGCAAAGACTTTACCTTGCTCGACTGCGAAGGCAGCGATCGCGCACACGATCTCTATGAACGACTGCTCAAATACCGCCTGCGCAAAGACGTGCAAATTTCGGTAGAAGAACACAACGATGTCTATGCTACATTCGGCAGTGAAACCGGCCTGCCCGATCCCCGCCATCCCGATATGGGCTACCGAACCTTTGAAAAACCAGAAGACCTGCCGGAAGCACCCTTCGAAGAATGGGATCGCCGCCGCATTCAGCTGACCATTCCCGATGGCAGCCGCGATCTTATACCTGAAAAATCAACAATGGATGAAGGAAATATGGATCGCTGGAATGCCATCGATTACCAAAAAGGATGCTATATCGGCCAGGAACTCACCGCCCGCATGCACTACCGCGGCCTCGGGAAAAAACATTTGAAGACAGTCAAATTAAAACCGTCATTGCGAGCGAATGAATATAAGAGAAGCAATCCAGAAAACTGGATTGCCACGTCGGCTTCGCCTCCTCGCAATGACATTATTGAACTCCGCTCCACCTGCGGTGATATTGGAATAGCTTTAGTGAAATCCTAAATAATTTCTGGCGCCAACTTAATCGCCAGCGTAAAAATCAAAAACGCAATGATAAAGGCCATCACGACAATCACATCTTTACGACTAAAAAAGTGATACATATCAAAGGTTTTCAGGACTTCCCCGTTTTTCTGCCCGCCTTTTTCGCCATGCTTACAGCCACAATGGCCACCACAACCACCTTCTTCGCGTTTTCCCGTCTCTTCGTTCATGGCATCATCCCTTTCGTCATTGCGAGGAGCGAACGCGACGAAGCAATCCATCTCCATTAAACGACAATTCTAGATTGCTTCGCTATCGCTCGCAATGACGATTACAAATTTAAGCCGCCTTTTTCGCCCCCTTGACCGGGGCTTCAGACTTTCCCAAGCGTCCCTCTTGCATCCGAAGAGAAGCCTGCGCCGCTGCCAATCGCGCAATCGGTACGCGATAAGGGGAACAGGACACATAATCAAGACCGACGCTCTCACAAAATGCAATCGAAGCCGGATCGCCGCCATGCTCCCCGCAAATCCCCAGCTTGACTGCAGCATTCGTCTGCCGCCCGCCATGTATCGCCACTTCGATCAAACGCCCGACCCCGTCAACATCCAAAGATGCAAACGGATCGCGTTCATAAATCCCTTGCCCGACATAGGCAGGAAGGAAGTTGGCCGCATCATCCCGGCTCATTCCCAAACACGTTTGCGTCAAATCATTAGTCCCAAAGCTAAAGAAATCAGCTGCCTGCGCAATTTCATTGGCTGTCAGCGCCGCGCGCGGCAGCTCAATCATCGTCCCAACCATATAATCCAGACTCTCGCCTTTTTCTTCAAATACCTGCGCGGCCACCGCTTCAACCTTGCCACGTAAAATCTCCAGCTCACGAACCGCACCAACAAGAGGAATCATAACCTCCGGTACAGGCGGCTTGCCAGTCTTGTCCGCAGCCTCCAGCGCACCTTCAAAAATCGCCCGTGCCTGCATCTCATAAATTTCCGGATAAGTAATCCCGAGGCGGCAACCCCGGTGCCCCAGCATCGGATTAAATTCATGCAGCTCATTCAAACGCTGGCACACATCCGCCTGGGAAATCCCGGCAGTCTTGGCAAACTGGTCAATATCATCCTGCGCATGCGGCAAAAATTCATGCAACGGCGGATCAAGTAAACGCACCGTCACAGGCAAGCCGTTCATAATTTCGAACAACGAGGCAAAATCCCCGCGCTGCGCCGGAAGCAATTTATCCAAAGCTGCCCGGCGTTCCTCCTCATCATTCGCAAAAATCATCTCGCGCACATTCTGAATACGCTCAGCATCAAAGAACATATGCTCGGTCCGGCACAACCCAATCCCTTCCGCTCCGAATTCCCGCGCGGTTTTGGCATCCAAAGGCGTTTCCGCATTCGTGCGCACTTTCATCCGGCGGCGCTTATCCGCCCATTCCATCAGCATCCCAAAATCACCGGACAACTCAGGCTGAATGGTCGCAACCTCGCCAAACATTACCTCACCGGAAGATCCGTCAATTGTAAGTGTCTCACCTTCTCTGATCTCACGTTCACCAACACGGATCACCTTGCCCTGCACATCGATATGAAGCTCACCGGCTCCAGCCACGCAGCATGTCCCCATGCCCCGCGCCACCACAGCCGCATGAGAGGTCATTCCACCGCGTGAGGTCAAAATCCCGCGCGCTGCATGCATCCCGGCAATATCTTCGGGTGAAGTTTCCTGACGGCACAAAATCACATTTTCCCCGCCATGAGCTCTGACTTCCGCTTCCTCGGAGGTAAACACAACCTTCCCACACGCCGCCCCTGGTGAAGCCGGAAGGCCTCGCGTCAAAACATCTTTTTCCGCCTTCGGGTCCAAAGTCGGATGAAGCAGCTGATCCAGACTTTGCGGATCAACGCGCAAAAGTGCCTCATCCTGCGTGATCAAACCTTCTTCAACCATATCCACGGCAACCTTGAGCGCCGCCTTCGCTGTGCGCTTCCCGCTGCGGGTTTGCAGCATGAAAAGCTGGTCCTTTTGCACCGTAAACTCAAGGTCCTGCATATCTTTATAATGTGTCTCAAGCTTGATCCGCACATCATCAAGCTGCTTGAAAACCTCAGGCATAGTCTCTTCCATCGATGGCAAATCACTGCCCTCTTTCTTACGGCCTTTCTTGGTCAAAGATTGCGGTGTACGAATCCCCGCCACAACATCTTCGCCCTGCGCATTAATCAGATATTCGCCATAAAAGTAATTCTCACCCGTAGCCGGATCGCGCGTAAAAGCTACGCCGGTAGCGCAGTCATCGCCCATATTCCCAAACACCATGGACTGCACATTCACAGCCGTGCCCCAATCTCCGGGAATTTCATTGATCTTGCGATAGGTAATCGCCCGTGGCACCATCCATGAACCAAACACAGCGCCCACAGCACCCCAAAGCTGCTCATGCGGATCACTCGGAAAAGGCTTACCGGTTTCACGCAGGACCACCGCCTTATATTCATCGACAATCTCCTGCCAACCTTCTGCCGGAATGTCAGTATCCTGAACCAGATCCTCATCACGCTTGTAACGTGCAATCACATCTTCAAATTCATGATGATCGACTCCCAAAACCACATCGCCATACATCTGGATAAACCGGCGATACGAATCCCACGCAAAACGCGCATCACCAGAGCGCGCCGCAAGGCCTTTAACCGTCTCCTCATTCAGTCCCAAATTGAGCACCGTATCCATCATCCCCGGCATGGATACGCGCGCACCAGAGCGCACGGACACCAAAAGCGGATTCTCGGCATCCCCGAACTTCGCACCCATCTGCGCCTCAATCCGCCCCAGCCCCTCTTCAAGTTGCGCTTTAAGCTCCGTCGGATATTGTTCCTCATTCTCGTAATAAGCCGTGCAAACTTCGGTGGTAATAGTAAAACCCGGTGGCACAGGAAGCCCCAAACCTGCCATCTCCGCCAAATTCGCCCCTTTTCCGCCCAAAAGGTTACGCATCGTGGCATCACCTTCATTATGCTCTTTACCGAAGCTATATACCCATTTAGTCATACTCTGCATTCTCCTTGAAGACGACCTTAAAACGCCCAGAACTCATATCATTCACGCAGGGTTTAGCATATTCTCTTAATTTTGCAAATCTTTCACCAGCATCAAACACAGATCGTTATCCACAGGCCGGAATTCCCCGAATGCGACCGGCTGGCGATCATACGTTACACCATGCCCGTCAGGGACATAACCCAGCTTGAAATACAGCCGCTGCGCCGGACCATAAGACGCCGTCAGCCCGACACTGATCCCCATATGAGAGAGGCCTTTTTCCTGCGCCAAACCCTCACATTTTTCAATCATCGCACTGGCAATCCCGCGCTGGCGAAAATCCGGCAGCACATTCAAATCCTGAATTTCCGGATACCCCATCGCCCGGTAAAATGCATATTTCGGATTCCAGCTCAACATACAATATCCAGCCGCCTGCCCCTCATACTCGGCAATAAAAACCAACCGTTCACCCGCATCCTGATGCTCCATCGCACGCTCAAAATAACCAATGCTTTTAGCGCTTTTCATAGCCATCGCAATTTCATCAAGCCGAACAATATCATCCACGCCTGCTCGTACAATTCTTAGATTTTCCATTTGCATACCAAAGGCTCCCTTTCGTAATATAAGGCCCATGAATCACCTCATCACAACTCTTTTTTGTTTAAGCCTCCTCATCGCCTTTCCTGCACAGGCCCAGCAGCGCGAGTATAAATCGGGCCTGAACTACACCACACTGGGCGCGCGACCCAAACCTGCGCCCGTGCCAAAACCGCAGGCCCATCCAGCCGAAAACGCCATAGAAAGTGAAGAAACACCGGTGACAGAGCTAGAGGAGAAAGCAAAAGAATCCCCGGATCCTGCCACGCGCATCTGGAATAAATATAAAGAACTTGCCACAGGCACCGCTGGTGAAAAAGAACAAGCCGCCAAAACAGAAAATAACAAACCGGAAGCACCAGAAAAACCCGATGTACCGCTGAAGCCAAAAACAAAACTCACAAAACAAAGCGCACAAGACCCAAAGCCAAATAATGGGTTCGGCGCAATCCTTGAAAACTGGAAAAACACCAAAGACACCCGCCGCGACATGCGCTCCATGAGCTTTAAAACTCCTGACCTGCCAACCAAACCACCCGTTGAAAAACCGCAAACACCCTAATGATCTTGCCTCACACGTAAAAAACTGATTTAAAACTATGTATGACCCAAACCGCCGCCAAAAAGCCTGACGCATCCCCGCTTGATGAATTAAGCGCCCTGCTCGATTCCGATATGCGCGCGGTTAACGCAATGATTTTGGCGCGCATGGACAGCCCCGTAAAGCTCATCCCGCAACTGGCCAGCTACCTCATCGCCGCCGGCGGCAAACGTGTGCGCCCGCTCCTGACACTCGCCACCACAGCGATGTATGAAGGCGAAATGACCCGTGCCCACCGCCTCGCCGCCAGTGTAGAATTCATCCACACCGCCACTCTTCTCCACGATGATGTCGTTGATGAAAGCGAGCAACGCCGCGGACAAGACGCCGCCAATCTCGTTTTCGGCAATCAAGCCAGCGTATTGGTCGGTGATTTCCTCTTTTCCCGCGCATTCCAGCTCATGACCGAAGACGGCTCGCTTGATGTACTACGCATCCTCTCCGACGCTTCAGCCATCATCGCCCAGGGCGAAGTTATGCAGCTCACCACCGCCAACAATCTGGGCACCACAATGGATGATTATATTGAGGTCATTAAAGCCAAGACAGCCGCCCTTTTCGCCGCAGCCTGTGAAGTCGGACCCGTGATCGCCGGTGTCAGCGAAAAAGACGCCAGAGCCATGGCCGCCTACGGCATGAATATCGGTATCGCTTTTCAAATCGCCGACGACGCGCTCGATTATATAGCCGCACGTGAAGATCTTGGCAAAACCATCGGCGATGACTTCCGCGAAGGCAAAATGACCGCCCCCGTACTCTTCGCTTTACAAAATGCCAACGATGAAGAGCGTGCATTCTGGACCCGGACCATGAGCAACCGCGAAATCAACAACGATGATTTCGACCGCGCCCGCACACTCATCGCAAAAAGCGGTGCCCTCGATCAATGTTTTGATTTAGCCTATTCCTACAGAGATAAAGCCATCGAAATGCTGCACCAAGCCCCTGCTGGAAAAATGCGCGACATTCTTGAAGCACTCACCGATTATATGATCAATCGCAAATCTTAATCTGCAGCTGAAGTTTCAAGATAATCGCACCACAGCGCACTGATATTGTCCGCCAATGCACTCAAATCCAACGGCTTGTGTATCACCCCAAGTACACCAAGAGGTTTATAGCGCTCAAGCATCTCCAGTTTTATACTGCCCGTCACAAAGACAATCGGAATATTCCTGCCCATTTCATGCATTTTCAACTGAGCAATTGTCGCAGGACCATCCATATCCGGCATTTTTAAATCCAGCAAAATCAACTCTGGCTGCAATACCCGTAAACGTTGCAACAACTCTTTTCCTGACCCGCACGTCGCAAACGCACCTTCATAGCCAAAGCTCTCAAGAGTAATCCTCAGAATTTCCCGTAAATCCTGCTCATCATCGACATAAACCATGCGATCTGGAAGTCTAACCATGAAAATCTCCCTGCGTCATTAAGTGTAGTATAAATACACTAATATCTGCAAGACCTTGACAGATCTTGCTATATACCCCCATAGGGTATATAATATAAATATGAGATTCGTTTTTATTCTTTTAGGCGTTCTGTTAAGCGCCCTACCCACACAAGCCCGCCCGGTTTCATATCCCGGCGGCTGGACCTTTATTACCACAAACGATAAAGACGCCAATGCAACGCTTATCCATTACTCACCATCCGCAAAATATTCCATCGGCTGGCGTCATGAATATCTGCGCGGCCCCAAAGCCCATGCGGATATGATCCAGATGAACAATCTGGTTAAGCGCTGGAACGCCCCAAATTCACAGGCCAACTTTTACATCAAATCCGGCGCTGGTATAGCCTACGAAGATGGAAAAACCGATCCCGCTGCCTTCACCGGCTTTGCAATAGACTGGGAAAACCGCCGTTATTTCACATCCTACGAAAACAAATTCTTCTGGGCCGACGATGTAACGAAATACGCAAAGCACAAAGCCCGCATCGGCGTCACTCCCTATATCGGTGATTATGGCGATATCCATACTTGGCTGATGCTCCAAGCTGATTATGACGCTGGAGCCAAGGACACCTTCTCACTCACCCCGATGGTGCGTTTCTTTAAAGGTTCCAGCCTGCTCGAAGCAGGATACAACCTCGATAACGCCGTCATGTTCAATTTCATCCAAAGATTTTAAAGGAGACAAACCATGAAATATCTTCTAACAGCTCTCTCAGCAATAATCCTGATCCCCTCTGTCACAAACGCCGGACATGCAGACTTTAATCATGACATTGATGTTAATGTCAATGGTCTGGTCTGCGATTTCTGCGCCCGAGCACTGGAAAAAGTTTTCGGTACCCGTGAAGAAGTTAACGCCATCAGCGTTGATCTAAACAATCACTTGGTCGCCATCGACCTAAAAGAAGGCGCCAACATCGACGACGAGGAAATCACCAAACTGATTACCGATTCCGGCTACAACGTCGTCGATATTACACGCCACAACGAAAATACGGATCAAAAATTATGAGCGAAGGTTTCGGCTGGAAACAAACTGCAGCACCTTTCCTAAGTCTGTTTCTTTCTGCAGGAACATTGGTATGCTGTGCATTGCCAGCCCTGTTTGTTTCTTTGGGCATGGGCGCCGCACTCGCAGGTTTTGTAGGAGCCTTTCCGCAAATCACCTGGCTCTCACAATACAAACCCATCGTATTTGCACTCGCAACAACCATGCTCATTATCGCCGGAGTAATGATGTACCGTGCCCGCAATCTTCCTTGCCCAACCGATCCCAAACAAGCAAAAGCTTGTGCCCACCTAAGAAAGTTTAGCATCGGAATTTATATTTTTTCAGTTATCGTATTCCTCATAGGTGCCTTTTTCGCCTTTGCTGCCCAATATGTCTTGCTATAGAGGTGTAAAAATGAGCGATCAACACCCCTGCCACAACGCTGAAATCCCGAAATTGAACCGCATCGCCGGACAAATTGAAGGCATCAAACGCATGATTGAAGACGGACGCTATTGCCCCGACATCCTCACCCAACTCCGTGCCGCGCGCGCGGCCATCCGCACGGTTGAAGCGCACGTGCTTGAAACCCATCTGCATCATTGCGTAGCTGAAGCCATGACAGCCGATAACGCGCAAGAAAAAATCGATGAAATCAAAGATCTCTTCAAACGCTATGATGAAGTTTAAGCTATGAACGATTGCTGCCACATCGCCACTCAGGAAACATCGCGCCCAAAACGCTTCGACTTCATCATGTTCGGCGCACTGACGATCATAATTCTCACGCTGATATTAAATGCGTTTAACTTAAATATCCCCGGCCTTGCCCTTTTCGCCAAAACCCAAATCGAACTTCTTAAAGCCATGTCATGGGGCGTAGCTCTGGGTCTGCTCAGCGTCGGACTGATGAACAAAATCCCGCGCACCTATTTCACAGCCATCCTCGGCAAAGGCGATACATTCGCAGACATACTCAAAGCCGCCATTGCAGGCGTCATTCTCGATTTGTGCAACCACGGCATTTTGGTGATTTCCGGCAAACTTTATGAGCGCGGCCTGTCCATCGCCCAGGTTCTGACCTTTCTTATCGCCAGCCCATGGAATTCGCTCAGCCTCACCTTTATTCTCATCGCCCTGATCGGCCTGAAATGGACGCTTGTCTTCACCCTCGCCTCCATGGTGATCGCGGTGATTTCCGGCATGATCTATCTCGCACTGCTTAAAAACGGCTTTCTGCCTGCCAATCCACACAGCGAAGATGTGCCCGAAGATTTCGACATCCGCGCCGATATGAAAGCCCGGCTCAAAGGCTGGCGTCTGTCATGGAAATGGGCCGGAGAAATCCTGCGCGACGGCTGGAAAGACGGACAGATGATCATCCGCTGGATTCTCTTCGGAGCAGTTGTCGCCGCCGCCATGCGCGCCTTTATTCCGGCCGAAACGTTCACCCACTGGTTCGGCCCGTCCCTGCTGGGCCTTGGCATCACCATGATCGCCGCCACGATTATTGAGGTTTGTTCCGAAGGCTCCGCACCCATTGCCACTGAAATTATGAACACAGGCGGCGCACCCGGAAACGGCTTTGCCTTTTTAATGGCTGGCGTTTCAACGGACTACACAGAAATCCTGGTCGTACGCGAATTCACGAAAATCTGGAAAATCGCTTTGTCTCTGCCACTCATCACCATGCCGCAAATCATCGTGTTGGGCCTGATCTTCAATACATTTACCTGATTATTCACACGGATACGCTGAAAACAACGCCAGCGCCACACCGGGAGCCGCGATAAACGGTCCTTGCTCATGATGATGACTTGCAATATAGCCCCATACTTTTTGATGAATTTCTTTTAATGGCGTCCCGTAATAGATACAATTCGAACACAGCATTATCAAGACATTTTGGCTATTGTCAGCATCATCCCAGCGCCAATAAGCCACAGAATACAGGCAGTTTAGCCGTTCGTTAAAATACGCAGCACCAGTTCGAATCCCATTTTTTTAATTCAGAACCTTTCATTTTCAATGAGTTGTTGCCCCTGCGACAAGGCGGCAACACAGGTCCGAATCCCAATTTTGCACAAAGCGCCCGCGCAGCTTAGCAGTCCCACACAGCAAGCGGGCGCGTGTGAGAAATAGCCTGTGCCTTATGGATAAATCATCTTTAATGCGGTAATCTGCAAAAAGCCCCAAAACAGTAGTGATTTGAAAGCAGTAATGAAAAACGAAGCTGTAAGCATATATGCCGACTATGATTATTGGTTTTCAAAGGATTTTTGGACTTTGGAAGAATGGGGTGTTCTGACTATAGGCTTAGACCCCGATGTTGTTCTCGATCCAGACTTGCCCGAACACTACGAAAAAAATGTACCAGACGGTGAGATTTTATATCAATTTTGGCGTTATTCAGAAGAGTTTTGGGATTGGAGGGAAGCCGTCTTTGACTCAACGCGCCGCTTCTATGATTTTTGTTGTGCTTCGGAAATGGATGGCCTGTTGCAAAAAGCTGACTTTGAAAAAGAAGGGCATAGCCGGGCTTTGGTAAGACCGATGGAGATTATCCAGTGGTGCGTGGATGAGAGCAGAGGTTTTCATTACAGGCTCACAGAGTATTTAGAGAAACAGGGCTTTGACTTTCGTTTTTCTGAAAACAGCAAAATTCTTAGCGAAATTAAGACATTTTCAAAACAAGATATATGGCCAATGCCAGCAGCCGCACGCTTAATTTTAGGCATTTCGCCGGAGGCAGGAAATAGATGGTTGCAGCATAGCCGTAACTATTACCGTCATCTTGACGCCAATTATACGCTTACGAAAAGGGACGAAGTTTACTATGTTTTAGAAACGGCATTGCAAAGCTGGAAGACAGGAAAATTGCCGTTTTTCAATGTTTATGGTGACGATCCAGAAGAAAATTATTACAGTGAAGAAGAATGTGGCGTAGAAGTTGAGGCAAGCGTATTCATAGATTAGGCAATGAATAAGGGTTTTCAGCCACCAACGCAGCTTTTAGAAATGATGGGATTGCAAAAACCACAAAAAAGAACAAAACCCATGAATGGTAAATACGTGACGCCCTACATAGAGCTTATGTATGAAGCGATAGAGGCTCTTGAAATAACAAATGATAATCAGCCAGCAAAACAAACCATCGTTGAGTGGTTAAAAGAAAAGAACCCGAATTTATCCGGGCGTGAAATTGAGTATCTTGCGACTTTCGTTCGTACGCCAGACATGAAAAAAGGCGGTTTTTACAAAGGAAAATCCGAATAGCGCCTATGGGTGACACCCGCTGTCACCCCATATAACCGCCACCCTGTCACCGTAGCGGCTTTCCAAAAAAACATAAAAACTCAATCCGTGCTTAACAATAAAGAACGCGGATCGTGGATTTAGACAGTTTTGCAAAAACATTGGAAACGCATTGCCCTGAACATCCTGTTTCAAGACAGGATGCGGCTGATGGCTTTCATAACCTGTCTGGTTTTATGTCCCTTCTGATCCGCGTCAATGAACGCGAACAAATTATCCCTACAAAACAAATAGGCCTCGACGATGAAAATCAGTGAAGTCAATATCATCCTGATAAAGCCGCGTAACGGCCTGATCGGTTTTGCCTCGCTGGTCATCAATGACGCCCTGTATCTGGGCAGTATCGGCATACACCAAAAGCTGAACGGCAACGGATACCGCCTGACCTATCCCACGAAAAAGACCGGCACGAACAACATGGATATTTTCCATCCCATAAACCGCGAAGCTGGAAAAGCCATAGAAACCGCCATTTTAACGAAGCTGAACGATGTAATGAACAGGCTTGATGATGTTGGATACGATTGCGATTACGCTACCTGAAAAAGACTTCCGCATAAAGTACCCTGATCGGTTCAATCCGAACGCCGGTGCAGTGTTCAATCCTGTGTTCGGCGATACCGGCCTGATAAAGGCCATATATAACCCCACGAAGGCAGAAAAGACCAGAGGGTACAAGCCGCGCCTGACGCTGATGAAAAGGCCCTATACGGAACGCGCCCGCGCAATCTGGCTTAAAATCGAATTTTCTGCACCGAAGTTGATTTTCGGCAATAACTTTGAAGAATTGCAGAGCAATGATCTGGAAGCCGTTTTAACCGCGTTGCACCAGGCGCTAACGGACATGGGTATTGAAACCGCTTATGAAGCTCTGCGCAGCGCCAGAGTCAGCGCCATTCATTACAGCAAGAATATTTTACTGGAACGCGCCACGCCCTGTTTTTTGCTGATACAGGCACTGGAAAAACTGGATTTGACCCAGACCGATTTTCGCAATGGCGGGCAAATGGTCAAATATCACGCCAGCACCTATGAAATTGCGCTTTACGATAAGGTCAAGGATTTGGAACAGGCCAGCAAGTATGGCGACAAGCGCGGCATTGAAACGGATTACGGCTGTATGGACGATCTGTTTGCTGACAAGCGCAAACCGGAAGTCCTGCGCTTTGAAGCGCGGTTGACAAGCAGAAAGATCAAGCCGTTGTTCAAAACCCTGGGATTTACACAAGACTGCACCCTGAACGACCTGTTCAATGCCAGCCTCTCCCGCGCCGTCTTGCTGCATTATTGGCAGACCATCACAAACGGGCTGTATCTGATGAACATCGACACCAAAGATATAGAACGCCTTGTTCATGCCATCCGTGCTGCCTTCCCGAAAAAGCGCCCCGGCAAGATCATGGAACTGATCGGCTTTATCGCCGTCTGCCAGAATTTAGGCGTTCGCGGGGCAAGGCTGGCGCTGGGCCTGAAAAATCATCAGTGGTACAGGCTGAAAGCCGACACGAAAGTTTTGGAAAATAGTAAAACCTGCCCTCGCTTTTTGATCCTGAACGGGATAAAACAACAATTAGAAGAGTTTATCCCGCTGGAACGGCAGGATATTGTAATTGAAGGACTGATTTAATGAGCGCCGCAAAACAAACATACATTAAGCCAAAACGTATCTTTCTTAAAAACGATCCCAGTTTTAATGAAAAATGGGTGCAATCCCTGATCGCAGAAGACCCTTCAATTTTAGGGCTTGGCGAACTTGTACTAAGGGACAAAGAGCGCATACAGCCCCGTGCCGGAAGACTTGACCTATTGCTACAAGACCCAGACACACAACGGCGTTATGAAGTTGAATTACAGCTTGGAGCCACAGACGAAGCTCATATTATCCGTACCATTGAATACTGGGACATTGAACGCAAACGCTATCCGCAATATGACCACTGTGCCGTTATCGTGGCCGAAGACATTACAAGCCGTTTCTTGAATGTCGTTTCTCTGTTTAACGGTACAATTCCCCTAATTGCCATTCAAATGCAAGCGTTACAGATAGGCGACCACACGACTTTGGTATTTACAACCGTAATGGATGAATTAACGCGTGGCCTTGTAGATGAAGACGAAGATGCAGAAGCTGCGCCGACAGACCGGGCCTATTGGGAACAAAGAGCAACAAAGGCTACTTTGGCTATGACCGATCAAATGCTGGAATTATTGCGTGAATTTGATCCGACATTGAACCTGAAATACAACAAATTCTATATCGGACTTGAAAAGGACGGCCAGCCTTATAATTTTGTCGCTTTCAGACCGAAGAAAAGCCAGCTTAATTTTGAACTTAAACTGCCTAAGACGGAAGAAAACGACAACCTTATTGATAATGCGGGGCTTGATACGCTCGAATACGCGAAAAGATGGGGAATATACCGCCTAAGACTGACAAAAGACGATATAAAAGCAAAAGCAGACGTTTTGAGAGAATTGTCAAGGCTGGCGTATGATAGAAGGGCGAGCCTATAATGAGCGAACAATCCGAAATTCTGATCTATCAGACAGAAGACGGCGAAACCAGAATCCAGACCCTGTTAAAAGACGAAACGGTCTGGCTTTCACAGGCGCAAATGGCCGAACTTTTTGATAAGACCACGCCGACGATCAATGAACATATCAAGAATATATTCGACGAAGGGGAATTGTCAGAAGAGTCAACTATTAGGAATTTCCGAATAGTTCAAACCGAAGGAAAACGGGAAGTTTCCCGCGATGTTAACTTTTATAATCTGGATGTAATCATATCCGTTGGCTACCGGGTTAAATCCCATCGCGGCACACAATTCCGACAATGGGCAACCCAGCGCCTGAAAGAATATATTGTAAAAGGCTTTGTGCTGGATGATGAGCGGCTGGAACGCGGTTCTGATTACGATTATTTCGATGAACTTGTCGAGCGCGTTCGCGCCATTCGTGCATCCGAACGGCGTTTTTACCAGAAGATCACGGATATTTATGCGACCAGTATTGATTACGATCCCGATCATGAAATAACGCAGGAATTTTTTGCAACCGTGCAGAACAAATTTCATTTCGCCATACATGGCCATACGGCGGCGGAAATGATTATTGAGCGGGCGGATGCCAATCACCCCCTGATGGGCTTGACCAGCTTCAAAGGTGAAAAAATAAGGCAGTCCGATGTGACCATTGCCAAAAACTACCTGTCCGAAGATGAGCTAAAATCCATGAACCGAATCGTCGATCAATATCTGTCTTTCGCCGAAGAGCAGGCCGCGCAGCGCAAACCCATGCACATGAAAGACTGGATCACAAAATTGCACGGCTTTCTGGAACTGAACGACCGTTCAATCCTGCAAAACGCCGGAACTGTATCCAAGGCGCAGGCCGAGAAAAAAGCCAAAGCGGAGTACAAAAAATATCTGAAAATTCAGGATCAAAGAACAGTCAGCGATTTCGACAAAACCGTAAAGAAAAAAATCGGCAAAGCCAAAAAGAAGAAAGATTGATCATGCCGATTCAGGAATACCTAAATCAGGTTCAAACCAAGTGGCAAACTGGCGTAGCGCGCGAACATGCCTATCGCCCGGTTCTGGAAGACCTGATAAAGAAAATCCTGCCCGATCTGACAGCCCTGAACGACCCGGCCCGTATCCATGTCGGCACACTGGATTTTATCATCCGGCGCAGGGAAATTGACGTTGGCTATATCGAGGCCAAAGACCTGAATATCAACCTGAACAAGGTTGAAAAGTCCGAACAGCTTAAACGATACCTTGATCTGGACAATCTGATCCTGACCGATTATTTGGAATTTCGTTTTTACCGCGAAGGCGAAAAGGTTGATAGCGTCCGCATAGGCGATGCCCTGATGGGGCAAATACAGCCGCGACCGGAAAATTTTGATAAACTCAAAGCCCTTCTGGAAGAATTTGGCGCGTTCAAGGGGCAGACCATCCGGTCGTCGCAAAAACTCGCCGAAATGATGGCGCGGAAAGCCCGCCTTATGCGCGAAGTGTTCCATGAAGCCCTGAAACGTGATGAACCCAGTTCCCTGAAAGACCAGTGCAAAGCCTTTCATGACATTTTGATGCATGATATGACGCGCAAGCAATTCGCCGATATTTACGCGCAAACGATCACTTACGGCCTGTTTACGGCTCGCCTGCATGATCCCACGATGGAAGATTTTTCACGCGCCGAAGCGCAAGGGCTGATCCCCAAAAGCAACCCCTTCCTGCGCCAGCTTTTCCATTATGTGACCGGTCCCGATCTGGACAGCCGCGTGGTCTGGATTGTCGATGATCTGTGCAACCTGTTTCAGGCCACGAACGTCCGCAAGATTTTTGAAGATTACGGCAAAAGCACGCGCCAAACCGATCCCGTCCTGCATTTCTATGAAACCTTCCTTGGCAAGTATGATAAGAATATCAAGGATATGCGCGGCGTCTGGTTTACGCCGGAACCCGTTGTGCATTTTATCGTCCGGGCGATTGACGATGTGCTGAAAACCCATTTCGGGGTTAAGGACGGCATAGCCGATAATTCAAAGATCGAAATTGATGTTGAAACGGATGTGATCCAGCGCGGCAAGCGCGTCAAGGAAAAACAGGCAGTGCATAAGGTTCAGCTTCTGGACGTTGCCACCGGCACAGGGACGTTTCTGGCCGAAGTGGTCAAACAGATTTATCCGCGCTTTGATGGTATGGAAGGAATCTGGAACAGCTATATCGAAAACGACCTTCTGCCCCGGATGCACGGCTTTGAATTGCTGATGGCCAGCTACGCCATGTGTCACATGAAGCTGGATTTGCTTTTATCGGAAATGGGCTATACGCCGTCCAATCCCGACAAACCCCCGCGTGTATCCGTGTACCTGACAAATTCGCTGGAAGAGCACCACCCGGATGCCGATACGCTCTTTGCGTCATGGCTGTCCCGCGAAGCCAACGAAGCCAGCCGGATCAAACGCGATATGCCGATCATGGTTGCTTTTGGAAACCCGCCCTATAGCGGCATATCCTCAAACATGAATAGCTGGATCGCCAAAAACAAGATCGAGGATTACAAATATGTCGATGGTGTTCATTTCGGGGAACGCAAACACTGGCTGAATGATGATTATGTGCAGTTCATCCGCCTTGGGGAACACTACATTGAGAAAAACGGCGAAGGGGTTCTGGCGTACATCAGCAATCGTTACTATGTCGAAAACCCTACGTTTCGTGGGATGCGTTGGCATTTACTGAATACCTTCGATGATATTTATATTCTGGATTTACACGGTCAATCAGGCATTGATGCGCCCGATGGATCAGCCGATGTGAATGTATTTGATATTGAAAAAGGCGTCGCAATTATCATCGCAGTAAAGAATAAAACAAAAGGCCGCAAAAAACTGGCAAATGTCCATTACCATGAATTATGGGGTAAACGCGCAGATAAATATACTTTTTTGAATGATAGCAATCTGGAATCCGTTTCATGGAAAAAACTTGATACCCGCGAGCCTTATTATTTCTTCATTCCGAAAACCTACAAAAACATAGAAGAATTTAATCAAGGCTTTCCGCTTAATAAATTCTTTTCAGTGAACGTAACGGGGATTGTGACCATGGGTGATGGCTTTGCAATTTCTGACACAAAAGCAGAAATGAAAGACAGGCTATTTTGGCTAAAAAACAACGATATAAATGAAGCTGCATTTCGACAAAAATATAGCGTAGGAAAAAATTATCCGTCATGGATCACAGGAAATAGAAATAAAATTAATTTCACAGAAGAAAAAATTACAAAGATTACTTATCGACCATTCGACGATAGGTATACATATTTTGATAACGATGTTATTTGGCGTTGGCGTGAAGAAGTTATGAAACACATGCTAAAAGAAGATAACATTGGTCTTGTGGTATGCCGTCAATGCATAAGTGCTGAATGGTCACATGTGTTTATCACAAATATTTTGGCAGACGATTCCTATGTCTCAAATAAGTCAAAAGAACGTGGATATGTAATGCCTCTATACCGCTACGAAGCGGTGATGGGTGATGTGGAACAGAAAGTCCCGAATTTCGACCAAGCCATATACGCCAAAATCAAGGACGCCGTTCCCGATGTAACGCCGGAAAGCCTGTTCGATTACATTTACGCCGTGCTGCACGCGCCCGCTTACCGGGAACGCTACGCCGAGTTTTTGAAGTCCGATTTTCCGCGTATTCCCTACCCCGACGATCCCGCAACCTTCCATGCGCTGGCCGAAAAGGGCGCGGCGATCCGCGAACTGCACTTGCTGGAAAGCCCCTTGCTGGACGATACCGGCGTGACCTATCCCGTATCCGGCAATAACGAAGTGGATACCATCGGCAAGAACAGCTTTAAGGACGGCAAAGTCTATATCAACAAAGACCAGTATTTTGACGGCGTATCGGAAACGGCTTGGAACTTCTATATCGGCGGTTATCAACCCGCGCAGAAATGGCTGAAAGACCGTAAAGATCGGACGCTAAACATGGATGACATTCAACACTACCGCAAAATCATCAAAGCCCTGCATGAAACCGACCGGATCATGCACGAAATTGACCAGATCGACTTTTTACCGAAGGGTAAAAAATGACAATATCTAAAGATGAATTAGTTAGCAAAGTTTGGGATTGGGTGAAAAAACCAATCAACATAGCTTTGATGTTGTCTGTGCTAAATGTAATGATTTTATTCGGCTTCATGCTTTGGCTCAATGGCTTTGAGTGTTCTGAAAACGTGGACGTTTACGACCTTCTTGGTTTCGGGCTAACGTTAGTCCAAATGGTTATTATGGCAGCAGGTGTCGTTCTCGCTGGGCTAGGATTCATTGGATATGGTACAATGAAAGAAATGATAAATTACAAAGTTGATATGAAAGTCGAAGAAATAAGAACAGAGCTAGACCTCAAAAAGGTTAGTAAAAACACAGCGTTTTCTGCCGGGGACATTCCAGAAATTCGCAACCCGGAACCAGAAAACGAGCAAGGGGCGAATGATGAATAACATTACTGTTAATGAGTGCAAAAACATTATAAGAGCACAACAGGTAGAGCTTCCTGTAAGCACCACGAAAATAGCCGAGGCGCTGGGGCTTAAAGTGTGGAAGGTAGGCCACTGGCCCAATAACGTTTCCGGTATGATAAGAAAAGATGAGGAAAACGGTGGGGTAAGCGGTTATGCCATATATGTGAATAGCAACCATCATGTAAACAGGCGGCGCTTTACCATCGCGCATGAAATAGCCCATTTTGTATTGCATAGGGAATTGATTGGCGATGGCATTGTGGAAGATGTCCTGCTTAGAAGTGAGCGTATCGAAGACAAACATAGGCTAGATAACAGAATAGAAGCGCAAGCCAATCAATTAGCAGCGGATATACTCATGCCTTGGCATTTGCTTGACCCTATTCTGAATGGGGGAACAACAAACATTAAGGAAATTGCTTCTACATTTGAGGTATCGGCAAGCGCTATGTCTATACGATTGGGCGTTCCCTTTGAAGATGGATGTGTTGCCAATCAGTAGACATTGACAACTTTTTTACGTTCGATAAAAATAAAACAAAATCGAACAAAGGTTGTAATGTTATGAAAGCTGTAATCCTCGCCCGCGTATCCACCAAAGAACAAGAAGAATTTGGCCATTCCCTACCTGCACAGGTTCAGAAGTTACAGGAATACGCCGAAAAGAAGGGCTTTGAGGTTATCAAGGAATTTTCCTTTTCCGAAAGCGCCGGGACGAAAATCCGCAAGAAATTTGAAGACGTGCTGGCTTTCCTGAAAAGCCAGAAGGAAATGCCGGTTTTGCTATGCCAGAATGTTGACCGCGTAACGCGCAATTTCCGCGATGCCGTCGATCTGGATGATATGCGGATCAATCACGGCCTTGAAATTCATTTCGTACAGGACGGCTTTGTTTTAAGCCGGAACGCCAGCGGCGGCGAAATGTTTATGTGGGAAGCCAAGGTTTTTCTGGCCAAGCAGTATATCAACCGCCTGACCGATGATGCCGTTCGCAGCATGAACCACAAACTGGAACAGGGCGAATGGGTCAGTAAAGCCCCGCTGGGCTATTTAAGCGCCAAGGTTGATGTGGGGCGCAGCACCGTTATCGTCGATCAGGAACGCGCCTTTCTGGTCAAGCGCCTGTTTCAAGGAATATTCGACCGGAACCTGTTCCCTGAACGAACTGCGCCGTAAATCCAAGGATTGGGGCTTGCGCACCCTGAAAGACAATGCCCTGACCCCGCAAACCCTGCACCGGCTAATCCAGAACCCGTTTTACTATGGCGTCATGGTTTTGAACGGCAAGGAATACCGGCATAATTACCCGCCTCTGATAAGCAAGGAACTGTTCGACGCTTGCCAGCGCGTCCGGCTGGGCAATAAACGCACACAGGCCGTCAAGGAAACTAAAACGCCCTTTATTCGCGGGCTTATCAAATGCGCCGTATCAGGCCGGAAAGTGACCAGCGACCTGAAAAAGGGCAAATACGTATATTTGCACTGCTATAATCCGGATAATCCGAAAAAGAAGCTGTATATCCCTGAAAGCAAAATCATGGAACAGATTGAAAAGGTTTTTCAGTCTTTGCAGATACCGGCTGACGTTTTGGACGAAATTATTGACGATCTGCGCCAGACCCATGAATCCGAAAAGAAGTTCCATAACGATTCAATCAAGCGCCTGCACCGCGAAAGTGAAGATTTATCCAAAAAGCTGGACAAGCTGACCGATCTTTTGCTGGACGAGAGTATTACAAAGGATGTGTATCACAAAAAGCATCAGGACATGACCCAGCGCCAGTATGAAATTAACCGGGAACTGGAAGGACACCATGAAGGCAATGACCAGTTCAAAATTGCCCTTTCCATGCTGGTTACGCTGGCTTCAAAGGCATGGGACATATTCCAAAGTTCGACAATCGACGAAAAACGCCAATTGATAGGGTATGTATTTTCGAACTTGGAAATGGAAGGCGCAAACCTGCGCTATACCTTGAAAACGCCGTTTAATCTGTTTAAAAACATGGCTGATAGTCAAAAATGGCGTCCCTTCCGGCACACAAAAATCCACACTCGGCGCAGTACCCAGCGAGCGGATCAAATTGTGATAATCCATCAATCCGGAAATATAGGCCTGACACGCAATATGCCCCCCTGACAACAATTCATTGCCCTGCTTATCCGATCCGCAAACCTGCAAAAGATAATCACCCGAAAACCGCGCAGCCACTGCAGGCACGACAAACAACACACCCCATAACACCGATGTCATCCCCGCGATCCGCGCAGCGGATTTAAACAGCGGGGATCCGATAAAGAGAATTTGCTTCGCAAATTCACATATCGATCCCGTTTGTTGTTGCAGGCTACGCCTACCAACGGGATGACGCCTCATAGAGTTAGGATTTCTCATTAGATTTTTGCCTGAGTTGCTCAAGCACGGCAAACGGAGAATCTTCAAGGCGTTTCTCCGGTCCTGTACTCATAATTTTTGGACTGCGGCCCGCTGCCTTATTACGCTTACCTTTGAACTTACCTTTTGATTTCACATCCTGATCTGCCCGCAGCTTTTTCAGTGTCGGCTTATTTTCAGAAAACGCCTTACCCTTCTTCAACCGGAACGTCGCCAGCTCCGGCTTTTCCTGTGGTTTCCCTTTTTTGTCATCCTGAGCGGAAGGCGCATCAGCGCCTGTAGTCGAAGGATCTTTGCCTTCAGCCGCTTGAGAAGATCCCTCGACTTTCGCCTTCGCTGCTTCCTCAGCCGGATCATAAACCTTCTGATGCCCCATCGCTTTCAGCACCTCATAGAGCCCTTCAATGGAACTGCCAAGCCACTCAGCCCATTGATGGGAAGCCTTAAACTTACCGCCTTCCGCAGCGTCATAAACCCCGCTAATCACCCGGTCCAGCATATCAATCCGAATCGCTCGGCTTCCGTAAACCGGATACGCAATCGCCTGATAAAACGCTTTATCAACGCCTCTCTCATCAACCGCAAAAGACACAATTCCGTCTTTCGGACAATCCATCGGCAAATCTTTGTCATTCCACAGCCCCCAAAGCAGCGCCCGCAACCGCACCGCAGCAGGCTTATTAAGCGCTGGAATAAACACCAAAATCGGCCCTAGCCGAATTTTCTTCGCCCGTAAATCCCGCCGATCATCCGCATCCAGCGCGCCGATCAAATTTTCAAGCTGTTCACGCGCGGCAATCCCGAGCGCTTCATAAACCTGAAACGCAATGCCCTTAACCGGCGCCTTGGCCTCACCCATATCCTCCAGCGCCACCAACGGCTCCAGAACACTGGCAATATGCCGCCCAAGCCATTCTTCCAGATGCGCACGCAGCACCACCTTATCAACATCGCCAATTGAAGCCCCATCCAACATAACGACTTTGGGCTTCAAAATACGCTCGCCTTTAACCAGCATCGCAATCGCCTCACCGGGCAGCGGATTACTGGCTTGTGGCTGATAATGAATCTGAGCATCTTCACCCAGTGTATATTGTGTGTCTTGCGCGTTTAACATTGTTCCCTGCAAACTCTCTATCAATAAGGGTTTGATATAAGACAAAAGAGACATGCATGTCCAATCAAAACATTCATAGCATCCTTGTAGATTTTTTGCTTAAATGCCTGAGCAAGCTTTCCGGCCAACTTTGGAGTAAGCACGGTGCTGAAAATACCGCAAATACTAATCCTTACATTTATAATAATCAACGCATGGCCCGCAATGTCCCGCGCACAGGAAATAAGTGAAACAGGCGCACAGCACCTCCAAACCATACTCCAAAATATCCTGGATACACGCCAGCAACAACGCAGCGCACAAGATAAAAGCGCATTCGAATTCGACGGCGCCATCACCGTCGAACCCGCCGGAACCTATTACGCTATCACCTGGCCGCAAATGAAGCTCCACAGCGCAAACGGAGACACACTCAAAATCGGCCTCATCGCCATGAACGCCGTTCCGCACGATAAGCCCGGTCAATATAAAATCACCACCGCCATCCCCATACCGATTATCGGACAGAACGAAGATGGACAGGAGATTCTGCATATCACCATCGGCGCGCAAAACGCCGCCGGCATTTTTGATGAATCCTTAAACAATTTCATCAAAATGAATGCACAACTCAATGATATACAAATTATATTCGATGGCGGCGAGGCTTTAGCTACAATTCCAAAACTACAACTCAGCTATAATTTAAGCGAAGATGATAATGCCCGCTGGTCCGGCCCCTCACATTTCGAAATTTCAGATTTAAAGCTCACTAGGCCCGGTGAAAGCGCAGCGCTTTCCATCAAAAAATTAGTGGTTTCCAGTCGCATTGCAAGCTTCGCTGCACAAGCCTTAAACGGCGGTATGCAGCACGACGAACAAAACCAGCTCTCGCCGTTGCAACTCTCCGATGGCGCAGAGATAACGCTTGCCATATCAGGCTTGAGCGTATCCGGCCCAAACAGCCCCGAAAAAAACGAAAACTTCACACTGGAATCAGCCGCTTTCAATTTTAAATACGAAAACGCCTTAAGCGGATCTACCAAAGCCCATACATCACTCAGCTTCCAGAACCTGATCACAAACGACATCCCGCAAGAGTTACAAATGCTGCTTCCGCGCACCGGAAGTTTTAGCCTGACGCAACATAACATCCCACTGGCGGAGATTGACGAAACGCTGCAAAACAGCGCCGAAGCCTCCGGAAAAATTTTAAGCCTGCCGCTCCTTTTCAAAATCCCTTCCATCCTCGCCCAGGCCGGAAGCTATCTGGAAATCCGCGAAACCTTCTTCGAAAACCCGGAATATCGCATCGATTTTGACAGCATTCTGCGCGCAGATCTCGCAGCCGTAAACAGCGCCACAGCCATAGGAACATTGCGTTTTGCCGGACTGGATAAAATCCTCTCCCGCGCACAAGTCATTGGCACAGATATTAACAGCTCACCTTACGCATTACCCGTGCGCGAGCTGGCGCGTTTTCTCGAACGCCTTAAACCGCTGGGCCGCATTGAAACCACAGCCGAAAACGGTTTTATCCATATCTTTGATCTCAAAATGGATGAAAAAGGACAATTTCTGATTAACGGCCAAAACACAGACACACTTTTGCAGGAGCCCAAAGAACCTACGCCACCTGCCCAACAAAAGGTTCTGCCTTAAGGATGTAAGGAACCAAAGCATTCAATCGTAACAGGCCCTCGCGGCTCAATCGCATTTTATCATCATCCAGAAAAACCCAACCCTCATCTTGTACAATCTGCAATCGCTCCATATCCATAAATTCGCGCCAGCTCCGCCCGCCTTGCGCACTTAAATGTTCAAGCACCGCACCTTCACGCAGCCGCAAACCCATCATCAACGCTTCCATAAACCGGTCTTCATGCGAAAGAATCTGCGCCGGATGCCCAGCACATCCATTCGCCTCAATCCATTCCAACCAGACTTGCGGCGCACTATGCTCACGCGTGGCCACTTTACTGCCATCATCGCGGCTTAAACGCCCGTGCGCCCCCGGCCCCACTCCGATATAATCACCATAATGCCAATAGATCAGATTATGCCGCGATTCCTGGCCGACACGCGCATGGTTCGACACCTCATAGGCCGGCAGCCCGGCCCCTTCCAAAACATCCTGCGTCAAATTATAAAACGCGCGCGCCTGTTCTTCCTCCGGCAAAGCAAACAGCCCCTGCTCATGATCAAAATAAAACGGCGTATTGCGCTCAATAGTAAGCTGATATAAAGACAAATGCCCTCCGGCCAGTGCGGCAGCCAGATCAAGCTCCGCCCGCCAGCCTTCCAAAGATTGATTGGGCCGCGCATACATCAAATCAAAGCTGAAACGATCGAAAATCTCACGCGCGACCTCAAGCGCCGCACACGCTTCCGCCGCGCTATGCTGGCGGCCTAGAAATTTCAAATCCGCATCATTAAGCGCCTGCACCCCAACAGATACCCGGTTCACACCCGCCGCCTTAAACGCCGCAAACTTCTGCGCTTCAATCGAAGTTGGATTCGCCTCCAGCGTAACCTCAAGATCATTAACCTGCGGCCACAACGTGCGCGCCTTATCAATAATCGCACCCACCGTTTCCGGCTTCATCAGAGATGGTGTCCCGCCACCAAAGAAAATCGAGGTTAGCGTTCGCCCGCGCAATTGCTCCGCATAATGCTCCAGCGCTCGCAAGTAAGCCGCCTGCCAGCGCACATGATCGATCGTATCATGAACATGGGAATTAAAATCACAATACGGACACTTGGCCAAACAAAAAGGCCAGTGGATATACACCCCGATCTGGCCTTGAATGTTCATATTTAAAACAATCCGTTAAACTTAATTAACGTTAAATTTTGCTCTATTGAGCGATGCCGGCTCAATAGATACCCCGGTTGTCCCGATCGTATTGAGCATCGACTCAAACACCATCGGCAACGCAAAGAGCGCCCCACCGGCAGCCAAACGAATAGCTCCGTCCTTCAATGGAGTCTGTGATGGGTTTTCAACGTGATCTTTCAGTTTCATCACACCCAAAACACCCATCAACAAACCAATCATATAAGAAATGGCCGTCACCATCCCCGGCAATTCTTCAACCGACTCGGTAATATTCCGGGCAATATCACTAAAATCATGACCGGCACCAATTTGTGCATGCGCCTGCGTCGCACTCGTCAAAAAACCGACAACAAAAGCAGCCTGCAAGTGAACAGCTTTATTTTTTAAAATCTTAAACATTATAACCTCCTTGAATACGCTTTAACACCTCACGTATTGCAGCGATTTTATATAATAAAAATCAACCAAAAGTCAAATTTTCAGACACACTTCAGGCGAATCTTATGGGCGTAACCCTATACTGCTTCACCCTCAAAAGTCGCAACAACAAGTTGGCGAAAAGCATCAGCGCGGTGCGACATTGCATGCTTCTGATCCGGTTCCATCTGCGCAAAAGTTATCGTCTGCCCTTTAGGAACAAAAATAGGATCATACCCAAAACCATGCGTTCCACGCGGTGGAAATTCCAGATGGCCTTCGGCCCGCCCTTCAAAAATCTCCACATGTCCGTCTGGCCATGCCAAACAAAGTGCGCAAACAAATGCTGCCGATCTGTCCTCAGCCGTCCCCATAGCCTCTTCAACCTTATTCATCGCATAGCTAAAATCGCGCGTTCCATCCGGTTTTTGCGCCCAGCGCGCCGAATAAATCCCCGGATCACCGCCCAGCGCCGTAACGCTCAAACCACTATCATCCGCCAGTGCCGGCTTCCCTGAAGCCTTCGCCGCCGCCAAAGCCTTCAACCGCGCATTCCCGGCAAATGTACTTTCCGTTTCTTCCGGTTCAGGCAATCCCAACTCCCCGGCAGTGTAAAATGTCGAAATATAAGGCCCCAGCAAATCCGCAATCTCACGCGCCTTACCCGCATTATGCGTTGCAACGACCAATTCGCTATCTGTAAATTTCCTCATAGTTTTCTTTCCATCTGCGTCATTGCGAGGAGCGCTTGCGCGACGCGGCAATCCATCTCTCGTAATCCACACCGGCTAGGTGGATTGCTTCGCCTTCGGCTCGCAATGACATAGCATTTTAAAGCCCCAAAACCTCTTTCTGAACCGCCGTCAATTCTGCGCACCCCTTCTTGGCCAATTCCAGCAATTTCAAAAACTCTTCCTCGCTAAACGGCTCTTTTTCCGCCGTACCTTGAATCTCGACAATCCCGCCACTACCCGTCATCACGAAATTCGCATCCGTTTCCGCCGTGCTATCCTCATCATAATCGAGATCCGAAACCCCCGCGCCTTCATAAATCCCGCACGAAACCGCCGAGACCGTGTCGTTAATCGGTACAGAAGCCATCGCACCCGTTTCCACCCAATGCTGAAACGCCAGATGCATTGCCACAAACCCGCCGGTAATCGCCGCCGTACGCGTTCCGCCATCAGCCTGCAACACATCACAATCCACGCGCACCTGCCGCTCGCCCATCTTTTCAAAATCCACAACGGAACGCAGCGCCCGGCCAATCAAACGCTGAATTTCCTGCGTCCGTCCTGATTGCTTGCCTTTTGCAGCTTCCCGGTCCATCCGTGAGCCGGTTGAACGTGGCAGCATGCCATATTCTCCCGTTACCCAGCCCGTGCCCGTGCCTTTCATCCAGCCCGGCACACGCTCCTCTGCCGTAGCCAGACACAGCACATGCGTATCGCCAAATTTAATCAAGCAAGAGCCTTCAGCATGCTTGTTCACATGTGGAAGTATTTCAACATCACGCATTTCATCAAATGCTCTACCAGATGGTCGGGCCATAAACAAACTCCTTAAAAGACGGTCATTAACTGCCGCCAGACTAAGCATCACATGCGCCCACCTCAAGCACTTTATTCTACAAAGATCGTGGATGAACCTGCATTCAGATTGCCGAAACCCTTGCCTGTCTCAAGCATTCTTGGCACGATAAAACCTCAAAATTGCTGATAGCCATTGGATTAAAGACCATGAAAAAACTGCTTGCCCTCACCCTGCTCCTGTGTTTCCTGCACACTGGATTTTCTCCAGACGCCAATGCTCAGCTAAGCTTTGACCGCGATGATAACGTCAAAAGCTACAATAACGATAACAACAGCGACAGCGACGAAATCGATTTCGACTTTGATTTCAGCGGCGATGGTGAAAAAGACGAAGGCCCTAAAGTCATCAACCCCTTTGATGATAAATACAAACCGGACCTGACAGCCGAAGAAAGCGAAGGCGTCAACCTGACCCCTAACTACTTTTATTATTTCACAATACTTCGCAAACCGGATGCCTCCCCGGATGATATAAACCTGTTCATCTTTTCTCCCGGCACCATTGTCGGCTGTCTAAGCAAAGAACCGGCAAGTCTGGAAACAGTTAAATTCAGCCCAACCATGCAAATCAAACTCACAGAAGGGCAAACTGATGTTGATCGCGAAACCGTTCGCTACTTTCACTATGAATGCAAGCCCGAAACCGGCATGGTCGAAATGTATATCACGCTCAGCAAAAAGCAACTGATCAAAGACAAAATCAAAAAACTCGTTCTGTTAAGTGAAGCCGTCGGCCCCTTCAGTGACATCATGATTGATTTCCATGATAACCATATCGACATAGAATCAAAACTCCACGACTTGGGCTGCTTCGGGCTAAAAACCCATGGCATACCAAAAAAATTCACATACTGGCTTTACCCGGAAAATACCATGGTCCTGTTTTCATCCTCTGCCGATATAAAAGAGAAAAAAACGCGTGACAAAGTCATCGCTTTGGCCCGGCGCCATGGTTTAACGCCCCTGGATGAAATTATCCCCGAATTCGAAAAAAGCCACGACCACGATGACAAACTCTTCGTTGTTGACACAGCGGGGAACTATAAAGACAAGCTGCCAAGCATAAGAGACAGATTTGCGTTCGGAAAAATACAGGATTCAGAAACATATTTCGGCGCTAAAGGTCCATATACCAAGGTCACGGAAAAAGTAATTTATGCGCGCAGCCCCGATATTCATGAATAAACATGAAACCAACAGTAAACTCCTGCCTTGATTCTTTAAGGAAAAACAGGGACTATGCCCACACTTAAAACACACTAAAAAAAACTTAAGACATATGAACACACCAACACCAGAAAAGCCCGCCACAACCAAACGCGAGGAAACCTTGGCCGAGCGCTCCGCCCGCCTCGAAGCAGAAGCAAGCGGCCTATATAACAAGGACGAGCAAGACCCGCTCGCCCCGGAAGCCGTCGCAGAAACTGACGAAGCAGATTCTAATGAAACGTCCGGTGAAGAGTTAAAAGCGCTGCAAGAAGAACTCGCCGCCACGCGCGACCAGGCCAAACGCGCTCTGGCCGAAGCCGAAAACACCCGCCGCCGCGCCGTCAAAGAACGTGAAGACGCCTCAAAATTCGCAGTCTCCGGATTTGCTAAAGATTTACTGGAAGTTTCAGACAATCTGCGCCGCGCTCTGGAAGCCGTGCCCACCGATCTTCTGGAAAGCGAGCCACGCCTCAAAAACCTTGTCGATGGCATCGAAGCCACAGAGCGCACCCTCCTGCGCACCTTTGAAAAACACGGCATTCAAAAACTTGAACCTATGGACGAACTCTTTGACCCCAATTTCCACGAAGTCATGTTCGAAGCGCCAGCCCCCGGCAAACCGGCCGGCACGATCATGCAGATCATGGAAGCCGGATATGTCCTTAATGATCGCATCCTGCGCCCGGCCCGCGTCGGAGTAACGAAAGATGACGGATCAGCGCCGCCCGAAGAATCCCCCCCCGGCGGCCATATAGACACACAGGCTTAAATTACACCTGTAGAGCTTGCAATTTTGCTCAGCCTTCTTATATTACTGCTTAAGAAGTGCTGTGAAAAACGGGCTTCGAAGTATATAAATCTTGCTTAAGTAAGGAGATTAAAATGAGCAAAATTATCGGTATCGACCTTGGTACAACCAATTCCTGCGTCGCTGTTATGGACGGCAAGGAAACCCGAATCATCGAAAACGCCGAAGGCGCGCGCACCACCCCGTCCATGATCGCCTTTTCCAAAGACGGTGAACGCCTCGTCGGCCAGCCTGCCAAACGTCAGGCCGTAACCAACCCTGAAAACACGCTTTACGCGATTAAACGCCTGATTGGCCGCCCTTTTAAAGACAAACAGGTCCAGGACATGGCCTCAAAAGCCCCTTTCAAAATTATCGAAGGCGAAAACGGCGATGCCTGGGTTGAAGTGAACGGCGAAAAATACGCCCCGTCGCAAATCTCGGCAATGCTTCTGCAAAAAATGAAAGAAACTGCAGAAAACTTCCTCGGCGAAAAGGTCACAAAGGCCGTTATCACGGTTCCCGCATACTTCAACGACTCTCAACGTCAGGCCACCAAAGACGCCGGTAAAATCGCCGGTCTGGAAGTCGAGCGCATTATCAACGAACCGACTGCTGCAGCGCTCGCCTACGGTCTCGATAAAAAAGAGCACGGCACGATTGTTGTCTACGACCTTGGTGGCGGCACATTCGATGTCTCCGTCCTTGAAATCGGCGATGGCGTCTTCGAGGTTAAATCCACCAACGGGGACACCTTTCTCGGCGGGGAAGACTTCGACCTGCGCATCATTGATTACTTGGCCGACGAGTTCAAAAAATCCGACAGCATCGACCTGCGCAAAGACAAGCTCGCCCTGCAACGCCTGAAAGAGGCGGCGGAAAAAGCCAAGATCGAGCTATCTTCCACCACACAGACCGAAGTCAATCTGCCATTCGTCACGGCTGATGCCAACGGACCAAAACACCTGCAAGTGTCCTTAAGCCGCGCTAAACTCGAAAGCCTGGTTGAAGATCTCATCAAGCGCTCCATCGACCCGGTGAAAAAAGCGCTTAAAGATGCAGGCCTTAAACCCGCCGACATCGACGACATCATTCTGGTCGGCGGAATGACCCGCATGCCAAAAGTCATCGAAACGGTCAAAAACTATTTCGGCAAAGAACCGCACAAAGGTGTCAATCCCGATGAAGTCGTCGCCGACGGCGCAGCCATTCAAGGCGGCGTCCTTCAGGGCGATGTCAAAGACGTGCTCTTACTCGATGTCACTCCGCTCTCCCTCGGAATCGAAACCTTAGGCGGCGTCTTCACCCGCCTGATCGAACGCAATACAACCATCCCCACCAAAAAATCGCAAGTCTTCTCCACCGCAGAAGATAGCCAGAACGCGGTAACCATTCGCGTTTTTCAGGGCGAACGCGAAATGGCCGCCGATAACAAAATCCTCGGCCAGTTCGATTTGGTGGGAATCCCCCCCGCACCGCGCGGCATCCCGCAAATCGAGGTTACCTTCGACATCGACGCCAACGGGATCGTGAATGTTTCAGCCAAGGACAAGGCCACAAATAAGGAACAGCAAATCCGCATTCAAGCCTCTGGCGGCTTATCAGACGCCGATATTGATCAAATGGTCAAAGACGCAGAAAGCCATGCCGATGAG
>JACKIT010000012.1 GCA_020638335.1 Rhodospirillales bacterium
TACCTGCTATTTTGATCAATGCGCGGCTTTCCCCGCGTTCTTTTCGAATTTGGAATCTTTTTAAGAGCGCAAGCCGTAAGGTTTTGCGCAGTTTTACGTTGATTTTGTGCCAAACAGACAAAGATGAAACTTTTTATCGCCGCTTGGGCGCACAAAACGTGGAAGTAAGCGATAATTTGAAATACAGCGCTGCCCCCCTACCCTGCGATGAGGCCGCCTTAAAGACGATCAATGGCGCGTTTATCAACCGTCCATGCTGGGTTTATGCCAGCTCTCATGCCGGTGAAGAGAAAATGGCGGTGCAGATTCATGCCCGCCTGAAAAACAGCATTCCCGATCTTCTCACCGTTATTGTCCCCCGTCATCCTGAAAGGCGAACAGCCATTGCACAAGAACTGGATGGGCTGGGGTTGAATATAGTTTTTCGCGGTGAGGATAAGATTTTGCCCGGCGATGATACGGATATTTATATTGCCGATACTATGGGCGAGCTTGGCCTGTTTTACCGCGCTTGCCCGGTGGCTGTTATTGGCCGGTCGTTTAGCGATGATGGCGGCGGCGGACATAATCCCATCGAAGCCGCACAGCTTCATTGCGCCGTGATGCATGGCCCTCACGTACAAAACCTGCAAGAAATATTTGATGAAATGGATGTGGCCGGAGCGGCACTACGTCTGGACACATCTGAATCTCTGGAAAGTCATTTGCATGATCTGCTTACAAGTGCAGAGAAAATTGAAGCCTTGCAACAAAAAGCGTATGATTTTGCCCGGCGCAAGGAGCAGGTTCTCGAAACTGTTTTAGAGGCTCTGCACCCTACCCTTGATACTCTTGAAATCGGCAGGAAGGCTGCATGACACTGAAAACACCCAGCTTTTGGTATCGCCCTGCAGGAAGTAAGCCTCCTGCGGTCGAGCGGCTTTTGATTCCAGCGGCGGCCGTTTACAAGTTTTTGTACGATATACACCATCTTATGAAACGGCCATATAAAGCCCGTGTGCCGATCTTGTGCATTGGCAATCTTGTTGCGGGAGGAACGGGAAAAACTCCCACATCTATTGCCTTACTCAAAACACTCAAAACCTATGAAATTGCAAAAAACCCGGCCTTTCTCATTCGCGGGTATGGCGGCGCAGAAATCGGACCGATACGTGTGGACCCGAAAATTCATACAGCCTGGGATGTTGGCGATGAAGCGCTTATTCTTGCGCAATATGCACCAACTTATGTCGGCGGAGACCGCCGTGCCAGCGCGCAAATGGCGTTGGAAAACGGTGCAGATTTGATTATCATGGATGACGGGTTGCAAAATCCGAGTATTCACAAAGATCTCCGGCTGGTCGTGGTCAATGGTGAAATGGGCTTTGGTAACAAACGCCTGCTACCTGCGGGACCAATGCGTCAGCCTTTGGATAAAAACTACTCGATGGCGGACGGGATTATATTGATCGGCAAGGACCGCCGTGATGCTTTACGGGGATTGCCTGAAGATACGCCGTTAATACAGGCACAGCTTAAGCCAAGCGCTTCCGCACAAATTGATACGCAAACGAAGTATCTGGCCTTTGCCGGGCTGGGCTATCCGCAAAAATTCTTTTGTTATCTTAAAGACACGCTAGGTATGAATATTGTTTCTGAAAGTGCGTTTAGTGACCATCACCCCTATGAGGCTTCTGATCTTAGAGCTTTGCATAAACAAGCCGAGGCCTTAGACGCACGGCTTATTACAACTGAAAAGGACTATCTGCGTCTGCCGCATATTGAGGGTGTTGCTGTTGAAACATTGCCTGTCGAGATGTGCTGGGATAATGAAGAGGCCCTCCTCCAACTGATTCAAAAACATCTGAAACCACAATCATGATGACGGATTTTCTGAAACAATTTCGTTACGCAGGCGAGGCTTTTGGACTTGCCTTTTTGTTTCTGGTGTTTTTGATCTTGCCCGCGACGACAGCATCAAATCTGGGTGGATGGCTTGGCCGGAACATTGGGCCAAAACTGGCAGCGTCGCGTAAAGCGCGGCGCAATCTAAGCCGTGTTTTTCCTGATATTAGCGAGGCGCGCAGCGATGAGATTATCACCGGAATGTGGGAGCATTTAGGACGCGTGATTGCCGAGTACCCTCATCTGGAAACTCTGGCTCTGGACCATACGCAAATCATTGGGCAAGAAAATTTACAAAACGCTTTGAATAATCCTAATGGAGCAATTTTCTTTGGTGCACATTTAGGAAACTGGGAAATTAACGGCGCGGCAGTGCTGCTGCAAGCCGGGCAAGAAGTGGCCTTAAGTTACCGCGCTCCAAACAATCCGTGGAGCAATAAACTTTTGATGCGTGCGCGCACTCTTGGAGGTCGATTGCCCGCTTATTCCAAATCCCGTCAGGGCGGTAAAGCCATGATGGAGACAGTAAAAAACGGCGGGGCGCTCGGCATTTTGATTGATCAGAAATATAATCAAGGCATCAACGTTCCCTTCTTTGGTCTGGAGGCGATGACCAATCCGTTTTTTGTTCAGCTTGCGCAAAAATATAGCTGTGCACTTGTGCCTATTCGCAACCGGCGTCTTGACGGCGCAAACTTTAGCCTTAGTGTTTATAAGTCTTTGGAGATATTTGAGGATGACGGCAAGCCGCGCGCCATTGAGGATGTAATTGGCGATGCGCATGCCTTGTTAGAGGAATTTATTCTTGAAACGCCGGAGCAATGGCTTTGGCTGCATAGACGGTGGAAGGATTGATACTATCCGTCATTGCGACCCCGGACTTAATCAGGGGGAAGCAATCCATCTATTGAGCGAACTTCATGGATGGATTGCCGCGTCGGGCTTACGCCCTACTCGCAATGGCAATATAGAACAAAGAATAGGAAAACACATGACCAATAAGCATTACGACTATTTTGTGATTGGCGCTGGTTCGGGTGGCGTGCGTTCAGCGCGCATTGCTGCCGGATACGCCGCAAAAGTTGGCATCGCCGAGAAATCGGCGCTGGGCGGAACATGCGTTAATCTGGGCTGCATTCCGAAAAAGCTATTTGCTTATGCGTCCGATTACGCCGGGCATTTCGAAGATGCACGTGGATTTGGCTGGGACACGCCAGAGCAAATACGCTTTAATTGGCAGACTTTGATTAACAATAAAAATAATGAAATCAGCAGACTCAATGGTATCTATAAGAAATTGCTTGAGAATGCTGGCGCAGACATCCTTAAGGGTGAGGCCCGCTTTATTGATGACCATAAACTTGATGTCGGCGGACATCAGGTTAGCGCCGACAAAATCCTCATCGCCGTTGGCGGGCGTCCCCGCCTTCCTGAAATTGAAGGCGGGGAATTGATGGCCACATCGGATGATGTGTTTTTCTGGCCAAAAAAACCGGAAAAGGTGGTTATTCAGGGCGGCGGTTACATTGCAGTGGAATTCGCACATATCCTGCACGGCATTGGCGCGCACGTTACCCTGCTTTATCGCGGAGATCTGTTTTTACGCGGCTTTGATCGCGATATTGCGCGGAGCCTGGCCGATGAAATGACCGAGCAAGGCGTTGATCTGCGGTTTAACTGCGATATTGAGCGCGTCGAGCGCAAAGATGAGGATCGATTTATTGTTCACACCACCACAAATGAGGCGCTGGAATGTGATATGCCGCTGGCGGCAATTGGGCGCGTGCCAAATGTTGAGCCGCTCGCCCTTGAAAATACCGGCGTTGATCTGTGCGTGGGCGGACGCATAGCGATTGATGAGAATTACCAGACTTCTGCTCCCCATATTTATGCGCTGGGGGATGTGGCAAACAATCATAATTTAACGCCGGTAGCCGTGCAGGAAGGACATGTTCTGGCCGACCGGCTATTTGGAGGGATGGGTGCACGCAGTGTGAATTACGATAACATTGCCACAGCCGTATTTTCATCTCCCCCGATTGGCACAGTGGGCCTGAGTGAGGAAGATGCGCTGGATCACGGGCATAAAATTGATGTGTATGTCTCTTCGTTCAAGCCAATGAAACACCAGCTTACAGGCCGGGATGAACGTTCATTCCTTAAGATGATTGTTGATCAGGACAGTGACCGGGTTTTAGGTCTGCATATGATGGGCCTGGATGCACCGGAAATCATTCAAGGCTTTGCGATGGCGATAAATATGGGTGCAACCAAGACTGACTTTGACCGGACCATGGCGATCCATCCTACTTCGGCTGAAGAATTTGTATTGATGCGGACGAAACGAGATTAATGACAAGATTAGGGTCAGGACCTAGTTAAGGCGGGCGGGATCAGTTTTACAGCTTTTATTAGCAGACGTTCCGAGAATAAAATCGGTATGCTGTGCTTTTGGAAACGGCTCGTCTCCGTTGGCGTAATCCTCTTCAGCCAAGGCACAGATTCGCGCCATATTCGCACCGAAGAGTCTTTGCCCAGCATCCGTTAAAAAGCAACGCTGGCAAACCTTATCAAGAAAATCCAGAACGTGGCTGGGGCGCGCGCCGTAGAGTTTTATTTCCGTATAAATCTGTACGGTTTCATATTGCGTGACCGTGTAATCCAACCCTCCAGATGTTGCTATATCAGCTTCTTGCAGCAGACATGCCATCTGCGCCGCCATGGGGTTTAACTCAAAGATCTCCAGCTCCTCATCAAGATGTAAAGTATTATGGAGCCCCTTTTCACCTTTATAGTGCCGCCGGTAAGCTGATTTCATTTGATGCAGCGGATTAGTCACACTCCCTAACGGCGAAACGTCCGTCGCCAGCAGCATTGATTTGAGCAGCGTTAAGGATTCTGCATCCATTCCGGTCGCGCGAAAATACGGCACCACAATCTCATGCGCGCGGCGTTCCAGGCGCCCCTGATAAAAATTGCCCTTAATCATGTTCCCCAGCCCATCGTGATCAAGATCATGAATGCAGGCGGCGGCGAGCAGCATCGTTATTTCTTTCGGGCCGAACGCTCTGGCTGTGCCTTCAAAAATATCATTATGCACGGCAATCATGCGCATAGTCTGCAGCGCGACTTTTTTGAAATGTATATTATTATGGTATGGCAAATCATTTTCGACCTCACCCAATACTCCAGCCATCAGCAATGTTTGCACATGGTCCGGGCTTTCAATCCCGAAAACCTCACAGGACATGGCCATCATTGCCGGCAACGAGGGCACATTTCCTATGACATGCCACTCGCGCAGATACTCGACAGTATCTTCCGTCGTCGCTGTCGCATTATTCATATCAGGAAAAATACATTCTCCGTATGTCTCGAGAGATTTCACATCTTTATCAAACGCTTTACAAACGTTGTCCAGGACCGTTTTCAGTTCCACGGCACGGGACCAATCGCCAATCTCCTCATCCTTTAGTATAGACCTTAAAGAATTAAGTGATTGCAAATGTTCATTTTTTGATATTTTTGCGCGAAAAAAACTGATCATAGCCGGCCGATTTCTGGTCAAATTTCTTACCTTGCTATATTGTACGGTGTTTTAAGACCGTTGTAAAAGATAAAAACACAACTATAAGTTTTGAATTAGTTAAGCTTTGCGCAAAGCTTCGGTTTCCTTTATAAATTTTTATCTTAATATTGTTGTGATCAATGGAGTTTTAAGCATGACACAAGGTTGGAATCCTGAAAGCTGGCGCGCGAAACCCGTCAAGCAGATGCCGGAATATAGCGATCAAGCAGCTCTGATGGCTGTTGAAGAGGAGCTAAACGCTCTGCCTCCGCTGGTTTTTGCAGGAGAAGCGCGCAGCCTTCGGCGCAGCCTTGGGCAGGTGGCGCAAGGACAGGCTTTTCTGCTTCAGGGTGGAGATTGTGCCGAAAGTTTTGCTGAATTCAGCGCCAATCATATTCGCGATACATTCCGTGTGTTGCTGCAAATGGCTGTGGTAATGACTTATGGCGGATCTTTGCCGGTTGTTAAAGTCGGCCGAATGGCCGGGCAATTTGCAAAGCCGCGCTCCAGCGACACGGAAACGCAGGGTGACGTAACCTTGCCGAGCTATCGTGGCGATAATATCAACAGCCTGGAATTCACGCCTGAAGCGCGTACTCCCGATCCACAGCGCCTCATCCGCGCGTATCATCAAGCGGCATCTACCCTCAATCTCTTGCGCGCCTTTGCCAAAGGAGGCTATGCGGATTTAAACCGTGTACATGGCTGGAATCTGGATTTCGTTTCCGACAGCCCTCTCAGGGAACGCTATGAAGATTTGGCTAACCGTATTGATGATGCTCTGCGTTTCATGGCGGCATGCGGCGTTACATCCGAGACCGTTCCAGCCATTCAACAGACGGATTTTTACACCTCACACGAGGCGTTGCATTTGAATTATGAGCAAGCCATGACCCGCCAGGACAGCCTGACCGGAGACTGGTATGATACATCTGCACATTTATTGTGGATTGGCGCGCGCACACATCAGGAAGATCATGCGCAGATTGAATTTGTGCGCGGGATTAAAAACCCGCTGGGGCTGAAATGTTCTCCTGCGCTGGAGCCCGATGAGCTTATACGCCTGATTGATGTCTTGAATCCAGAGAATATTCCAGGCCGTCTGACATTGATTGCGCGGATGGGGCATGAGCAGGTTGAAGACAAGATTTCTCCACTGCTGCGCAAGGTTAAAGAAGAGGGCCGTAGCGTTGTATGGTCTTGCGACCCGATGCACGGCAATACCTACAAAGCGGATTCAGGTTATAAAACCCGAAACTTCGAACATGTTCTGGCCGAGGTTCGCGGGTTCTTTGCGGCGCATAAGACCGAGGGGACACATCCGGGCGGTGTGCATTTTGAAATGACCGGTGCAAATGTTACCGAATGTGTTGGTGGAGCTGAGGCTATTGCAGATGAAGATCTTTCGAACCGTTATCACACAGCGTGTGACCCGCGCCTGAACGCGAATCAGGCTCTGGAGCTGGCATTTTTGATTGCTGATGAGCTGAAGGCTGTGCGTCAGGACGGTCTACCCAAGCCGATTGCGGCGGTCGCAGCGGAGTGATTTTTAAATTAAATCTAAATTGCATCCTGACGAAAGTCAGGATCTCGTGATAAAAAAGATCCTGAATTAAATTCAGGATGCGCGTAATGAATGAATTAAATATTACCCTTGCCCAGTTGAATCCGACGGTCGGAGACCTGCGCGGCAATGCCGAAAAGATCCTTGATGTGTGGGGTAAGGCCGAGAGCGATCTGGTGGTGTTTGCCGAGATGGTGCTGTGCGGATACCCGCCGGAAGATCTCGTTCTAAAACCCAGCTTCATCAATTCTATACACACCTTTGTTGAATCAATTTGTGAAAAAAGTAAGGGCTATAAATCGGCAGCATTAATTTCGTGTCCGTGGCGCATAGAGGATGCGGTTTATAATGCTGCACTGCTGATTGAAAATGGCCGGATCATCGCCGTTCAAGCCAAACACCACTTGCCCAATTACGGGGTCTTTGACGAACAGCGCATTTTTAAGGCCGGCGCCCTGCCCGCGCCGATTGCGTTTCGCGGGGTCAAGCTCGGCGTGATGATCTGCGAGGATATGTGGTACGCGGATGTGGCGGCGCATTTAAAAGCGCAAGGGGCTGAGCTGCTGATCGTGCCCAATGCCAGCCCGTTTGAAACAACCAAAGATGAGACGCGCGAGACAATCGCCCGCGCCCGCGCCCGCGAAACCGGCCTGCCGCTGCTCTACGTGAACCAAGTCGGCGGGCAGGATGAGCTGGTGTTTGACGGCGGGTCTTTTGTGATAGGGGGGGATGGGCAGGTTGTTCGAACACTTAAATATTTTGAAGAAGATGTATCCATTTATTGTCATTCCGACCGACCGCAGGGAGTGGAGGAATCTGATCGTTCCGATAACGGGTCAGATCCCTCGACTGACGCTCGGGATGACAATGAGGATATTTACCGCGCCCTTACCTTGGGCTTGCGCGATTACATCGAAAAGAACGGTTTTCCCGGCGTTTTACTTGGACTTTCAGGCGGGATTGATAGCGCGCTGTCGGCAGCTATCGCTGTTGATGCGCTGGGGCCAGAGCGCGTGCATTGTGTGATGATGCCCTCGCCTTTCACCTCTGAGGAAAGTCTGGTGGATGCGCGCGGCTGCGTTGAGGCGCTGGGCTGTGGTTATGACACGATGCCGATTGATGCGGCGATGGATGCGTTTACGAGCATTATCCCCGGCCTGTCCGGCATTGCGCATGAAAATATGCAAAGCCGGGCGCGGGGGCTCATCCTAATGGCGCTGTCGAATGCGTCGGGCAATATGGTGCTCTCGACAGGGAATAAAAGCGAGATGGCGGTGGGTTATGCGACGCTGTATGGCGATATGAATGGCGGGTTTAACGCACTGAAAGACCTGTATAAAATGCAGGTGTACGCGCTTTCGAAATGGCGCAATGTGCATAAGCCGGCTGGTGCGCTGGGGCCGAGCGGGATTGTTATTCCTGAAAACATCTTGACCAAAGTGCCGACGGCAGAACTGAAAGAAAACCAGAGCGACCAAGACAGCCTGCCGCCGTATGAAGAGTTGGACGATATTCTTGAATGCTTGATCGAGCACGATATGGCTCTCAGCGAAATTTGCGCGCGGGGGCATGATGAGGCGACCGTTAAGCGGGTTTGGGCTATGCTGGACCGGGCGGAATATAAACGCCGCCAAGCCCCGCCGGGGGTAAAAATCACCGCTCGCGCCTTTGGCCGCGACCGGCGCTACCCGATTACGAATAAATTCTTTTCCAATCAGGAATGAGCGTTGTGGGCAACGTCGAGCATAGAAGACAGCGCTTCCTTAATTTCTTCCTGCACTTGAATAGGATTAAGTCTTGTAAAATGCTCAATCAATCTAACGTTTCCTGCCCCTTTTATGGGAGGAGTCAAACGAGCGGCATAATTAAAGCCTGCGACACCACGCTCACCTCTTTCATACCATTTCTCTGGAAAAACAAACAAATTTACGCCTGACTGATCGTTGCCGTCACGCGTGAAAGACCTCAACTCTACCGGAGGGCCATCTCTGACAACCCTCTCAACGACTTTCCCTTCATGCGTTGCACTAAACACATCAACTTCACAGCTGGGGCTTTTCACAGCAGGAAGGACTTCCCTATTGGCTATTTGATTATACAAATCCGCCAGAGAAGCGGCCACATAAATAGTGGCACGACGTGGGCTTTCACCTTCTAAATCATAACCGTAGGAACCATGGGGCTGATTTTCTGTTGCCTGACCATAGACCATTCCCCTCAGCCCTAGCCGAATAATTCTTTCTTCCGTTTGCTCCACTACTTCATCTGACATCTAATTTTCCTTACTCAGTACAATATTTTCAATATGACAACTAAAGAACATCTGTCACAATGTCAACGTTTCGTTTCAAACATGTTGAAAAACTTTGGACTTGGCGTTATTCAATAACGCTTGGATATAGAAAGAGAATTTTATGAGCGTAAAAGTACGATTTGCCCCTTCCCCCACCGGTATGCTGCATGTTGGGAATGCTCGTACAGCCCTGATGACATGGCTGTTTGCCCGTTCGCAAGGCGGACGGTTCCTGCTGCGCATTGATGATACGGACCCAGAGCGTTCAAAGGTCGAATATGAGCTGGCGATTGAAGATTCGCTGATGTGGCTGGGGTTGAACTGGGATGAAAAGGCCAACCAGAAGGACCGTCTGGCGCGCTATCAGGAACAGATTGCCAAGCTGCAGGAAGCCGGGCGTATTTATCCATGCTATGAAACGCCGGAAGAGCTGGGCTTGATGCGCAAGACCTTGCTCAGCCGGAGCAAGCCGCCGATTTACGACCGGGCGGCTCTGTCTTTGACCGATGCTCAAATCTCAAAATACGAGGCCGAGGGGCGACGCCCGCACTGGCGGTTCAAGCTGAACCATGAGCCGATTGAATGGAACGACCATATTCGCGGCGAAGTGAAATTCAACGGCGGTGATTTGTCCGATCCGGTGGTCATCCGCGAGGATGGCAGCCCGCTTTATCACCTATGCTCCGTGATTGACGATATCGATTTCGATATTACGCATATCATTCGCGGGGAGGACCACGTTTCCAACACGGCGACGCATATCCAGATGTTTGAAGCGCTCGGCGCGGTTCCGCCGGAATTTGCGCATAACGCGCTGATCTCCGATGCGGAAGGCGGCAAGCTATCCAAGCGTCTGGGGTCTTTGAGCATTCGCGATTTGCGCGAGATTGAGGGGCTTGAGGCGATGGCGGTGAGCAGCTTGCTGGCGCGTCTGGGCACGTCCGATCCGATTGAAGCCTATACCAGTCTTGAACCGCTCGTTGAAAGCTTTGCGCTCTCAAAATTTTCACGGGCCAGCGCGAAGTTCGACCCGGCTGAAATTTTCCGCCTGAATGCCAAGATCATTCATGACACACCGTTTGAGGCAGTGAATGTACGTCTGGCCGAGATCGGCCTGCCGGATCTGGATGAGGAATTCTGGGACGCGGTCAAAGCCAATCTTGAGAAAATCAGCGATATTAAAGACTGGTGGAGTGTGGCCAACGGCCCGGTGCAGCCGGTTATTGAAGAGCCGGATTTTATCGCCCAAGCCGCTACGCTGTTGCCTGAGCCGCCATGGTCGCCGGAAACCTGGAGCCAGTGGACCAGCGCGGTGAAAGAGGAAACGGGCCGTAAGGGTAAGCAGCTCTTCATGCCTTTGCGTCAGGCGATTACCGGGATGGATCACGGGCCGGAGCTGGACAAGCTGCTGCTCCTGATCGGCCCGGATAAGGTCAAGGAACGGCTGTCCACCAAAAAAGCAGCTTGATTCTCATCTGTCATCCCCGCGATCTGCGTAGCAGATTTAGACTGCGGGGATCCAGTAAAAACTCTATTTTCAACTTTTTTAACGACCTGAAAAAGAAGAAAAAATTATAACTCCGGGCTTGACCCGGGGCCTATCGAATCTTTCTGTAAGTCTCTATAGCCCCCGGCTTTCGCCGGGGTTGCGGAAATTTTGCAGGGTTAGGCTTTCAGGACGTTGAGAATTGGGCAGTCTCTAGAAAAGAAAAAGCCACCTGCCTTTAGGGAACTGTGGGGATAGGGGCGGCAGGTGGCTTCGGTTTGGTTTCACCTTTTTCTATGTGAACCCTTGAAAAACCTCGCCTCTTAAAGCGCGTCCAAGGTGAAACCATGTTTTTAATGCGATGTATTTTTCAAAAGCACCAGAAAATTTCCGAGCTTTTTCATGTCCTTTTTCGTGGCTTCCGGCCAGAGCAAACGCACGGTGTTTTCGTATGTTTCGCGTCCTTCGACAAAATAATGATCACAGAGCAAAACCTTGCGTTTCGGGCTGAGCGCGGCATATTCCTCGATAATATTCAAAGGCTGCTCTGCGCTTTTCAGCAAATCTCTAATTGTGGCGTACATCCTCTTTACTCCTTTGCGCTTATGCTTTGGTGGCATAGCGCTCTAAATCATAATTCTTAACGAATTGTTAAGGAAGCGTATCAGTTTTATGTAAACTTGTAAAATTTAATTTGATTTCCTTTTATTTTTCAATATTTTAAGCCCATCAACACTTATCGGAACTGGTATAAAAAATGGCGCATAACGGCCCGGCGATCATTCTGGCGAACCCGCAAATGGGCGAAAATATCGGCGCGGCGGCACGTGCGATGCTGAATTTCGGCCTCACCGATCTGCGGCTGGTTAATCCTCGCGATGGCTGGCCAAACCCACGCGCAACTGACATGTCCTCGGGCGCGCTGGAGCAGATGCCACCCGTGGGCGTCTTTGATACGCTGGGCGAAGCCATTTCCGACCTTCAACTGGTTTATGCTACAACGGCGCGGCGGCGCGATATGATCAAACCTGTGCTTACACCGCGGGCAGCCGCTAAAGATGCGCAGAGGCTCTTGCAGGACGGTCAGAAAGCTGGTTTTGTGTTTGGGGCAGAACGCACAGGGCTGACCAATGACGAAATTGCGCTGTGTTCGCATATTATTCAAGTGCCGACCAATCCGGATTTTTCTTCGCTTAATCTGGGCCAAGCGGTGCTGCTCGTGGCGCATGAGTTGTTTCAGGCTGGCGATGATACGCCTGCACGCGCCTTGGACACTGGCGACAGCCACCCTGCTCCACAAGAAGATTTTGAGAACTTTTTTAAACGGCTGGAGTGTGAGCTGGAAGATGGCGGCTTCTTCACAGCGAAAGATCTTAAACCTACAATGGTGCGTAATATCCGCAACATCTTCACACGCGCGGAACTGAGCGCACAGGAGGTCAATACGCTGCAAGGGATTGTTTCGGCGTTGATTGGCAAGAAAAAATCTACACGCACAAAATGAAACCCCGATGCAAACCGGGGTCCATACAATTTTGTCGATAATCCCTATGGGCCCCGGCTTTCGCCGGGGATACAGTTTCGGATTATCTTGAATAGAATTCGACGATCAGGTTCGGTTCCATCTGCACCGGATATGGAACATCTTCCAGGGCCGGGACACGCAGAAATGTCGCTTTCATGCTTTTCAGGTCAACATCGACATATTCAGGCACTTCGCGCTCGGGCTGCTGGGTTGAGGAAATCACCATAGGAATAGCTTTTCCCTTCTCACGTACTTCAATTACATCACCGGGTTTCACTTGGTAAGATGGAATATTTATAACTTTACCGTTCACTGTTACGTGCTTGTGGTTTACAAACTGGCGCGCTGCAAAAACGGTCGGTACAAAAGAGGCGCGGTAAATAACCGCATCCAGACGGCGCTCAAGCAAGCCGATCAGGTTTTGACCGGTATCGCCGCGCAGGCGGTCAGCTTCTTTATAGTAACTGCGGAATTGTTTCTCGCCGATATTGCCGTAATAGCCTTTGAGCTTTTGCTTGGCCATCAACTGCTGACCGTAGTCAGACAGTTTGCCACGGCGTTCGCCGTGCATACCGGGGCCTTTTTGACGAAGATTATAGGGGGATTTTGCACGGCCCCACAGGTTACAAGCCATACGGCGGTCGATTTTGTGTTTCGCGGAAATGCGCTTACCACTCATAGTTCAAGTCCTTTCATAGACACTTTGTTTAAGTTTATGTCCCGATTCCCCTTTTGGGATTGATACTACGATCAACACGGGGCAAGCCCCGCTTCTCAGGAATATGCGGATTTATAGCGATTTTTCGGGGAATGTCAAAGATTTTGTGGGCCTTGTGCCGTGACAGAGGTAACTAAAGTGAAAGATATGAGTGCAAGAACAGGTCTTTATGCCATCGCCGGAACAGGAAGGTATCCTTCTGCCCTTTCTCCTCTGACCCGAGCGGCCTTTATTTCTTTTGCTTTTCTTATCACATCTTCGGCTTCGGGTGGGAATGCATTTTCTGGCCACTCCCGTAAATCCGGCAAGCCGACAATCTGAGCGATTGAAACTTTTAAGTCGGAATCTTTGAGTTGAACATAGCCCATAGCATCCAGACTATCGAGTTTGTAGGAATCATCCTCTTTTTTCGGCCAGTCAACTTTATCTTCGTTCGCTTTTAGCCATATCATAAAGGATTCTTTATTGATTTTGTATTCGCCATCCGACTGAAGTTCGAACACGTCTGCCACCGGCGTCGTTCCCAAACTTTCCTCAAGAGAGAGAAAATAATCCCTTTGATTGACCTTATAACTGCCATCCGGGTTCAACTCGAAAATCTCTTTCGGATTATCTTTCACGGTCGACTGAAGCCATTGAACATAGTCTTTTTCCGAAGCTAAAACGGTATGAATTGCTTCAACCAGTTCCTTGTAACGCGGAATGCGCTCATGAACGCCGTAAAGATGGGCGCTGTGAATATCCTCAGGCCTGTGGAAATACACAGGTAAATCCAGATCCATTCCGGGAACGTTTCCGGATTTTCTTTGAAAGGCGTTTGATGCGGCATATGAAAGCCCGGTTACAGCCACAGAGCCCGCCATCAGCGTTGTCGCCATATTAGACCCGGATGACAGACTGATACCTAAAGCCGTCATCCCGCCCACCATGTATGGTAGTTCGGAATAATTCTGCAATTTTTCCGAAATACTCTTTTTCCCGTCAACACCTCTCTCTATACCGTACTGACGAATAGATTCCGCTACTTTTGCCGACGGTTCTTCAACGATTTTAAACAGGCCTTTAAACGGAAGCATGCCGACATCGGTTACTTTTTCCATCGCATCGTTCACGGCAAAGGCCGGTGCAAGGAGCATTTTCTTCGCAAGGGATGCTTGTTGAAATGTACCGGATTCAAAGGAGTTATAGGTTGTTGCCCACTCCTTCAAATCACCCAGAATTTCAGGGCTGGATACATATCTGCCAAATGCGGCAGACTTCTCAGGAATAGCTTTCACTGAATCCCACAAAAACCCGGGTGCGGCGTGCGTTAAGAACTGGCTAAAGTCTCTTACATCATGCCCTACTGTCTGAATAAGTCGTGATGGCTCTGTGATAAATGCGGTCTTTAACTTTTGCATGGTACCAATTTTTACCGGCTGAGAGTTTTCAGGCCTGTAGGACATCTCATCCAGTGTACTGGCAATATCAATAACTTGTCTTTCAGGGTCTTTAATCGTCAGCGCCTTAAACGCGACAAGCCCGGGAATACTCAAAAGAAAATCAATCGGATTTCCGATACCACCAGAATAGGTGAGGTTTGAATATTGTCTTACGTTGTCTTTTGTCCATTGATCCCAGTTACTGGCACCAAGCGCAATGTAAGCAGGGTTGGCTTTCAAACGAGGGTCACTTGCAGAAAGATCATAGTCTGTATCTCCCTCCTCAAAGCCTCCCCATGCGGCTTTTAAGCCCTGAACACCCGTCCATATACGTGCCGGGTTGAGGCTAGCCAGTCCACCGACCAGCATCGCGGCTTCGCCGGGCACCAGTATAAGACTTGAAACTTTTGCGGGGTTTTTATGGATCCAGCGGCCCATACCGTGGAAACTCATCTCACTGAAGCGTTGCCTTAGATTTTCAAGCATACCATACCCCACTTTTATTTTACAATATGGAAATATATAGCATTTTTATTTTACAGAAAGCAAGAATATTTTTGCTAGGAAATGTGCGGCGGCGCAAACACATGAGCTAACTTGCAGGGCCTTAGAGTCTCCCTGCACCAAAGATTTGGGAGACGCTCCTGAACCTAAAACGGTTCCGGATAACCTCCATCCGAAACACGTAGTGTGGGAACTGGTGGACTTGAACCAAATAAGTTCGAACCAATTATTCGAGACATTAGCGGAGTGGGAGAAGGTTTTGCAAGGCACTTCTTTTAACAATCATTCAGTCTTGACAGAACACTGATTTTATAGGAATATAATCCGAACAAGCGCCATGACTCTGTCTGGCGTTTTTCGTTTTTATGATTTAACCCAAGCGACATCTTCCGACAGCACCGGGAGAGGCCGCTTTTTTTATGCCTGAAAGGAAAGATATGTTTGATGTTATTTACGATACGGTCAAAGCCTTTTCACAAATACGCTTCGGCCCATGGCAGGGCTTGGGAAATGTTTTGCTTGTTGGAGAAGGAAATCTGAGCTTTGCCAAGAGTTTGTTCCGTCATCCCACTGCTCACATTACGCATATGACGGCAACGGTGTTTGAAAAAGGAAGAAACTTATCAGACAAAACCGTGCAAAATGCCAATTTTTTAAGGAAATGCGGCGCTTTTGTTTTGTACGGTATTGATGCCACAAAACTGGAAGAAAGCCTGAAACCGCAAAAATTCGATACGATTATTTTCCAGTTTCCGAATGTGAATAGCCGTGATGCTAAATACGGTCGTAACCCAAATTACGTTATGATCCGAAAATTTTTACGAAACGCAGCAGCCTATCTTGAACCATCCGGCAAAGTTCTGATTTCAGTTGTAGACAGCCCGTATTATGAAGGGGTTTTTCAATTTGATGAAGCTGCTGAATTTGCCGGATATGAAACGCCGGAGTGCTATCCTTTTGACCCTTATTGTTTTTTCGAATATTCTCACACCAATACAACCGACGATGATAGCGCCATTGAGGATTACCGAAAATTTTTAACCTGGGTGTTTAAATTGAAGCAATGAACCTGCTCTTCAAAATTGAACCAAACATCGCCATTGATATTCCCGGCCTGTCCTGCACGCCGAACTATATTACGGCGGAAAAAGAACGCGAGTTGCTGGAAACAATCGATCGGCAGCCGTGGATGGGCGATCTGAAACGCCGGGTACAGCATTACGGTTACAAATATGATTACGTCTCCCGCGCCGTTTCCCCAGAGAATTATTTAGGCCCGCTTCCGGAATGGCTTGATCGTTTGGGGCAAAAAATCCATGCGGATGGGCTGTTTCCAGACGTACCCGATCAGGTCATTGTCAACGAATACCTGCCCGGCCAAGGCATCGCCGCTCATGTTGACCGCACAACTTGTTTTACAAATGCGATTGCTTCTTTAAGTCTTGCTTCGCCCTGTATCATGCAATTTGCCAATCCTGAGACAGGCGAGAAAAAAGACGTTTTTCTGGAAGCGCGTTCCTTGGCTGTTTTCGCTGATGAGGCCCGTTACAACTGGACGCACGGCATCGCGGCGCGGAAATCAGATAAAATTGACGGCTTTAAAATCGAGCGCAGACGGCGGGTATCTCTGACCTTTCGGAAAGTGATTTTGGAAAAATGACGGGGCCAGTCAAACTCTTCACCATCGGTTTTACAGGTTCCAGCGCTGAGCATTTTTTCGGGCGGTTAAAACAGGCGGGTGTGAAAAAGGTGATCGACACGCGCCTGTGGGCTAGTTCCCAGCTGGCCGGTTTTGCGAAGAAAAAGGACTTGCCGTATTTTCTGAAAGAACTTGTCAGTGCAGATTATGAGTATCGGCAAGAACTCGCACCATCTGATAATATTCTTAAAGCTTACAAAGACGGCCGGATCGGATGGGATGATTATGAGATGCAATATATTGACCTTATTAATCATCGAAATATAGCCCATATTCTAAGCCCGAATGAAGTCCATGAGGCTTGCTTTTTGTGTGCCTGTAAAACGGAGCATCATTGCCACAGGCGGTTGCTGGCTGAATATCTTCAAAACCAGTGGAATACGCCGCTGGAAATCATTCATTTGTAAATATTTGGGATAATGGTGGGCCCGGAGGGACTTGAACCCCCGACCAATCCGTTATGAGCGGACTGCTCTAACCAGCTGAGCTACAGGCCCTGACCATGAAAAGCTTATACCACAAGAAATCTATGTGTCGAGCCTAGGTATCCAGAAAACTTCTCAGCTTACGGGAACGGCTCGGGTGTTTGAGCTTGCGCAGTGCCTTGGCCTCAATCTGTCGGATCCGTTCGCGGGTGACGTTGAATTGCTGGCCGACCTCTTCCAGTGTGTGGTCTGTGTTCATGCCAATCCCAAAACGCATACGCAGCACGCGCTCTTCACGCGGGGTCAGGGACGCCAGTACGCGGGTGGTGGTTTCACGCAAATTCGAGTGAATGGCGCTGTCGATCGGGGCAATCGCGTTTTTGTCCTCGATAAAATCGCCGAGTGAGCTGTCTTCTTCATCACCAATGGGTGTTTCGAGAGAGACCGGTTCTTTGGCTATTTTCAAGACCTTGCGGACCTTATCTAAAGGCATATGTAAGCGTTCGGCCAACTCTTCCGGTGTAGGCTCGCGGCCAATTTCGTGCATCATCTGGCGCGAGGTGCGCACCAGCTTGTTGATCGTTTCGATCATGTGCACGGGAATGCGGATCGTGCGAGCCTGATCGGCGATTGAACGGGTGATCGCCTGACGAATCCACCATGTCGCATAGGTAGAAAATTTATAGCCGCGGCGGTATTCGAATTTATCAACCGCCTTCATCAGGCCGATATTGCCTTCCTGAATGAGGTCGAGGAATTGCAGACCGCGGTTCGTATATTTCTTGGCAATCGAGATCACCAGACGCAAGTTTGCCTCGACCATTTCTTTCTTGGCGCGGGCGGCTTCTTTTTCACCCTTTTGCACGGTGCCAATAATGCGGCGCCATTCCGAGATAGGCAGCATTGCCTCTTCGGAAATCAAAGCGACTTGCTCGCGGATTTTCTCGATTTGCTCTTTATTATTGCTGGTAAATTTATCCCAACCCTTGCCTTTGAGCTTGGATACGCGGGCAAGCCATTTCGGATCGAGTTCGGAGCCGTAATAGTTTTCAAGAAAATCCTCGCGTTTGACCTTGGCGTCAACAGCCATGCGCATTAATTTACCTTCAACACCTACCAACTCGCGGTTCATAGAGTAAAGGCGATCCAAAAGCTGTTCAATCCGGGCGTTATTGAGCTGCACTTCGTTCATGCGCTCAACCATTTCCTCTTTAAGTTGATTGTATTTTTTGTTGTCGGCTTCGGCAGGCTCCTTACCATTTTGCAGCGCCTCCAGACGAACCTGTTGCACCTTTTGCATTTTCTTATAGGTTTTTTGAATCTGCCCAAACATTTCAAAGACTTGTGGAGCAAGCTCTTCTTCCATTGCGGCCAACGAGATATTTACTTCATCATCGCCATCACTATCAGAGGATTCGTCATCATTTTCGTCATCGGAATCTTCATCACGGTCTTCAGCGTCCTCGTCAGATTCATCTTCTTCCGGCTCTGCGGTTGCGTCTTCCGGAGGTTCATTATAGGTCGCATCAAGGTCGATGACCTCGCGTAGCAAAATATCTCCGTCTTGCAGCGCTTTATACCAGGCGATAATCGATTCAATGGCCAGCGGTGATTCGCATATCCCACCAATCATTAATTCGCGGCCAGCCTCAATGCGTTTAGCAATGGCAATTTCACCTTCGCGGGAAAGTAGTTCGACTGCGCCCATTTCGCGCAGATACATGCGCACAGGGTCATCGGTACGGCCCGTATCATCATCGGCGATATTCCACCGGCCTCGTGGCCCTTTGGTTATCATCACCAGATTCCTCAGCGACATCGTCTTCTTTTCAACAAGCTGGATACCGATGTCCGAAAATGTCGCCATGGCATCATCGACCTGCTCGGAGGAAAACTCAGCAGCGGGATGGCTTTGTTGATTTCATCATAGGTCAGGAAGCCTTTGTCCTTACCAATTTTAACAAGTTTTTTCACGACATTGGCGAGTGAGCCTTTGCCTTCTGTGTCCTGATTGTCGTCGGTTTGTTTTTCACTCACAGCCAAAGTTCCAAGTCCTTTTAAAGCCACGTTTTTGTTTATCCGGCCTTTGATTAAATCTTAATATTCTTGATTTTTAAAGTGTTTAGATACGATTTTCACGGAATTATACCCGCTATCGCCTCTATTCAGCGTTCTTGATTCGTACCCAATCCCTTAACCTATCCTCTTGTTCCTCATTCGAGGTTTCAAACGCCGTTTTCCATTCAGCGCGCACTTCTCCTCTGGTTTCGCGCCCTTGTAATCATGGTACAGATCAAGCCAGTTTTTAACGGCTCCCCTTGCTCCATGGTTTCAAACGCGCCGATCCGCGCAAAAGCAGCGTGAACATATACAGATTCGTTTAATATGTCATGCATTTCTTGTTCGAAACCGCAGGAATTCAGATGGTACTCAGGACGCTGTGTCAAGAGTGTCGTCATTGCCTAAAAACACAATACTCCTGACGCAGGCGCTCCATCGCGGGATCGTTAATAATAAACGGACCAAACTCCTCTTCCACTTTGTGATAAAGCGCAGGGTTATTGATCATTGAAGCCAGCAAGATTGCTGTGAAAGTACGTTTTTTTCTGCAAAGGCGGACGCAGACGCATCGAAGATTTAGGTTTCGGGCACTGCCCTGAGAGCGCAGGCCGCCTTTATTTTGATAGGGCTGAAAGAATTTTTCCGAAATGCGCGCACGGACCAGTTCGCGGTAATGGCGCTGGACGTTGGCGTCACCAATCACGGAGACTTGTTTTGCAGCGCTTTGGTCAGACCAGCACGAGCTTCGGGGTCTCGAGATCGCGCCCGGCAGTGTGGCTAACAGAGGAAATCAAACAAGGAGAGCGAAGCGCTCAGCACTGTTTTGAATCCCCTGCTCCAGAAGCGCGGAGCAAGCTGTCGGGGTCCTCGCCTTCGGGCAGAAAGGCAAAGCGGGCGCTTTGCCGGGCTGAAGCAATGGCAAAGACGCTCACAAGCGCGGCTGGCAGCCTTGCGCCCGGCATTATCGCCGTCAAAGCACAGGATCGGGATCTTATTCTCATCGACCATCATCGACCAGAGGACAAGAATCTGGTCTTCGGTCAAAGCCGTGCCCATCGGCGCAACAGCGCCTTTGAAGCCATATTTGTTACAGGCGATGACATCCATATAGCCTTCAGTGACGATCAGTGTATGCCCTTCACGCGCGGCCTGACGAGCCATCGATTCGGCGTAAAGCATACGCCCCTTATCGAACAAAGCCGTATCGGCGGTGTTGATATATTTTGGCGGGGTAAAATTTTTGTTCGTTTGCGGACGCATGGATTCTGGCAGGATACGCCCGCCAAAGGCGACAACACGGCCACGGCGGTCACAGACAGGGAACATCACCCGGTCGCGGAAAAAGATATAAGGCTCTGCGCCGCGACTGGAGTCCTTGAGCAAGCCGACCTCACGCATCTGCGCGTCAGAAAAACCCTTGGCGCTTAAATATTTGCGCAAAATCTGACCATCAACCGGAGCAAACCCAATGCGAAAATTGGCGCGAATCGTTTCATCTATACCGCGACCTTCAAGATATTCGAACACGTCGGTATTTTGCGGCTGGATGACCTGATCTTGCATCCATCTCGTGGCTTCATCCATCAGATCGTGGAGGGTTTTGGTTTTTTCAGCCTTCTCGACGGACAACGGGTCAGGCTTGGGCATTTGCATACCGGCCTCGGCGCATAGCATTTCAACCGCGTCAATGAAGGACAGGTTGTCGTGAGCCATGACAAAGCCAATGACATCGCCATGCGCACCACAACCAAAGCAATGATAGAATTGCTTGTCGTCATTAATTGTAAAGGACGGGGTTTTTCATTATGAAACGGGCAGCAGGCTTTGAATTCACGGCCTGCACGCTGCACAGAAATACGCCGCCCTATCATTTCGGACAGGGTGAGACGATTGCGGAGTTCATCTAAAAACGCGAAGAAATAGACATGTGTTTCACGTTAGCAGATTATAAATTCAAAAATATTATATTTGCACTTGCTATATTTCTGGATAATACATATACACCTGTCTATATTTTATTCAGAAAGGGAAGTTTGGAACTATGCTGGAAGTCTTTCAGAAAAATTGTAAGATTAAAGCTCATTCAATACGGCGATTCCTGTCAAAATACACTCCGTCTAAAAGATATTCAGGCTTACATTTCAAAGGCTTTTAAGAGATTTATAAAGTAACCGTTTTCTTTCCTCATTTTAAAATTTTGAATCATCTCAACTACTTATCTATGTAAATTTGCACTGCAGCACTCATTCGTGTATATTTGGCGTTAGCAATATTTAAGAATGAGAGGATGGCGTCATGCCAGAAATATTTTCAACAGGTGCCAAGCTCAAGCTGGTTGAGTACGGTTCGAACCAACAAGGTCTGGTCAGCATCGCGGATGTCAAAGACAAGCTGGTTGCGCTGCTCCAGCGGATTGTACAAAAATAACAACACTTTAAAGATAACAGGGCTGCATGATGCGGCCCTTTTCTTTGGAGTGCATACCCCGGCTTCGGCTTAGCCCAACTTGGCTTTTACAATTGCCCCGGCCTTGCCCATATCAATCTGCCCAGCATATTGAGACTTCAAAGCGCCCATCACCTTACCCATATCCTTGATTCCGGTCGCGCCTGTGTCATCAATAATTTTTTCTACGGCTTTGGCAACTTCCTCTTCACCAAGCTGCACCGGCATGAATTTTTGAATCACTTCAATTTCAGCTTCTTCACGCTCGGCGAGTTCTTCACGGCCTGCATCACAATATATTTTGGCGGCTTCCTGACGCTGTTTGATCATGGTTTGCAGCATCGAAAGAATCTCACTTTCTTCAATTCCATCAGCCTTGCCCTGCCCTCGCGCAGCAATATCACGATCCTTGAGTGCAGCCAGAATCAGACGGATGGTTGACATCGCCGTTTGGTCCTTGGCTTTCAATGATTCTTTTAGCGCGGCGGTAAATTCTTCCCTTTTTTCCATTTTATCCTCATTTTTCGTCGTTTTTTACTTGGCATTCGCCGGTAAATTCTTTAGATACTTTGTTTCTAGCGGCACCAAAGCTAGAAAGACAATCTTTTATGACGCAAGTACCTACCCTAAAACAGCCTTCCGAAGCAAGCGCTGTGATTCTTTTTGCTGACGGCACGGCATTTTTCGGACGCGGATTTGGCGCTCAAACCAAAGCGGTCGGCGAAATTTGCTTTAACACCGCAATGACGGGGTATCAGGAAACACTGAGCGACCCCAGCTATGCCGGGCAGATTATCACCTTCACATTCCCTCATATCGGGAATGTCGGCACCAACAATGAAGATTTGGAAAGCCTTACCCCGGCGGCGCGTGGGCTGATCGTGCGCGAGGATGTCACCGAGCCTTCAAACTGGCGCGCAACGCAACATCTGGATGCGTGGCTGAAGAGCCATAACCTGCCGGGGATTAGCGGCATAGACACACGCGCGCTGACCCGTTATATCCGTGACAATGGCGCGCCGAACGGGGTGCTGGTTCATGACCCGTCGGGCAAATTCGATCTGGAGACACTGCATAAAGAAGCTCAGGATTGGCCCGGCCTTGAGGGAATGGATCTGGCCAAGGATGTGTCCTGTACGCAGAGCTATCACTGGAAAGAAAAATGCTGGACGCTTGAGGATGGTTATACTGAACAAGACCATCCTGAGTATAAAGTTGTCGCCGTTGATTTCGGAGCCAAGCGCAATATTCTACGCTGTCTGGCAACGTGCGGGTTCGATGTGACCGTCGTACCCGCTACGGCCAGCGCCGAGGATATTCTGGCGCATAAGCCTGACGGTGTTTTTCTGTCCAACGGCCCCGGCGATCCGGCGGCGACAGGTGAATATGCCGTGCCAATGATCCGCGCTTTGCTGGACCAAGGGATGCCGATTTTCGGGATTTGTCTAGGGCACCAGTTGCTAGCACTGGCGCTGGGTGCCAAGACCCGCAAGATGCATTTGGGGCATCGCGGGGCGAACCAGCCGGTTAAAGATTTGCTCACCGGCAAGGTCGAGATTACCTCGCAAAATCATGGGTTTGAAGTGATTGCCGAGTCGCTGCCTGAGGGGACAGAACAGAGTCATCTCAGCCTGTTCGACGACTCGAATGAAGGTTTAAGAGTGAAGGATAAACCTGCTTTTTCGGTGCAATATCACCCCGAAGCGTCGCCGGGGCCACAAGACAGTTATTATTTGTTTGAACGGTTTAAAGAGAATATTCAGAAAGCAAAAGCGGCATGACGGATGATCTTGTACGCGGATTTGAAGATTTCGCCCATTATCAATATGAGAATGGGACGGCCTTGATGCCTAAACTGGTTGAGGATGGCCAGGCCCCGAAATACTTCATCATCAGTTGTATCGATTCGCGCGCCAATCCCGGCACAATTTTCAGAGCCCGCCCGGGCACTTTTTTTGCCCATAAAGCGATGGGCGCTCTTGTGCGCCCTTACAAGCAAGGCACGGCACTGGCCGCCTCTTTGCAGTTTGCACTTACCTACAATAACGTCCCGAACATTATCGTTTTAGGGCATACGCAGTGCGGTGCTATTGAGGCGCTATCTAAAAATCTCGAAGATGAGGAAATTACGAGCTTCATTAGCATGGCCAAAGCCTCACTCAAAAAAGCGCAGGCCTGTTGTTCGGATCATGATGAAATATTGGCCATGACCGAAAAGGAAACCATCCTGCAAAGTGCGGAAAATCTGAAAACATATCCCAGCGTTCAACGCGCTCTGGCTGAAAACCGCCTGAACATCAAGGCATGGCTGTTTGACATGAAAGAAGGACAATTGCTCGAATATAATATTCAGAATAAGGATTTTAGAATTATTTCCGCCTCTCATAAAACTGAAGGCAGCCGAAAAGAGGAAAGCCATGGCTGAGAGAGCGCGCGTCCTTCAAACTGTCATCCCCGTGGAACGGATCGCGGCGGCGATTTACCTTATCCGGGGGGAGAAGATGATGCTCGATTCCGATCTGGCGGAATTGTACGAGGTGGAAACAAAGCGTTTAAACGAACAGGTCAAAAGAAACAGCGAACGTTTTCCTGAACATTTTATGTTTCAACTCACTCATGAGGAGTTCGAAAACTTGAAGTCGCAAATTGCGACCTCAAGTGAATGGGGCGGACGAAGAACACCACCATATGCCTTTACGGAGCATGGAGCTCTGATGCTTTCCAGCGTTTTAAAAAGTGAACACGCTGTACGAGTGAGCATAGCAATCGTAGATACCTTTGTTCATATGCGCAGATTGTTGTCCACGAACGAGGCTCTGGCCCGGAAAGTCGCGCAGCACGACCGGCAGATCGCGAATTTATATGAACATGTGGAGCGGCTTTTGAAATGGCCGGAGCCGGAGAAAAAACCGATCGGGTATAATGAACAACCCCGCCCCAAGAGGCGAGGTATCGGTTATTTTGTCATTCCGACCGACCGTAAGGGAGTGGAGGAATCTTATTCACTAACAAAAGGCAAAGATCCCTCGACTTTGCTCGGGATGACAAAAAGAAAGACGCCGCACCCGCTGCGCCAACGCTTGCGCGGCGAGAGCGGCGGGGAATTAAATCCGAAAGAGATTAAACACAAAGAGAGAAAGAATGCCTAAGAGAACCGACATAAAAGTCAGGTTTGCCGCTCCGGAGGATGCGGAGCAGATGAGCGCTGTTGCGAATAGTAATTTTGTCCCTTTGGAAAAATTATCCGAACGTGCGCATCAAGGCTTTACAATCTGGCCAAGAGATCAAAACGACTACGCAAATTGCATTGGCAGCTCTTCTCACGTAGCGGTTGCCGAGGATGCCGATGGTAAAATTGTCGGTCATATTCTCGCATATGATATAGGGGTCTTTAAGCAAATAGCCCACCAGTCCGGAAGTAAAAACCCCATACACCAATACAAAGAATATCCAGATACTTCCATTTTTTTAGATCAGATTACAATCAAACCCGACCATCATGGAATGGGAATCGGTTCGATGCTTGATGCGTTTTTGCGTGCGCATGCTCCGCAAAGCGATTTATGGATTACTGACATTGTGCATAAACCAGTCAAGAACGAAGCGTCTGTCGCCTTTTTTGAGAATTTAGGATTTGAACTACAGGATGAGGTCGAGCACGACGGCTGGATTTTGGGAATTTATGAAAGAGAAATAAGACATGCCTAAAAGAACCGACATAAAATCCATCGCTATTATCGGGGCCGGGCCGATCGTGATCGGGCAGGCCTGTGAGTTTGACTATTCCGGCGCGCAAGCCTGTAAAGCGTTGCGCGAGGAAGGGTATCGCGTGGTGCTGATTAACTCGAACCCGGCGACGATCATGACTGATCCGGAGATGGCGGATGCAACCTATATCGAGCCCATCACTGCGAAAGTTGTGGCCAAGATTTTGCGTAAAGAGCGCCCGGATGCCTTGCTGCCGACGATGGGCGGACAAACGGCGCTGAACACCGCTCTGGAGCTGGAAAAGATGGGTGTGCTCGAAGAGCTGGGCATTGAGTTGATCGGTGCGAAGGCCGATGTGATCGACAAGGCCGAAAACCGCGAACGGTTCAAACACTGCATGGAAAGCATCGGGCTGGAAAACCCGAAAAGCGCGGTGGTGCATTCTGTGGAAGAAGCGCGTGAAGCGCTTAAGACCCTTGGCCTGCCGACGATTATCCGCCCCTCCTTCACTCTTGGCGGGACCGGCGGCGGCGTGGCCTATAACCGTGACGAATTTGAAAAGATCGTGCGCGAGGGGCTGGATGCTTCGCCGACCAATGAAGTGCTGCTGGATGAAAGCCTTTTGGGCTGGAAAGAGTACGAAATGGAGGTGGTGCGCGATAAAAATGACAACTGCATCATCGTGTGTTCCATCGAAAACATCGATCCTATGGGCGTGCATACGGGCGATTCCATCACCGTCGCCCCTGCCCTGACGCTGACCGATAAAGAATACCAAATCATGCGTAATGCCAGCATTGCGGTGCTGCGCGCGATTGGTGTGGAAACCGGCGGTTCAAACGTGCAGTTCGGTATGCATCCGGACACAGGCCGCATGGTGGTGATTGAGATGAACCCGCGCGTCTCGCGCTCTTCGGCGCTGGCGTCAAAGGCCACAGGCTTTCCGATTGCCAAGATCGCGGCGAAGCTGGCCGTGGGCTATACGCTAGATGAGCTGGGCAACGACATTACCGGCGGGAAGACCCCGGCCTCGTTTGAGCCGACAATCGACTATGTCGTGACGAAAATTCCGCGCTTTGCGTTTGAGAAATTCAAGGGCGCCGAACCGCACCTGACCACGGCGATGAAGTCGGTGGGTGAAGCGATGGCGATTGGCCGCAATTTTGAGGAAAGCATCCAAAAAGCTATGCGCAGCCTTGAAAAAGGACTGACCGGGCTTGAACCGGTTGCGGATATGGAGATTGATGAAATCCGCGCCGAGATCGCCCGCGCCACGCCGCAGCGTCTTCTTTACGTGGCCGAAGGGCTGTATCAGGGCCTGAGCATTGACGAAGTTTACAGCTTGTGCAAATTCGACAAATGGTATCTGGAGCGGATCAATCATTTAATGAAAACCGAACGCGCGATGCGTGAAAACGGTTTGCCGACGACAGCCGAAGGCTGGATGAAGATTAAGAAACTCGGGTTTTCCGATGCGCAGCTGGCCAAGATCATGAAGGTTGAAGAATCCGATGTGCGCAAGGCGCGCTGGGCGCATGACGTTCATCCGGTTTATAAACGCGTGGATACCTGCGCGGCGGAAATCCCGTCGGGCACACCGTATATGTATGGCACCTACGAAGGTAATGGACTTAGCCCGTCGGAAAATGAAATTGATCCTTGCGATAAAGAAAAGGTGATTATTCTGGGCGGCGGGCCGAACCGTATCGGTCAGGGGATCGAGTTTGATTATTGCTGTGTGCATGCAGCCTATGCGCTGAAAGAGGCGGGCTATGAGACCATCATGGTCAACTGCAACCCGGAAACGGTCTCAACCGACTATGATACCTCTGATCGCCTCTATTTCGAACCGCTGACCGAAGAGGATGTGATTGAACTGATCCGCGCCGAGCAAGCGTCCGGCCCCGTTAAGGGCGTGATTGTGCAGCTTGGCGGGCAAACACCGCTTAAGCTCGCCGATGCGTTAGAGCGTGAAGGCATTCCTATTCTCGGAACCAACCCGGATGCGATTGATTTGGCCGAGGACCGCGAGCGGTTCCAAAAGCTGGTCAACGATCTGGGGCTAAAACAGCCGCCTAACGGGCTGGCCTCTTCTGCCGAGGAAGCATTTGAAAAGGCCGAAGGGATTGGCTTCCCGCTGGTGGTGCGTCCATCATATGTGCTAGGTGGGCAAGGCATGGAAATCGTCCATAACATGGATGAGCTCAAGCGCTATATCAATATTGCGGTGAAGGTTTCGGGCGATTCTCCTGTCCTCCTCGACCGCTATCTCAAGAGCGCGATTGAGCTGGATGTTGATGCGCTGTGTGACAGCGATGGCGAGGTTTATGTTTCCGGGATCATGGAGCATATCGAGGAAGCGGGGATTCACTCGGGCGATAGTGCCTGCGTCTTGCCGCCGCATTCTCTCCCAGCCGAAACCGTGGCGGAGCTGGAACGTCAGACGATTGAACTGGCCAAGGCGCTCAATGTTGTCGGCCTGATGAATGTGCAATTCGCGGTCAGAAGAAAAGACGCCCCCAATACAACCCCCTCCCTTGAGGGAGGGGGTAAGGGGGAGGGTGAAAATTCCGAAACGCCCCCTCTCCCTAACCCTCTCCCCGAGGGGAGAGGGGACTCTTCTTGTGAGGCGGATGATTTCGACATTTACCTCATCGAGGTGAACCCACGTGCGTCACGCACCGTGCCGTTTGTGGCCAAGGCGACCGGCGTGCCGGTGGCGAAAATCGCCGCGCGGGTGATGGCCGGTGAAAAGCTCAGCGCCTTTAAGGATATCCTTGTCGGTATGCCGAGCGGTCACAGCGCGGTCAAAGCGCCCGTCTTCCCGTTCAACCGTTTCCCCGGCGTTGAACCCCTGCTCGGCCCTGAGATGAAATCGACTGGTGAGGTGATGGGGATTGATAAAAACCTGGCGCATGCGATTGCGAAATCTCAGCTCGCGGCGGGTACATTGTTGCCTAAATCCGGGACGGTGTTCCTGTCGGTTAAAACCACTGATAAAGAGGCGTTGCTGCCTATTGCTCAGGAGCTAGAGGCGATGGGCTTTGATCTGGTCGCCACGGGCGGCACCTGCCGCTATCTGGACGAACACGGCGTGAAGGTCAAGCGGATTAACAAGGTGCTGGAAGGCCAGCCCCACGTTCTGGATGCGATGATCAATGGCGAGATTGCGCTGGTGATTAACACCACGACGAAAAGCTCGCAAGCCGTGGCGGACAGTAGCTCGATCCGGCGCATGGCGTTGATGAACAAGATCCCGTATTATACGCTGCTGACCGCGGCGGGTGCGGCGGTGAAAGCGATTGCGGCGATTAAGGCCAAGGATATCGAGGTCGCACCGTTGCAGGAGTTTTTTCCGGTCGGGGCCAAGGCCAAGAAAGACGCGGCGTAAGTTTTTATTGACATAATATTAAATCCTTGTTACCTTACGAAAAATAAATTCAGTTAAGGAGCGTCGTTGTGAGTCTTTTTGTTTATAAATTTGGGGGAGCAATTAAAACCGCATTTGCTATTTCCGCAGATCTTGACAGTAGTGACTCTGGACAAAACGCGACCATTATTCACCATTCCATACCCAATGCACACCGAACAGCGTGTGACAAGCAAGATATTGTAAACATCCCTGTCGACGCTTTCGAAAAGTTTACAGAAGGCGTGATGGCTGCTGGCGGACAATCGAAAATTTTAGTCTTGGATACTACTTACGACAAGACAAAAGATCGGCGTGACCCAGATGCATATAGTGGCGGTCAAAAAGCCATGCATCATGCATATAATAATGGTTATGATGCATTTAGAAGCTTTATAGATGAGCACACACCCAATAGGGTTTAGGATCTATACATCAATCTTGACGAAAACTAAAATTTCGCATAGCATAACCTTAATTCCCGCCGCGTTTGGCGGGTTTTATTTTGATTTCCTGACAGTGTAAGGACGAAGACAATGGAACAGATTCCTGTTACCAAAATCGGCTTTGAAGGTTTAGAGGCCGAATTGAAAGATTTAAAAACCGTGCAGCGCCCGAATGTGATTGAGGCGATTGCCACGGCACGCGAGCATGGCGACCTTTCTGAGAACGCCGAGTATCACGCTGCGCGTGAACAACAGAGCTTTATCGAAGGCCGCATCAAAGAGCTGGAAGCCGTGATTGGCCGGGCGCAGGTTATTGACCCTTCAACGCTGTCTGGAACTGCCGTGAAGTTCGGCGCGAGCGTAACGATTGTCGATGAAGAAACGGACGAGGAATCCACCTATCAAATCGTTGGCGATTATGAGGCAGACCTGGCACACGGTAAAATCTCTATCAGCTCCCCGATCGCAAAAGGTCTGATTGGAAAATCCGAAGGAGATTCAGTCGTTATCAGAACGCCCAAAGGCTCACGCGATTACGAAATCCTCAATGTAAAATATAAATAGGTCGGACCGGGCCCGCTCGTTTGAATTCAATATCTTATAAAATTTGAAATGGGCCCACTCTTGGTCTACTGGGCCCGGTTATTGTTCAATCGGGACGCCAGCTTCGTCTTTGGCGCTGCGGATGTTGAGCGAGGATTTTACCGAAATCACATTTGGCGCTGTGGTTAATTCATGAGTCAAAAATTCCTGATAACTGTCCCAATCTTTCGCCACGATTTTCAGGATGAAATCGACATCACCGGCCAACATATGGCATTCACGCACCATAGGCAACTCGACCATATGCTTTTCAAAGGCTTCAAGGTCTTTTTCGGCTTGCGACTCAAGGCGCACCATGGCGAATACTGTAACGCTGTAACCCAGAATCGCCGGATCGATTTGTGCGTGGTAGCTGTGGATATAGCCCGCATCTTCCAAAGCGCGCACACGACGCAGGCACGGCGGGGCAGATATACCAACGACTTTGGCCAATTCAACATTGGTCATCCGACCGTCGGCCTGTAGATTTTGTAGAATTTTTTTGTCAATTGCATCAAGTTTTGAGCGGCGCATGGTGGGGTTCTTTTCGGATTAAATCGTTTCACAAAGACCTATGAGCTTGATATAAAGTTGCGCAAGCCATGATGCAAGAACTTTCAAAAAATATAACACAAAAACCAATCTGCTGGATTGTTACCGAAGGTATTGCGGGAACAGAAAACCAGTGTCTTGGCGTGGCTGAGGCTCTGGGCATAGTGCCGGAAGTTAAACGCATAGAGCTTCGTCAGCCGTGGAAAAGCCTCTCGCCCTATTTGGGCCTTGAGCAAAACTGGAGCTTCTCCCCTGCCCTTACAAGGCCATGGCCGGATTTGCTCATTGCTTCTGGACGTAAATCTATCGCAGCTTCGCGCTATATTAAAAAGGCAAGCTGCGGGAAAACATTTACCGTGCAAATACAGGACCCGCGCATTTCTCCAAAGCAGTTTGATTTGGTGGCTGTGCCTGCACATGATCCCACGCGCGGGGAAAATGTGGTTGTCACGACCTCGGCACCCAATCGGGTTAGCGCTGAGAAACTTGAAGCGGCTAAAAAAGAATTTTCCGCCTTTCAGGCCCTGCCGTCGCCGCGCATTGCTGTTTTGATCGGAGGAAATAGCAAGGCCTATAAGATGGATGCCATTGCCATACGCAAGCTGGTAATTCAGCTTTCTCATCTTGACGGCAGCCTGATGATCTCCGCATCACGGCGCACTGGTGAAGAGGGACGAAAAATTTTACATGAAACCTTTGATGATACGGATCATTTCCTATGGGACAGCGAAGGGCCAAACCCGTATTTCGGTTTGTTGGCATGGGCGGATTTTATTCTGGTCACCGCCGACAGCGCCTCGATGCTGTCCGAAGCCTGCACCACGGGCAAGCCCGTTTATATGATTCCTCTGGAAGGCGGGCATCCACGTATTGACAAGCTTCATGAAAACCTTAGACAATCTGGGTGTTTACGCGATTTCGACGGTAACCTGGAAAATTGGTCGTATGAACCTCTCAATGACGCCGCATCGATCGCCCAGGAAATTAGAAAGTGTATGAAATTATGAGTGACACACACCACAGCAAAGTTTTGATTATCGGCTCCGGCCCGGCGGGGTACACGGCGGCGATTTATGCAGCGCGCGCTAACCTTGAGCCGATTTTGGTGACGGGATTTGAACCTGGCGGACAGCTCATGATCACGACCGAGGTTGAGAACTATCCAGGCTTTGCAGACGTTATTCAAGGACCATGGCTGATGGAACAGATGAAGCTTCAGGCTAAGCATGTCGGCACAACGCTGATTAATGATACCATCAAGGAGGTCGATTTTTCTGTGCGGCCATTTAAAGCCGTCGGCGATCAGGGGACGGTGTATACCGGCGATACCGTCATTATCTGTACCGGGGCGAAAGCGCGCTGGCTTGGCCTGCCATCAGAGGAGAAGTTTCGCGGAAAAGGTGTTTCAGCCTGTGCAACGTGCGACGGTTTTTTCTTCCGCGGAAAAGAGGTGGCGATTGTCGGCGGAGGGAACTCTGCGGTCGAAGAGGCATTATTCCTGACGAATTTCTGTTCGAAAGTCACTCTTATCCACCGGCGCGATTCTTTGCGTGCTGAAAAAATCATGCAAGATCGTTTGTTTGAAAACGAAAAGGTCGAAGTGATTTGGGATACGACAGTCGAGGACATTGTCGGAGACGATGCAGGCATGACAGGCCTGCGCCTGAAAAACATCAAAACCGGCGAAGAAAGGACGCTGGAAGCCGATGGCCTGTTCGTGGCAATCGGCCATGACCCGGCGACTGAGCTTTTTAAAGGCAAGCTCAAAATGGATGATACGGGCTATATAGACACGGCTGCCGATTCTACAGCGACCTCCGTACCCGGCGTGTTTGCCGCCGGAGACGTTGCAGATCATGTCTATCGCCAAGCTGTCACAGCTGCAGGGATGGGCTGCATGGCCGCGCTGGAGGCCGATCGGTTTTTAGCCGTGCAACATACTCCTAACAACGGAAATTCTGCGCATGCAGCGGAATAAAACAGCGTAAAATACACTCCAAACATTCCGCACCGCCTCGTTTTAAATTGCTGTCAACGAAGTAAAGTAACGTTTTTCGACTAAAAAACGACATATTTTTTCCTTCCGGAGATGTTGAAAACGCAGGCGAGATGTCCTATAACCCCGAGATCAACACTATGTTGATAAGGGTCGTAACAGATCCTTACGTCTCCCAGACGTGAAACCTCCCTGTTCAACTCGCCGGGCCCACTATATTTTGTAGTGGTTGCCCGGTTTTTTTACTCTGTTGGCGTTAAATAAATATTGCTTTTTTCCTCTTTTAGGATCATAAGGTAAGAACGCACGTGCCGATGGCCCCTGGTAGGTTATGCAACGACGTAAGCTTGTAGTTAACGCGAGGCTTTGCCTCTTTTAGCAATAGGGTTTTCGTTGATGACCGATACTATTTCCCAGGGGGGCCGGGGGGCCTCTATCTGCTCATTCTCCCTTCCGGAGGACCGCATTCCTTCACAAAAAACCGAGATGACCTTTATCCGCCGCGATGCGGACGATTCTTATATCAGGGCTTTAAACCCCTGCGTTCCCGTTCCCGTGCTTCGGCCGGGGCGCCTGACGCGCCGGGCGCAGGAATTCACAAGGGCTTTTCCCGGCCACGTGCTTTATGCGGTGAAATGCAATCCCGACGAGATCTTGCTCAAGGCGATGCACAAGGGCGGCGTGCGCCGGTTCGATGTCGCCTCGATTGGCGAGGTCCGTCAGATTCGCGGGCTTTTTCCGAGGGCAAAGATTTACTTTATGCACCCGGTCAAGGCACCCGAGGCGATTCGCGAGGCCTATGTCAATCACGGCGTGCGCGCTTTCGTTCTTGATTATGCGGCGGAACTGGACAAGATTTTGCACGAGACCAACGCCGCACCCGACCTAGAGCTGTTCGTGCGTCTCGCTATTCCCAAGGACACGCCGGATGGCGGCGTGGCAACAGATTTCTCCAGCAAGTTCGGCGCCCGCCCCGAAGAGGCCGCCGAACTACTCCGCCTGTGCCGCCCCTATTGCCGCAAGCTTGGGCTGAGCTTCCATGTCGGTACGCAGTGCGGCGATCCGGAAATCTATTCGAAAGCCGTCGCGCATGCCGCAGGTGTAATCGAAGAGAGCGGCGTTGCCGTTGAGGTGCTTGATGTCGGCGGCGGCTTCCCGGCCGAGCTTGACCAGGCCGACCCGGTACCGCCGATCGAGTCCTTTACCGGCGCCATCGCCGGTGCGGTTGCTGAGAATAACCTCAAAAATCTCGAGCTTTTATGCGAGGTCGGGCGAGGTCTTGTGGCATGCGCCGGATCACTGGTTGTCCGTGTTGAGGGTCGCAAGGGCGACCTTCTCTATTTAAACGACGGCACCTATGGCGGCATGTTCGAGGCTGGCGGGTCGATCGGCCTGCCCTATCCCGCGCACCTGATCCGCCGCGAGGAGCGCTCTTACGCCGGGCCGCTCAAGCCGTTCCGCTTCGCCGGGCCAACCTGCGATTCCGTCGATATGATGAAAGGCCCGTTCATGCTGCCCGATGACGTCCGTCCGGGCGACTGGATCCGACTCGACCAGCTCGGTGCCTATGGCGAGGTCTCGCGCACCGATTTCAACGGCTTCGGCACCGTGCAGAAAATCGTCGTCCAGCGCGAAGCGCCCGGCGCGGAGGCTCTTAAAATCGCGTAACGCTTTTATCAAAGATGGAGAAATAAAATGAGCGCACTCGGTGTTTTTGTCGTTCTGTATATGGTGATCTCAATCGCGATTGGTCTGTATGCTTCGCTGCGAGTTAGGACCTCCACCGATTATGTTCTTGCCGGGCGTTCGCTCCCCATTTATGTAACCATTGCTACAGTCTTTGCAACATGGTTTGGCTCGGAAGCCGTACTCGGCATGCCTGCGACCTTCATGGAGGAAGGGCTGGGTGGAATTGTAGCCGATCCGTTCGGTGCAGGGTTGTGTTTGGTTTTTGTCGGCCTGTTCTTCGCCGCACGGCTCTACCGCATGAAACTGCTGACTATTGGCGACTTTTACCGCCAACGCTACGGTAAAACTGTCGAAATTCTGGTTTCTCTTGCTATCTGTGTTAGCTATCTCGGCTGGGTTTCCGCCCAGATCGTCGCGCTGGGACTAACCATCAGCTTAATCTCCGGTGAAGCTGTTTCCTTTGAGGTTGGCATGGTCATCGGCTTGAGCATCGTCCTGCTTTATACTATCTTCGGTGGGATGTGGTCGGTTGCGATCATGGACTTCCTGCAAATGATGATGATTCTCATGGGATTGTTGATTGTCGCCTGGTTGATCG
>JACKIT010000013.1 GCA_020638335.1 Rhodospirillales bacterium
TGGCGAAACACTCAGGCAGGGCGGCTTTCAAAAACAAGCTGAAAGAGCTGGGTTTTGATCTGGGTGAGCAAGCCTTTCAAGACGCGTTTGTGCGTTTTAAATCGCTGGCAGACAGGAAAAAGGAAATCTTTGAAGATGATTTGATTGCTTTGGTTGAGGATGAAGTTATAAGAGAAAACGAAACGATACGTTTTGTATCTTTGCAGGTTCAGGCCGGGTCCAAAGGGCCGCAAGTTGCCGAGCTTTGCGTTAAAATCGATGGTGAGGAAAAATGCGCGCGCGTGGAAGGTAACGGGCCTGTTGACGCTATTTTCAAAGCTATTCGCGAAATCATGCCGCATGAAGGGGCGCGCCTCCAGCTTTATCAGGTCCATGCGGTGACCGGCGGTACGGATGCGCAGGCCGAAGTCACGGTGCGTCTTGAAGAAAGTGGCAAGACGGTGAACGGGCAAGGCGCGGATGCCGATACGCTGGTGGCTTCGGCGCGGGCGTATATCCATGCGCTGAACAAGCTGCTGACCAAGCGGCAAAGCAGAAATCCGCAAACGGCGGGGGAGGCTCTTGCACCGTGAAAAAAGCGGCCCCGCCGCAATAAATTTTACCACAGTGAACACAGAGGAAGCGCAGGAGCGTTCGATACTTTAAAACGCCCCTGTGTATTCATCTGTGGCCTTCTGTGGTTATATTTTCTCAAACACATCCTCGAACATCTCTATCGTCAGGCGGTTTGTTTGCGTGTTGTAGCGCGAGCAATGGTAGGAATCGATCAGTGTAATCTCTCCCACAACTTCTAAAGAGTCCCCCCTCCCTTGAGGGAGGGGGTTAGGGGGAGGGTGTTGGATATTAGACACCCCCACCCCTTCCCTCCCCCTCAAGGGGGAGGGGGCTATTTTTTGAAGTTGATGGCAGGCGCCGTGGGCGAATTTGAAGGCTGAGATTTTGTGGCCGAATGTTTTGAGCACCGCGTTATGCGAGATCAGGCCCAACGAAACAATGGTGCGCAGATTGGGCATTGCGGCAATTTCTTCTTTAAGGAAATCCCGGCAGGTATTCATCTCATCCGTTGTCGGCTTGTTTTCCGGCGGGACGCAGCGCACCGCGTTGGTCACCCGGCAATTCACCAGCTCCAGCCCGTCATTTTTGGCGCGTCCGTAAGTCCCACGCGCAAAGCCGAATTTCAGCAGCGTCTCATAGAGTAGATCCCCGGCATAATCGCCGGTAAAGGGGCGCCCGGAAAAATTCGCCCCTTTAAGGCCCGGCGCGAGGCCGACGACCAGCACTTGCGCATCCAGATCGCCGAAGGCTGGGACGGGGGCGTTGAACTTATCGGGAAATTTGGCCTTGTTATCGGCGCGAAACGCGGCCAGACGCGGGCAAAGCTGGCAATTGAGGGCGGGTGGTGAAAATTTCATGGCATAAACCTGCTATACGTAAAGCAACCCCGCATTTAATGCGGGGCTTATGAAGTGTGAAGTTATACAGCATAGGCCCCGTGTCAAGCACGGGGATACGGATTTCATTATGCCTTGCATATCTTGACAAAAATGACTATAAGCAAAATCTCGCTTATCTAAGAGCGTTTCGCAGCTTACTTTTATTTTTCAGTAGGCGCGAGCGACGAAGAATAGGAATTCTATTTCAGGAGCGAGCAACGCACTGAAAAATAAAAGGAAGCAAGAAATGGCCCGCGTAACCGTTGAAGATTGTATTGATAAAGTTGACAACCGCTTTGAGCTTGTCATGGTTGCCGCACAAAGAGCACGTAAAATCGGCTCTGGCGCCGCTCTGACGATTGAGCGCGAGAATGACAAAAATACAGTGGTGGCCTTGCGTGAGATTGCCGAGGAAACCGTTGAAGTTGAAACGCTGAAAGAAGAGCTTGTGCGTTCTCACCAACGCATGATCGCCTATGAAGAGGAAGATGAAAGCATCGACCTGATGGACGGTGAGGAAGAATGGGGCACAATCGCGAGCAATCATGGTAAAGCTGGCGCTTCCGGGATGTATGCCGAGGAAGAAGTCGATCAGGAAGACGTTGAGCCTTCTTTGGAAGACATGGCTGGCGGCGCTCCGGCGGAAGAAGAATAGTCTTCGCCTAATCATGAATTTGGAAGGCCGGATTTTCCGGCCTTTTTTACGTATGGCTTTTGCGATTTATATTCATGCTTTCCAATACGATCCATGTTAAATTTAACGCTTAAAATCTTTATATGACCAACAGGTTTAGTGTGTAATGACAGATCTTCCACCTCTTGTGGATAAAATAAAAAGCTATAATCCCGACTTCAACCCGCAGATTGTTGAGGCTGCGATTGCGTTTGCCAAGGATAAGCACGAAGGCCAGACCCGATCATCGGGGGAGCCGTATTATACTCACCCGGTCGCCGTGGCCGCAATTCTAGCAGAAATGAAGTTGGATCTGGGTAGCATCCTGACGGCTATCTTGCACGATACGATTGAAGATACCGATGCAACCTATGACGATCTTAAAGATAAATTTGGCAGTGAAGTCGCCGATCTTGTTGACGGGGTGAGTAAACTCACCCGGATTGAAAGCAAAACAGTCGAGGGCAAGCAGGCGGAAAACTTTCGTAAATTGCTGCTGGCTATGTCCGAAGATATTCGTGTATTGCTTGTCAAGCTGGCTGACCGTCTGCATAACATGCGCACGATTGAAGGGATTAAAAATCCTGAAAAGCGCCGCCGCATTGCGCTGGAAACGCTCGAGATTTACGTGCCGCTGGCCGAACGCATCGGCGTCCATAAAATCAAGGGTGAGCTTGAAGATCTGGCTTTTTCGATTCTCAATCCTGAAGCACGTGAAAGCATTGCCAAGCGCTTGGCCTTCCTGCGTGCTGAGGGCACCGACTTAGTCGATGACATCATTGCAGAGCTTAAAAAGGCTCTCGAAGATGTCGGTATAAAGGCCGAGATTTCAGGCCGGGAAAAAACCGGCTACTCGATCTGGAAAAAGATGCAACGTAAGAACGTAGCCTTTGAACAGCTCTCCGACATCATGGCTTTTCGTATTGTGGTGGGCACGCCCGAGCAGTGCTACGCTGCGCTCGGTCTTATCCATAGCCGCTATCCTTCTATTCCGGGGCGGTTTAAGGATTATATTTCCACGCCTAAGCCCAACGGCTATCGCTCCATCCACACCACCGTGATGGGTCCAGCGCGTCAACGTATCGAGATTCAGATTCGCACCAGCGAAATGCACTATCAAGCCGACATGGGGGTTGCCGCACACTGGGCCTATAAGCAAGGTAGCCGCCCGATGGTTCAGGATATTAAAAAATATCGCTGGCTGCGGGAGCTTTTGGAAATTCTCGAACAGGAACAACAACCCGAAGATTTTTGGGAAAATACAAAGCTGGAATTGTTTCAGGAACATGTCTTTGCCTTCTCTCCAAAAGGTGATTTGATTGAGCTGCCTTCAGGCGCAACGCCGATTGATTTTGCCTATGCCATTCACTCCGATATCGGCGATCGCTGCGTCGGTGCAAAAATCAATGGTCGCATTGCCCCGCTCAATTCTCGCCTTGCCAATGGAGACCAGGTCGACATCATCACCTCGAAAACGCAGCAACCCTCTCCGACGTGGGAACGCTTTGTGGTTACAGGAAAAGCCCGCTCGCATATCCGGAAATTCATCCGGGGCCAGCAGCGCAATGAATATGTCACGCTGGGTAAAGCGATGCTGCAAAAGATTTTCCGCCAGGAAGGCTATGAGTTTAGCGAAAAAGGCGTGAGTGGCATTTTGAAGCAGTTTAAAGCTGAGGAAAATGACGATATTTATGCACGCATCGGTTCAGGGACGCTGGTCGCACGCGATGCATTCAAGGCCATCTTCCCGGCGCATAAAACAGAAATCGTCAAGCGTCCATCAGTGGATATGGATCAGGCGGTTATGGTCAGACCACTTTCGGGTTCGGATGCACCGATGCCGATTAAGGGACTTATTCCCGGCATGGCGGTGCATTTTGCGCGGTGTTGTCATCCACTGCCGGGTGACCGGATTGTGGGAATCGTGACTACCGGCAAAGGCGTGACGATCCACACGATTGATTGCGAAACGCTGGAAACCTTTGCCGATACGCCGGAGCGCTGGCTGGATGTTTCCTGGGGCGAAGGGCCCGATAGCCCGGAAGCACATGTGGGGCGCATCAATATCACCTTGCAGAACGAGCCGGGCACACTGGCCACGCTTTCAACGGTGATTGCATCCAATGGCGGCAATATCACGAACCTGAAAATCACCAGCCGCTCGATTGATTTCTGGCAAATTCTGGTCGATGTGTATGTCAACGATACCAAACATCTAAGCAACATCATCGCCGCTCTGCGCGCGACGCCGATTATTTCCAGCGTCGAACGGGCGAAAGGGCAGTAACCCCCTCCACCCCCTCACCCACTGCGGCTACGGGCTAAAGCCCTAGCCTCGTTACCCTCTCCCCCTCCTCCCGCATACGGGAGGAGGGGGAGAGGGCAGGTGTTTGTTGGCAAGCGTTAGCGCGCTTATAAACGCCGGGTGAGGGGGTGGAGGGAAAAAACCGTCTGGTCATCGACGCTTCCTCTATATAGAATGTTTCGATGTACACCATCCTTCCTCAAATCGCATGGATCGCGTTTTTCAGTATTGCCGCTCAATGGCTGGGCTGGCGGTTGAAAACCCCGGCGATTGTATTTTTGCTTATCGGCGGTTTTTTGGCTGGTCCTACTTTGAACCTCGTTCAACCCGAAGCCCTGCTCGGTGATTTGTTAAACCCTGTTATATCCTTGGCCGTTGGGATTATTCTGTTTGAAGGTGCACTCAATCTCAATTTCAAGGAAATCCGCGAGGCGCGCAGTTCTATTCGTCAGGTTATTCTTGTAGGCGGCCCCGTTGCCTGGGTGCTTACAACACTGGCGGGGCATTATGTTGCGGGCCTCAGCCTGCCGGTCGCGCTGACCTTTGGCGCGCTGTTGATTGTCACCGGCCCGACCGTGATCATGCCGCTGCTGAAAAATGCACATTTAAAAGAACGCCCGGCCTCCATTTTGAAATGGGAAGGAATTATCAACGACCCTATCGGCGCGGCAGCGGCCATTTTATGCTATGAGTTCTTTCGTCTGCAAGCACTGGAAAATGTGGCTGTCAGCGAATTCGTGACCAGCACGATTTTGGCCATCATTATGATTACATTTTTCGGCGTGGCGATTGCCTATGCGCTTTCGTGGCTGTTTAACCATGATGTGGTTCCCGAATATCTTAAACCCACCGCATTGCTTTCAACGGCGCTGATTTATTTTGTGATCTGTAATTCAATTGAACATGATTTCGGCTTGATCGGCGTGACCATTCTGGGCGTGGCGCTGGCCAATATAGGGATGAGTTCGATTGAAGAGCTTAAAAAATTCAAGGAAACTATCTCGATCATGCTAGTTTCGGGCGTGTTTATTTTGCTAACCGCAAAAATCGATCCGGCCATTCTCTTTTCCATCGATTGGCGCGGCTTTGCGTTTATCGCAACGTTACTGTTTGTGATCCGGCCGCTTACACTGCTGGCGTCCAGCATTGGTACGCAAATGAGTTGGCAAGAGGTTATCCTTACCGGCTGGATCGGCCCGCGCGGGATTGTCTGCGCCGCAGTGGCCGGGGTTCTTGGGCCATATATGGTCGGGATCGGCTATCAGGACGGGGAGCAAATTCTTGCGCTGGCCTTCGCTATTGTGCTGTTCAGCGTTTTTGCTCATGGCCTCAGCGCAAAGCCGATCGCCAAAAAACTGGGGCTTGCCTATACGGGCAAGGACAGTTTGATCATCGTTGGCGCCTCTGAATGGGCGGTGCAATTTGCAAAGATGCTTAAAGGCCGCGATATTGACGTTATGATTGCCGATAAAAACTGGCATGCCCTGCGCGAGGCGCGTTTGTCCGACATTCCTACCTATTACGGCGAAATCCTGTCAGAAGAGACTGAATATAATCTGGAACTGGCGCGCTATAACACCTTGCTGGCTGTGAGTAATAACCCGGCCTATAACGCGCTGGTATGCAATATGTTTATTCATGAATTTGGCCGTGACAAGGTCTATCAATTTTTGCCACATGAAGAAAACGAGCATGAGCGTCGTCAGATTGCCCATAGCATTCGCGGGCGCACCTTTGGCCAGCCGGAGATGGATTATTGGGATATTGCCGGGGATTATATGCAAGGGTGGCGTTTTCGCGCCAGCCGCGCCGGGCAGGAAGAAAACCGCGCCCAGCTTCAACAGCGCATTGAAGAGGGCACTTTAAAACTTGTCGGTTATGTCACGCAGAAAGGGCGGATTGATCTGCGCCAACCTGAGAGCCTTGAGAAATTCGAGAAGGAGGATCTTCTCATTTTGTTTGAACAAGGAAATTCGCAGGAAGAGGCCAAGGCCAAAAAACGCTCTACGCCGGGCAGCGAATAACCGATTCTAAAGGTGCGGTGAGTTTATCGCGCCCGTTTAAGCCTTCCAGTTCAATAATGCATAAATTGGCCACCACATGCGCTCCGGCCTTATGCAGCAATATTTCAGCCGCCTGCATCGTGCCGCCGGTTGCCAGCAAATCATCAACCAATACAACCTTGGAGCCTGCGGGAATCAGATCCGGCTGTATTTCTATAATATCTTCACCATATTCAAGGGCGTAACTATGCGCCAACGTTTGGCCCGGTAGCTTGCCGTGTTTGCGCACCATGCCAAAACCACAGCCCATCTCATAGGCCAGTGGCGCAGCCACCAAAAATCCCCGTGATTCAATGCCCATCAGTAAATCCGGCTGATAATCCTCCGTTAAACGGTGAAGACGTGCGATGGTTTCACGCCATGCCGACGGGTTGGCCAGCAACGTCGCAATGTCATAGAAATTAATCCCCGGCTTGGGAAAATCAGGAATAGTGCGAATGTGGTCTTGAATATTCATGAGATTGCCTTCATCTTTCTAATGCTGAATCTTCGTGATAATAAGCTGAAAACCTTACAACGACAATGACGGCCTCTATAAATGTTTAAACGGCGAACGCCACGCACAGTTTTGCAAAATATCAGAGAACTGTTCTGGCCAAGTATGGGCTGGGTTAGGGCCGCGCATTATACAAAGCACCGCGTGGTCAGGCTTTCTGACAGCACCCAGAAAATCGCTTTCGGGCTGGCTATCGGCGTGGCCATTTCCTTTACGCCTATTTTAGGTACGCATTTTGTACAGGCAGGATTTCTGGCCTATGTCTTGCGCGCTAATTTTTTGGCGGCGCTCATTGGCACTTTTGCAGGAAATCCCTGGACTTTCCCGTTTATGTGGTGGGCGGCAATTTCATTGGGCTCGTTTATATTTCAGCTTTTGGGCTTGCCCGCCGAAGCAGCGCTGCCTGAACACGCTGATTTCTGGGTTATCTGGGACCTGATAAAAAGTGAGCCTTACCGGATATTTGCGCCGTGGTTTGTTGGCGGCTATTTACTGGGAGCACTGACTGTTCCGCTCACATACAGTGTGTTTTTTCGTTTAGTCGGCAGTGCACAAGCGGCCCGTAAAAAAGCACGGGAAAACCGTCTGCATAAGGTTGCGCGGGAAGTTACCGGGCAGAAAAAATAAGGTGCACTTCCATGATCCTTGGCATAGGTAACGATCTGATTGATATAAACCGCGTTCGAAAACTTATGGCGCGTTTTGAGGCACGCTTTATAGAGCGCTGCTTCACCGTTCATGAACGTGAAGTCGCTGAAGCACGGCGCGGCGGCGGTGGTCATATTGCCGCCTATGCTAAGCGTTTTGCCGCCAAGGAAGCCGTCGCCAAAGCGCTCGGCTCCGGTTTCTCCGGTGGTATTACCATGAAAGATATTGGCGTTGTTACGGATGAAAAAGGTGCGCCGCAGATTCAGCTCAGCGGCGCGGCACAGAAACGTCTGGCGGCTATCACTCCCGATGGTCATGAAACACATATCCATCTGGCTTTGAGTGATGAACCGCCGCTTGCTCAAGCGTTTGTGATCATCGAAGCGCGTAGCGCTTGAGTCCAGGCCATAAATCCTGTAAAAGCGCTTTAGAAGGGCGAGAATATATAAAATGAGCCAAGATAATTTAAAAAATTCTGAAGCCAGCCTGCGCGCTGATCCTAACCTGAAAGTTGGAGCAGACGGAAGCGAGCCACCATTAACAGCCAAGGAAGAGCTGGCTGATTTTTTTAAGACGGCGATGATTGCGGTCTTTCTTGCTCTGGTGATACGCACCTTTTTGTTCGAACCGTTTAATATCCCTTCCGGGTCCATGAAACCAACTTTGCTGGTTGGTGATTATCTGTTCGTCAGCAAACCGGCCTATGGCTATAGCCGCTATTCCTTTCCTTTTGGTCTGGCACCTTTGGAGGGGCGCGTGTGGAATAAAGAGCCTCAACGCGGGGATGTCATTGTCTTTAAATTGCCCAGTAACCCGCGCGTTGATTACATCAAGCGTCTGGTAGGGTTGCCCGGTGAAACCGTACAGGTGCGCAATGGCCGTCTTTATATCAATGGCGAGCTTATTCCGCGTGAAGCTATCGGCATAAAAGAAGGCACACCACCCGAAGATGAAGGTACGCCGATGTATCATTATATCGAAACCCTGCCCGGTGGCGCCACCCATGATATTTTCGAGGAAAGCGACAGCGGGCCGCTTGATAACACTCAGGTTTATACTGTGCCGGAGGGGCATTATTTTATGATGGGCGATAATCGCGACAATTCACAAGACAGCCGTGTACAGAATGTTGTCGGCTTTGTGCCCTTTGAAAATTTTGTAGGCCGGGCCGACTTCCTGTTCTTTTCAACAAATGGCAGCGCGCAGCTTTTTGAAATCTGGAAGTGGCCTTGGACACTGCGTTATAATCGTTTTTTCAATGACATCGACCCTGTGCGCCTGGCATCAGAGGCCGAGGATTCCCAGTCATAATGAGCGTTAAACCCATCACAGAACTTGAAGCCCGTATAGCGCACCGCTTTCAGGACAGCGCTTTGATACGCGTGGCGCTCACTCATTCCAGCGCGGCGGCCGGGTATAATTATGAGCGGCTTGAATTTCTTGGTGACCGGGTGCTCGGGCTGGTGATTGCAGAACTGCTCTATACACGCTTTCCCAAAGAGCCTGAAGGGGATTTGGCCAAACGTCTGGCGGCGCTGGTGCAGGGATCTTTTTTGGCAAAAATCTCTCAGGAGCTAGAGCTTGGCGCTTACATCACGCTTTCTGATGCTGAAGCGCAAGCCGGTGGAGCGGAAAACGATAATATCCTGGCCGATATTTTTGAATCGTTAATCGGGGCGCTTTATCTCGATGGCGGTTTTGAGAAATGCCAAAAGTTGATTCATGAATTATGGGCCGACCGGCTGGATGTGATGAAAGAGCCTCCACAGCATCCAAAAACACAAGTGCAGGAATGGACACAAGCGCAAGGGTTGGGCCTGCCTGAGTATAGAATTGTGGCACAAAGCGGACCCGATCACGCGCCTGTATTTGACATTGAACTGCGCGTTGAGGGTTTTGATCCGATAGTTGCGCAAGGCAAGTCGCGCCAGAACGCAGAAAAAGAAGCGGCGCGTGAATTTATGAAACAGCACAAGGGCGAGGTCTCCTGATGAGCGCCGACAGATCAGAAGAAACGCGCTGCGGTTTTGTAAGTGTTGTGGGGCTTCCCAATGCCGGAAAATCTACGTTGATTAACGAGCTTGTCGGCACGAAAGTTTCGATTGTTTCCAGCAAGGTGCACACGACCCGTTCGCGCATTTTGGGAATTGCACTGCATGATCAAGCGCAGATCATTCTCATCGATACGCCGGGCATTTTTGATGCGGGAGGCGCGCGCACCATGGAAAAAGCGATGGTGGCCTGCGCGCTTGATGCGTTGGAAGAGTGCGAGCACATCATCCATATCGTGGATGCAGCCAGCAAAAATCCTTTGAATAAAAATATGGATTTGATCAAAAAACTTCCCACCGGTAAGCCCGTTATTCTGGTGCTGAATAAAACCGATAAGGTTCACAAGCCGGACCTGTTGGCTTTGGCAACAAGCTTTAACGAAACTTTTGATTATGCGGCCACTTTTATGGTTTCATCCTTGAAGGGCCAGGGCACGAAAGAGCTGCTGGATCATCTCGCCGCCCAGCTCAAACCGGGACCGTGGATGTATGATGAAGATCAAATTACCGACCTGCCGATGCGTATGATGGCGGCGGAAATTACCCGCGAAAAAATCTTTAACCAGCTTCATAAGGAACTGCCCTACTCCGCGATGGTTCAGACTGAAACATGGGAAGAGTTTGATAATGGCAGCATCAAAATTACCCAGCTTGTGTTTGTCGAACGCGATAGTCAAAAGGCGATTGTGCTTGGCAAAGGCGGGGGGCGGATTAAACAAATTGGGAAAGCTGCCCGTGAAGAAATGCAGGATATTTTTGGCATGCCCATTCATCTCAAGCTTTTTGTCAAAGTGGAAGAAAAATGGGCTGAACGTGCAGAAAATTTGCGCGAGATGGGACTCATTTCCTGATAAAAAAATTCAAGATGTGGATAACGCATTTTTTTTCTCATCATAATTTGACCAAAATGATTCGGTGCTGATAGACTGCAGGCTCTAGAGAAAATAGAGTTAGTTTTAATGTTTTGTATCAGTATCTTAACTGGTACGAACGCCAATGGGAGATAAAAGCATGAGTTGGACTGATGAACGCGTTGAATTGCTGACGAAACTCTGGGGCGAAGGTAAAACAGCCGCAGAAATCGCCAAGGAACTTGGCGGCGTTACGCGCAATGCCGTTATCGGTAAAGCACACCGTTTGAAACTTTCCAATCGCGTCTCTCCCATTCAGCAAAATAAAAAACCTGCCCCGGTGAAATCGCAACCAACCGCCGTGGTTCCCGAAAGAAAAATTCAAAAGGCTGCCGCGCAAGATAATCGCCAGGGCATTCCTCTTGTTGACCTTAAACCCAATCAATGCCGCTGGCCTTTTGGCGATCCGCGTGACGAAAGTTTTGGCTTTTGCGGCCATGCGAACATTGCCGGTTTGCCCTATTGCGCTGAACATGCCAAGGTTGCTTACCAGGCCGCTACCCGCAACCGCATTCTCAAGGCTGAAGAAGAAGCCGCAAAGGAAGAGATCTCTCAGGAAGAGCTCGAAATCGTAAAGCAAGCCGCTGCCGGGAAATAAGGCATTATTGGTCTATATGCGAATTCATAAGGGGCATCAACATGCCCCTTGTTTGTTTGGAATTTTTTGATTAGCGAATAATTTCGATATCGACCGCCTCGCGGCCTTTATCGACAACTTTCAGGCGTACCTTCACGCGCTGGCCGGCTTCAAGCTCTTCGATTTCCAGCTTGTCGAGCAACGTTTTATGGATGAAAACATCTTTCATGCCGTCATCGGGAATAATGAATCCGAAACCTTTTTCCGGTTTGTACCATTTTACAAGCCCGCCCAGCGAAAACGTGCCGTCTTCACCGATTTCCTCGGGCATCAGATTAACGCTGCCGGACTCGATCACTTCAATTACATTCTGGACCTGCTTACCTTTAGGGCCGTCAAACAATGTGCATATAAGTACAGCGCCTTCACCCAGCGCATGCAGGCCTGCTTCCTGAAGCGTTGTGATGTGCACGAATGCGTCAAAGCTCTCATCTTCGGGAACAACAAAACCAAAACCCTTGGTTCCATTAAACCATTTCAGATGCATTTTAATCGGTTGAGGTTCGCCTTCAGGATGAAGGTCACTCTGCGTGGCAGACAATGCGGAATTCTCCAAATTAACACAATAATTAAGACTTAAGCGGACGGGCTTATGAACAAACCCAAGTATAGTGTGCTATATCTTTTCACAAAAATCCAGAGGCTTGTTTTATAAAATTGAATACAATCATAAGGATTATATTTTTTCTAAGAGCCAACCAATATTGCATAGCGCATAGAAAGCCTTGTGAAAAACAGTTACACTTACAATATGATTTTTGCATGCAGGTATGCTTATGACTGAACAGAACTATCCTTGGCTCGAAACTTATCCACCAAAGCCGGACTGGCATATGGAGATTTCTCCGGGGCTGATGAGCGACGTATTCGACAAGACGGCGGCGCGTTTGCCAGATTCGCAGGCTTTCGAGTTTCTCGGAAAAACATATGATTGGGCCACGTTGCATGCGGCTGTAAATAAATTCGCCGCTGGATTGCAAGCACACGGTGTAACCAAAGGTACAAAAGTAGGGTTGTTTTTGCCCAACTGCCCGCTCTCGCTGATTGCCTATTACGGCATTCTTAAAACCGGCGGGACGGTCGTGAATTTCAATCCGCTGTATGCGCGCGATGAACTCGCCGCCCAAATCGAAGATAGTGAAACCGACATCATGGTGACGCTCGATTTGGCGATGCTCATGGACAAGATGGAAGAGATGCTGTCCGATACGCGGCTGAGTACGTTGATTGTCGGGACATTCACGGACTATCTTCCTTTTCCAAAAAATATACTCTTTCCGGTTTTAAAACCTAAAGATCAGAGATGGGTTATTAAATCGGAAACTGCGCGGCGCATTGTTTTCCTAAAGGATTTTCTTAAAAATGACGGACAAGTAAAACCGGCCCCGATCGATCCGCTCGAAGATGTCGCCGTGCTGCAATATACCGGCGGGACGACCGGCACACCTAAGGCAGCGATGCTGACCCATATGAATATTTACACCAACGCCGTGCAGGCCTATGCCAGTTTTCCTGATCCGCAGGGGCATGAAAAAATGCTTGCCGTACTGCCGTTTTTCCATGTTTTCGCCATGACAGTGTGCCTGAATATGGCTGTGCTGGCGGGGATGGAGATCATCACCATTCCGCGCTTTGATCTGAATGATACGCTGGATATTATTCAAAAGAAAAAGCCAAACTATATGTGCGGGGTTCCGGCGATTTTCAGCGCTATCAACAATCATCAAAAACTGAAAATTTTTGATTTGTCCTCGCTGGATTTTTGCATTTCCGGGGGTGCGCCGCTGCCGGTTGAGGTTAAGAAAAAATTTGAGGCCAAGACGGGGTGCACGGTTGTGGAAGGGTATGGGCTGAGCGAATCCTCGCCGGTGGCCACCGTTAATCCGCCCTTTGGTGAAAACGTGGCCGGGTCCATCGGCCTGCCGCTGCCGCAAACAATCATCGAGATTATCGACCCGGATGATAAAATAACGCCAGTAGCGCTGGGTGAGCGCGGCGAGGTTTGCATCCGCGGACCGCAGGTGATGAAGGGCTATTTTAACCGCCCCGATGAAACGGCGAATGTGCTGCGTCCCACGGATGATGGAGGGTTGCGCCTGCATACCGGTGACATCGCCTATATGGACGCGCGTGGTTATACTTATATTGTTGATCGGATCAAGGATTTGATCATCACCAATGGCTATAATGTTTATCCCCGCCATGTTGAAGAGGCGATTTACCAGCATCCCAATGTCGAGGAATGTATTGTTGCGGGGCTGCCGGATCCTCATCGCGGGGAAATTGTGAAGGCCTGGATTAAGCTTAAAGAGGGCCGTGAATTGAGCGCCGAAGAGCTTAAAAGTTTTTTGGAAGAAAAAATTTCAAAAATCGAAATGCCCAAGCAGATCGAATTTCGCGATAAGCCCCTGCCCAAAACCATGATTGGAAAGCTGAGCCGCAAGGATGTTGTGGCGGAGGAATTGGGAGAGTCCTAAGCAAAATAAATCCCTGAGAGATTCAAGGAAAGTTTCTAAACTCTATTGAAAATTTCTTATTCGTTGGTAAGACGCTTAAATCCAGGGTGCGTTCTTGTGAGGGGAGCATTCCCAAAGTCGGACCGCCATTATTAATGTAGTTTTGAATATAGTAAGACCCTTTATAATCGCGGCTTTCCAGATCATTTATGATTGCCGATATGTCGCGCTCCTCCATCAGGGCTGTGTGGACGGTGGTGCGGATTTCAAAAGGCACGATGGTTTGAGTGCACAGCAGATCAAGCGTTTTTTCAAAAGCCTGGAATTTTTCAATGCCTGTTACGGTCTTGAACTTTTCTGGCGGGGCTTTGTAATCCAGCGCGACATAGTCTAAAAGCCCTTGATCTAGGAAGCTTTGCACAAGATCGGGTCGGGTACCGTTGGTATCAAGCTTGATTGCATAGCCCATATCTTTTACGCAGGCGGCAAAGCCCGGCAGACCCGGATAAATCGAGGCTTCACCGCCGGACAGAACGATGCCATCGAGCAGACCTTTGCGTTTTTTGAGAAACGTAAAAATATCCGCAATGCCCTGCGTGCCTTTCCCCTTGACGATTTGCGGGTTGTGACAATAGCCGCAGCGCATATTGCAGCCAGAAAACCAGATGATGGCCGCGCACTTGCCGGGAAAATCCAGCATGGTGAATGGTGTAACGTCGTAGATGGGTAATATTTTGTCATTGCGAACAACCGTAAGAGAGCGTGGCAATCCAGTTTCTATGGATTGCTTCGTCTCTATGCTCCTCGCAATGACGGTTGTATCCATGTTTACGCGTTCTCAAACAAATCTGCGGATTCAATGCGACGCTCAAGGAAGTGTTTGCGCTCTTTATGCTCGCCTTTCTTGCCGGTGTTAAAGCTTGCCACAGGCCGGAAATAGCCCATGACGCGCGTCCAGACATTTGTTTCCTCACCACAATGCGGGCACTCAGGCTGTTCGCCATCAAGGTAGCCGTGCGTTTCACAGGTCGAGAACACTGGCGTGATCGTGATATAGGGGAGCTGGTAGTTCTCGATCACTTTTTTGACAAAGCGTTTGCAAGCCTCAGCACAAGAGAGTTTTTCTCCCATATACAGATGCAGTACCGTGCCGCCAGTATATTTGCATTGCAGCTTATTTTGCAGCTCCAGTGCTTCAAACGGGTCGTCGGTATGTCCGGCCGGGATTTGGGAAGAGTTGGTGTAGTAGATGTTTTCGCCGCATCCGGCCTGGAGAATGCCAGGATAGTGTTTGGCGTCTTCTTTCGCAAAGCGGTAGGTTGTGCCCTCTGCAGGGGTGGCCTCCAGATTATAGAGATTTCCGGTAGCCTCCTGATACTCGATCATACGTGCGCGCATATGATCAAGGATCTCCATGGAGAGCTCAATGCCTTGTTCATCAGTGAGATCGTGTTGATCGTCGGTGAAGTTGCGCACCATTTCGTTCATGCCGTTTACGCCGATCGTAGAGAAATGATTGCGAAAGAATGGCAGATAGCGCGCTGTATAAGGGTAAAGCCCACGATCATACATTTTTTGAACATAGGCACGCTTTTTCTCCAGCGTGGATTTAGAAATATCCATCAGGCGGTCTAGTTCTTTATACAGCCCTGTCCTATCACCTTTGAAACGATACCCTAACCGCGCCATGTTGAGCGTAACCACGCCCAGTGATCCGGTCATTTCCGCCGAACCGAACAGGCCGTTGCCGCGCTTGAGCAGTTCGCGCAGATCAAGCTGCAACCGGCAGCACATTGAGCGCACAGCGCCGGGAGAGTATGCTTCTGGGTTGCGTTCGCGCTGGCCGTTTTCACCCTCCATCCACTGGGAGCCGACGAAATTCTGGAAGTAAGAGCTGCCGACCTTGGCAGTGTTGTCGAAAATGGCCTGGGCGACTTTAGAGTCCCAGTCAAAATCTTCGGTAATATTCACCGTTGGAATGGGGAAGGTGAACGGTTTGCCGCTGGAATCGCCTTCGGTCATCACTTCATAATAGGCAATCACAATCATTTCCATTTCGGGCAGGAAATGTTTGAAGCTTGTGTCTTCCAAAGAGCGCAGGCCCATGTCACGTTGCTGGGCGCGGCGCAGGAGGTCGTCATCATCCAGCCCCTTGAACAAATGGAGATTGTTATTGGTCGGAATTTGATCGGCCAGATCTTCGGGCACGGTGATGTCGAGCGTGATGTTTGTGAAGGGAGATTGCCCCCAGCGCGCTGGAACGTTGAGGTTATAAACAAACTGGCGAATGGCTTTTTTGATTTCGCTGAATGATAGATTGTCGCGAAAAACGTAAGGCGCGAGATAGGTATCGAAGGAACTAAAGGCCTGCGCGCCCGCCCATTCCGACTGAAGAATACCGAGAAAGTTGCTCATCTGCCCCAGCGCCTCACGGAAATGGCGCGGTGGACGGGAAGAAACGCGGCCATCTACGCCATTAAATCCCTCATTCAGAAGTGCGCGCAAAGACCACCCGGCACAATAGCCGGTCAGGCAATCCAGATCGTGAATATGGATGTCGCCTTTGCGGTGGGCGCCGCCTTCTTCAGGTGCGTAAATTTCATCGAGCCAGAAATTGGCGATAACCTTGCCGGCAACGTTGTTAATCAGCCCGGCATTGGAATAGCCCGTATTGGCGTTGGCTTTAACGCGCCAGTCCGATTCTGATATATACTCACTGACCGCGGCGCTGCAATCAACGTCCGTACCACCGAAAATGGAGGTGATTTCATCGGATATTTCAGGTTTGATGGCGGCAATAGTGGTCATGGTAAACTCCTGCTTACGTTGATTTTGAATAAGATTTGAAGGCGGGTGAAACCCCTAAGAAAAACACAAGATATTGCGTTTTCGAGAATCACATTACCACTAGATATGGTGTTTTAAATTTGATCCAGGTCAATTTTCAAAATAATTTTCTTGAATATAAAACTTGAATGTAAACAAGGGCGTGTTTATTCAATGCGTTAGAAGAGGTGCAGGTTGAGCGCAGATATTATTTTTGTTCATGGCTGGGGGATGGGTCCAGCATTTTGGGATGGTCTGCGCGCGCGTTTACCCGAAGTGAAAGCGACGGCTGTTGATTTGGGATTTATTGGCGAAAGGCAAAGCTCTGACGCTACAGCCGAGTGCAATTCGGCAATTTACATCACGCACTCTTTGGGAACGATGTGGGCTTTGAAGAATCATAGTCATGATATGAGGGGTCTTATTGTGATTAACGGCTTTAGCTGTTTTCAGCATTTTGCGGAGGAGAGAACCTTGCAGGTCATGAAGACGCGGCTTCAAAAAAACCCGGAAAAACAGATGCGTGACTTTTGGGAAACAAGCGGCCTTCCACCCAGCGATGATTTGAACGTTCAAAGACTTAAAGAGGGGCTGGAGTGGTTGGCTTCATGGGATGTAAAAGAAACGTTGAATAGCTTAACATGCCCGGTCTTGTCTTTGGCGGGAGCGAATGATCCGATTTTGCCGATCGAGCTCATGAAAGAAGAATGGGCGGGCTATGACATGCGTATTTGCGAGGGCGAGGGCCATGGACTTCCTTTAAGCCATCCGGATTGGTGTGCAAATCATATAAAGGATTTTATTCATGCGCTCTGAATGGAAGAAAGAGGTTGCGCGTAAATTTGATCGCTGCGCCGGTGAATATGACCGCCATAGCGCCGTTCAAGAAGAAATTGCGCAAAAACTGGCCGCGGATTTACCGGATATTGAAACTCCGGCGGTGCTGGAGATCGGTTGCGGGACAGGCGCTTTGACGCGGCGGCTTTTGGAACGATACCCCGGCGGGCAGTTTCATATTACGGATATAAGTGTGCACATGGTTGAGCGCGCGCGGACGCGTATCGCAGAGCAAGAAAATGTGCGCTGGGGCGTGATGGATGGAGAAAATCCGGCGAAAAATCAGCGTTATGATTTGATTGTCAGCAATATGGCGTTTCAGTGGTTTCAAGATCCGCATGGCGGTTTTGAAACGCTTTTGAGTTTGCTTAAACCGGGCGGCGCAATTTTTTATACGGTGCCCGCACCGGAGAGTTTTCCGGAATGGCACAAGGGTCTGGAAACATTTTCTTTAGACAGCGGGCTGGCTGATTTTAAATCCTGGCCCGGTGTTTTTCGGGATGAAAATATTGTGCGTTCTTATGGCACAACTTTTGAGTTCCTGCGCAGTTTAAAGAAAGGTGGAATGAATACGACACGTATCGGATATAAAATGCTGAAGCGCAAAGATTTGCTGAAAGCCTGCCGCTATGCCGATGAGAATTTTCACGGACAGATCACGTGGCGTATTCTTTATGGCCGGGTTCAGGGACTACCCCATTCTCAACTTTTTTCAACGCCCTGAAAAACAAGAAGAAACGAAACCCCGTTTTTTAAAACGGGGTTCATCCTATCGACTGTAAATCCCTATAGACCCCGCATTGAATGCGGGGTTTCGGTTTTTTTTCGAAAATGAAATTGAGAATAGCGTAAGGACTATAAGTGTTTATCACGCGGCCTTGTTTTCCGTGAGTTGATTCATGATCAAGCGTTTAGCTGGTTTCAGGCGGTTGCCTACTCTCAGTAATGTTCGGCGTACAAATTTAGCTGCGGGCGTGTCTTTTGTGTAAAGCTTCACAAGTGCATTTGTGCCGTGGAAAAGCGGCGCTGAGGCGCGACGATGTGCGTTGCTATAGCGCTGCAGAACAGTTTGCGATGCGTAATCACTTCCCGTTTGCAAAGCGTTTTTGATTTCTTTAGCCAATGTGTGTGCGCCGCGCAGGCCCAAATTAAAGCCATGGGCGGTAACCGGGTGCATCCCCACGGCAGCATCGCCGATGAGCGCAAAACGGTTGGCGCAGAAGGTCTTGGCAAATGTCGCGACCAGCGGATAGGGAAACAGTTCACTTGTGAGTTTCATTGTACCCAAACGCCCTTCAAAGCGCCGCTCTATATCGGCGGCGAACGCTTCTTTACTCATCTCCAATACCTGCGCGCTTTCTTCCGAGCCCAGCGTAATAACGATGGAGACCTGATTATTGTTGAGCGGCAGCACGGCCAGCGTACGATCAAAATGGAAACACTCATAAGCGGTTTCATGATGCGGCAATTCTGCGCTCATCGTGCAGACAATGCAGGTGCGGCCAAAATCCAGCATCGAAGTGGAAATTCCCATCATACGCCGCGTCGCGGAAAAACGGGAATCTGCGGCGATGATCAACAGTGCTTCCAGACGCTCTCCACTGCTCAACTCGACCCAGCCTTTTTCCTGGTCGGTGCCAAGCGTGGAGACTTCTTTTTCGCTCAGGATGTGAATGTTTTTATATCCGGCCAGTGATTCATAAGCGGCCTTTCGGATTTGATTGTTTGAAATCATAAAGCCCAATGTCTCTTCGCCCGCCTCTTCATGATCGAAAGACAGCGCATAAGGCGAGCTGCCATTCAGGACTTTGGCGGTTTTAATCAGGGAAATTTTTTCGTTCGGAACCAGGTCCCACATGCCCAGATCGCCCATGATTTTTCGTGAAAGATGGGTGAGCGCGATTTCACGCCCATCGTAGGGCGGATTGGCCAGAACGCTTTTGGGTTGTTTTTCAAGCAAAACAATATTTAGCCCCGTTTCGGCCATTTCGCGAGCAAAGCTCAACCCGGCCGGGCCGGCGCCAATAATAATAATGTCGTGTTTCATCGCAATTATCCGAACTCTTAAGTGTAATTATACGGGGACACTATAACAGCATTTTGAAAAATACAAACTTGATACGGGTCAATAGAGGTCGGGTTTTAAGAGCATTTGAGCCAAGCTTCGTAGCCACCGGTCATATTCATGATGTTTGGGCAGCCATGGGCTTTGAGAATATGCGCGGCCTGCAAGCTTCGCATTCCCTTTTGACAATAGAGAATAATCTCACAATCTTTGGGTAATTTTGGTATATCGCCGCGCATTAAAGCCGATAAAGCGATATGCCGCGCACCTTCAATGTGTCCGGCGTCCCATTCGTCGATTTCACGCACATCGATAAGAAGCGCTGTTTGTTTATCTTTTGCCTGCTGCGGGGTGACCTCCGCGATAACGCCACATACGGATGATGAATATTGCAAAATAATATCCTCCTTTGCTTTTGAACAGGTTGGGCAATCAGGATTTTTGGGCAAAGCCAGTAGCTTGTTTTCCATGGAGCGCATATCGATTGTCCAGAACTTACCGGCGAGGGGCTTAAAGCTTTCATGATCGACAATGATTTTTATGGTCTCCATCGCCTGCGTTGTACCAATCATCCCGGCGACAGCGCCGATAACGCCCGCCTGCGCACAATTGGGAATATGGGTTTTGGGCGCTTCGGGGAATAAGCAGCGATAACACGGGCCGCCTTGATGATTAAAAACGGCAAGTTGGCCGTCAAAGCCGAGAATAGAGCCGTAAATAAAGGGTTTTCTCGCTTTAACAGCGGCATCGTTGATCAGAAATTTTGCCGGAAAATTATCCGTGCCATCAATAATGATGTCGTATTTTTCAAAAAGGGTAAGCGCATTTTTATCACTCAGTTCTTCCGCGTATACCTGAATATCGATTTCCGAGTTGAGGGCGTTCAGGCGCGCTTTGGCGGCCTGCGCCTTGTTCTGGCCAATCTGGCTTGTATCAAAAAGCACCTGTCTTTGAAGATTTGTTTCCTCTACAACGTCAAAATCAACGATGCCGATGCGCCCTACTCCCGCTGCGGCCAGATATAGCAGCGCTGGACACCCTAAACCGCCTGCACCAATGCACAAAACGGAAGCTTCGGAAATTTTTGTTTGGCCAGCAGTGCCTATCTCCGATAGAATGCGTTGCCTGTCATAGCGGTTTTGTGTGCTCATGACTGCATTGTAATCACGCTTCAGCGTTTGAAAAGAAAAATCCGTTTCATGCTCAAAGACCATCATCATAGCCCGGAAGAAATCAAAGCACGGCTCAGCGCCGGGCCGGGGGTCTTTTATCTTAAGGAATGGGTCTATGGCGGCATTGACGGGGTTGTGACGACTTTCGCCGTTGTTGCAGGCGTTGTTGGCGCCGGTTTGTCTCCTGCGATTGTCATGGTTCTGGGGCTGGCCAATCTGCTGGCCGACGGGTTTTCGATGGCCGCAAGCGCTTATAGCGCTATGAAGGCGGAAGAAGACAATTATGAACGCCTGCATGCGCGTGAAGTGCGCCATGTTGCACAGCACCACGATGGCGAGATCGAGGAAACCCGCCAGATCTTCGCCAGCAAAGGTTTTAAAGGGGAAGAGCTGGAGCAAATGGTATCAACCATTTCCAGGGACAAAGACATCTGGATTGAATTTATGCTTCAGGAAGAATACGGCATAGCCCGGCCCATACACTCGGCGATGAAGGCAGGTTTGCAAACTTTCTGGGCATTTTTCATCTGTGGCGCGATGCCGCTGATTCCATTTTTGCTGCCGGGCGCAATCCTGCCAATATCATATCAGCCTGTCTTGGCTCTCATCCTTTCGGCTATCACGTTCTTTGCTATAGGTTCCCTCAAAAGCCTGTGGTCCTTGAAATCTTTACCCCGTGAGGGGTTTGAGACATTATTCATCGGCTTGACGGCAGCGGCAATGGCCTATGGCGTTGGCTATGCCCTGCAAACCTGGGTCCAGGGCGGATAGGACAATAAATCCCCATTTTCAAAACGCATTGCTTCGTGCATGATAGCGTCATGAGCATTTTGGCAGATATTGGCGGCACGTACGCGCGCTTTGCGGTTTCTTCGCCGGAAAGTCCGGAGAAGATTGCAAAATATGAAGCAGTAGATTTCAAAAACCTGCAAGAGGCGCTGGCGCATTACTGCCAGGAGCACGCATTAAAGCCATCGGGGCCGCTACGGATTGCGGCGGCGGGTTCGCCGGAAAACGGCCTGTGGGCCTTTGTCAACAAAAACACATGGATAATTGATCCTAAAGAGCTTGAAGGCGAAGGCTGGCAGGTCGAACGCATTGTCAATGATTTTGAAGCCGCGGCCTGGTCACTGCTGGTTTTGGAAGGAGACGACCTGAACGTTGTCCGGTCCGGCGCGCCTGCAAGCCCTTCAAAATGTATTCTTGGTCCTGGTACAGGGCTGGGGCTTGCTTATGTACATCAGGGTGACCGACCGGTTGTGCAGCCTACCCATGGCGGGCATTTGCCTGTGGCCTGTTTAACCGATGAGCAAGTGCTTGTGATTCAGGCGGTTCAACGCCTTAAAAACAACGACACCATTGCCGTCTATGAAAATGTGGTCAGCGGCCCGGGGCTTTACAATCTTTACCGGGCTTTGTGTTTGATTGGCGGCAGTTCAGTGCAAGTGCAAAGCCCTGAAGAAATGCTGCAGCGGCTGGATGATTTAAAGGTGAGTACGGCCCTGCGCCTGTTTCATGAATTTTTGGGCCTGTTTGCCGCCTCCAGCGTCATTGCCGGTCATGCTTATGGCGGGCTTTATCTTACTGGCGGGGTTTTAGGGCGATTGATTGAGGCCGGGCAATTTGACCAAGAGCATTTCAAGCGTTGGTTCTGCTTACATGGCATTGCGCCTGTTACCCGTGATCTGCGCGCAATGCCCATCTATCACATCACATATCTCTATCCGGCTCTGAAGGGGCTGAACGCATGAGCATGCGTAAGGCTTACCTGACGATTGATGACAGCCCATCGCCCGATACGGAAAAGCTGGTTGATTTTCTTACCGCGCACCATATTCCGGCGCTTTTGTTTGTCCGTGGGGCGTTACTGGAAAAAAATCCGCGCGCGATTGAATATGCAATTACCAAGGGCCTGCGGATCGGCAATCACTCTTATGCTCATAAACCCGCCGGAGATATGGAGCCACAAGAATGGTGCGATGATCTTGAAAAATGCGACCATTTGATTGAGGCTGCCTATGCAAGATGCGGCATAGAACGTCCGGGAAAATATTATCGCTTTCCTTACATTGATCGCGGTGATGGGCGCAAGATTGAGCAGATTGATAGCGCCAACGTGGTTGAGAACAACAAAACCAGCATCCTCCAGCAATATTTGCATGATCAGGGTTTTTCTCAGCCCTTTGCCGATATGGCGCCATCTTATCCCTCAAATGCTGTTGATTGCCTCTATACCTTCACTGCGCGAGACTGGATGCTCAATGATACACACCGCGGACGTCAGTCCATCAAAACCCGCGAAGACCTCATTGCCCGCGCGGAACAAGACGAGAAACTAAAAGCGGCAGACCATCCGCATATTCTTCTTCTGCACGATCAGCCCGGTGTTTTTGAAGATGTCTGCGCCTTGATTGATTATTTTTGCAAAAGCGGCTTTGAATTCCTTGATTTTTAATGAGACCTGCGCGAGCCAAGCGAACGCTTAGACGGGATTATGTCGGCGCAGCCGACGAAAGACTTGATTTCAGATCTAAACCGGATTATTTCTACCCGCTGATGCGGGAGTAGCTCAGTGGTAGAGCATCAGCTTCCCAAGCTGAGGGCCGCGGGTTCGATCCCCGTCTCCCGCTCCAATATTGAATGAAGTGAGGAGTATTTTTTATAATAGATAGCATTAGGAGTCGTATCGAACCCGCTATTTTATTATAAGGAACGCGCAACGACGTTGCGCGAGGGGGTTCGATCCCGGTCGCCCGCTCCATAATATGTTGTCAACGGCCGGTGAATGAGTATACTGGCATCCCAATGCGGGCGTAGTTCAATGGTAGAACATCAGCCTTCCAAGCTGAATATGCCGGTTCGATCCCGGTCGCCCGCTCCATTCCTTATCATAGTGGCCTTCTTCCTGTAGATAGTGATACAACTTTAGGAATGGCAGAACTACAGATAATGGATCACGTTTCTTCTTTAGACAATACTGGTAATAACGGTTAGAATTTAACCGTTCATTCCACGTTTGAAATTCAAAAAACCCGTTGACTTTATCAGCGGGTTTTCTTACATCAGAGCATTGGTTTAATTACGGCTGGCGTGGCGCTGGTCATCACATCTTAAGACGATGAAGGAACGAAAAGATGTCTAAGGAAAAATTTGAGAGAAATAAGCCGCATGCGAATATCGGGACTATTGGTCACGTTGACCATGGGAAGACGACTTTGACGGCGGCGATTGCGAAGAAGTACGGCAATGGTGAGAGCGTTGACAAGATCGACAAGGCGCCTGAGGAAAAAGCGCGCGGGATCACGATTTCGACGGCTCACGTTGAATACGAGACCGACAAGCGCCACTATGCGCATGTGGACTGCCCGGGCCACGCGGACTATGTGAAGAACATGATCACGGGTGCGGCGCAGATGGACGGGGCCATTCTCGTTGTGAACGCGGCTGACGGCCCGATGCCGCAGACCCGAGAGCACATTTTGCTGGCGCGTCAGGTTGGCGTTCCTGCGTTGGTTGTTTACCTGAACAAGGTCGACCAGGTTGATGATGAAGAATTGCTGGAGCTGGTTGAGATGGAAGTGCGCGAATTGCTCTCTTCCTATGAATTCCCTGGCGATGAAATTCCGATTATCAAAGGCTCGGCTTTGGCCGCTGTGGAAGGGCGCGATCCTGAGATTGGCGAGAATTCGATTGTTGAGCTGCTCAAGGCTGTCGATGAATATATTCCGACTCCTGCGCGTGAAATTGACAAAAGACTTCTTGATGCCTGTTGAAGACGTATTCGATTTCCGGCCGTGGAACGGTTGTTACGGGTCGTATTGAGCAAGGCGTGATCAATGTCAACGACGAGATTGAAATCGTTGGGATCCGCGACACGCAAAAACCGTCTGCACGGGCGTTGAAATGTTCCGCAAGCTGTTTGATCGCGGCGAAGCCGGTGACAATGTTGGCGTACTCTTGCGCGGGACCAAGCGTGAGGACGTTGAGCGCGGTCAGGTTTTGTATAGCCCGGCTCGATCACGCCGCACAAGAAATTCATGGCCGAAGCCTACATTCTGTCGAAGGATGAAGGCGGTCGTCACACACCATTCTTTACGAAGTATCGCCCGCAGTTCTACTTCAGAACAACGGACGTGACCGGTGAAGTGACGCTGCCATCAGGCACGGAAATGGTGATGCCCGGCGATAACATCAACGGTATGAAGTCGAGCTGATCGCGCCTGTCGCGATGAGTGAAGGCCTGCGCTTCGCCATCCGCGAAGGCGCTGCACCGTCGGCGCCGGCGTCGTCTCCAAAATCGTCGAGTAAGCTTACTTTAATAAAGAATTCAAAAGGGCCGGTTAATCCGGCCTTTTATTGGCCGTTTTAAATATTACCGTGGTAAAATGGGAGTTAGGAGGCATATCTTCTATTACAGTCTTTTCCTTATTTTGAGTTCTGTCAGTGGCGGCGGTTTCCTTATGCGCAACCAACCAGCGGAAGTCAAAGCGACGGATTATCGTCAAAGCTATTTAGCAAACCCATATTACAATCAGATGGCAACAGAAGCCCTGGAACACAAGCCGCCGCGTTTTGATTTTATGAAATTTCGTTCCTATTATTCGCAGACGCGTCAATATGACCCTATGGGTACGCGCATTCTGAAGGATCTGGATGAGCTTGCGTTTATCGTTATGAATGATGATGACCCTGAACGCGCGGCAACAGCGTTGTTTGGTTATAAAACCCTGGTCAAGGACCATCTGGCCCATATTGATGTGGTGCTCCATGCTCTTGCGCTGGCTCGCGAAGATAGACGCTTTGGAGACTATAAATTCTATCAATGGGTCCGCGATGGATTGATGAACACGGTTGTTATATCCGGCGATGGTTATACGCTGGCCGGGGCCTATGATGTGATTACCCTGTCCGAAGAAACCATGCTGTTTAACCGTATGGGTTTTCAGCAGATAGACAGCCAGATGGTGAAGGAAAGCATTGTTTATTACAACATGCATGATATCGTCGATGTCAATACTGGGGAAAAGCGGGCTGTTTCGTAAACACCTCTATTCCTATGAGATATCTTGAAGCGCTTGAAAAAGACCGTAAGGGTGGTTTTTTGCCCGGCTGGCAGTGGCAATAGTTTTAGGACAAGTTTTGACAATGAAGGATATGCCGGAGCATATTCCAGTTTGGAAAGCCGAAGACCATGTCGTTGCAGAGTTTTTACACAAGGTAAAATTGCGCAAATTGCTCGGCAATTTGAAAGAACGAACGGGTCTCAGTACTCCCTCTTGTGAAGCCCGGCCTTATTGATGAAGAAGAGGTCCAAGATGCTGCATAAAATTTGGTGGCTTTGGGTCCGTTGCTTATTTTAGCTGCACAAGCCCTTATTGAACTTTTTGCTTGCAGAAGCTTTTGGAAAACCGCATTCAGAATCCGGCCCGCATGAATTCTTCGAATTTATTTTTGTTGGTGCCGCATTTTTTGTTGCGGTGAGTACACTTACAAAGCTCAAGTATCCTCAACAAAAATGGCTTTGTGCTTGGGTCAGTCTGGCGGCGATCTGCTGCTTCTATGTAGCGGGTGAAGAAGTGAGTTGGGGCAGCATTTTCTAAAATGGTCAACGCCTGAATATTGAGCTCATATCAACGATCAGGGCGAAACCAATTTGCACAATACATCAAGCTGGCTCGATCAAAAACCACGCTTAATTTTACTGATTGGTTCGGTTACTGGAGGCCTCATCATTCCTTTTTTTACAGCGTTTTAAACCCTCAGTATTACCCAAAAAATTTGAGATTATTTATCCACCTGCAATCCTGGGGTTACGGCAGCTCTGGCTGTAAGCGTAAATCTAATTGATAAAATCTTTGAGCTTTTACAAAATTTCCTATTCTTTCACGCGGCAGTGAGGTCGAGGAACTCTATCTCTTTATTTCGTGCTGCTTTATCTGATCGTCTTACGACGCCGTCTTGCGCAGCAATAATGTTGACCATTCCCTATTTTTCAGCGTCTTGCGATGCTCCAGCCCCAATGTTTGATAAACTCTGAGCACATCTTCCGCTTGTTCGTTAAGAATGCCTGACAAAATCACTGCGCTGTTTTCATCGGCGCAAGCCACCAAGTCTGCGGCCATCTCTTTCAGCGGCCCAGGCAAAATATTCGCAATGATCAAATCATACGGGCCTTTATCCTGCACAGCGCTCCTGAAAATCCTTCATTAACCAGCGTTCGTACATTGCCCTTGCCATCGGGTACACCATTAGCTTCCATATGCCGCCTGGTCACGCGAATGCTTTCAGGATCGTTATCCACGGCTAAAACGGCGTTTTCCAGAGTTTCCATGCTGCAATGCGAGGATACCGCTGCCCGTACCCATATCCAGCACATTCCACGGGCATGCTCCCTGCCCTTTCAGATCCAGCATCGCCTGCAAGCAGCCTTTAGTCGTGCCATGCTCACCTGATCCAAATGCCGTGGCGGCATCAATCTGCAAACCCATCTGCCCATCAGGCACACCACTATTATAATGCGCGCCGTAAATAAAAACGGCCCGACTGAAAAGGTGGAAATTGTCGATAGGAATACGCCAGCCAATCCCGGTCCGGCACGTCTTCGCTTTGAAAATCAAGAATTTTGGTAAATCATCCGTGAATTTTGGCCGTGGTTTCAATCCGACCACTCAAAACCTCTCTTCAGGCTGCGTATCAAACAGCCATTCCTAAAATCCACGGTGCGCTTTCGTTGTTTTCTGTGCGCAGGGCTGAATGCGCGGCACATAAATCACCAATAGATCGTTCAAAATGGCTACATCAACGGTGCTCAAATTGGCAGGAAGCTGCAGGAAAACTTTATACACGCAACTATCCTTTATTGATAAGCAGGCATTAATCCTTGCTTTTGTCATCGCCCTCGTCGTCATCTTCATCAAGCTCGGCATCAGGGTCGAGATCTTCTAAATCATCCAAATCATTATCGACTTCAAGATCATCAAGATCGTCATCGTCGTCGTCGTCAAGATCTACATTTAGCGCGTCATCGTCATCTGTTGTTTCCGCAGTTTCTAAATCATCAAGGCTGACAATTTCAGTGTCTTCCGGCTCCTCTTCAATTTCATCCTCGTCCTCGCCGCCGGCCTCTTTAGAGGTCCTCTTTGTAACTTGCCCTTCGGCCTCCTCCTGAGCTGCGCTCACGCGGGATTTACGGCCCTTAAGCTTCATCTCGTTGTTAAACTCACTATCGCATGAAGGACATACAATCGGACGTTTGTTCATGTCATAAAAACGCGTCCCGCAATTCATGCAAATACGCTTAAATCCCCGTGGGTCAGAAATCTTCACAGCAGCCTTATTCACGCTCATTCTCCTTGTGCCAAACGCATTAAAAATCATTCAATCTTTAAATCTGAATTGCCTGATTTTATCAGGTGTGTCAAATGCAAAATCAAACTTTCCCTAGGGCTTAATCTCTCCATGCTCTTAAAACATCTCGACCCGGCCTTTATATCATTATAGAATCATGAAAATTTATTCTTATCGGAGGTTCTTCCCATGCAAACACCTGTCGTCATTTGTGGCTTTAAACGCTCTCCCATGCATTTTGCAAATAAAGGTGATTTGGCGAGGGTGCGCCCCGATGATATGGCCGCCGCAGTCGTTAAAGCGCTGGTCAATGATACAGGCGTGAACGCGGAGGATATCGAAGACCTCATCATGGGCTGCGCTTTTCCTGAAGCTGAGCAGGGCTTTAACATTGCGCGCCTGGTTGTAAATCATGCGGATTTACCAGTCTCGATCGCGGGCGCAACGGTGAACCGCTTTTGCGGATCATCCATGAGCGCCATTCATATCGCAGCCGGGGCGATTCAAATGGGTGCAGGCCAGGCCTTTATCTGCGCAGGCGTCGAATCCATGAGCCGCATCCCTATGGGCGGTTTTAACCCCATGCCCAACCCGGCGCTGTTCGAAAAATATCCGCAAGCCTATATGGGTATGGGCGAAACCGCTGAAAATCTGGCGAAAAAATATAAAATTTCTCGCGCTGATCAGGAAGAATTCGCTGTCTCCTCCCATAAAAAAGCCGCGGCAGCCGCAGAAAGCGGCAAATTTGACGATGAAATCGTTCCGATTGGCGATGTGAAAACCGACGGCACCATCCGGCCTGATTCGAGCGTAGAAAAGCTGTCCGAGCTTAAACCCGCTTTCCTCGAAGACGGCAGCGTTACCGCCGCCACCTCCTCCCCATTAACCGATGGCAGCGCCGCCGTATTGGTATGTAGCGAGGATTACGCCGATAAACACAAGCTTCCTAAACTCGCGCGGATTAAATCTGTCGCCGTTGCGGGCTGCGCAGCGGAAATCATGGGCATCGGCCCTGTTCCCGCTACGCAAAAAGCATTAGGGCGCGCAGGCCTGAAGCTGGATGACATCGACATTATCGAACTCAACGAAGCCTTCGCCGCACAAGGCCTGTCGGTGATTAAAGAGCTGGGCATGGATGTTACCAAGGTTAACCTTGATGGCGGCGCGATTGCGCTGGGCCACCCGCTCGGTACCTCAGGCGCGCGCATCACCGGTAAAGCCGCCAGCCTGCTCGCCCGCGAGAAAAAGAAATATGCCCTTGCCACCATGTGCATCGGCGGCGGCCAAGGCGTCGCAACTGTTCTAGAGAGGGTTTAAGTGAATTTTTTATCGTCATTGCGAGGAGGGCGAAGCCCGACGCGGCAATCCATCTACAGAGTTGGATTGCTTCGCTGCGCTCGCAATGACGAATGAATCAGATAGAGGAGATAACAAAGCGCAATGCCCGCGTTGAAGGCGATAAGGCTTGGGAAACCTCATGGACGCGCCGCGCCATTATCGCTGCGGGAACATATCTGATCATCGGCGGCTATTTGAGTTTTTTGCACGTCGAGGGCGCTTGGCTTCACGCGCTTGTTCCAGTTATGGCTTATATGCTTTCGACACTTTCATTGCCATTGATACAGGCTCTATGGATTGAAAAAATCTATCTGAGAAATAAGCAAGGCTAAAACATGATGCAGCAGGATTTTCTTCAGGTCATAGGTCTTAAAGACGACGCAGATATAAGTGTTGCTGGTACACGCTTTGTTGAATGCGTGAAAGAATATATCGGCCATGGCGAAAAAACAGCGTCCAAAGACACAATTGCCAAAGAAGAAACAGACGTTACGACACTTTACAAAAGCTTCTTTCCATACTCGGTAGGATGGGCGCGCCAGGAAAGAGAAAAAAACATAAAGCAGAAAAACCATCCGAATGCAGCGAAACTAAAAGAAAAAGCTGCAAGCGTTATCGACGATCTGCAAAATAACATCATTGATTTTGCGCTGTGCTATATGGCGATTGGCAGGGCTATCGGCATTATTAACGCCGAGATGAAACGCAGCCCTGAAAGCGATGAAAAAGAAGTGATCTGGACCAGTGAAACAGGCGTAATGCTCAGCAAGCAGCGGAAAAAAAGAGCACAACTTCTCGAAGACAACAAGCGCTTACAACAGGCAAAAGAACTTTTAGAACAAATATATCCGCGCTATGCAGCAGCGGAAAAAACCGTATCTGAAATATATGGAGCAGATCAAACAGAAAAACTCTTGCGTTCTTACCGCTCTGGTTTGCGAACGGGAGATTTTACCAAAGCGCGCCGGGCCATAGAAAAATTGCTAGCAGAAAAAAATAAATTTGCCTTCGATAAAAAGAAAGCTGAAGTTGCAAAAAACAAAATTCAGGCTGAAACAAAATCTTATACAGATTTCCTCGAAGAACACCAGGAAGTCTTAAGTGGCAGGGATAAAAAATTATTTTTAAAGCCAATCGAAGTGGACATAATTCTTGACGCAAACCTGAGAGAACTCGCGCAAAGTGAAGCCTTTATAAAAAAATATTTCCGACCATTCCTAAAATTTCAGATCGAATCCTTGAAACATTTACGGAATAAATTGCTTGTAGTCGGTTCACTCGAAAGCCTCATGACACTTTATATTCGTATGATGCGCGGTATTGCCGAGCCACTCACAGACGTCAAAGCCGTCCGCCTTTATGAATCCGAAATCATTGAACATGTCATGTATCTTTTAGGCGGACAGTTTCAGGAAGTTAAAAATATCAATGCGCGCATTCAGGAAATACTTCATGATGTTAATATAAGTGTGCAGGGTTATGAAGACGTTAAAGCATGAGTAAGGAAAGGATTGCACCATGACACAAATTAAAAAAATAGCCGTTATCGGATCAGGAGTCATGGGGTCAGGTATCGCCGCCCAACTCACCAATGCAGGGCTGCCGGTTGTCTTGCTCGACATCAAGGTCGAAGGCAAAGATCTGGCCGCCGAGGCTGTAGCAAAAATGCTCAAAACTGAACCTGCGCCGTTTATGCGCAAAGCCAATGCGAAGCTGATTACGACTGGCACGATTGACGACGATCTTGATCTTATTAGCGACTGCGACTGGATTATCGAAGTCGTACTCGAAAAACTCGAAATCAAACATGCAACCTATGAAAAAATCGAAAAGGCGCGCAAAAAAGGCTCCATCGTCTCGTCCAATACCTCGACTATTCCGTTGCACAAACTCATCGAAGGCCAGCCCGACTCATTTGCTAAAGACTTTATGATCACTCACTTCTTTAATCCTCCGCGCTATATGCGTCTGCTGGAATTGATTGTCGGTGAAAAAACAGACCCCAAAGCTGTGAAAACCATTCGTGAAATCTGCGATGTCTGCCTCGGCAAAGGCGTTGTGCAATGTCATGATACGCCGGGCTTTATCGCTAACCGCCTGGGTGTCTTCTGGCTTACCGCCGGGGTGAATGAAGCGATCAAACAAAATGTTCCCATCGAAATCGCCGATGCGGTGATGAGCAAGCCCGTAGGCATCCCCAAAACCGGTGTGTTCGGCCTGATCGATCTGGTCGGCATCGACCTCATGCCTAAACTCTCTGAAAGCCTGCTTTCAACGCTACCCAAAGATGATGCCTACCGCGATATTTTTATCGATCATAAATTTGTCCACGGCATGATCGAAGCCGGCTATACAGGCCGCAAAGGCAAGGGCGGATTTTACCGCCTCAATCCCGACAACCCGGCAGCAAAAGAAAAACAAGCACTCGATCTTACCGCAATTATGCCCCCCCACCCTAACCCTCCCCCCCAAGGGGGAGGAGATAAGAGGGAAGTTGCCTCCTTTCCCCAGGAAACGCATTATGTAAAATCAAAGAAAAAAGAAGCAGCGGCAGACTTAGCAGTTTCTACGGGGCGTAAAGGTTTAAAAGCCGTGGTTGAAACCGACAGTGAAGGCGGGCGCTATGCTTGGGCTGTGCTGCGCGATACGCTGTCCTATGCGGCCAGCCTCGTTGGCGAAATCGCCGAGACAATCTTCGACATCGATGAAGGTATGAAGCTCGGCTACAACTGGAAGCAAGGCCCGTTCGAAATGATCGATGCCCTCGGGCCGGAATGGTTTGCCAAAAAATTGGAAGCGGAAAATATCACCGTGCCGCCCATTCTTGAAAAACTCCTTAAATGTCATTCCGACCGACCACAGGGAGCGGAGGAATCTGAGAGTGGATCAGATCCCTCGGTTACGCCTGACGGCTCCACTCGGGATGACAATATTGGATTTTACCGCATCGAAGACGGTAAAATTCAGTTCTTCGGCACCGACGGCCAATACCATGATGTGCAGCGCCCTGATGGTGTACTCCTGCTCCGCGACATCAAACTTTCCAGCCAGCCCGTCATGAAAAATGCTTCAGCCAATGTCTGGGATATCGGTGATGGTGTCCTGTGTTTTGAGCATACCTCCAAAATGAACACCTTTGATGAGCAAATATTCGAAATGCTGGTCAAGGCGCAAAAAACCATTGAATCCAGCGATGATTATAAAGCCCTCGTAATTTATAATGAAGCCTCGCATTTTTCCGCCGGGGCCAATCTCGGCCTCGCCATGTTCATGATCAACATCGCGATGTACCCGCAGGTTGAAGAATTTGTCGCCACCGGCCAGCGCGTCTTTATGGGCCTGAAATTCGCACCCTTCCCGGTTGTCAGCGCTCCATCAGGCATGGCACTGGGCGGCGGCTGTGAAATCTTGCTTTCTTCTGACGCGGTGCAGGCCCATGCCGAAACCTATTGCGGTCTGGTTGAGGTCGGCGTTGGCCTCATACCCGGTTGGGGCGGGTGCAAGGAAATGATCCTGCGCTTTCAGGAGCGCGAGCGGGCTAAATTTGCTGCCGATATGAGCAAGATCGGCAAGGATAATATCTGGTTTTCACCTGACACCACGCCTGTAGGCGCAGTCCGTAAGGCATTCGAAACCATCGGCATGGCCACTGTCGCCAAATCTGGGCCCGAAGCTGTCGATATCGGCTATTTGCGCAAAACTGACGGCATCACGATGAACCGTGACCGCCTGCTCTACGATGCAAAAACCCGCGCACTGGAACTGGCCAAAAATTACGAGCCGCCCGAAAAAGTAGAAAATATCCGCCTCGGCGGCGCGGGCGCAAAAATGGCGCTTGATCTGGCCGTGTCAGACCTGCGCAAATCTGGTAAAGCCACGCCCTATGATGTTGTAGTCTCCGATCACCTCGCCGCTGTACTCTCCGGTGGGGATAAGGACTATACTGAAACGCTCTCCGAGGATGATTTGCTCAAGCTCGAACTCTCCGAATTTATGCACCTCTTGCATAATGAAGGCACCTTCGCGCGTATTGAACATATGCTCGAAAAAGGCAAACCTCTGCGGAATTAGACTTTGAAAACAGCATTCGTCATAATTTATAGGCCCTGACCCTCATAATGAAAATGCGAATGGGTTTTTTATGAGAACAAATATGCAGACTGGAAAACCGAAGCAAGATCAAAACACTGTGTCTGATCGCAGACATAAGTGGCGTGTCGGCCTTGCTTGCAGCGCATCGATTGTCGGGGTTCTATCCGCTATTTATGCCATACACATGAGCGGGGGAAATAAGCTCAATCAGGGCTGGACAACCGAGTCGGCATACCCCCATCTACCAACGTCAGCAAGAGCGCAACCACTTCCAAATGCCGTTTCAACATATTTTTCCAATGCCGCATCTTTAAATAAATCTTTGGAAAAAGCTACATGTTCGAAACTTCAGCCACCACCTCTTGGTCACTCTTTCAACCAGCCTGCTTTTGTTGAGGTGCCCTGCCAAAATCGGACGCCGTCTGCCCCCTAGATCGCCGCCGCTTTTTAGATAAAATC
>JACKIT010000014.1 GCA_020638335.1 Rhodospirillales bacterium
GACGCGGCCTATATCATGAAAAATGCCTCGAAAGTTATTATCGTTCCCGGCTATGGCATGGCGGTGGCGCAGGCTCAGCACGCTTTGCGGGAAATGGCGGATATACTTAAAAAAGAAGGGGTGGATGTCAAATATGCGATTCACCCGGTGGCGGGGCGCATGCCCGGGCATATGAATGTGCTGCTGGCAGAAGCCAACGTGCCTTATGACGAGGTGTTCGAGATGGAAGACATCAACCGTGACTTTGCACAGGCAGACGTGGCTTATGTTATTGGGGCAAACGACATCACCAACCCTGCGGCCAAAAACGATTCGGGTTCACCCATTTACGGCATGCCGGTATTGGACGTAGAAAAAGCTCGAACAGTCCTGTTTGTAAAGCGCTCCCTAGGCAGCGGTTATGCCGGAATTGACAATCCGCTCTTTTTTGAAGACCAGACCATGATGCTCTTGGACGATGCCAAAAAAATGACCGAGAATATTATCAAGGCTTTGGAGCATTAGGCTTATATTTTTAGTCACACCCCTTCTTTGTGCTTTCATTCGGACTTCCTTAATATATTTTAGCGTATCCTTAGGGTATTAGAGGAAACTAATTTAGTTTAATGGGCAACACGCAAAACAATATAGCTGAACTCGAAGAGCGCTTTCGTGAGCCAGAGGGCTGGCGCTGGCACAGTTTTGTTCATAATGGGCATCGCTTGCGCTTTGGGTCGGCTTTTCCCAAAGACAGTATTCCCGATGCTGTGGTTGTCTGCTTGCCGGGATTAAGTGAATTTGGTGAAAAATATTTTGAAACCGCGCGCTATTGCCTGGATAAAAACCTGGCCTTTTGGATTCTGGACTGGAGGGGCCAGGGCGGCTCGGATCGCTATTTTAAAAACTCTCAAAAACGCCACAGCACCGGTTTTCAAAACGATGTTGAGGATTTGCATGCCTTTATTATGGGCTATATAAAACATTCCAGCGTTCATCCTGATAAGGGCCGTATTCCGCTGGCCATGCTGGCTCATTCTATGGGCGCCAATATTGGGCTACATTATATAAAGCAGCATCCTGAAGTCTTTGAATGCGCCGCATTTTCTGCGCCCCTTTTTGGTATGAAAGCATGTGAAAAAATGCCCAAACGTTTGCCGCTGCCTCTAAGCTTCATTCTACAACTCTTTATGCCATATAATTATGCCCCCGGTGAAAAGAACTGGAATCCCTCCACGCGCCCCTGCGATGGATCTGACGCTATGTCTAGTGACCCGGTGCGCGTCGATATTCATCGCAAGTGGTTTGAAGCAGATCCGTCCTTGCAAGTTGGTGGCGTCACATATGGCTGGGTATATCAAGCAGTTAAATCGAGCGCCTATCTCGCCAATAAGCTTTTTGCCAAAGGTATCCATACGCCTTGCCTTATAGCATTGGCGGGCCGCGAAACACTGGTCAATAATACCAAAACACGCCATGTTGCGCGCAATCTACCCCACTGCGAGCTTCTTGAGTTTGAAGACGCCAAGCATGAGATTTTGATGGAAAAAGATGAATTTAGAAACGCTTACCTTGAAAAATTTTACGGCCTTATCAAAGAAAATATCATTGATCGCCCTGAGAGCTTGAAACCATTTTAATAAACAGGCAAAGTGGTTAAAATTACTCGGGAGAAAACCAAGAAATGGAAAAAGACGATAAAGACGTCATCAGGCTGAGCGACCGTATTCTATCCGCTCTGGAACTGGCTCTGGAACAAAATGATCTGAAAATTTCAGAAATTTTAACGCGTGCGCTTGAACAGGCAATGACCCGTAACACAGGCGGCGGAGAGTTTATTGAGCGCCGGGATTATCCTTCCAAAATTGAACGCGCAATGGATAAGCTTCATTCTCTACGCGATCAAAGCGAAGGCGTTTAGCCGCTGATCAGCGCATTCCATTCTTCTTCGGAAAGGACCTCTATATTGAGGTCCTTTGCTTTTTTCAGTTTTGAGCCTGCATCCTGCCCGGCCACGACATAGTCCGTTTTCTTTGAGACGGACCCCGCAACCTTTGCACCGTGCTTTTCAGCACTGGCTTTGGCTTCAGGACGGGTCATCGTGGTGAGCGCACCGGTGAAAACCACCGTTTTTCCCGCGACCGGGCTATCGCCGATCTGCGGCGCTTGATAAGGTGCAATTTCAAGCAAGTCTTCCAAATCCTTCAGCACGGCCCTGTTATGCTCTTCTGCAAAAAATCCCAGCAAGTCATCGGCTACAGCCGGGCCAATATCTTCGATATTCAGCAGCTCTGCATATGCTTCGCTTTCATGGTTCTGCGCCGCGGCCATCATGGTTTTCAGGTTCTGCAAATCGCCATAGGTCGCAGCCAGTCTTTTGGCTGTGGCTTCCCCAACCTGACGAATCCCCAGCGCATAGATAAAGCGGTTAAAGGCAATTTTTTGCCGCGCGCGAATCGAATCAAACAGATTTTTTTCGGATAATTCGCCCCAACCTTCGCGCTCACGAATGGGCGTTTCGAGCGCCGCGTTGCGTTCTTCGAGTTTAAAAATATCGGCCGGGGATTGGATTAATCCTTCTTCATAAAATTGTTCGATGATCTTGGCGCCAAGCCCTTCAATATCAAAAGCAAGGCGCGAGACGAAATGTTTGAGACGCTGGGCCGCCTGTGCCGGACAAATTAGCCCGCCGGTGCAGCGGGTTACGACATCATCGCCTTCGCGAATCGCCAGCGAGCCGCAGGCCGGGCAATGATCGGGGAATTCATATTCCGGTAGATTGCCTTCACGCTTTTCCTCCAGAACTTTCACCACTTGCGGAATTACATCGCCTGCACGCTGGATTACAACATAATCGCCGACTCGTACATCTTTGCGTTTGATCTCATCTTCGTTATGCAGCGTGGCGTTGGAGACGACAACCCCGCCAACGGTAATGGGTTCGAGGCGGGCCACGGGCGTGAGCGCGCCTGTGCGTCCGACCTGAATATCGATGGCCTTGAGACGGGTGATGGCTTGCTCCGCCGGGAATTTATGGGCGGTGGCCCAGCGCGGTGAACGGGAGACAAAGCCGAGGCGCTCCTGATAATCAAGGCGGTTAACCTTATAGACTACGCCGTCGATGTCGTAGTCCAGATCGGTGCGGGTTTTGAGAATTTCTTCATAATGATCTGTGATGTTCTGCAAACTCGAACAGAGTTTAAAGCTGGTTTCCGGGATGCCCCATTTGGCAAGCTTCTCACGAATTTCAAAATGGGTTTGTCCAAATGGTGCGCTGACCTGCCCCAGCGCGTAACCGAAAAACTTTAGCGGGCGCTGAGCGGTGATTTTCGGATCGAGCTGACGGACGGAGCCGGCGGCGGCGTTGCGCGGGTTGGCGAAAACAGGTTTGCCTGCTGCTTCCTGCGCGCTGTTGAGAGTGGTAAAATCGGCGCGTGCCATATAAATCTCGCCGCGCACCTCCAAAATATCGGGTGCATCATCGGGCAATGTTTGGGGCACATCTTTGATGGTTTTGACATTGGCAGTGATGTCCTCGCCCTCTGTACCATCGCCGCGCGTGGCGGCCTGGACGAGCTTGCGGTTTTCATAGCGCAGCGAACAGGATAGCCCATCGATTTTCGGCTCAGCCACAATTTCAATCGGTTCGTCTTCGGCCAGCCCAAGAAAGCGGCGAATGCGGGTCAGGAAGTCTTCAACTTCTTCTTCGCTAAACACATTGGAGAGCGAAAGCATAGGAATGGTATGCTTGACCTTTTTAAAGCCTTTAGAGGGGGCGGCACCAACGCTTTGGGTCGGGCTGTCTTTGGTGATGAGATCGGGGTATTTAGATTCGATATCCTCAAGCTCTTTGCGCAGCTTGTCATACTCGGCATCCGAAACGGTTGGCGCGTCCTGTTGGTAGTACGCCTCGTCATGCCGACGAATCTCTTTGATCAGATCAGCATGGCGCACTTGCGCATCAAGTTTTTCGAGATCGAGAAGTGAGTTCATGCTTTCTCCTTCAAAGCATGCCTTGGCTTAAAAACCTTACACCCCCACCCAAACCCTCCCCCTCGAGGGGGAGGGATGAGGAGGGTTAGCGAACATAGTGAGCTTACCCGAAGCTGGGTGGGGGTGCTGCAAAAAATTTTATAGCTCTTATTCATTTACGCCGCCCTGCTCGTTTCTAATAATTTCTCTGCAGCGGCGCGGGCTTCTTCGGTTACGACCGCCCCGGCGAGCATACGGGCGATTTCTTCGCGGCGCGGCTGTCCGGGGGCCAGCGCGGTGACGGTGGTTTTTATATCCTGCGCGCCTTCTTTCTTAACGATCCAGTGATGAGCGGCGCGGGCAGCGACTTGCGGGGCGTGGGTGACGACCATGACCTGTTTATTCGTAGCCAGTTTGGCCAGGCGCTCTCCCACCGCATCGGCGGTGGCGCCGCCAATCCCGGCATCAACCTCATCAAAGATCAAACTTCCGGCGCTGCCGACCTGTGCCATAACAACTTTTAGCGCGAGCATAAATCGCGCCATTTCTCCGCCCGAGGCGATTTTCTCCAGCGGACCGGGATCGCTTCCGGGGTTGGTGGCCACCAAAAAACGAACGCGATCGATGCCGCCCGGTCCCCATTCGGATTCACCCAGCGGTTCAATCCGGGTGACAAAACGGGCTTTTTCGAGTTTGAGAGGGGGCAATTCTTTAGCCACCAAATCATCGAGGCGGCGAGCGGTTTTCGTGCGCAGATCGCTCAGCTTTTGCGCGGCGTTGATATAGCTCCCGCGTGCGGCTTCAACCTGCTTTACGGCCTCAGCCAGTGCTTCGTCAGCATGTTCAATCGCATTCAGGCGCCCGGCTAATTCCTCACGCTTTGCGGGCAAATCATTGACGCTGCATACATGTTTGCGAGCCTGAGCGCGCAGGTCAAAGAGCCGATCATCGATGGTTTGCAGATCATGCTCACTTTGTTCCAGATCCGCAGAAAGACGCTGGATTTCAGATAATGCCTCGGCGATTTCCGATGATGCACGATCGAGCGCACCGATAGCTTCGTGGCCCTGCGGGCCGATTTTATCGGCGATCCGCTCCAATGTGGCCCAGGCACTGCGCACCGGATCGTTTTCTCCGCTCAGCGCTTCGTAGGCCGCATTCAGGCCTTCCATCACCTGTTCACGGTGCATCAGGCGTTCACGCAAGGCGGCAAGGTCGTCTTCCTCGCCTGCCTTTGGCTCCAGCGCATCAAGATCTTCGAGCGCGGTGCGTAGGAAATCTTCTTCGGCGCGTGAGGCTTCGGCAGTTGATTTGAGATCGACCAAAGCCATTTTTTTCTCCTGCCAGTCGTCCCAAAGCCCGGTTAATGCGCCGCCCGCACCTGCATAATCATCGAGCATTTTGCGGTGTGTGGAGGGGTTCAAAAGCCCTTGCGTGTCGAACTGGCCATGAATTTCGATCAGGCTTTGCGCAATTTCACGCAGCAACCCGGCACTTACAGGCTGATCATTAATATAGGCTTTGGAGCGGCCATCGCTGGAGAGTGTACGGCGGATGATGATCTCTATGATTTGGTCATCGCGAGCCGCTAGCAAGCAGCGCGGCGATCCAGAGTCACCGGTAATCTCTGTTTTCTGGATTGCTTCGTTGGCTTCGCCTCCTCGCAATGACGATAGAGCCATACCATCCCCTATCCCTATATTTACATTATGCAAAATTAATAAAGACGGGTGAGACAGAGGCACTTCAAAAACAGCGATCACCGTCGCCTGATCTGCACCTTTACGCACCAAAGCGCTGTCTGCGCGTGCGCCCAGAGCCAGCCCCAAAGAATCCAGCAGGATGGATTTGCCCGCTCCCGTCTCACCGGTCAGGGCGCACAGGCCGGGCTGAAATTCTATATTCAGGCTTTCAATGAGGACGACATTTTGAATACGCAGAGAGGCCAGCATGTCAGGGCACCCCTCTTAATCCGGCTTAAAGATCGTATCAATCGTGCGATCAACGAAGCCGCGTTCTTCAATAATTTCCTGGCGCGTACGTTCATCCAGCAAAGCAAAGCTGCGTTCATACCACTTGCTGCCTGGGTAATTGTACCCGAGTACTGCGGCAACCTGCTTAGCTTCAGCGGTCAGGCCCAGTGTCATATACGCCTCAACCAAACGGTGGAGCGCTTCGGCTGTGTGGGTGGTGGTCTGATATTTTTCAATGACAGCGCGGAAGCGATTGATCGCCGCATTCACATGGCCGCGGTTCAAGTAATACCGACCTATTTCCATTTCCTTACCGGCGAGGTGATCGTAGGTCAAATCGCGTTTCAGGGCGGCATCGCGCGCGTATTTACTGTCAGGAAATCTATTGATGAGCGTTTCGAGCGCTTTGAGCGCTTCTTCGGTCATGAACTGGTCGCGCGCGACATCAGAGATTTGTTCGTAGTAGCACAAGGCTTTGAGGTAGTGCGCGTAGTCGATGTCCTTGTTACCGGGGTGGAGTTCAATAAAACGGTCCAGCGCGATGATTGCTTCATCATAGCTTTGACCTTCATAAGAGGCAAAGGCGCTCATCAACTGGGCTTGTGTGGCCCATTTTGAATAAGGATGCTGGCGCTCAACCTCTTCGAAGTAGCGAGTTGCTTCGGCGTATTGCTCCGCATCCAATGCGGCAGCGGCTTTGTTATATAATGCATCAACCGATTCCTCGACCTGCGGTTTGGAGGATTCAGTCGATGAACAGGCCGACAAAACGCCCAGCAACAAAAAGGCGCCGAAAACGTGCAATACATGCATAGAAACAGTTTTCTTTATAATATCCATGTTGTTATCAATAGCGCTCCCGGCGCAAGAATGGAAGAGTTTCATGACGTTTTTGACGCTAAAAAACGGGGACAGATCACACGTATTTTGCCTTGCAAAAACGTGTGATGGCGCGGAAGGGAAGGCTCAATCATTTTATGTGAGTTCCGCTATAGTCTTCAATATCAAAGGGTTACGCAACCCCGGACAAGCTTTCCCGTGCTTTAAAGCACGGGAAAGCGTCGATCCGGGGCCTATAGGGTTTTACGGCTTGCATCCCATGGACCCCGGTTTCCACCGGGGTTTCGGTGCATCTGAAAAATATCTGTGTCCATCTGTGGTTACTTTTTAAGTTCTTGCAACAGAAAGAAAACCTTCCGAACGGACACCTAGGCGCAGGCTTGAATTTCTACAGTTCTGGCGACCGGGCGCTTGTTTTTACGACGTGCGGCTTGCGGCAGCGTTTCATTAACCCATTCATAGGCCTGCTCATCGGCGAACAGGGCGTGAAGGATCAAGTTGTTCATTTCGTGGCCAGCCTTGTAACCATCATAGGCCCCCATGATCGGCGCGCCGGCAAGATAAAGATCGCCAATCGCGTCGAGTAATTTGTGGCGAATAAATTCATCGTTAAAGCGCAGCCCTTCCGGGTTCATAACGTGGCCTTTATCGAGAACGATGGCGTTACTCAAAGACCCGCCCAGCGCGAGGCCTTGTGAGCGCATCCATTCGACTTCATGCAAGAAACCAAAGGTACGGGCTGTGGCGATGTCATGCTTGAAATTGCCGTTAAGCAGACGCGTTTCGAAATGTTGCTGGCCGATTTCAGGGTGATCGAATTCAATTTCGCCGCCGAATACCGCGCCTTCTGAGGGGCATAGAGAAACCTGCTTGCCATCTTTTTCAACGCTGACCTCTTTGAGGACGCGCAGAACGCGGCGCGGGGCGTCTTGCACGGCAATGCCGGCACGTTCAATCAACTGAACAAACGGCATGGCGCTGCCGTCCATGACAGGAACCTCGGCGCCATCAAGTTCAATGCGGACATTGTCGATGTTACAACCGCGCAGCGCAGACATCAGATGTTCGATGGTGGCGACGCTTGTACCATCTTTATTACCAATCACCGTGCAAAGCTGCGTATCGACGACATGATCCCAGCGTGCAGGGATGATGTTGTCTTTATCTGTAATGTCGCTACGAACGAAAACAATTCCGGCATCAGGCTCAGCCGGACTCAGGCTTAATGTAATATCAGCACCGGAATGCAGGCCGATGCCTTTGAGTGAAACCTGCTTTTGAAGCGTATTTTGCATACTATTTGTCTTTTTACGTTCTTGGGCTCTTTTTCTATCCTTATATATAGAAATTTAGGGTGCACAGCACAAATCACAGATTATTGCGCTTTGTTACAGTTCGAAATTTAGAGCAATATTTTGCTCAAAAAAAAGCCCGGCGATATGGCCGGGCTTGAAAGGGAGATCATGGAGAGATCTTAATTTTTAAAATAACAATGTTTTAGACTAATTCGCCTGGCGTCTTAAGAACGCCGGAATATCAAGGTTCTCATCGCTTCCGGAGGCCGGTTTTGATGGAGAATCAATATTCAGGCTGCCTTGCGAAGGTCCATGGGTTTTAGACATTGGCTGCAAGCCGGCATTGCCTCCAGCCGTCGGCGCCATGCGGTGACGCGGGGTCGTCTCGTGAGCGTTACGACTGCTCATACCTTCGAGATGCTCCTGCACAGTGCCGGAAATCCGTTCAAACAAGGAGGGGGAGCGTTTTTTATGCTCCGGATTGGGCATTTTGGGAGGATTAAGCTTCAAACCTGAAGCGCTTGGCACGGTTTGTTGTTCAGCCTGCGGGACATGCTCACCCCGGAAACTGGAGATATAGGGGGCAGCACCCGACGGCGCTAATTCAGATACTTCAGCGGGCTTCGGTGGAATAAACGAATCCTTATACAGGGTCCCGCGCAGCGCGGTATTTTGTGGTATATCGCCTTTACCATCGGGCACAACATCAGCGAACTCACGCTGTTCAAACATGTCCACGGCCATTTCGCGAGATGCTGACATTTGCGGAGCGCCTTGCGCGGCTGTAATTTTTTCAGCCGGTGTGATGACGGGTGGAGCCTTGATTGCCTGTACACTTTCAGCGGACATAAAGGTTGGCGGTTTTTGGGTTGCCCCAGGAATGGAACCTTTAGCCTCGGCTGCGCCAGTGTTGGGAGTGGCGCGTTCAATTTTGGTACGGGCATTGACATCGCCCCTGGTAAAACCGCCGGTTCCGCCATTACCACGTTTCTCGCTCTCGGCTTCCTTATCAATACCAGTCGCCACAATGGAGACACGCATTTTACCTTCAAGGCTTTCATCAAAGGTCGCGCCAAAGATAATGTTCGCATTCGGATCAACTTCATCGCGGATACGATTGCAAGCCTCATCGGCTTCGAACAGTGTCATGTCATAGCCGCCGGTGACGTTGATGATGACGCCGTGTGCGCCTTTCATCGAAACATCATCGAGCAGCGGATTGTTGATGGCGCTTTCTGCGGCTTCAATGGCGCGTTTGTCGCCTTCGGCCTCGCCTGTGCCCATCATCGCCTTGCCCATTTCCAGCATTGCCGTGCGGATGTCGGCAAAGTCGAGATTGACCAGACCCGGACGCACCATGAGATCCGTTACCCCGCGTACACCAGCTTGCAGCACAGAGTCGGCCATCTGGAATGCATCGGCGAAGGTTGTTTTTTCATTGGCAACGCGGAAGAGATTCTGATTCGGAATCACAATCAGCGTATCAACATAATCCTGAATTTCCTCGATCCCGGCGTCAGCCGATTTCATACGATGAGAGCCTTCGAAGTGGAATGGCTTCGTGACAACACCTACAGTCAGAATGCCCCGCTCGCGGCATGCTTTGGCGACTACCGGCGCGGCGCCTGTGCCAGTGCCGCCACCCATGCCGGCGGTAATAAAGGCCATGTTGGCGCCTTCGAAATACTGCATTACCTCTTCAATTGACTCTTCGGCGGCGGCCTTACCAACTTCGGGTTTTGAGCCCGCGCCCAATCCGCCGGTAACGCCAGCTCCGAGCTGGACCTTACGGTTGCACAACGAGTTTTCGAGCGCCTGCGCATCCGTGTTGCAGACTAAAAATTCGCACCCTTCAAGCCCGGAGGAGATCATATTGTTCACCGCGTTTCCGCCTGCGCCGCCCATGCCGGCCACAATAATTCTTGGCGAGAGTTTCTGAACTTCCGTCGGTTGCATTGCGATGTTTATAGCCATGGTGAATATCCCCAATATGAACGTTTTGCGCCGCTGATAGAAAAGCTTTGCGATGTATCGAATAGAGTTTAGGCAAGTTTAAAAACACAGAAAAGATAAAAGTGACAAGGATTCACAGGGTTTAACCACCCGAACCTGTTTTAGAGTTTAGCACCGCTTGAGATAAAAACGCAAAAACGAGTCTTAAGTGACTCATACTTCACTACTTTTTATAATGCAGCTTAATATCGCAGCTGTGCACAAGTTACACACAGAATACTGTGGATAAGTTTTTCGCAGATGTCACCCCCGCGACGTTTCGAAGAAATGTTTAAACGATATGACTTCAGGAATAATCTCACCAATTCTCTTTCAACCAAAATCTCACGCGCTCCCAGAGCGAACCGGTTTCGGCCCCGGCCATGATTTGGGCGGGCATTTCATCGGCGCGTTCGGAGATATAAGTGAGCAGGCCGGCGGTGGTGGCAAAAGACGGACCGCTGACTGCATCGGGCAGGCCGGTCAGGCGGATCGGTTTGCCGAGGCGCACCTGCTTATCCAACACATGGCCGGCAAGGTCTTTTAGCCCCTGAATTTGACTGGAACCGCCGGTGAGGACGACGCGCCTCCCGATGGCATTACCCAGATCGCTATCGTTCAATTTAGCGCGCACCATTTCGAAGATTTCCTCAATCCGCGGCTGAATAATCCCAACCAGCAGCGAGCGCGGCACATGGTTTGGCTCGTGATGATCGTCCTCGCCCAGCCGCGGCACGTCGATGAGTTCGGTTTCATCCATGTCCGAGGCCATGGCGCTGCCGTAAAGGGCTTTGAGGCGCTCCGCATCATGCAAAGATGTCGTCAGGCCCTTGGCAATATCGCCGGTAATGTGCTCACCACCCAGCGGAACCGCATCGGCGTAAATCATCCGCCCACCGTTAAAGACGGCAAAAGAGGTCACGCCGCCGCCAATATCAATGACCGTGCAGCCCAGATCCATTTCGTCTTCGACGAGGGCAGCCAGTCCGGCGGCATAGGCGGAAACGCACAGGGCGGTGATGTCGAGGTGTGAGCGCTCAATGGCCGTGGCCATGTTTTGCAGCGGCCCCATGTCTCCGGTGACCATATGAATATCGACGCTCATATCCTGTCCAAACATGCCGCGCGGATCGCGGATGCCTTCATTGCCATCAATGCGAAAATCCATGGGGATCGTGTGGATCAACTCGTAATCCTCGCTTAAGACCTGCTCTTGTGCCTTGGCCAGTGCGCGGCGGACATCGTTGTCAGTCACTTCATGCCCGGCGATTTGTACATCGGATGTATAAGCGTGGCTGGCGGCCTGTACGCCGGGCAGATTAACCACGACTTCGCGCAAGGGATAGCCCTTCATAACGTCGGCGGCCATATTTTCAGCCGCATGCACGGTTTGGCGGATTACGGATTCGGCGGCGTCAAGATCGACGATCGTGCCGTTCTTTACGCCTTTGGAAGCGTGATGGCCAACGCCGAGCACCTCGAAGGTACCTTCGTCATCGACCACGCGACCAATGAAGCATGCTATTTTGCTGGAACCAATATCCAACGCGGCCAACAGCGCACCCTTTGGTTTGTGTTTTGGGGGTTTGTGTTTATGCTTTGTCACTAAATATTATTCCCTGTCTTACCTTTAGTCGCGGCCTCGATTTTGAGATCGGTTTTATATTCTTGTACTTTACCGGGCTTGGTGCGTATGCTGATGCGGTCAATTTCACGCATATCAATGCTACGAATATCCTTATCAAGCAACCCATCCTTTTCCTGCGCGCGGCCCAGACGCGCCAGAGCAAGCCCCATATCTTCTTCGGGCAGTTTGACTTCGATGCCATTTTTTAATTGCAGATCCCAACGGCGCTGACTGATATATTTTGCCGTTTCAACACGCTTATAAATGTCTGGCTGGGCTTGCAAATTACCGATTAGCTCAGGCGTAGCGGCGGGGGAATCTTTGCCCATTACCAAGATCAGGTCAGCAAAGCGCTGCAGATCGCCGGTGACAATAACCTTTCCTTTATCATCGAGAAGTTTGAGACGTTTTTCGCTTTGCCAAAGCGCGAGGGGGTGGCGCTCCTTCAGGCCGATATAGATTGTGCCGGGCAGGCGACGCTCAACCTGTGCGCTTTCAACCCAACCGACCTGAGAAATCAATTCCTGTGCGGCTTTCGGATCAAAAGAAAAAAGCGGATCGCCTTTTTCGACATTGACGATGGCGAGCAGAACATGCGCATCGGCGTATTGGCGCCCGTCCACGAGAATATTTTCAATTGCAAAACCCATATCGGCGCTGGCGGTTAGAATTTTATCGCGGCTCCAATCGCCTGCGCGGCCAACAGCGCCGCTTAAATACAGCCATGAACCTACCCATATCAGGCTAATAAAAACAGCAGCGACAAGCCCAAAACGCCGTAGCCATGGCAGCACCACCGCCAATAGCCCCTTGCGGCGTTTGTTTATTGCGTCCCGGCGCGTGCCTTTTTTATTTTTAGACGCCATGATTTATGCCCTCTTCAAAAGCCGTGCGTCAACAGGGACCGGGTCTTTAGGAAGGCTGCGCTTTTTATTTTCTTTGAGTGCCTCTTCGATCAAGCCAGTTAGCAGATCGGTAAACAGGATTGAATCTTCGGCAGCTTCCCAGAGGAAATAGCCGATTGAGCCGGGCCAGGGATTGACCTCATTGAGCCAAAGCTCGCCGGTTTTTTCATTGCCGATGAAATCTATGCGCGGTGCGCCAGTGCCTTCCACAGCCTTGAACATCGCCAGCGCCCAGTCTTTGATGTTTTGCTCTTGCTGTGGCTTAAGTTTCGGGTTGAGTTCACGGGTGAGCGAGAGCATGCCCTGGCTGATAGTACCAGGTGTCTTAGTCCCGCCCTCATCACCGCCGAGTTTTTGTCCGGTTTTACTGTCCTTGCCGGAAAGGTATTTCTGTTTGAAATCGAGCAATTCCTCTGTGGCTTTCGGGCGTTCAATGGCCGAGGTTTTCATCTCGCCAAAAACCTTGGACACGGCGACATTATATTCGACGAGATTATCCACGAACGGTTCGATAATCGCTGCATCGTCATATTCGAAAATGCCCGGCAGACTGGCGCGCAGATCTTCGATATTATTTGCCTTGGCTACGCCGATAGAACTGCCCAGATGTGAAGGTTTGACAATGCAGGGGAATTTGACTTCACCCATCATGGTTTTGAGCGCGCCTTCTTCGATCATAGTGCCCTGATCGGGGCGATAAATCATCGCATAGGGCAGCACCGGAATGCTAACGCCTTGCAGGACTTTCTTAGTTGCACCTTTGTCCATCAAAATGGAAGACGCCATTGTGCGCATGCCAGCGTAAGGTACGCCTGCGACCTCGAATAGCCCCTGAATGTTGCCGTCTTCACCGAACAGGCCGTGGAAACTGGGAATAGCGACATCGAACTCAAGCGGCTTAGCACCGCCAAACAACCCGGTTTTTAAAGGCACAAGCCGGGCGCGCCTGCCGGGTTTTAAATCCAGTGTCACGGCCTGAACTTCTTTGCGCGTCTGAGGCGAGAGCATATAATTCGCGCGATCCTTGAGCAGGTCACCGACCAGCCACTCTCCTTCCGTAGTAATATAAACAGGAAACGCGTCAAAGCTTTGCGCATCGATGGCGCTTAAAATCTGCAAGCCGGTGACCACGCTGACATCATGTTCGGGCGAGCGCCCGCCGAAAAATACTGCGATTGTCTTTTTATTCTGAGACATATTATTCTGAGACATAAGACCTTACGGGTTGGTTTAAAAACGAAAACTTGGTATGAACGTCACATTGATATTAACAGCATCGTCATTCCGGTGAAAGCTGGAATCTCGTGCCCGTATAAGGACGTTTTAAATTCATGGTGAAATACTATTCCCTCCGCCCCCTCTCCCACTGCGGCTAATGGTTTTCTAGCGAAAACCAAAGCCTCTTTACCCTCTCCCCCTCCTCCCTGTGGGAGGAGGGGGAGAGGGTAGGTGTTGGTTAGCGAGCTTGCGAGCTTACAAACACCGGGTGAGGGGGTGGAGGGAATAGTAACAAGTTTAAGAGTTGTTAACGGTAACATATATGCAACAGGACATTTATTTTGAAACCATAGGCAATGGCGGTCCGGCTATGTTCTGGGGGCATGGTTGGGGGCAAAATTTGCACGCGCTCAAGCCGCTGGCGGATTCCCTTTCCGCTATGGGGCAGCACTGGATAGTCGATTTTCCAGGCTTTGGAAAATCGCCTGTGCCGGGTGAGGTTTGGGGCACGGAGGAGTATGCCGATGCGATGGCGGCGCTGATCCGTGCGCAAACAGATGGGCCGGTGATCTTGGCCGGACATTCTTTTGGTTGCCGTGTAGGTTTGCAACTGGCGGCGCGCCATCCTGATTTGATTGCCGGGCTGATCCTGATTGCCGGAGCGGGATTGCCGCGCAAACGCCCCCTTTGGCACAGGCTTTATTACGGCGCACGGGTGAAGCTGTTTAAGCTTCTCAAAAAGCTTATTCCGTTCGGCCTGTCGCAAGAGTGGCTCTATGAAAAATTCGGCAGCGCGGATTATAAAAGCGCCGGACCTTTGCGGCAGATTTTTGTTAAAGTGGTCAATGAGGATTTAAGCAATGTGGCAGCGCAGGTAAAATGCCCTACCCTGCTCATTTACGGCTCGAAAGATACGGAAACACCGCCGGAAATCGGACAGAGGCTATCGCGGATAATTCCGGGAGCCAAGCTGATTTTGATGGACGGATTTGATCATTACAGTATCCTGACAGGGGCGCAGCATCAGGTTGCGCGCCATATTCATAATTTCATGAAGGAGATTTCCAAACATGATGATTGAGCTGGCCACTACGGCTCTCCTCTTTCTGAGCTTTCTCGCTTTTGCCGCGAAGCGTGGATTGACCTATATGCATGTTTATCAGCAGGAAGAATATGACAGCGAACGTTTGCTAAGCTGGATCTGGAAGAACAAAGCATTTGATAAACGCTTGAGCGTCGTGGTTATCGTGGTTACCATTCTTTCCTTTTTTATCCCGCCAGTTTTTGTGAATTTTCTTATTTTTACTGCAATGGCGTTTGCGACTTACCGGGAAAAAGACCCGCGGAAGGATTCTAAAAAGAAACTGGTTGCAACGGCGCGGGCAAAACGGATTTTCTTTCCGGCTTATTTTTTAAGTGTTCTTGCCGCGACCTGGTGCTTCCTTCCTGTGACTCCCATGCCATGGCTCTGGATACTCAATATTCATCTCATCCCTTTCATGATCCTGTTTGTCAACATGATGCTTGCGCCCTTTGAAGAAATGAACCAGAAAAAATTCTGGAACGAAGCGCATAATAAGGTGCTGGATTACCAGCCGACCGTGATCGGCATTACCGGGTCTTTTGGTAAAACATCGGTTAAGCATATCCTCGGCCATATCCTGAAAACGCAGGCTCCGACTTTGGTCACGCCGGGCAGCGTTAATACGCCGATGGGCATTTCACGCATACTTCGTGAACAGCTGGAGCCTGAGCATAAATATTTGATCGTGGAAATGGGCGCGTATGGGCGCGGATCGATTGACCGGCTTTGTCGGCTTACACCGCCGGATTTCGGGATTATTACTTCGATTGGTCATGCGCATTATGAGCGGTTTAAATCGCTGGAAACTGTTGCAGAGACTAAATATGAACTGGCCGAAGCCGTTGTCGGGCGCGGTGGGCAAGTGGTTGTGCATGAACGAACTTTGCGGTTTGATTATACCCGCGCCATGAAGGAGCAAAATGAAAATCACTTCATTGTTTGCGGAGAATCGGCTGACGTTGACAAAAGCAAACAGGCTGACAAATCTTACCTCAAAAAAGGTGATCTCGAAATTCACAAGATCATTCAGGGTGGAAAAGGTCTGGAGGTGCGTTTTACGTGGAAAAACGTGACCTATAATGTCGAAGTGCCGTTGTTTGGCATTCACCACGGCCATAATATCGCGCTGGCCTTTGTAACGGCATTTGAGCTTGGCGTGTCCTCCAAAGATATTCAAACAGCGCTGCAAAGCCTCCCGCAAATTGAACATCGCCTGGAAGTGCGCAAGCAATCCGGCGGCCTGACGATTATCGATGATGCGTATAATTCCAATCCAATGGGGTTTCAGTCCGCGTTGGGCCTGCTTTCACAAATAGGCAGTTCGAAACGTAAAATCCTGATCACGCCGGGAATGGTTGAGCTTGGGAAGATTCATGATGAAGCGCATAAAAGCATCGGCGCGTATGCCGGTGAAGTGTGCGATATCGCCATTGTCGTCAAGGGCAAGCGCATTCCGACATTCATTACGGCCTTTAAAGAAACGGGTGCCAGCAAGCAACTGCATGAGGTTGAGAGTTTTGACGAGGCGCAAAAATGGATTGCGAAGAACAAACAGGACGGCGATGTGGTGCTGATCGAAAATGATTTGCCTGATATTTACGAGCGCGTGCCGAGGATTTAATCACCAAACAGCCCTTTAAACCAACCATGCCACGTCCTTTCACAAGACCAGAAATCAAGCTTAACGGCTTTTCCTTCTTGATCAAATATCGCTTCACATGTCTCTAAACTGTCAACATAGGGGGGTGTAAGTCTTTCCCGCTTTTTTTCGGGTAAATAGTCATAAGCACCAACTTTAACCTGCCATAGATATGAGTCTGGATCTTGTCTGTAACTCTCATCTAAATATATAAGCTCCACTGTTGCAAAAATACGATCCGGTTTATATTGCTTTTGCAAATTACTCAATATTTCATCAAGTTCTTCTTGCCGGGCGCGTTCCAGAGCATCTTCCATTTTTTGTATTGGGTAATGGATTTTGTTTTTTCGTTTCGGCATTCTTTCTTGCTCAAAGACGGAAAACTTTTCTTTGTTACCTTTGTATAAAAGTTCGCCTTTTAACAAAATTTGACTGCTTCCTGTATTAATAAAGACATTAAATGTATCTAATAGCACAGAGAGTTTTTTATCATTAACTTTGTCTCTTATATTTTCTGCGCCTTTATATTGAATTGTAATGCTAGTCGGTTCGGAAGTAGTAAACTTTTTTTCTTTCCAACATTGCGGAAGTATCTTCTTTGAGGTCACAGAATCAACAACAGAAGACATCACGATACTCTCATAATCGCAGAAAAATATGTTTTTATTGTCAGACTTGAACATTATGCTTTCAAGATTTTTTCTGCATTTTTTTAAACAGCTTACTCTTAGTCCGTATCTATTGTGAATATCGGCATAATTACTTATTTCTAAACCATTAATAGAGTATCGCCCCGATTTTTTCTTAATAGTTAACCCCTTGTTTTTCGGGATGTTTTCTGCTGTTAAAATGTGAAGCTGAACTGGGCTATGTGATAACAAAGTTGTTGCGTATGCAACACTAACTAAAGTTGTTAGTATTATTAGAGAAATAGAAAGGATAAGATGCGTTCTCATAACAAATTTTTTCATTTTTTATATTCTCCAATCCGTTGAATCTCCCAATGCAAGGTGAGGCCGAGATCGTGGAGGGCGCGGGCGCGGATTTCCTCGCCGAGCATTTCGAGGTCGCTAGCGGTGGCGTCTCCGGTATTAATCATGAAGTTGCAGTGCTTTTCGCTCATTTGCGCACCACCAACCCGCAGGCCGCGCCCGCCGACTTTTTCAACAATTTGCCAGGCGCGCATATCTTCGGGCAGGCCCGCACGGCGTAATTCAGAAGGCGCAGGGTTAGCAAAGGTTGAGCCGCCGGTGCTTTCCCTGATCGGCTGGGTTTCGTTACGCTTCTTTTTAATTTCGGTGATGCGCGTTTTGACCGTGTCGTAATCTTCGGCTACGCCTTTGAGGATGGCGCTGGTAAAAATCATCTCTTCGGGCAATTCGGTATGACGATAGCTCATTTTGAGATCTTCGGGCACGATACGAATTTCGTGACCAGCGCGGGTTATTGCATTGACCCCGATCAGCACGTCTTTTATTTCCGAGCCGTAAGCTCCGGCATTCATGCGCAATGCGCCGCCCAGCGTTCCTGGAATGCCGGAGAGGAATTCGAGGCCGCCTATTCCGGCTTTCACAGCCGCAGCGGCGACATTGCCATTCAGCGCCCCGCAGCCAGCCTGAACATAGTGTTGATCGAGAACCTGCACATTGGCGAAGGGCTTGCCGAGCTGGATCGTTGCCCCGCGAATGCCGCCGTCGCGGATGATGGTGTTCGCCATGCCGCCGATGATAGTGAGGTTGCCCCCCCATGAGCTTTTACCCCCCCACCCTAACCCTCCCCCCGAGGGGGGGAGGGGAGGTTTTGTGTTCCCCCGCCCCTCTCCCGGAGGGGATTTCGGAGGTGTGAGCGGCCACATCTTAAGGAATTCAGCGAGGTCTTCGGCGTCGGCGGGTTGAAACAGCAGATCGGCATGGCCGCCGCAGCGAAACCAGCCTTGCGCGCCCAAGGTGGCGTTTTCGGTGAGAGTGCCGCGTATTCCCTTCATACGTCACCCCGAGTGCAGCGAAGCAATCCAACTCTTATAGATGGATTGCCACGTCGGGCACAAAGCAAACCAAAGGTTTGTTTGTTTTTAAGACAAGCGAACAACGCGTTGCGTTGCTTCGCGCCCTCCTCGCAATGACGTTTTGGAAACATAGCCTCTAACGTACTGTTTTTACTCAAAATTCTTAATATCCTTCTTTTTGTTCGCCGTTTTTGCCGGGGTGGGGGGCCTTTCGCTTTTTGGCATGTTTTTTGTGTTCGTTTTTCTTTTAAAGATTAGGAAAAAATTCTTATTTTGTCAATGCCGGGGTAAAAATTATGAACCACAGATGAACACAGATCAACACGGGTATTATTCAATTCACTGCGAAGGCGCAAAGACGCGAAGCGGTTCATTTGATTTCATTCAGTATGTATCGTTTCTTGTCCATCGCTGGAATATAGCCAGAATAAATCCAGATTACCAGATCCCCGCACAAGGCGGGGATGACGGGGATGACAATTGACTGTGGATTGCTTCCCCCGCCTTCGCGGGGGCAGGCTTCCTCGCAATGATGATACAGCTATCAAGCTGCATTTCCTTTGGCTTTATCCAGTTCGGTGTCAAGCTGGCCGGGCAGGTCGTAGGCCCAGCCGGTGATGTCGCCCGCGCCCATGCAGATGACGTAGTCGCCGGGGCGGGCGAGGCGCGCGATCATATGGGCCAGTTCCTTGCGATCGGGCAGCGCCATGACTTCACGGTGGCCGTGGCTTTTGATGCCTTCGACGAGGTTGCGTTTATCCGCGCCTTCGATCGAATCTTCACCGGCTGCGTAAACATCGGCGATGATGACAGCATCGGCGTCGTTGAAGCATTTGCAAAATTCATCGAACAGATTATGCAGGCGTGTGTAGCGGTGGGGCTGCATCACGGCGATGACGCGGGCATTGTTTTCAGAGACGGCCATGCGCGCAGCTTTGAGCACGGTTTCGATTTCGATCGGGTGGTGGGCGTAATCGTCAATCACGGTGATGTCGTGGCTGACGCCGGTTTTGGTGAAGCGCCGCTTTACGCCGGTGAAACCTTCCAGCGCTTTTTTCATGATCGGGGGAGCGATGTCCATTTCATAGGCAATGCACAGCGCGGCCAGCGCGTTTAAAATGTTGTGCTTGCCGAGCATTGGCAGGTGGACATCGCGCAAAACGCTCTCATCAGGCAGACACACATCAAATACGGAGCCGTCGGGGCCGCTTTTGACATTGCTGACTTGTACATCGGCCTGAGGGTTAAAGCCGTAAGTGATGATTTTGCGGTCTTTCACGGAGGGGATGAGGGCCTGCACCTCCGGGTGGTCGATGCACAGCACGGCGTAGCCGTAAAACGGGACGTTATGGATGAACTGGCGGTAGGCGTCCTTGACAGCTTCAAACGTGCCGTAATGTTCCATATGTTCGGGGTCCATATTGGTGACGACGCAGACGCTTGCGGGCAGACGGGTAAAGGTGCCGTCGCTTTCATCGGCTTCGACGACCATGATGTCGCTGGCGCCGAGGCGTGTATTGGTGCCATAGGCATTGACGATGCCGCCATTGATGATTGTGGGATCAAACCCGGCGGTCTCCAGCATTTGACCAACCATCGAGGTGGTGGTGGTCTTGCCGTGCGTTCCGCCAATGGCCACCGCCCATTTCAGGCGCATGAGTTCGGCCAGCATTTCGGCGCGGCGAACAATGGGCAGGCCGAGATCACGAGCGGCTTGCAATTCGGGATTAGTTTTTTTGATTGCGGATGAGATCACGACTGCGGCAGGCAAGTTGCCATCGGCGTCTTTGAGGTTTTCGGGCGCGTGGCCGACTTTGATTTCAATGCCGGTTTCGCGCAGGCGCTTTACGTTCGGGCCCTCGGCCATGTCAGAACCGCGGACGGTGTAGCCCAGCGAATTCAGGATTTCAGCGATGCCGCTCATCCCGATGCCGCCGATGCCGATAAAATGAAGCGCGCCGATGTCTTTGGGCAGGCCGCGATGCATGTTTGTTTCCTTTTGACCACAGATGAACACAGATACACACGGATCGTTCTAGCAAAAACCATGAAGCCAGACAAAGGAAAACACTGTTTTAATGCTGAAAATAAAAACCCCGGAGCGTGTCCGGGGTTTCGTGGGATGATTTTTATATTTTACCGGGCATATTCATAACATAGGGCAACAGGGACAGAGTCTACTGCGACAGCCACATGCTCATCGGGAGATGCCTTAAGTTCTTCTGGCGAGACTTTTGCAGAGGCAAAGCAACCTGTTATCCCACCAAATTCGAAATTGTAGTCTTGGGGGTTTTTGTAATATTTCATATCCGGACACACTGTGTCATCGGTCAGGCGTGTTTCTTTGCTTAGGGTATTTGTGATTTCATTGAACGTTAAAAGTGTTTCCTGGCAGGCAAGTTTTCCCTCACCAGAAACAACATTCATATAAGCTGGCGAATTCACGGTAGAGAAACTACTATCAGAGTCGCCGTTCGCCACAACAATGTTATGTGTTTCCGAAGAAGATGCCGCACCTGTCCCTTCGCTTACAGAAATTCTCTGATCCTCAGGCTGATCCACGTCACCTGAAATTGTCGCGGTCGCCCCTGCTCCACCGGCATGGTAAAGGTTGTCTGCCTCTACCTCAGGGGATCTTCCCATACCTTGAGCTTGAGCTTGTTCACCTTCTATTGCAATGCTCGCTTTGGTACTGATTCCAACATCTGTATCCTGTTTGACCTTTCCCCCGTAAATTGAGAACGCATCGTTATCGTAAGAAGGAATGCGGACCACGCGATGATCAATAGCGATAATTTTCTCCGCACCTTCAGGATTTCCAAAAGCAATCGTCAGCTCTTGCCCTTTATCTCCGTATAAAGATGTTGCACAGCCGGACATTAATGCAAAGGCTGCCCCCACTGCCGGAATTCCCACAACTGTTTTCATGTTAAAACTCATAACGTTCTCCTCAATATTCGAAAACTGAGGATGCTTTTACATTGAAATTAATATTATGTCAATATTTTTATGAAAATTATTCGTTCCAGCCGCTCATGATCGCGGTGACGAGATTGCCGAGTTTACGCGCGGCGTCGGGGCGGCCACATTCACGGGCCTTTTCGGCGGCGCTAAACAGAACTTGCGGATTTTGCAGGAAAGTTTCGATCCTTGCAAGGACAGCCTCCGGAGTAAAACCACTTTCGGCCATGACCCATCCGCCGCCTGCATCAGAGACGACTTCGGCGTTCATTTTTTGTTGCTGGTCTTTGTGATGCGGATAGGGCACGAAAATCGCCGGGCGTCCGGCGGCGCTCATTTCCGCGACAGTGCTGGCACCGGAACGGCCAATAAACAGGTGGCAATGCTCCAATTCTTCGGCGACATTATCAATGAACGGGGAAAGATGCGCGTTGATTTTGGCTTCGTCATAGCGCTTTTTTGTTTCTTCCAGATCTTCCTGACGGCATTGCTGGACTATATGCAGGCGGGCACGTTGATCGGCGGGAAGAGCGGCAAGCGCTTCGGGCAAGACTTCGCTAAACACATGCGCCCCGAGCGAGCCGCCCATCACCAGGATGCGTAATTCTCCGTCATGCTCGAGTTTGGGATATGGCTTTGTATAAAGCGCGGCGATCTCCGGGCGCACCGGGTTGCCGGTAAAGATGGTGTGGATTTTTTCAGCCTCTTCCAGCCCGCGTAGCGACGGCGTTGACGAAGCAATGCGCGCAGCCTTTGGCGCCAGCATTTCATTGGCTTTGCCGATGATTGCGTTTTGCTCGTGCAAGACGGTAGGGATTTTAAGGCGCTGCGCCGCATATACGGCGGGAAAAGACGGGTAGCCGCCAAAGCCGATGACAATGGCGGGTTTTTTCTTTTTAAGCAGCGCTTTGGCTTGAAAAATTCCCAAGCCTAAATCGAGCGCGCCTTTTATTTTGCCTTTGATCCCGGCGCCGAGCGTTCCGGCTTTGATTTCGTGTAAAGGGATGTCTTTAAACAGCTCGGCATATTTCATACCGCGCGAATCCGTGACCATCTCGACGCGATAGCCACGTGAGACGAGATCGAGCGCCAGAGCCTGGGCGGGCATGATATGACCGCCGGTGCCGCCTGCGCTTAGTATTATCAATGGATCGCTCATGGCGCAACCCCTTGTGTTTTCGAGGTTGCCAGCGACAGCCCGCCTTTGGAGATGCCGGTGCGGCGACTACGCCGCGTGAGCGCCAGCACAATGCCCATCGAAAAACCAACGGAAAGCAAAGACGAGCCGCCATAGCTTATCAGCGGCAAGGTCATGCCTTTGGTTGGCAATAAATGCAAGCTGGAGCCCATATGCACCAAGGCCTGCAGACCGAACATCGTGAGCAGCCCGCCCACGGCGAGCACCACAAACATATCATGCGAATCCATCAACCGGTTAAGCCCTCGCAGCAAGATAAATCCGTAGACGCCGAGAATAATCAGTACGAAGACCAGCCCCATTTCTTCGGCGGCAACGGAGAAAATGAAATCGGCATGCGCATCGGGCAGGCCCATTTTTACGGTTCCCTGCCCCGGCCCGGTGCCGAACAGGCCGCCATTTTGAAAGGCTTGCAGGGATTTATCGATCTGGTAGGTGTCACCAGTTTCGGGGTGCAGGTAGCGGTCAATACGGCTTTGAACGTGGTCAAATGCAGCATAAGCTGTGACAAGACCGCCGATGCCCAGAACCAGCAAGACCGCGAGCAGGCGAAAAGGAAATCCGGCCAGAAAAATCTGCGCGGCCCAGATGGCGGTGACGATCACGGTCATGCCTAAATCCGGTTGAAGCAATAACAGTGTGATCGTCAGGAAGTACAGGCCGGCGGTGATGGCATTGCCGGGGAATTTTTCCTTTTCTTTTTGCATGGCCATAAACCAAGCTGCCAGCACTGCGAACGCAGGCTTGATAAATTCACTGGGCTGGAGAGAAAAACCAAAAATATGAATCCAGCGCTGGGCGCCTTTAATCTCCATGCCGGTGAGCAGCACTGCGATCATTGCGATGGCACTGCCGATAAAGGCGAGCGCGGCCAACCTGCGGATATTGCGCTGGCTGAGAAAAGAAAAGCCGATTAACATGCCTATTGCCGGAACCAGAATGGCGAGATGGCGTTTGAGAAAATGGTAATTGCCCAGACCGATGCGCTCGGCCACGGGCGGGCTGGCCGTGGCGACCATGGCGATGCCGAATACGGCCAGCGTCAGGAGCGCGGCCAGCATGGCGCGATCGACCGTCCACCACCATTGGCCGAGACGAGATTGATCGGTGCGAGCAAAGAGGCTCATGCGGCGGCTCCGGCGGCTGGGTCCTGCGCTTCATCAAGCGCATTGACGTAGTTTGTGAAACGCTCGCCGCGCTCTTCAAAGGAGCTAAACTGATCGAAAGACGCACATGCAGGAGATAGCAATACCACGCCACCACCGCCGGGACGTCCGCGCTCGGATTGCGCCAGAGCGTGCGCTTCGTTAACTGCATTTTCCAGATCTCCGCACAGCGTGTAGGGCACCGAATATTGATCGAGCCAGCCCGCATAGGCGACCATTGCCTCACCAATTAAAAATGCATGACGCACATTGGGCATGAGAGAGGCAATGTCCTCCAGATTATCCCCTTTGGGCCGACCGCCTGCGATCCAATAGATATTGCGGTAGGCCGAGAGCGCTTTGCTGGTTGCCTCGACATTCGTGGCCTTACTGTCATTAATGTAAGGGATGCCGTTGATAACGCGCGTTTGAAACTGACGGTGGTGCAAGCCGGGAAAAGTTTTCATCGCCTCCAGAATGATGTCCGGTTCCAGCGCGACATTCTGAGAAGCACACACTGCATAGGCGGCGGCGGCGTTTTGGTGGTTGTGGCTACCACGCAGCGACGCAAAGCCGTTTATCGAACCAACCTCGCGGGATTCTCCTTTGCGTGCATCAAACATGATCCCGTCTTTAACAAAGACCCCGTTTTCAACAGGCCCTTCAAAAGATAGAGGGCGTACACGGCGCTGCCCGGTTTCGTAGGCCATCATGCGTTCGTAAATCCGGCGGCAAGGTTCATCGTCAAGGCTGATAATCGCGAGGCCTTCTCCCTTGAAAATACGTTCTTTGGCGGCGGCATAATTTTTGAAATTGCCATGCCGGTCCAGATGATCGGGGGTAATGTTAAGCAGCACAGAAATATCGGGCGTAAATGTCGGGCATAAATCCATCTGGTAAGATGAAATTTCGAGCACAAAGAAACCGTCTTTTTTGGGCATATCCAGATCAAGCACGGGACGTCCAATATTGCCGCCCGTGGCGACACTGCGCCCTGCGTTTTCAAGGATATGACCGATCAGCGCGGTGGTTGTTGATTTTCCGTTTGTGCCTGTAATGCCGATGGTTTTGCGACCATGGTTGCAGCGATGCAGAATTTCCAGATCACTGATAATTTCCATACCCAGCTTTCGCGCGGTCATCACAACCTGATGTGGCCGTGGGTAAAAGAGCGGTACGCCCGGAGCAAGAACCAACAACGCACATTCTTGCAAATTCTTTTGATCAAGATGTACAATTTCGGAACCGATTTTACTCGCCGCATCGTGAGTATCGGCAAGATCATCCCAGGCCTTCACCTTTGCGCCGGCTTTGACCAGCGCTTTAATGGTTGAAAGACCGGAAAGCCCAAGGCCAAATACGGCTACGGGTTTGCCATTGAGTGTTTCAACGAATTTTGTACAATCAATCATACACTATCTAAGCTTGAGCGTGGCCAAGCCGACCAATGCCAAAATAAATGCAATAATCCAGAAGCGTATAACGATTGTCGGCTCTGACCAACCTTTTTTCTCAAAATGATGATGCAGCGGGGCCATGGCGAAGACTCGCTTGCCGGTGAGTTTAAAAGATACGACCTGAACAATCACTGAAACGGTTTCGAGTACGAACAGGCCGCCGACGATGGCCAGCACCAGTTCATGTTTGACGATCACTGCAATTGTACCCAGAACGCCGCCCATCGCGAGCGATCCGGTATCGCCCATGAAGATCATGGCCGGGGGGGCGTTGTACCATAGGAATCCCATCGCGCCGCCGATGAGGGCGCCGCAGAGAATTGAAAGTTCACCGGTGCCGACGACGTAAGGGATGCGTAGATATTCGGAAAAGACTTCGTTACCGACGAGATAGCTGATCATTCCAAACACGCCTGCGGCGATAGCGACCGGGACGATGGCCAGCCCGTCCAGCCCGTCAGTCAGGTTCACGGCGTTTGATGATCCCACCATTACCAACAAGGCCCAGGGGATGAACAGCAAGCCGATATAGATGTAGATGTCTTTGAGGATGGGAATCGCGATATGCTGGTTAATATGGCTGGGCAGCGCGCTCATAATCCACAGCGCGGCCATGCCACCAATCAGGATTTGCGCGGCCAGCTTGAGTTTTCCGGGCAGGCCCTTGGTGTTACGCTTGGTGAGTTTGAGATAATCATCGCCGAAGCCAATCAGCCCATATCCAACCATGACCAGCAAAGCGATCCAGACAAACTGGTTGGTGAGGTTCGCCCAGAGAAGCGTTGAAAGTGTCACAGAGATGAGAATCATCAGCCCGCCCATGGTCGGGGTTCCAGCCTTTGCAAGATGTGTCTCCGGGCCATCTTCACGGATGGGCTGACCCTCCTTTTGTTTGGCCTTTAACCAGCCAATCATGCGTGGTGCTATCAGAAAGCAGATAAGCAGCGCTGTCATAATCGCTCCGCCGGTGCGAAAGGTCAGGTATTGAAACAGGTTAAAGAGAATGAACTGTTCGGACAGCGGAAAAAGGAGGTGGTAGAGCATACGGTTATAGGACTTTCTATTCTTAAGTTATACAGTGACCCTAGCGCATTTCGGGAACCGCACGCAACATGCCGGCAAAGCGAATGCGAAAGCGTGGGCCGACATGCTTAAAGATCATAAAATCTCCCGGTGCGACCACTTCGGGGACAATTGCGGCGAGCTTGGCATTGCGGGTTACGGCCCGCACGGCGTCGGTGACGTCGGCAACCACGCCAAAGGAACGCCCGGTGTAAATACAGTTGAGATTGGCGATCCGGCGCGGCAGCGAAAGTCCTTTTGAAGACTTGGCTTTATTTTCCAAATCGATTTCCCATTCGGAAGGCAGGGCGTTTTGCAAAATTACCGTTTGCTGAGCGTTTCCTGTGTCGATAAGCCCGCCGACCTTAAGCACCGAATAAGGTGTTCTGGGCCTTGGCTGGACACTCACGGTTACGCCTGCGAGGCGCACGGCCTTCCAGTTCAAAGTATTGCTTCCTAACATTATGCTTTCTCTTTTTCCTCTTTAATTGGGGTGTGATGTTTGAGATACGCAATGGCTTTACCGGCCTCTTCGACATCATCGAAATGAGTCGTATGGTCGGCAAAAATCTGTCCTTGTTCGTGACCTTTTCCGGCGATGACCAGCACATCGCCAATTTCGAGCTGCTTGATCGCCGTAGTGATAGCCTCGCGGCGATCGGCGATTTGCTGCGCAGCCGGAACTCCGCTGAGAATGGCCGCGCGAATTTCCGCCGGATTTTCGCCGCGCGGATTGTCGTCTGTCACAATGGTCATATCGGCGTATTGCTCTGCAACCTCCCCCATGACCGGGCGCTTGGCCTTATCGCGCTCACCGCCGCAGCCAAAGACGCAAACCAGCTTTCCTTTTGTATGCAGACGCAAGGCCTTAAGAATATTTTCCAGCGCATCGGGCGTATGAGCGTAATCGACATAGACTGCGCCCTTAGGATGACCGGGCACGCGTTGGAGGCGTCCGGGCGCGCCCTGAAGTTTTTCCAGCGCTTCAATGTAGGTTTCTTTTTTCGCCGGGTCATTTGCGATGACCAGCCCAAGAGCGCAGAGCGCGTTCATGACCTGAAACTCGCCAACCAGTGGAAGCGTGATGTCTTTATGAGCACCGGTAATTCCCAGTTCCAAATCCTGCCCGTGACCGGCGGGTTTAACGGATAGAATTTTAAGGTCTTTACCATGGTGGCCGTAACTCAAAATTTTTACGCCGCGCCGTTTGCAGATTGCCTGCAGCTTTTCGAATTCGGGAATGTCGGCATTAAGAACAGCCACGCCGTTTTCCGGGAGAAGCTCTTCAAACAGGCGAGCTTTGGCGGCGAAATATTCTTCCATGGAGCCGTGGTAATCGAGGTGATCGTGGCTGAGATTTGTGAAACCGGCGGCTTCAAGATTCACACCGTCAAGACGATATTGATCCAGCCCATGCGAAGAAGCTTCCATCGCCAGATGCGTCACGCCTGCGGCGGCGAGATCGGCCAGCCCAGCCTGCAACGCAACGGGACCGGGCGTCGTCATAGCGCCGGATTTTACAACCCCGGCGCAGCGCACACCGAGTGTTCCGAGAGAGGCGGCGTTATGCCCGGCCGCATTCCAAAGCTGCTGTACAAACAGCGCGGTAGAGGTTTTGCCGTTTGTTCCGCTTACAACCGCGATGTGCGCGGGCTGACGCGCATAAAACTGCGCCGCCAATTTGGCAAGGGCCTGGCGCGGGTTAGGATCTGTGAGCAGTTTGACATTCTTTACGCCCGGTGGGAGTTGTGTGCCTTCAGGAGCAAGAATTACGCTCGCGCCGCGCTCAATCGCCGCAGGTATATAATCACGGCCATCCATTTTGCTGCCGGGCAGCGCTGCGAACAGGTAGCCGTCCCGAACCATGCGGCTGTCCTGCGTCAAACCTTTCAATGTGGAGAGGTCGAGAGTCATTCGCGCCCCCTCCCCTCTATCCCCTCCCCCAAGGGAGGGGAGGTTGAGACGGTAGAGACAAATTGTTTCAAGGACTCGCCGAAGTGGTTTTCAGGTGTATTATCTCCTGCCGGTGAAATGCCAAGGATAGAAGCCATAGAGGCGACTACCCGCGCCACGGCTGGCGCAGCAACCCAGCCGCCAGTAGCGTAATTCCAGGTATGTTTTTGACCTTTAGGTTCGTCAACCATAATGAAAACCGCATAGCGCGGTTCATCCATTGGAAAAACGCCAACAAAGGATGAAATCTTTTTCTTGCTATCATAACGGCCATCGACAATTTTTTCGGCGGTGCCTGTTTTACCACCGACGCGATAACCCTTTACTTCGGCTTTTTTGGCTGTGCCGTCGGTCACAACAAGCCTGAGCAATTGGCGTATACGCTGGGCGGTTTTAGCAGAAACAATGCGAATATCTTCGCCAGACTCTTCTTCATCGCTTTGCTCATCAAGGACGAGGCTGGGTTTTACCAGATAGCCGCCATTAACGATGGAGGATACGGCCGTGACAAGCTGGAGCGGTGTGGTGGACACGCCATGACCGTAGGAAGCTGTGAGCGTGTTGACCTCGCGCCAGGGATGAGGCACAAGCGGGCGCGCGACCTCGCGCACCTCGAAATCGAGCGGGTCTAACAGGCCGAGATCATGATAGAAACTGCGCAAAGCATCCGTGCCGACGGCGCGGCCCATAAGCGCCGAACCAATATTCGAGGAATACATGAACACTTCGGGAATGGTGAGAATGCGCTCTTTAGCGTGATAATCATGGATCGTATGGCGTCCGATTTTAATCGGTTCGCTGGCATCAAAAGTCGTGCTCATCGGCACATCGTGCACCTCAAAAAATGCGGCGGTGGAAAAGATCTTAAACACAGATCCGAGTTCATAAGCCCCCAGGGTCAGGCGATTAAAAATTGCATCTTTATCGGCGTGGCCCGGATCATGCGGGTTAAAATCGGGCAAAGAGACACCGGCAAGGATTTCTCCCGTGGTGACATCCATGATCGCGCCAGCTGCGCCGATAGCCTCAAATTCTCCCACGGCTTTAAGCATCTCACGGCGCAGCACGTGCTGGAGGCGAATATCCAATGTTAATTTAAGATCGTGTCCGGCGCTGAGATGTTTGTTAAAACTGCGCTCAATTCCGGCCAGCCCTTGCGCATCAACATTACCATAGCCGAGCAAATGCGCGGTCAGCGCCCCTTGCGGGTAAAAACGTTTATAGCCCTCCTCAAACTCAAGCCCCGGTTCTCCGATTTGCAAGACCTGATATTGCTGATCAGGGCTTACGTTGCGCTGGAGCCAGACGAAGCGTTTATGGCTTTGCAGTTTTTGAAGCACATCGCCATATTTCAAATCAGGGAAAATTTTCACCAGCTTTTTGGCAGCTGCATCCGCATCGGCGACCAAGTGGGGGTCAGCGTAGAGTGAGGCGGTTTTGAGTGTGGTGGCGAGCAACGCACCGTTGCGGTCAGTAATGTCGGCACGGCGCGGCGTTTCGCCGTTTATATTCGGTATATTGTTTTCAGCAATCTGCCCGTTATCGGGTGCAATGGCACGCCCCTGAATAATCGCCAGATCAAAGGCGCGCACGGCGAACACCATATAGACAAGGATGAAAAACCCACTCATTAAAGCAAGACGCCCGCGCGCAAGGTCCAGCGCCGAACTACGCTCTCCTTCAATTTTGACTGTATTTCGGCGTAAACGCTGGGAAAAGATCATGGCGCGTCTCCGAGTTCATTGATGAGGTCCTCAAAGGCTTTAACAGAATCTCCTTCTCCCTTGAGGGGGGTGGAAGTGGCGGGGGTGTTTGATGAAAATTCAGACACCCTCCCCCTAACCCCCTCCCTCAAGGGAGGGGGGAAGTTCGGTTTTACTTGTGGTTTAGGAGGCTGCAGAACAACCGGCTGCAAGACCGGAGAGGACGCGCTTTCAACTTCCGGCAGCACAAACTCAGAGGGAACAGATTCAGGGAGATGCACCTCCTTGCCGGTCATTTGATCAGGTGATGGCGGCACCAAATCAAGGAACTCGTTGGCCAAACGCTCGAGGCGTTCAGGGCGATTGAGCGTTTCCCATTCAGCTTTCAGCATGCGGATTTTTTCTTCTTCACGCTGAACCGATTGCTCCAGCGCCTCAAGACGCTCCTGAGCATGTTGAACATTTTGCGAGGTGTGGAGCAGTATGGCGCCAGCCAGTCCGGCCAGCGCGAAAATTACAAACGTGCGGGGCTTGAGCAGCTTCATAACGCACCCCCGATATATTCCGCAGCGCGCAGACGGGCAGAGCGAGAGCGGGAATTTTCGGTAATTTCCTGTGCGGCGGGTTTTACAGCCTTTCGAGTCAGCAGCTTGAATTTGACCGGAGCGGTATCGGTTTGCGGTAGATAGCGCGACACGCTCTCGCCGCCGCTTTGCGCACGGAAAAAGCGCTTTACAAGCCCGTCTTCGAGCGAGTGAAAGGACACTACAACCATCTTACCGTGAGGCTTTAAGATCTTTTCCGCTGCATCCAGCGCGCGCTCAAGCTCGCCCAATTCATCATTCACCGCAATACGCAACGCCTGAAACGTCCGGGTCGCAGGATCAATTCCATCGCGGCTTTTCGGCACGCAGGAACGGATAATATCAGCAAGCTGGCCGGTGGTCTCGATCGGCGCCGCGCGGCGCAACTCAACAATGCGCCGGGCAATCTGGCGGGATTTGCGTTCCTCGCCATATTTATAGATCAGATCCGCCAGTTCTTTTTCATCGGCAGAATTGACAAGATCAGCCGCACTGGGCCCGCTTTCCGGGTCCATTCGCATATCAAGCGGGCCCGTTTCGCGGAAAGAAAAGCCTCGCTCAGCCTGATCAAGCTGGAAGGACGACACCCCAAGATCGAGCACGAAGCCATCCACCTTGCCGATGCCAGCTTCAGCCAACAGATTTTCAACATCGCCAAAGCAGCCCCGCAGAAAGATGAGGCGCCCCGCATAATCCTTGCTCAAATTATCCGCACGTTTGGCCGCGTCCGGGTCGCGATCGATGGCCACAACAGTACAATCGGCAGCATCCAGGATCGCCCTTGCATACCCGCCCGCACCAAAGGTGCCATCAACATAAACCCCGCCATCCACAGGAGATAGCACTGAAAGAACTTCATTCAGCATGACAGGATAGTGGCTCAACGTCTTGAGTCCCTTTATTGATTCAGAACAATTGGTTACGCAGCGATGTGAGAATCGATTCTGGATTCGAAAACAGGCTTATGAACAAGCCTTGACTCTTTTAGAAATATCAGAGGAATAAGAGATTCGTCAATTTATCCGCCGAGTCGCACTCAGAGTTGTCCCCATTTATCTTTTTGTGGAGGAATCGTTTTCGGAATATTTTCTGACGTCATCCCGTTGGCTTGCGCAGCAAGCTTAAACAAACTGGATCCATTGGTTGCAGGCAGGGCCCCCGGGTTTACCCGGGGGGTATCTACAAATTTCATCCTGACGAAAGTCAGGATCTACCCGAAGGAGATTCCAAATCAAGTTTGGGATGCATTAAATTGATCGGTGGTAAGATCACGCATGATTAGCTCTTTGCCCATACACATCCCTTTGCTATGATTACGCTGCACTGTCAAGAAAGCAGCCCCATGCGCATATTGTCCCTGATATTCACATTTCTGATTGTTTCCACGTCTGTCCACGCGACTGAAATTCAAGATAAGGCGCAAGCCTTAGGTTTTCAGCCACACAAGGCGCTGTACGATATTAAACTGGCAGGGGTGCGTAGCGGTTCGCAAATTCTCAACATCTCTGGTCAAATGTTTTATGAATGGCAGTCGTCCTGCGATGCCTGGACCACCAATCACCGTTTTAATATCCTTTATGAATATGCTGATAGCGCGCCGATGCGCATTACCAGCAATTTTTCAACCTATGAACCCTATGATGGTGCAAGCTTGAATTTTACCTCGCAACGCAAGCGTGATGGCGATATTTTTGAAGAAATTCGCGGAAGCGCTGAAGTGAAGGAAGATGGCATGGGCAATGCAGTCTTTACCATGCC
>JACKIT010000015.1 GCA_020638335.1 Rhodospirillales bacterium
TTGCGAAGCGAGACGTCACCGTCGCGCTGTCTGGTGACGGCGGCGATGAAATGCTGGGTGGTTATAGCCGCCATGTTCAGGGCCCCAAAATCTGGAAAAACATGCACAAAATGCCCCGTATTTTACGCATCGGCTTATCCAATATAATCGCTCGCATGCCGGTCAATTCACTGGACCAGCTAAACCGCAAACACCCGCAATTAGGCGTTAAACTCCACAAAGTCGCAGACATTCTCTCGCTCAGCTCACAAGAAGACATCTATCGCCGCCTGATTGGTAAAGGCGCGCTGGGAGACTACCAAAAAGAACTCAGCCTGCCCGGCGTCGAACTCTCCTTTGCCGAAAAAATGATGTTCTGGGACGCGACCGGCTATTTGCCACACGACATCCTCACCAAAGTTGACCGGGCATCCATGGCCTATGGCTTGGAAGCCCGTGCGCCATTGCTCGATACGCGGATATTTGACTATGTCTGGGCCTTGCCGGAAAATGTCAAAATCCGTGGCGGGCAAGGTAAGTGGTTGTTGCGTCAGGTTCTAGGGCGCCACGTTCCTGAAAAACTCTTTGAACGTCCCAAGCAGGGGTTCAACATGCCGGTTGGTGATTGGCTGCGCGGTGATCTTCGTGATTGGGCTGAAAGCCTGCTTGACGAAAAACATCTGCGCGAAGAGGGACTTTTGGACACAAAGGCAGTACGTATGCTTTGGCAAACGCATCAGGACAGGCAGGGCGCAAATGGTGATGCACTCTGGTGTATTTTGATGTTTCAGGCCTGGCATAAACGTTGGATGTGAACAATCTTTCTTTAGCGCAAATATGATGATAAAAACGCATGATCGCTGCTTCGCTTTGTTCTTGCACAAGGCACGAAGAGCGAAGCGTATATTTATTACGTGAGCGATGAGTAACGATGTGCAAGGGCAAATGGAAGTAGCGAGATGAAAATAGCAATTACAGGCGGGGCAGGATTTATTGGCAGCGTTTTGGCAAAGCGTCTCAAAGACGATGGCCATGAACTGGTTTTGATCGACCTCAAAAAATCGGAAATCTTCCCGGATGATAGCGTCATTGCCGATATTCGCGATAAGGAGGCCCTCACCAAAGCTCTGAAGGGCACGGGTGCCATTTACCATCTCGCCGCCGAACACCGCGACGATGTCTCGCCGCTCTCGCTCTACACAGACGTTAATGTCACCGGCGGCCAGAATGTGATCGATGCTGCTAAAGCACACAATATCAACCGCATCATTTTCACCAGCTCAGTTGCGGTCTATCCGCTCGTCCCGGCTGATCCAAAAAAAGGCTCCTCCGAAGACCATCCTCCTGCTCCGTTCAATCCATATGGGCAATCAAAATGGGACAGCGAGAAAACCTTTGAAGCTTGGGCAAAGGAGGACTCCGCGCGCAGCCTGACCATGATCCGCCTCGTCGCGACATTCGGCCCCGGCAATCGCGGCAACATCTTTACCCTTATGAATCAGATCGCCAGCGGTCGGTTCATCATGATCGGCGATGGCCACAACCGCAAATCCATCGCCTATGTTGGCAATGTCGCCGCCTTCCTGCATCACGCTTTGGGCTTGAAAGCGGGCACACATCTTTATAACTACGCTGACAAGCCGGACCTGAATATGCGTGAATTTGTCGCCTCCATCCGCGGCGCGCTGGGCTATGATGGAATGGGGCCGCAAATGCCCTATGCGCTGGGCCTGCTTGGCGGCAGCGTGTTTGATGTCGCCGCCAAAATCACCGGAAAAAAATTCCCGATCAGCTCAATCCGAATTAAAAAATTCTGCGCCGATACCATCGTCAATGCCGATAAGCTCACCGAAACTGGCTTCACCGCGCCATATTCCCTGCATGACGGGCTGGAAGAAATGATCGAATGCGAATTTCAGGATAAAAAACAAGATCATAAAAAGGCCGCCTGAAATTCCCACGCCGTGCTTACATGTATCCCTCTCCCTTGCCTGTCCGTCCGAAGCTGCGCAGCAGCAAAGGCGGAAGCGTAGGGTCCCCCTCTTTTTTCCTCCCCCTTAGGAGGGTTTCCCCTCTTACCCCTCCCCCTTGAGGGGGAGGGTTTGGGTGGGGGTGTATATAGATCGTGGGGGTGTAAAAATTTGTGGGGGTAAAAAATCCGTGTTCATCCGTGTTCATCTGTGGTTCTTTAACCTATGAACAAAAAACTCCTCCTCGTCATCAATCACATCGACTGGTTCTGGTCGCACCGCTTGCCGCTGGCCAAAGGCGCGCAAGTAAAAGGCTGGGATGTCAGCGTCGCAGTTACCGGCGCGAACACCGATAAAAACCTCGCTCCGCAACATTTCACAGGCTGTGAACTCCCACCATCCGGCCCGGCCAAAATTATCTGGGCCATCCATAAAATCATCAAACGCGATCATCCGGCGATCATTCACGCAATCACACTGAAATATGCTTTTTTCGCCGGCCTCGCTGCAAGGTTTCATAAAGATGTTCAGGTCGTCCATACGCTGGCTGGGCTGGGCTATCTCTTTTCAGGGCAGGGCGCAAAGCCGCAAATCCTGCGCGCGCTCATTGGCCCGTTTTTAAAACTCGCTCTCAAACATAAACGCGCGCATCTGATCTTCCAAAATCCTGATGATATGGCGCTGATGATCCGCCGTGGTTTTGCCGCTGCCGAGCGCTGCACATTAATCCGCAGCTCAGGCGTCGATTTACAACAATTCCCCTTAACGCCGCTGCCGGAAAACGAACGGCCCATCGTGCTCATGCCCACCCGCCTTATCCATGAAAAAGGCGTCTCGGTGTTTATCGAGGCCGCAAATATCCTCAAACAACGTGGCATCAATGCGCGCTTTCAAATCGCCGGTGGGCTAAGCGCCACCACCCCTAGCGCGATTTCAAAACAGGAAATGCAAGCGATGCTCGCCGGCAGCGAAGTAGAATGGCTCGGCAAAGTCACTGATATGCCCGCGCTTTACCAATCCGCCAGCCTGATTTGCTATCCATCCTATTACGGCGAAGGTGTGCCCAAAGTCTTGCTCGAGGCCGCCGCCACGGGCCGCGCAATTGTCACAACCGATCATCCAGGCTGCCGCGAAGCTGTGGAGCAGGGTGTCAACGGCCTGCTGGTGCCGGTCAAAGATGCGCTGGCATGCGCCGATGCGATGCAGGCGCTGCTCGAAGACCCACCGCGTTTAGAAGCGATGAGCCGCGTCAGCCATGATTTAGCCGCGCGCGATTTTGACGTCGAAAGCGTTGTCGCGCGCACACTCAAAGTTTACGAAGAAATTTCTAAGCACCTCAGCTATGGATAACGATTGTTTTGTATCAAGAAGATACGAAACCCCGGACTTGATCCGGGGTCTATAGAGAATTGCGGCTTCCATCCCATGGGCCCCGGCTTCCGCCGGGGTTTCTGATTCTTTTGTCTTTACAAAATCTGGATATTTTTCTTCATCTATAGTTGGAGTTAAGGTGCCACTAGCCCCGCTTTCAAATCCAGCGCCAAATCAACAGTGCTTGGAATGCAAATATCCTTGCATACCATAAGCTTCAAACCCAGTTTAAGCGCCACATCACCTTGCGCATCTTCCGGCGTGATTGCCAACGGGAAATGAATAGTGCCTTCATACGCATTCACCGTGAACATATCCATCTCGCGTTTTTCAAATGTCTCAGGCCATTCAATCTCAACGTCTTTAAGATTGCTTGAACCTTCCCACTCAAAACGCGGCGGCAAACCCGCATCACCCGGATCCTGCCCATATGTATGCCAGCCATCCTCCAATTCGACTTCCAGCATGGCCACGCCGTTCCCACCATCAGGAACAGCCGCCAGCCGTGCGCGCACATGCTCGCCATCCACCCAATCCGAAGCCCATGCAGGCATTACAAAAGCAAAAACAATCAGAAAAATAAAAAACTTTGGCATCGAAGCGCTCATTCCTGTTAATGTGAACCCTATCCTTTAAAGATAATCTTTTTGTACATGCGAGGCAAACGAAGAGGGAGGCAATGACAGAAACAAAAACGGGTTATCTAACCGGAAAGCTGCTCTTGGCCATGCCGACAATCGGCGATCCACGCTTTCACCGCGCTGTGATTTATCTATGCGCTCATGATGAAAATGGCGCTATGGGGCTGGTAATCAATGCCCCCGTGCCTGCGTTGAAATTCGATGATCTGCTCAAACAACTCGGCATTGAATCCGATATTGAAATCGAGGCCAAAGACTTGAACCTCCCTGTCTTAAACGGTGGGCCTGTTGAAACTGCGCGCGGATTTTTGCTCCATTCCAACGAATTTCAGCAAAAAGATACCGTGCAGGTTGATGAGGATTTCAGCATCACCGGCACCACCGATGCACTTAAGGCCGTGGCCAAGGGCGAAGGCCCGGATCAGGCGCTGTTCATTTTGGGCTATGCCGGATGGACACCCGGCCAGCTTGAAGCCGAGTTACAACAAAATGCCTGGCTTGTTTCACAGCCCGATCCCGCGCTGATCTTTACAGACAAAGCCGAAGAAAAATGGGAACATGCCGTGCACAAGCTTGGCTTTGATCCGGCATTACTTTCGGGTGAAATGGGTCGCGCCTAATTGTAAAACATTGTCATTGCGAGGAAGGCCGTAAGGCCTGACGCGGCAAACTATTTTTGAAAATCTACGAAATCTCATCATCTTCCCAATGCTCAATCGGCAGGCCGAATAAAATATGGTCCTGCCATTGCCCGTTGATTTGCAGATATTTCTCGGCCCTGCCTTCTTCCTGAAAACCCGCTTTCACCAGCACATTACGGCTGCGCATATTATGCGCCAGGCACGACGCATTCACCCGGTGCAGCCCCAGCGTTTCAAAACAATAACGCAAAGTAAGCGTAAGACTTTCCGCCATATAGCCCTGACCCTCATGATCTTGATCAATCCAGTACCCCAAAGAAGCATACTGCGCGGCGCCCCGGCAGATATTGTTGATATTCATCCCGCCGATCAATTGGCCATCGTCGCGCTTAAAAATCAAAAACGCATTGGCATGCTCCAATTCCCATTCACGCGATTGTCGCGCCAGCCGGCGTTTAAAAAGGTCTTGGGTAAACGGTTCGCTCGGCCATTGTGGCTCAAAGGGCTGAATATGATCTTGATTCGCCGCGCGTACTTTTGCCCATTCCGGCCAGTCGGCCAAAGTGGGCGGACGCATCAAAACGCGCGCGCATTGCAGTGAAATATCGGGAAACTCAGTGTCTTGTTTTTTAAAACTGAGCAACATTTTTTAGGCAGCCAATCGCTCTTGAATCTGTTCAAACGCTTCAAGATTTTCAAGTGGGCCCAGCGCCGCAAACGTCGGCTTTGTAGAAAATATTTTTTCGGCAACCCGCGCAATCGCCGCCCTGTCAATTTTCTCAATAGCGCCCGTCAGACTTTCCAAATCAAAAACCTTATTACGGAACAATAGACATTTCGCTTGTTGATCGGCGCGGGTCATCATCGATTCTCTCCCCATCAACAACCCCGCTTTAAGTTGCGATTTCGCGCGGGCCAGTTCTTCCTCATTGACATCGCTGCCAACCTTCAGCACTTCATCACAAACAATTGGAATAATCTCATTCAGTTTTTCCGGCCCGGTCCCGGCATAAATCCCGAATGTGCCATTATCCTGATAACCGCTGTGATAGGAAAAAATCGAATAGACCAGCCCGCGCTTTTCCCGCACTTCCTGGAACAGGCGCGAAGACATGCCTGAGCCCAGCACCGTCGAAAGCGCTTGCGCAGCGTAATAATCGTCTTCATGACGGCCAAGCCCCTGAAAGCCGAGAATGAAATGGCTTTGCTCAAGATCCTTATTCAGCCGCGTTTCTCCACCTTTATAGGCCGCTGCTTCATAAGTGCAGGCTTTCGAAACCGCTTTATCAGCAAAGGCCTCCTCCGCCTGTGCCACAAATGCATTATGATCAACCGCGCCAGCTGCCGAAACCACTGTGTTGGCGGGCGTGTAAAACCGGTCGATATAACCACGCAGATGGTCCTGATTCATGGCCTCAATATTATGCGCCCGGCCCAAAATCGGCGCGCCCAGAGCCTGTTCCGGATAAGCTGTTTCGGAAAAAACATCAAACACCAGATCATCGGGCGTATCGTTACACATCCCGATTTCCTGCAAAATCACTTCGCGCTCGCGCTCGATCTCATCTTCGGGCAACGTCGAGTTCAGATACATATCGCACATCACATCCAGCCCCAACCGCGTATCTTCGGCCAGTAAATGCACGTGATAGCTGGTTACTTCGCGCCCCGTATAGGCATTCATAGATCCGCCAACATTCTCCAGTTCCTCGGCAATCCGCAGCGCATTGCGCTCCTTCGTGCCTTTAAACAGCATATGCTCAACCATATGCGCCACACCGTTATGCGCGAGGTTTTCATGCCGCGTCCCTACACCCGCCCAGATGCCCAGCGCCACTGAATGCATGCTCGGCACATGGTCGGTAATGATCCGCAGGCCATTGGGAAGTGTTGTTGTCTGTATTGTTTTCATAGCAAATAGGGATAAAGGAGTAAGGAAGATAAGACAAGGATTATGATAGTTCGTGTTCTGGATACAGTTTACTGTAAAAATCCGGCAGGGATTCATCAAATTTCGCGCTATCACCATAGGTAATAATCGCCGGTATTTGAGAAAGAACGCTTTGTAAATGGCCGCGAACATCTTGCATCGTAACGGCCTCAACACGTTTTTTGTCTTCATGCACGGAAGATATAAAACCAAAATCAGCCATTTTCTGAGTCATGCCGCTCGGGCTGTGCGCCCCACCCGTAATGGGATATTCCCACGCGCGGACATCGTTCAACAATTTAGATTGCGCACGTTTCAGCAAATGAGGCTCAATATTTCCGGTACCTTGTTCAGCTAGGATATTCCGAATCGAGGTCACAATTTTTCCGCCATCTTCAGGCAGGCAATCCCCCGATATAATAGCCAATCCGTCTCTATTACTATAACCGAGATGGAAGTTAGATGTCTCATAGGCATCGCCATCTTCATAAATAAGTTTGTCTCGTAAGGCATTATTCAGAACGCGTGCGGAAAGCTGTGCGACATATTGATTATCAACGCTAATCAGCTTTTCGGGGAAGGCGAATGAAAAGTATAATTGGTTTACGTGTCCCGGATCCTCCCCGTGCCGTACAGGCCGGAATTGGTGCTGCTGCCTCGGTTGTTCTAAGTGTTGTGGCAAACATCCCAAAACGTTTTCAAGCGCATCATGAAGGTCTGCATGGCTTAACGCGCCAGTCATCGCAATATGGATGTTATCACCGCACATCCATGTATGTTTGTATGCGTTAACATCGTCAACCGTATATGTTTGAACCTGCTCCGAGGTTCCTCCGATATTGGCATAGAAGCGTTTAGTGTCAAAAGCATGTTTTAATATCTGAGCAGAGACAAATTCTGCCCTATCGTTCCGAGCATTGACTTCATTGCGTATGCGCTTTTGCTCACGGGCGAAGATATTTTCTTCTATTTCATCTGTCAGTGCCTGCTTTAAAAAATTAGTAACAAACGCCAAATTTTCAGAAGAATTTTGTATGTGTCCGCTAATTTCAATAAAGTTTGCAGATGTAGATGCTCCTACGTAACCACCGCGCTCCTCAAATTTTCGTTGTGCGCCATCTTGCATTACAATCACATGTTCCAAAAAATGCGCGATTCCTTCTTTATCTAAAGGGTCATCAAAACTGCCACTACCGATACAAACGGAAAAATCGATTTGATCTGATGTGAAACGTTTCTGGGTTGAGACGCTAATGCCGTTAGACAGCTTACTTTGTGAAATATAATCATTGAATCGCGCTGATATGCGCGATGAAATCTCTTTGAATCGTGTGCCCAATTTCCCCATGTAGCGCTCTCCGTTAAAAACAGGAGATAATTTAACAAAATATTAATATTATGTCAAATGTTTTTTAAGCCGCCCGCTGTTTAACGTGCGAATGGGTGCGGACGAAATCTTGCACGACTTTAATGTCATTGGGCAATTCATCGAGCCGCTCTTCGCGCGCGAACAGGTCAGCCAGATGATCGGGCAGGGCAGGGCGCTGGCCAATCGCTTTTTCAACCGCATCCGGGAATTTCGCCGGATGCGCCGTGGCCAGCGTCACCACCGGCCCATCCACATCACCGCCAATATCCAACGCTACCTTCATCGCCACCGCCGTATGAGGATCAAGAATGTATCCCGTTTCCTCATAAACGCGGCTGATCGTGGCCAGCGTCTCGCTTTGATCCGTGCGCCCGGCTGTAAAATCTTTGCGCGCCTTTTCTAACAATTCCGGCGAAACTTCAAAATGCCCGCTGTCCTTAAAGCGGCGCATCATCTCGGTTAAGCGCGATGCATCCCGCCCGACCAGATCAAAGAGATAGCGCTCGAAATTACTCGAAATCTCGATATCCATCGACGGCGTAATCGTCGCCACGCACCCTTCCGCTTTCATCTCTCCACTTTCGAAAAAGCGCGTGAGGATATCATTCTCATTCGTCGCCACGACCAACGCGATCGGAAGGCCCATCTTGCGCGCGCAATAGGCCGCAAATACATTGCCGTAATTCCCCGTCGGTACGACGTAAGTCACGGTTGTTTCGGGCGCGCCCAGCTCCAGCGCGCTGGTCACATAATAAACGATCTGCGCCATCACCCGCGCCCAGTTGATCGAATTCACCGCCGCCAGATTCATGTCCTTGCGAAATTCGCTGTCCCCAAACATCGCCTTCACCATGTTCTGGCAATCATCAAACGACCCATCCAGCGCGATGTTATGCACATTCTCGCCCAGCACGGTTGTCATCTGCCTGCGTTGCACGTCGGACACGCGCCCCTTCGGATGCAGAATAAAAATATCCAGCTGATCCGAAATCTTGCACCCTTCAATCGCCGCGCTGCCCGTGTCTCCCGACGTTGCCCCGACAATCGTGATATGCTCACCGCGCTTTTTCAAAACCGCATCAAATAAACGTCCCAGCAATTGCAACGCCACGTCTTTAAACGCAATCGTCGGCCCGTGGAACTGCTCCAGAATATAGTGATTGTCTTTCAGAGGGTGTAACGGCACGACATCTTTGTGGCGAAAGAATTCCGGCCCATAAGTTTCGCGCACGATTTGCGCAAACTCATCGCGAGCCAAAGAACCTTCTACGAACGGATACATCACCTCTATGGCCACATCGGCATAAGGCTTGCCTTTCAGCGCGCCCAGATCAAGCCGCGGCCAGCTTTCCGGCACATACAGCCCGCCATCAGGCGCCAGCCCGCTCAGCAGAACTTGTTCAAATGTTTGCGGCTCACCGCCTCCACGTGTTGAGATATACTTAATCATAAAGGCGTTTGTAAGGGGTTCAACAAGAGGTGTCAATCACATGCGATTACGCTATACTGCAGAGAATAAATAAAGGCTGGCATCCATGGAATTCGTTAACAAAGACGCCGATATGGTTTTAGTGAACACCTCACCCGAAGAGCTTAAGAAGCTCGCGGCGATTATGCGGGCGTGTCATTCCTATGACCCTGTTTTGTGTGAAATGGACAGTGACGATCTGTTAGATCTCGCAGATCGTCTTGATAAGGCAGAACAGGATAGCTGGGTTTTTCATGATTTAGAGATACTCTATCTCTATAATATTCTTATATTTGCCCGCAGCCTTGGAGACGAGTGTCGTTCTTCATCCCATTATTTTAATAATGTTACAGAGCAAGAGATAGTGGACATGTGGGCACAATTAAAAAAAATTGATGAACTCAGGCATCTTGCATAGCTCTGCGGTTTGTCTGATAGGTTATCGCATAAGAACATACAAAGGCTGGCCATTCATGGAATTCGTAAACAAAGACGCCGATATGATTTTGGTCAACACAACGCCCGAAGAGCTAACAAAGCTCGCGGCGATTATGCGGGCATGTCATGAGTTTGACTTTGTCGCATGTGAGATGGATTCAGAGCATTTGCTCGCCTTGGCCGAACGTTTTGAAAAGACCGATCAGGAGAGTTGGGTTTTTCACGATATGGAACTGTTTTACATACGTAATATTTTAAATTTGGCCATTCGCGGGATGGGTATTGAACGATTTAATAGCTTTTCTAAAAAAACTTTTACCCGTGAAGAGCTTGAAAAAATAGAGCATGATATTGATCAAGCCTATGATTTAGCTCAAAAATCTTAAAACTTTCTTTACGCCCCTGCACTATACTATTGGCAGGGTATGTAATGAGTGAAAAAACCACGATAGAGCAAGCGGTTGAACGCTTTTTAGATCATGCGCATGAGGGGCATGTGCGCGGCACGCGAAACGGTTATAACGAATTTGCCGAATTTGGTGTGGAAAATGCGGATCAACTTCGAGATTTTATCCATGCAACTCTTAATGATCCTGAAACGCGGGCTTTCATAACAAGTAAAGATGGAAGCCATATCTCTTTTTACAATGACCGTGATAATGTCTTTATCGCGATAGAACCCAAATCCGGCGGAACGATTCACCGGCCCGATCTCGAAAAATATCCTGATTATTTTGATAATAAGCTTGCTTCATGGAAGGCGCAATTGGGCGATAATTTTCTTGAGGTGAAGTCCGGCGGGCTACCGGCCCTACAAGAAGCTTTCACAGAAAAATTTGGCCATATCATGAAAGTCGGACCTCTGGCACGTTTGGGGCAAGCATTTGATATTGCAATAGATGTGGCCCCGAGGGTATTAGGGCGTACATTTAAATTCATCCCCCTCGCCGGGACGGCAGCAACATTCATGATCGCCCGCGCCGAAGCCTCCGATTTACGTGAAAAAGCCTATGAAGCGGTTGTGGATGGTAAATTACCAGACGGCGCTTTGGATCACTATGAAGGCATACTCAGAATGCATCAATTGCAGGCCAATCTGGATGTCTCGATCATTGGGCATGAGGTTGAAGTGCAGGAACATTACGCAGATTTCGTTGCGGCCTATCCCGATGCCTTCAAACAACACCCTGAATTAATAGAGACTTTAGAGCCGCCATCACTGGCCGAAGACCTGTTCGGTCAGGAGCTTGATCGCAATATGCCGGAATGGGCGCAAAATGCTGTCGCGGTGCATAATACCGCGCAGCCGGGCACACCCGCCTTTTCTCCCGCCAGCCTTTAGCTCGCGCTTTGAACGCTTGAGCGCACGATTTCTATAAAGGCTTTATGCATCGGCGAAGGAAAATCCTGCGTCAGTTCCGGGTGGAACGTGCTGGCCATATACGCCCCGCGCTTTACCCAAATCGGCGTGTCTTCATGACGGGCCAGCACTTCGACGCTGTCATCTACTGCCGTGATTACCGGCGCCCGGATCAGCGAAACCTCATACCCGTCAATCAGCGCATGATGGCTATCAATCTGGCGGCCATAACCGTTACGCTGCACTGTGATCGGCAACAAGCCGAAAGATTTTTGTAAAACAGGCCGGTCATCCCCGCGGCGTTCCGAAGGAACGCTTAAACGGCGGGGATCCATATGCGAGCCGCTCTGCGGCTCATCTTTACCGGATCCCAAAGCCTGCCCCCGCGAAAGCGGGGGTGCAAGCGCTTCTGATGAAGCGCGCCAACGGGATGACGAGGGAAGGGAAACAAGGACTGTTTCCGCCATCAAAATCGACCCGGCACATATCCCCCACACTGGCTTCTTGGCAAACTGTTTGGCCAGAACATCCCACAGATCAAACCTCTCAATCAGCTTAAGCATCGTCGTGCTTTCCCCGCCGGGCAGGATAAACCCGTCAACCTCTTCAAATTGAGCAGGTGTTTTTACGGCCTTAAAGGTCGCTCCACAAGCTTCGACATGCGGCCGGTGCAACTCCACTGCCCCTTGCAGGGCCAGACAACCAATGATGGGTTTTTGTTGGGTCATGAACGCCCTTATACAGAAAATAAAAATCCCCGCAAGAGCGGGGATTTAAAACCTGTGATAAAATACGATTTCAGAGCGCTTGATAATATTTATCAAGTGCCGATTCAGCAAGTTCCATTTGTGGGGGAATATCGGCACCGGTTCTTCTCATTTTTAACATTTCGTCCTCAAACCAACCTACAGGCTCCATAGAGCCTTCAGGGTATGCTGAAGAAGTCCAGTGGATATAGAGGGCTTTTCCAATTCTTTCAATACTAGAAAATTCATCCGTTCGTGTAGGCATGGTTGTTTCCTTTCTCTAGTGCAAGTTTGAAGCAATATGAACAAAATTAAAGATTATGTCAATAATATTTGTGCCAACCTCTATTCGCCATCTTCACCGGCGCTCTGCATGACCAACGCCAAAGAGGTTTTGCTTGACCCTTGCTTTGTCGGCCAGGCAAGCGCGCCCAGCGGTTTGACCGTAACATTCGGCGCTTGACCCCGCACACTTTCCAGCGCCTTAAACGGCCCGTATATAATATTCCCGTCCCGGAACAACGCCCGCCCATCCGGATAATAATCATGCAGCAAAATCACCCCGCCGGGCTTCAGAATTTTCAGCGCCAGCGCCATTTCATGATAAACGCCCTTGGCCGTGTGATCGCCATCAAGAAATATAAAATCAAACCGGCGTCCGCCATTGTCAGCCTGATCCGCCATATAGCCTTGCGCCGAATTCACGACAAAATCGCACAATTCCCCGCAGCCCAACGCTTCGAGATTTTCCCGTGGCGAGCGCTTTATTCCAAGCTCAACCCACGCGCCCGTTTTGGGGTCGTTCACATCCAGAATGTCGACGGTTGTCAAACATGCAGAATGGTCCGCGTAATGAGACATGGCCTTAGCGATATAGACACTAGAAGCGCCGATATGTGTGCCAACTTCCAGAACATTTTGCGGCTTTAGTGCGCTGATCAAATGATAAAGTGCACGCCGGTCGCCGGGATTAATACCACCCCATTTTTCATGCTCGGGAAAGATCTCACAAATAGCGGCATGATCTTTTTGCCAGCATGCGGCAATATCTTCATCTGCCCAAATGGATGAAAACTCAATGCTGTTCGCCGGTTTTAAATTCTCTGTTGCAAAATCGAGAGGCACCAGAGCCTTAACAGCGCGTCCATCACGCAAAGCGCGCACGGCATTAAGCGCAGACTGGGGCAAAAGCTTCTTGAGAGCGCTTTTCATAGCGGCTTACCACCCTCTATTCGCCATCTTCATCGGCTCTTCAATCTCGGAAATTTCCGTGCCGCGCATCGCTACGCCTTCCAGTTCCTTTGAGGCCTCCAGCACAATCGCCGGGTCATCAAAATGCGCGGTGGCTTTGACAATGGCCCGCGCGAATTTCTCCGGATTATCAGATTTGAAAATCCCGCTGCCCACAAACACCGTCTCCGCGCCAAGCTGCATGCACAGCGCCGCATCCGCTGGCGTAGCTATGCCGCCTGCGGCAAAATTCGGCACCGGCAAGCGCCCTTGTGCGCGCACCATTTTCAAAATCTCATACGGCGCGCCCAGATCGCGGGCATAGCTCATCAGCTCAGACTCATCCATATGGGTCACGCGGCTGATCTGCGCATTGATCTTGCGCATATGGCGCACCGCCTCAACGATATTCCCTGTACCCGGCTCGCCCTTCGTACGCATCAGGGCTGCGCCTTCGCCAATCCGGCGGCAGGCTTCGCCCAGATCTTTCGCGCCGCACACAAACGGCACTTTGAAGGTCTGCTTGTTGATGTGGTATTCCTCATCCGCAGGCGTGAGCACTTCGCTCTCATCAATAAAGTCTACGCCCATTGCCTGCAAAATCTGCGCCTCGGCAAAATGCCCGATCCGGCATTTTGCCATCACCGGGATGGAGACTGCCTCCATCACCTGCTCGATAACTTCCGGCGGGCTCATCCGCGCCACGCCGCCCGCCTTGCGAATATCTGAAGGTACGCGCTCCAAAGCCATCACGGCCACAGCGCCCGCGTCCTCCGCCACTTTGGCCTGCTCCGCCGTGACCACGTCCATAATGACGCCGCCCTTGAGCATCTCGGCCAGACCGGTTTTGATATTGATTACATTCGGGGAGCCTGTCTTATCGCTCATAATTTTAATCCTTATATTGACCGCGCTTCCGCGCTCTATCCATGAAAGAGCGCTATTTATACATATCTGGAATGTAAATGCAAAGAGTCAATGCGCCCTAAAAGCCGCTAAAAAACGCTCATCACGCCTTTGGTGATAAAGAACCCGCCGAAAATCAGCCAGATGAACAGGATCAGTGACAGGTAAATCGGCTTCAGGCCGACGCCTTTGAATTTGTCGATCGTCGTTTCCATCCCCAGCGCACCCATCGCCATGGTCAGCAAAAACGTATCAAAACTAATCAAACTGCCGACCACTGACGCTGGCAGCAGGTTAAGAGAATTAAACCCGGCCACGCCGATAAAATACACCGCAAACCACGGAATGAGCGCTGGTTTCCGCCCTTCTTCCTCTTTCTGCGCGATATTTTCCGCCCCGCGCCAGAACCACAGCCCCAGCACAATCAAAAACGGCGCCAGCATCATCACCCGCACCATCTTCACAATCACCGCCGCATCCGAAGTGGCCGGATCAACCGCAGCGCTAGCCGCCACGACATGCGCTACCTCATGCACGGAAGCCCCGATATATACGCCCATTTCATCCAGGCTCATCGGCACCAGCCCGGCGCGATAGGCCGCTGGATACAAAAACATCGCCAGCGTCCCGAAGATGACGACCGTCCCGACCGCGACCATGCTCTTATACGGCTTGGCTTTGATGACGGCTTCCGTGGCCAGCACCGCCGCCGCGCCGCATATCGCCGCCCCGGCGCTGCATAAAATGCTGATTTCTTTATCCAGCTTTAAAACTTTCACGCCGACGATATAGCCGATCAAAAAGGTCAGAGCGACCATCAACGCGCTGATCACCACGCCGGACAGGCCGATCGCCCCGATATCCTGAAAGGTCAGGCGAAACCCATAAAGGACAATGGCGAGGCGCAAAATCCGCCGCGCCGCATAATCTACCCCGCTGACCCAGCTTTCCGGTACTCGCGCGCGCAGCGTGTTGGCATACACCATGCCCAGCACCATCGCGATGATCAGCCCGTGAATATGCATGGCTTTGAGCGCGGGCAAGGCCGCCAAAGCACTCGCCACTGCGGCCAGCATAACAACCAGCCCCATGCCCTTTAAAAACGGCCCGTCAATTTTCGGGAGTATTGTGTGGCTCATTTATTCTTCCTCTTCCTCACCCGGCGTGCAGCACGGACACTCGGCTCCATGCCCCTTTGGCGCAATATGCGACCCAGTAATAGGCTGCAGCTTGTCTTTTTCTTCGCCATCTTTATCTTGCGTGCTCATAGGGCTGTTTGATAAAGGATTTTACAGGACAAATAAAGGAGAATGACGCATGAGCGCGCTTTCAGTTGATGAGGCCAAAGAAGCCGTATACACCTCACTGACCAATGACAATGAAGATATCGACCTGCACATCGCTAATTTGAAGGACGCCATGAGCATTGCCGGCGAGAAAGAAGCCGTGTTCGAACCGGATCGTTTGGTCCAAAATAACCGCGCCGGGCGTAAAATGATGCAAAGCTATTTCAAAAAGCGCGGCGTAAAGGTTTCCTTTGCCAGCTAAGCCACTTCGATACGAACCGCCGCAAGGCGCGCTCAATATCATCCATCAGGATGAAGACTTGCTGGTGCTCTCCAAACCCTCTGGGCTGCTCAGTGTACCGGGCAAAGCGCCAGAGCATGCCGATTGCCTCGAAACCCGCGCCAAAGAAAAATTCCCTGAAAGTCTGCTGGTCCACCGACTCGATATGGATACCTCCGGCGTATTTGTCATGGCGATGAACAAGAAAGCGCAGGCCAATCTCGGCAAACAGTTTGAGCGTCGCAAAATCGATAAAACCTATATCGCGCAAATTTGGGGTGTGCCGGACCACAACGAAGGCTGCATCGATTTGCCCCTTCGTTGTGATTGGGAAAACCGCCCGTTGCAAATGGTCTGTTACGACTATGGACGCCCCGCCCAAACCGACTGGCAAGTGATCACGCACGAACCTCTTTCGTCATTGCGAGGAGGCCGTGGGGCCGACGCGGCAATCCATACACAATGTTCCCGCGTTCAGCTTAAACCCCTCACCGGGCGTTCGCATCAACTGCGTGTGCATATGGCTGCGCTCGGCCATCCGATCCTCGGCGATCGTTTCTACGCTCCCAAAGAAGCCCGCGATGGGTTAGACCGGCTGTATCTTCACGCCCACAGCCTGACGCTCCATCACCCCAAAGACGGTGCACGCCTCACTTTCACCGATCCATGCCCGTTTTGAAATCAAACACCCCCACCCAGCGTCGGCTAAGCTCACATGCGTTCGCCAAGCCTCCTCATCCCTCCCCCTTGAGGGGGAGGGTTTGGGTGGGGGTGTCCAATTCAATTATATTATAGTCATCCCTTCCGCTCATCCGGCTTCACCTAAATTCACATGCCTTCGTTAAGTCTCATCATCAAAAGAAAAGCAGACACTTTACAAAAACAAAGATCACATTAAAGTTTAAGGCGATAAAAAATCAGGAGAACGCCCATGCTCAAACACACCGCCCTGCACGACTTGCATATCAAATCCGGCGCCAAGATGGGCGAGTTTGCCGGCTATGATATGCCGCTTTATTACGGCGAAGGCGTGATCAAAGAGCATCTCTGGGTTCGTGAATCCTGCGGCATGTTCGATGTTTCCCACATGGGCCAGCTCATCATCGAAGGCGAAGGGGTTGCTGAATTTCTAGAACGTCTCACACCGTCAGCCTTCCAAGAAAAGAGGCAAGGAAAAGCTCAATACACTGTGTTGACCAACGAACAGGGCGGCATCATCGACGACCTGATCATTACCCGCCTGTCCGAGCATCAATTCTTTGCTGTAATTAACGCGGGGTGCAAAGAAAAAGACATCGCCTGGGTCAAGGAACATTTGCCTTCGAAATTAACCCTGAACTATATGGAAGAGCGCGCCCTGATTGCCTTGCAGGGACCGAAGGCCGCAAAAGTTTTGGAAGAAACACTCCAATGTGATGTGTCCGATCTTCCCTACATGAACGCACGTGAAAGCAAAAGCCCGTGCGGGAAAGATATTTTGATCAGCCGTGTAGGCTATACCGGTGAAGACGGCTTTGAACTGAGCGTTCCACCAGACGTCGCACAAAGAGCCTGGCAGGGATTTTCCAAACATCCGGCCGTAAAACCGATTGGCCTGGCCGCACGTGATTCTTTACGTCTGGAAATGGGTTATGCACTTTACGGCCATGAAATCACCGCGCAAACCTCCCCTGTTGAGGCGGGCCTGAGCTGGGTGATGGGCAAAAACGCCAGCGGCTATTTCGGCGAAGAGCGCATCCGCGAGGATTTGGAGCAAGGCACAGTCCGCAAGCTCGTCGGGATCAAACTTACCGATAAAGGCATCGCCCGTGAAGACGCTGAAATTCACGATCATGATGGCAATATTATTGGCGCACTGACCTCTGGTGGGCATTCTCCAACGCTCAAAGAGTCCATTGGAATAGGATACATAGACAGTAATTTGGCTAATATTGGCCAAAAAATATTCATCAATGTCCGCGGGCGGAATATTGCGGCTGTCGTGACAAAATTGCCTTTCGTTCCGGCCAAAACCAAATCAATGAAAAAAGCCGCAGCTTAAGGGGCACGGCATCAGGAAAGTCAACACAATGCGCGACTTCATTTTTTTCACAAAGCTATAAAAACTCGAAACCCCGCACCCGATGCGAGGTCCATGGGATATCGAAAAAGCCCGCATGGGCCCCGTTTTAAAAACGGGGTTTCGAATTTCTTTGCCTTTTAGTAACCTGTAGAAACTCGGGAACTGCGTGGAAAGTCAATACAATAAAATGGAAGCAGACTGGTTTAAAATCGAATATCTGATCGGCCCGCCGGTCTTTCTGCTGTTGATTTTCATCACGTTAGTCTTACACGAACTTGGCCATTACTTCGCCGCGCGCATGTTCAAAATGCCTGTTGATTCCATTGTCATTGGCCGCGGTCGTACACTCAAACATTGGGACGATAAGCATGGCACACGCTGGTCGATCCGCCGCCTGCCGCTCGGCGCACATGTGCATCTTCAAGGACTGGAAGGCCTGTCCGAGGGCGGCGCTTTCGCTGCGCAACCTTTTTGGAAGCGCACCGTAACTATTCTCGCGGGCCCGTTGGCAAATCTTGCAATCTTGCCCTTCCTGTTTTTCGCGTTCTATATGCTGGTCGGCCAGCCCTCAACGCCGCCTGTCCTCGTTGGCGTAGAACCGGGACTAGCTGCGGACAAGGCCGGTATGCAGCCCGGCGATCGTTTTCTTGCTGTTGATGGACAACCCGTCGCAAATTTTCAGGACATCTGGCGCGTAGCCTATTCCAAAGGCGCGGTTCAAAGCATCTATACGATCCAGCGCGGCGATAAAATCTTTGACCTGCCTTTTACACCGGATTGGACGGAATATAAAGACGAAGACGGCATTGAACGCAAAAATGCGCGCTTTGGCGTTACCTGGCAACATTCTCCTCTTAAACTCAGCGCCATCATGAGCGTTGCAGACCAAAACACGCAAGACGATGAAGACAAAGCGCGCGCATTGCTGCTCAAAAATATGGACAAGGAGGTAATCGTCGGTTTCAAAGGCCCCGATGGCAAAGAAAAGCCCGCCCGCGTCCGCTTGTCCAGCGCCCTGAACCCGAATCTCGACAACCCCAACCATGATGACTATGAGCGCATCTTTTTCGGCCAAACGCGCGGCAATATCTATCTGGATCGCCCGGCCTTCGAACATGCCGCACAAGCCTTGCGCAAAAGTGCGGCAATGATCAGGAATATCGCTAGTGTGCCGTTTCAACTCTTGCCGATCGATTCTTACAAACTCAAAGACTCCAATGAAGTGATGCATGAAGATACGCGCATTCTCAACATGCTCTATACCTACATGCACCTGTTTGCGCTGACATGCGTTGTGATTGCTTTAGTGAATCTTCTGCCGCTCCCCTATATGGATGGCGGCCATCTTTTAACACAAATCATCGAACGTATCCTGAAAAAACCGATGAGCCGCAAAAGCAAAGCCGTGCTCTTTGCGCTGATATTTTTCAGCCTCTACGCTGTAATTGCCGTATCTAATATGAATAAAGTGCCGGGCTACATTGACTCCCGGCTTAAAAAGGTCCACGAATTTATAGAAGAACGACAACCAAAAGATAGGGACGAGGCAATCAATGGCTGAGTTGAAATTTACCACCGATCACGAAGCGATATATATCGATGGAGACACCGCCTGGGTCGGCATTACAGAATATGCGCGCGAAGCGCTTGGCGATCTGGTTTTTGTCGAACTCCCCGAAATCGGGCGGCAGGTCAGCAAAGGCGATGAATTCGCCGTCGTCGAATCGGTCAAAACCGCCGCCGAAGTTTATTCCCCTGTGGACGGCGAAGTCGTCGAAGCCAATGATAACATGGAAGGCGACCTCGAACTGATCGCCAAGCCACTGGCCGACGGCGGCTGGATCGCCAAAATCAAAATCTCCGACCCGGCGCAACTGGGCGACCTGATGGACGAAGCAGCGTATAAGGATTATTTGAAGACTTTGGATTAACACACAAATGTCATCCCGAGCGTAGCCGAGGGATCTGAGCCACTTTCAGATTCCTCCATGCGCTCCGCTTAGTCGGAATGACAAAGAGAGTTAAATATGCGTTACCTCCCCCAGACCAAAAATGCGCGCGCGGCGATGCTCAAAACCATCGGCGTGGGCAGCATCGATGATCTCTATGCTGATGTCCCGGCTACTGAGATGGGTCACAAATTCAACCTGCCCGATCATCGCGGCGAGCTTGAGGTTGAGCGGCATTTAAACGCTTACGCCAATCAAAACCACGCCGCCAGCGCCGGGCCCTTTTTCCTCGGTGCCGGTGCGTATTACCACCACATCCCGGCCAGCGTTGACTATATCATCCAGCGCAGCGAATTCCTCACCGCCTACACACCCTATCAGCCAGAAATCGCACAAGGTACGCTCCAGGCGATTTTCGAATTCCAGACCCTCATTGCTCAGCTGACCGGCCAAGAAGTTGCCAACGCCTCAATGTATGATGGCGCAACGGCCTGCACCGAAGCCGCCCTTATGGCCTTGCGCGTGACCAAGCGCAAAAAGATCGTTATTGGCAATGCGCTGCATCCCGATTACCGCGCCGTACTCAAATCCTACATGGCGAACTTTGATGGCGAAGTTGAAATTACGAATCTGCACCCTCTCCCTCAATCCTTCTCCCTCGAGGGAGAGGGGAGCGGAGCGAAAGCGAAGCAGGGAGAGGGTGAAATAGACAAAAACACCGCCTGCGTCATTATACAGTCTCCCGATTTTTACGGTCAGCCGCACAAATACGAAAATCTGCGCAAAGCCTGTGATGAAACCGGCGCGTTGCTGATTGTTGTCGTCAATGAAATCGTATCGCTCGGCCTGCTGCCCGCCCCTGCTCAGGCCGACATCGTTTGCGGCGAAGCGCAAAGCATCGGCCTGCCGCTCTCCTTCGGCGGGCCCTATCTCGGCTTTTTCGCCTGTAAGGAAAAATACTTGCGCCAAATGCCCGGCCGTCTGTGCGGCATGACCGAAGATGCTAACGGTAAGCGCGGATTTGTCCTCACCCTGTCCACGCGCGAACAACATATCCGCCGCGATAAAGCCACCTCCAACATCTGCACCAATCAGGGCCTGTGCGCCCTGGCCTTCACTGTGCATATGAGCCTGCTGGGTGAGGATGGCTTTAAGCGTCTGGCCCGTCTGAACCATGAAGCAGCCTGTAATCTTGCCGATGCGCTCTCGGCACTGCCCAATATAAAAATACGAAACGATGTGTATTTTAATGAGTTCGTGGTGGAATTGCCCGTAAATGCGGCAGAGGCGGTAGAGAAATTAGCGGCCAAAGGCATCATCGCCGGCCTTCCATTAACAAATAATCCCCCCTCCCTTGAGGGAGGGGGTCAGGGGGAGGGTGTCTCTTCGGCTACCTCCCTCACCCCAACCCTCTCCCCCGGGGGAGAGGGGGCGTTGTTGGTTTGTGCCACCGAAATGACCACCGACGCAGACATCGAAAGCCTGACCGCGGCCCTGAAAGAGGTGCTGGCATGAATAATATACCTCAAATGTCATCCCGAACGCCGCAGGCGGAGGGATCTCATGCCAATAAGGGAGATTCCTCGCATGCGCTCGGAATGACAGCAAACGACGATAACCACGCCTTGCATTACGAGGAAAACCTGCTCTGGGAAAAAGAGCGGTGCGATCATCCGGGTGTCGATCTGCCAGCCCCCGCGGGCATGCCATTACGCACCGGCCAACAGGCCCGTGAAGACATCGGCCTGCCGCAGGTTAGCGAACCGCAAGCCTTGCGCCACTTTGTCCGCATGAGCACGTGGAATTATTCCATCGATCACGGCTTCTTCCCGCTCGGCTCCTGCACCATGAAACACAACCCACGCCTGAATGAAAAACTCGCGCGCCTTCCCGGCTTTGCCCATCTGCATCCGCTCCAGCCCGAATCCACCACCCAGGGCGCACTCGCCCTGATGTACGAGCTGCAAAATTGGTTGGCCGAACTCACCAATCTGCCTGGCGTGTGCCTCTCCCCGGCGGCTGGAGCGCACGGCGAACTGGCCGGCATGATGACGATCGCCCGCGCCCATGAACAAAAAGGGCAGGGCGCTAAGCGCAAAATTGTCCTCACCCCCGATTCCGCCCACGGCACCAACCCGGCCACCGCCACCACTTGCGGCTTTGAGGTCCGGAATATCCCGACCAAAGACACCGGCATGCTCACGGTAGAAGCCTTTAAAGAGGCGCTATACAAAACTGATCCAAAAGGCGCAGACATCGCCGGGATGATGGTCACCAATCCCAATACCTGCGGCCTGTTTGAAAAAGACATCGCCGTTATTGCCGATCTGCTGCATGAGGTCGGCGGATACTTTTACATGGACGGCGCAAACTTCAACGCGCTGGTCGGCAAAATCCGCCCCGGCGATTTCGGCGTCGATGTCATGCATATCAACCTGCACAAAACCTTTTCAACCCCGCATGGCGGCGGCGGTCCTGGCTCTGGACCAATCTGCTGCACCGAAGAATTGGCGCGCTATATGCCCGTGCCCACCGTCATAAAAGCCCCTCACCTTAACCCTCTCCCCCAAGGGAGAGGGGACTCTGAGAGTGTCTCCTCTTCTGCCCCCTCCCCCCACCGGGGGGAGGGTAGGGGTGGGGGGGCCTCTTATTACTATAAACTTGAAACCAACGAAGATCGTCCCGAAACCTGCGGTCGCCTCAAAGGCTTCCACGGCCAGTTCGGCATGCATGTGCGCGCCCTTGCCTACATGCTCTCCCACGGCGCAGACGGCCTCAAGCAGGTTTCCGAAGATGCCGTGCTGAATGCCAACTATATCTTGCGCAGCCTCGAAAATGACTATCACGCGCCCTTCGCCCATCAAGGCCCGTGCATGCACGAAGCGCTGCTGACCGACAAACGTCAGAAAGAGCAGGGGGTTCAAACTCTCGATATTGCCAAGGCGCTGATCGAAAAAGGCTTCCACCCGATGACCGTGTATTTCCCGCTCGTCGTGCCCGGCACCATGCTAATCGAGCCGACCGAAACTGAAAGCAAGGACAGCCTCGACCGCTTCATCACCGCCATGAAAGACATCGCCGGCGAAGCGGCCAGTCGCGCCGATGCTGAAGAGCATTTCCACGCCTTCCCGCTCTCCACCCCGCGCCGCCGCCTCGACGAAGTCAAAGCCGCCCGCCAGCCCGTTTTGCGCTGGAAATGATTTTTTCACTTCACATTCTTGCAAAGCTGCGTTATAAACCTCTCATTCCCTGACATGGAAAAATATCAAAAGCGCCAAAGCGCTCTACGAGCAATGTCCGGGACATCCCAAACTCCCCCTCCCTTGAGGGAGGGGTTAGGGAAGGGTGTAAAACTTTAAGGGCAGAACTCGAATTGAACACCCCCACCTGAATCCTCCCCCTCAAGGGGGAGGGAAGAGTGATTAACAAAGAAGGAAGCGATTAAATATGGCCAGCCCCGTCGAATTTTTTAAACAGGTTCGCTCCGAAGCCAAAAAGGTTACATGGCCCTCACGCCATGAAACAACAGTCAGCACGATCGCCGTGTTCATCATGGTCTTCATCGCTTCGGTGTTCCTGTATTTTTCCGATCAGATTATCGCATGGATTGTGCGTTTGATCATGGGTTTTGGTCTATAAAATAATTTTTAAAAAGAGAGAAAAACAATGTCTGCAGCAAAATGGTACGTTCTTCATGTTCACTCCGGCTTTGAGAAAAAAGTCGCCGACGCCATCAAGGAAAAAGCCCGCAAACAGGGCCTCGAAAGCCATGTTGAGGAAATCATGGTCCCGACCGAAGAAGTCGTGGAAGTCAAACGCGGCCAGCGTGTCAATGCCGAGCGCAAATTCTTCCCCGGCTATGTGCTGGCCAAACTCGACATGAACGACAATGTCTGGCACCTGATCAAAGACACACCGAAAGTCAGCGGCTTTTTAGGAGCAGGGGGCAACAAGCCAGTGCCAATCACCGAGGCCGAAGCCAACCGCCTGATCCAGCAGGTCCAGGAAGGTATTGACCGTCCGCGTCCGTCTGTGGTTTACGATATCGGCGAGGAAATCAAGGTGACCGATGGTCCCTTCGCCTCTTTCGCCGGTATTGTCGAGGAAATCGATGAAGAAAAACAAAAACTCAAAGTTTCCGTTTCTATCTTTGGTCGCGCTACGCCTGTGGAACTCGAATACGGGCAAGTTGAGAAAGTATAGAAAGCTGAGCCTGCAAAGGCCCGTCATTTAAAATGTCATTCCGAGCAAAGCGAGTGAAACGAGCGGCGCCGAGGAATCTTTTAACTTGATTTATAAAGTGATGCCGCGCTATAAAACGCAGCACTAAATATGTGGGAGGCTTTCATCCGTCAAGTCCATGGATGAGCCGCACCACAAACCTCTAAGCCAGTCGTCATCCCCGCGACTGAGCGGAGCGAAGTTTAAACAGCGGGGATCCAGTAGAGGAGCGCAGCTGTGCTGCGCACGTTGTGGATCCCGTTCGTTTAAGGCTTGCTGCGCAAGACCAACGGGATGACTTATAATTGTAAGGAGAAAGACAATGGCAAAGAAAATCTCAGGTTACATCAACCTGACAATCCCGGGTGGCGCAGCCAACCCATCCCCGCCAGTTGGCCCGGCTTTGGGTCAGCATGGTGTAAACATCATGGAATTCTGCAAGGCCTTTAACGCCAAAACAGAAGATGCCAAAGGCATTCCGACACCTGTGGTCATTACCGTGTATGAAGATCGTTCATTCGACTTCATCACCAAAACGCCGCCGGCCAGCTATTTCATCAAGCAAGCCACCAAGCAGAAAAAAGGCTCTGGTGCGCCCGGACGTGACATCATTTCAACGATCCGCACGTCGCAATTGAAAGAAATCGCTGAGAAAAAGATGGAAGACCTCAATGCTAACGACATTGACGCCGCCATCAAAATTATCGCTGGATCTGCCCGCTCTATGGGTATCGACGTGGTGGAGGATTAAGACATGGCACAAGCAACCAAGAAAATGAAAGCCGCTTTGACAACCGTTGATCGCAACAAGATATACACCCTTGAGGATGCGGTGAAAGTTCTCAAAGACGCATCCAAGGCCCGCAATTTCGATGAAACATTCGAAATCGCCATCAACCTCAATGTCGATCCCCGTCACGCCGACCAAGCCGTGCGTGGTATGATCTCTTTGCCAAACGGCACAGGTTCAACCGTGCGCGTCGCTGTGTTTGCGCGGGACGACAAAGCCAAAGCTGCGAAAGCTGCTGGTGCGGATATTGTCGGCGCCGAAGATCTGGCGGAGAAAATCAAAGCCGGTGAAATGGACTTCGATCGCTGCATTGCGACGCCGGACATGATGGTGATTGTCGGTCAGCTCGGTAAGGTTTTGGGCCCGAAGGGCCTGATGCCCAACCCAAAATTGGGCACAGTGACGCCGAATGTTGAAAAAGCTGTAAAAGACGCCAAGGGCGGCGCTATCGAATTTCGTGCTGAAAAAGCCGGTATTGTGCATGCCGGTGTTGGTAAAGCCTCATTCGATGACAAAAAACTGGCCGAGAATATTCGCGCTTTCTACGCCGCGATTATCAAAGCCAAGCCTTCAGGCGCCAAAGGCACCTACGTGAAAAAGGTCTCTTTGACCTCGACGATGGGTCCGGGCCTGAAGATCGACACGGCCAGCTTGTCCGCAGCGGCATAAAAAACACGCTTAAAGATAAAAATTAAAAGCCCTGCTAGTGATAGCGGGGCTTTTTTGCGCTGGGGTAGATCGTCATTGCGAGTACCCTCTAGGGCATAAACTTCGCGAAGCAATCTACTTTTATAAGTCGCCCGATCTGGATTGCTTCGTCACATACGCTCCTCGCAATGACGCAAGGTTAGGTGCGGGCATAGCAAGAGGTTCGAAGGGTATTCTCGTGACGAGCTTTTTAAGGCGCGTTTTAGTGTCCGGGGGATGTTTTTTCGTTTCTTTTTTGTTTTCAAACATAAAAGAACACGGGCGCCCGCGTCAGAGCGCTTTATAAGCTAGCGTGCGGACCGGACCTTCACCCACCTTCTTTTATGTTGAAGGCTAAAGGGCGTAAAAGCAAACGCCCGTGGCTTCGTCATCAGGCACCCGCACAGGGTATACCTGCGCCTACACTAGGATATTATTCCTATCATGTCAAGGTTTTTTTCATGGAATAAAAAATCTCTTGACGCCCCCGGGATAAAGCTTTAATTGTCGGCCCCGATAAAACATATCTGTCCGAGACCGCAGGAGCCAGATGAGGCTTAAAAACCCTGTGTAGATAGAAAAGGATCAACGCCCTAACCGTCAGGAGGGGAGGCGCTTTTTCTTTCTCGGATAGAGATGAACTTTTAGGGTTCATCTCTTTTTTATTTAAAACGTCATTGCGACCCCGGACCAGATCCGGGGGAAACAATCCAGTGACATGACGTAAGAAATAGATTGCTTCGTCGACTTTGCCTCCTAGCAATGACGACGGTAACGAAAATGAAGGAGAAAAGCGATGGGCATGAGCCGCGCACAGAAAAAAACAGAAATACAGTCTCTGAATGAGCGTTTCGCTAATGACGAATTGGTTGTTGTGACACATTATTCCGGTCTGACCGTTAAAGAAATGGCTGATCTGCGCGCCGGTCTGCGCAGCGAAGGTGCTTCGTTTAAAGTTACCAAGAACACATTGGCAAAAATTGCGCTTAAAGGCACAAAGTTTGAAGCGATCAGCGACATGTTCACAGGGCCGACCGGCGTTGCAACGTCTCAGGACTCTGTCGCCGCCGCGAAAGCCGCTTATAAATTTGCCAAGGGCAATGACAAATTGATCATCCTCGGAGGGGCTCTGGGTGAGCTCGTCCTGGATGCCGCAGGGATTGAGGCACTGGCGAAATTGCCAAGCCTTGATGAAGTTCGCTCCAAGCTTGTTGGTCTGTTGCAGGCCCCGGCCACGAAACTGGCTGGACTGATGCAGGCGCCGGCACGCGAGCTTGTTGGTGTTACGAAAGCCTATGGAGAAAAAGGCGAGTAGCACTGCACCCGTCATCCCCGCGCAGGCGGGGATCCGGTTAATAAAAATTTTAAATTTTAGCTATATATAAGGAGAAAAATTATGGCTGCTAATCTGGAAAAAATTGTTGAACAACTCTCAGAACTGTCTGTTTTGGAAGCTGCTGAACTCTCAAAATTGCTTGAAGACAAGTGGGGCGTAACAGCCGCTGCTGCAGCGCCCGTTGCTGTCGCCGCCGTTGCTGGCGGTGATGCCGCTGGCGCCGCAGAAGAAAAAGACTCATTCGATGTTGTTCTTGAATCTGCTGGCGGTAACAAAATCGCTGTGATCAAAGAAGTCCGCGCAATCACGGGTCTTGGTTTGAAAGAAGCCAAAGACCTCGTTGAAGCTGGTGGAAACATCAAAGAAGGTGCGAAGAAAGACGAAGCCGAAGAAATCAAGAAGAAACTTGAAGAAGCCGGCGCGAGCGTCGCTCTTAAGTGATAATCGCCATAAACGATTAGCATCCCGGAAAATGTGTTTAAGCATTTATCCGGGATCTGGTCGTAATTAAACCGTGCTCCCCGCTGGAGTTTATCCCGGACCCGATCCGGGGCGGGGATGCTGTGTTTTTAATTTTTGTGGTTGACACATAGTGTCAACTACGCCATATATCCATCAAACTTTCGGGAATAACATTGAAAACCCAGTTTGAATATTTTGGGATTTCCGCTTCAGCCTTGGGCTTGCGGTAAGTTTTAACCACTTTCAGCCTTTCTGCTTAAAGGGAAGGATGTTGGTGGGTTTATGCTTTGGATTTTTGCCTTTTGCCCAGCGCATTGCAGACAAAAAGCTTAAAGCACTTGTAGAGATTTTTAAAAGATTGAAAGACGGGATCGATCATGAGCGCAGCAAAAACCACGACTAAAACAAACAAGCAATCATCAGCTAAAATTCCACCAGCAAACAATATTGAAAGTTTTACCGGCCGCAAGCGCGTTCGCCGCAGTTATGGCCGCATTAATGAAGTTGCTGAAATGCCGAACCTGATTGAGGTTCAGCGCCATTCTTATGAATTGTTCCTGCAAGACGGCATCGCGGCAGACGACCGTACGTTGCAAGGCCTTCAAGAAGTTCTTGCCACAGTTTTCCCGATCAAGGACTTCTCTGATAAAGCAGAAGTCGACTTTGTGAAATATGAACTCGAAGCGCCAAAATACGATGTCGAAGAATGCCAGACTCGTGGCATGACTTACGCTGCGCCGCTGCGCGTTACGCTGCGCCTGTCTGTCTTCGATGTTGATGAAGATACCGGCCTGCGCTCTATCCGCGACATTAAAGAACAAGATGTTTATCTCGTTGATATGCCGCTGATGACCCAAAACGGTACATTTGTGGTTAACGGCACAGAGCGCGTCATTGTTTCTCAAATGCACCGCTCTCCTGGCGTATTCTTTGACCATGACGGCGGCAAAACCCACACCTCTGGTAAATATCTGTTTGCCGCGCGCGTTATTCCCTACCGTGGGTCTTGGCTGGACTTCGAATTCGATGCCAAAGACCACATGTATGTGCGCATTGACCGCCGTCGCAAATTGCCGGTCACAACGCTTTTACGTGCTCTTGATGGCAAAGAAACTGCCCAATACCGTCAGCAATGTGAAGAAAATGACGAGCCGGTGGATCCGTTGATGATTCAAGGCATGTCTAATGAAGAAATTCTGAGCACATTTTATGAAACGCTCATCTATAACAAAGATAAAAAGGGCTGGAAAACATCATTCAATCCGGAAGCCATGCGCGGCGTAAAATTGGTAGCAGATCTTATTGATGCTAAAACCGGCAAAGCCGTTGCGCAGAAGGGTGATAAAATCACACCGCGTAAAGCGAAAAAACTCGTTGAAGATGGTCTGAAAGATATTCTGGTTTCTGCAGAGCAATTGGTTGGTCAGTATTTGGCCGCAGACCTGTTTGATGCCAAAACCGGGCAGGTAACACATGAAGCCGGTCACGAAATCACCGAAGAAGATTTGACTGCCATCAATGAGGCCGGAATCAAGGAATTGCCGATTTTGGCGATTGACCACCTCAATGTCGGGCCTTATATCCGCAATACAATGCTGATTGATAAATGCGATACGCGTGAAGAAGCGCTCATCGATATTTACCGCGTCATGCGCCCCGGTGAGCCGCCAACGGTTGAATCTGCCGATGCACTGTTCCAGTCGCTCTTCTTTGATCCTGAGCGTTATGACCTCTCGCCGGTGGGCCGTGTTAAAATGAATGCGCGCCTTGATCTCGATGCCGACGATCAGTTCCGCGTGCTGTGCAAGGACGACATTCTCGCCATTCTCAAATACCTCCACGGCCTCAAGGATGGGCAAGGCGAAGTCGATGACATCGATAACCTTGGCAACCGCCGTGTTCGCTCTGTCGGCGAATTGATGGAAAACCAAATCCGCATTGGCTTGTTGCGCATGGAGCGCGCAATTCGTGAGCGTATGTCTTCCGTTGAAATCGACACCTACATGCCGCACGACCTGATCAACTCCAAACCGGCACAAGCCGCTGTGCGTGAGTTCTTCGGTTCGTCACAGCTTTCCCAGTTCATGGACCAGACCAACCCGCTCTCGGAAATCACGCACAAACGCCGCCTTTCAGCCCTCGGCCCTGGTGGTCTGACTCGCGAACGCGCAGGCTTTGAAGTCCGGGACGTGCACCCGACCCACTATGGCCGCATTTGCCCGATTGAAACGCCCGAAGGACCGAACATCGGTCTGATCAACTCTCTGGCCACATTTGCCCGCGTCAACCAGTATGGCTTCATCGAAAGCCCGTACCGCCGCGTTGAAAATGGCAAAGTCACCGACGAAGTGGTCTACATGTCCGCGATGGAAGAGGCAAAATGGACGATCGCCCAGGCGAACTCCGCGTTGGATAAATCCGGCAAGTTTGTCAACGACCTCGTGTCTTGCCGTCGTGCTGGTGAAAACGAAATGACCCCGCCCGACCAGATCGAATTTATCGACGTGTCTCCGAAACAGATGGTCTCTGTAGCCGCCTCACTCATTCCGTTCTTGGAAAATGATGATGCGAACCGCGCACTGATGGGCTCCAACATGATGCGTCAGGCTGTGCCGCTGCTCAAATCCGCCGCACCTATCGTGGGGACAGGGATGGAAGGCACTGTGGCCCGTGACTCTGGCGCCGCCGTCTCCGCCCGCCGCGCCGGCATGGTCACCAAGGTCGATGCCACGCGGATCGTGGTTCAGGCTACCGAAGAGCTGCGCGCTGATGAGCCGGTTGTAGACATCTACAAACTTGCGAAATTTCAGCGCTCAAACCAAAGCACCTGTATTAACCAGAAACCTCTGGTAAAAGTGGGCGATAAGGTCAAAGCCGGTGACATCATCGCCGATGGCCCGTCCACCGACATGGGCGAACTGGCGTTGGGGAAAAACATCCTCGTCGCCTTCATGCCGTGGAATGGCTATAACTACGAAGACTCGATCCTCGTGTCCGAGCGCATCGTGCGTGATGACGTCTATACCTCGATCCATCTTGAGGAATTCGAAGTGATGGCCCGCGACACCAAGCTGGGCACCGAAGAAATCACCCGTGACATCCCGAATGTCGGGGAAGAGGCTCTGCGCCATCTTGACGAAGCCGGGATCGTGCATATCGGTGCCGAAGTCGGCCCGGGCGACATCCTTGTCG
>JACKIT010000016.1 GCA_020638335.1 Rhodospirillales bacterium
GCCCAGTATATCGGCGGGGCATGAGGACCGGGCGAGTTTGCGGGCCAGAATTTGCGCGGCGTCGCGGGCATCGTTTTCATCGCGTGGGCTGAGGCCTGCATTAAGAAGTTCAAAGGCGGCGGCGCGATAGAGCGCACCAGTATCCATATGGGCAAAGCCGAGGTGGTCGGCGAGGCTGCGGGCCAATGTGCCTTTTCCACTGGCGGCTGGGCCGTCGATGGCGATGACATTTTTACTCATCACAGGACCTTAATATCGCAGCCGAGTTCATTCATCAGTTTGACGAAGTTCGGGAAGCTGGTGGCGATGGGGGTGCCGTCGTCAATGGAGATCGGTTCATCGGTGACGCTGCCCAAGATGAGGAAGCTCATCGCGATGCGGTGATCAAGGGCGGTTTGAATGAACGCATTGGCTCCGGGTTTTAATCCGCGCGGTGGTTTGCCGGTGCCATGGATGGTGAGCCAGTCTTCACCCATTTCGAGGTTTACACCGCAGGCTTTGAGGCCCTCGGCGACCATGAGCAGGCGGTCGCTTTCTTTAACGCGGAGTTCGGCCAGCCCGGTCATTTTTGTTGTGCCGTCGGCGCAGGCTGCGGCCATGGCCAGAATGGGGAATTCGTCAATCATTGACGGGACGCGGGCCGGGTCAACGTCGACGCCTTTGAGCGGGCCGTGGCCGCGTACGATGATATCGGCGACTTCTTCACCGGCCTGAATGCGTTTGTTGGTGAATTCAATATCGGTGCCCATGTCCTGCAAGGTCAGGTACAGGCCGTTGCGGCGATCGCTGATGGCGATATTGGCCAGCGTGACTTCCGATCCTTCATGCAAGGCGGCAGCAACTGCCGGGAATGCTGCGGAGGAAGGGTCGGCCGGAACATCGACCGCGCCGGGCTGGAGGTCTTGCTGGCCGGTGACGCTAATGGCGCTGGCGCCGTTTTCCAATGTTTCGATTTGTACGTCGATGCCGAAAGCCGAAAGCATTTTTTCGGTGTGATCGCGGGTGGGTTTTTCTTCGATGACCGTGGTGGTACCACGCGCATTCAGCCCGGCAAGCAAGATGGCGGATTTGACTTGCGCGCTGGCCACGGGTAGGCGGTATTCGATGGCGAGCGTATCTTCCGGCCCGGTGACGGTGAGAGGAAGTTTATCGCCATCGGTGGCCTCAAATGTCGCGCCCATCATTTCGAGCGGGGTGATGACACGTTTCATCGGGCGCCCAGACAATGAGGAATCGCCGGTAAAGGTCGTCTTGATTGGGTGGCCGCCGACCAAGCCTATGAGCAGGCGCGTGGAGGTGCCTGAATTGCCCATTTCGAGCGGGGTCTCTGGCGTTTGTAAATTGCCGATGCCCACGCCGTAGGTGCGCCACAGACCGTCGGGGCTTTTTTCAATTTTTGCGCCAAGCCCGCGCATGGCCTGTGCGGTGCATAGAACGTCTTCCCCTTCAAGCAGGCCGGAAATCATGGTTTCGCCGATGGTCAGCGCGCCGAACATCAGGGCGCGGTGCGATATTGATTTGTCGCCCGGAATGCGGGGACGACCTGTCAGGATTTTTGTTTTGTGGGAGATCAGTGCGTTCATGCGCTTACAGATACAGGTTCGAGGCGCTTGATTCAACCGTATTTCTTGACAGGCCCTAATCGACAGGTTTGAGATCGTTTTTGTAGTTTTTTGCAAAGTGTAAGAAGTCTTTGGCTGGAACGGGGCGAGAATAGCGGAAGCCCTGGACTTCGTCACAGCCTTCTTTGATAAGGAAGGCTTCGTGATCTATTGTTTCCACGCCTTCGGCGATAACTTTCAGGTTTAGTGCGTGGCCCAGGGCAATGATGGTGCGTGCGATGGAAGCATCATCCTGGTCATTCAGGGCATTGCGGATAAAGCTCTGGTCGATTTTGAGGCGGTCGATCGGGAACTGACGCAGGTATGACAGGGAGGAATAACCGGTGCCAAAATCATCAATGGCAAGCTCTACGCCAATGGCATGGAGATTTTGCAGCGTTTGGATTGTATGAGAAATATCATCCATAAAGACGCTTTCTGTGACTTCCAGTTCAACTTTGTGGGCATCGATACCCACTTCAGAGATTGTTTTTTGTGTGAAGGCGCAGATGTCACTTTGTGAGAATTGATGCGCTGAAACGTTGATGGCAATGCGGATGTCGATACCATGTTCGTCTTTCCAGTTTTTTGCTGTTTTGCAAGCTGTGAGCATGACCCATTCACCGATCGGGACGATGAGGCCTGATTGTTCGGCCACGGGGATGAAGTCTGCGGGGGAAATAAAAGTTCCGCCTTCTTTGGAATTGTTGGGTTTGAACCAACGCAGCAGTGCTTCGGCGCCGATGATTTCGCCTGAGTGCAGGTCGATCTGGGGTTGGTAATAGAGTTCGAGTTGATTATGTTCCATGGCATCGCGCAGATTGCGCAACATTTGGAAACGGGCTTGCACGGCGCGGTCGAAATCTTCGGAATATTCCTTGATGGTGTCGCGGCCTTCTTCTTTGGCACGGTTGAGTGCGATGTCGGCGTTTTTCAAGACTTGATCCGGGTCAATGGCATCATCCGGGAATGTTGCAACGCCAATAGAAGCGCGGACCTGGAAGGATTCGTTGAAGACCTTGAAAGGCTCGGAGCGGATGACGTGCCAGACTTTTTCAGCGACAGCACGTGATGAACTAATTTCGGTTGAGAGCGGCATCATTATTACATATTCGTCCTCGCCGGATTTTGAAACTACAGCGCTTTCGGGCATTGCGGAGCGAAGGCGGCGGGCAACGCTGCGCAGAATTGCATCGCCAATGTTGTGGCCCATGGAATCGTTAATATCTTTAAAATGGTCCAAATCAATTGTGACAACGGCAAAGCGTTCGGCGCTGCCATCTTGTTTTTGGCGGGCCTGTTCGTTGAGTGTTTGGACAAAGAGAGTTCGGTTTGGCAGACCTGTGAGTGTGTCGTAATATGCCAGTTTGTGAATTTTATCCTCGGCAGCGCTTTTGATGCGCGTAAGATTCTCGGCATTTTGATGAATGAGTTTTTGCGTGAGTTCAATGGCGCTGCCGATTTCATCACGGTTGTCAAACGGGGATTTCGGAATATCGGGTTCTTCCGGCGCTTTAAAGGCGGCGAGCAAATTGCTGCGCATGAAGAGCATGGGTTCCAGCAACCAGTGTCCCAGGGCAATCATCAATACGGTTGTGACGAAGAGCGACATGATCAGCATGATTTTAATGGTGTCGGTGATGAAGTAGGCGATTTGCTCCTGTACAGAATCGGCGTCTATTTTTACGGCGATATAGTAAGGTCGTTTGAGGTCTGCCGCATTGAGGACGATCTCATACAACCCTATGTCAGGTGTGTATTTAGAATGTCCGCGTACTGTCATGTGTTCTTTTTTGATGCTTGGTGCAGCTCCATAGGCGGCAATAGGCTCATTTTGATATGAATATATGCTCATGCCTTTGACGTTGCTGATGGCCATAAAGCGTGCGGCTTGTTCGCTGGTGAAGGGTGCTTCGTTGTACCCTGCTGACGGGTCAATCATTGCGGCGATTGCAGTGCTGTTTGTTTCTTTGAGGTCGTCAAGCAGGCGTTGCCGGAAGGTCGGCACGGTCCCAAAATTCATGATCATGGTTTGTACCAGTAGAATGGTCATGAACACGGCTGCGGCGATACGCCAGCTTAGCCTGCTTTTCCAGATTTGGCTGGAAGAAGATGTCAGGGCGCGGTTTAGTCTTTTGGGCTTATCGTGTCGTTTTAGGCTCAACTTTTTGTTACTCGTGGTTTTGAGGATCGTAATGAAACTTGTTTTTGTTTTGTGTAACATCTGGACCTAAGTATTCTACATTGGCTTTAACGCAGGAAAAAGCGAATTTATCCATTATTTTCATTCAAGGTGGAATCCGAAGATTTTCTCTGCTTAATAATTTTAAGCGGGAAAGCTTAAAAACGTATTTATTTTTTGTAATTTTAATTTAATGAGAGTTGTATTTTTTTTAAATTTTAAATTTTTCGGGCATGTAACATAGTTTTTGTGCCGTTCGCAAGTGTGCAGGCAAAGAGGTAATCTTGTCCTCCATCTTTGATTTTGAGTTTTTTGCGCAGATTTGGAGTGCTCATCGGGAAATTACGTACGGTGATATGAGCTTGTTTTAACGGTATTTTTTCAGCCTTAACCGGATATTGCCTAACGATTTCGAAGCTTCTGCCCGGAAAATCATTAATCAGGTTGTTTGATGTATAAAGGTGGGTTTGGGGTGCGAGTTTATGAACGGCGTATTTTTGGGCGATCGTGTTAAATCCGCCGCTTTTTTGAAAGGCTGGGCCGGGTTCGTAGAGATAGGTCAAGGGGTCTGAAAGCGGGGCTTTACCGGTTATTTCCTCTTTTTGCGTGAAGGCGAGTTTTGACAGGGTTTTTCCTTCGTCATTCAGTGTTACGGCGGTGATTGTTGGCGGGGTTTTTGTGTTTTGGCTTGTTATGAAGAGCAGTTCTTTGCATTCGCCTTGCCATTGCGGGCAATGGACTTCCTGAACTGCCGCACCGGTAGATTCAAGGGCGGCGATGCCTTGGGTAATGTCGAGCATGGGCGAAGTTTTGATGAGCGCGGTCTGGGTTTTTTCTAACAGGCCGGGCAACAGTGACAGGATGTTGGGCGTACAGTCTTCAAACCGGTATTTACCTTTTTGATTGGAATCGCGGCGCTGGGGGTCAATGAGGGCGACATCAAGCGGTGGCATGGTTTTGATAAAGTTTTCGGCGCTGGTATTGATCACCTCTACCGGGGTTGGGCTGAGTAGCGGCAGGTTGTGGGCGAGCAGGTCTGCGGCGCTTTTGTCTTTTTCGATGCAGTAGCCACTTGTGAAATGTTCGGTGAAAGCGCAGGTGTCGACGCCGCAACCGCCAGTGAGATCAACGAAGGTTTTTCCCTGAATAAGTCCGGCTTTATAGCGCGCCGTTGCGGCAGAAGAGGCTTGTTCGAGCAAATCCGGTGGCGGGAAGATGATGTTCTTATGGTGCGTAAGCCAGAGCGGGATTTTTCGCTGCGCTTTTTGGCGGGATTTGATTTGGTCGAGGATCAGTTTGTAGTCCCAATCTGCAGTGGGTGGCGTTTTCAGCGCAAGTGCGGCGACATCGTCTTTTTCGTGCGTATGGACGAATTCTTGAATATCGGGGTTTAAAAGGCTTTGCCAAGACATGGATGTTAGGGTAAATCATTAGTCATGAAAATGACACTCCCGAAATGGTATGATTTGCATATGCATTTGCGTCAGGACGCGTTGATCGCGCCGATCGTTCGCTCTCAGATTGATATGGGGTGTTGCGGTGTTTTGGCGATGCCGAATACAAAACCGCCGGTGGCCAAGGTTTTTCGCAATGATCCGCTGGATAGCTGGTGCATTGAAGGTTATGTCGATTTGGTCAAAAAAGCTGGTGGTGAAGTGTTTCATGACATTATTGTGCCGCTGTATCTGACCAAGGATACAACGCCTGCTATGATTGAGGCTGGCGCGAAAGCGGGGGTTTTGCGTGCGTGTAAATATTATCCGCCGCATGGGACGACGGGCGCGGATTTTGGCTATCCGTTTATGAATTTCTTTGACAATGGCGTGTTTGCAGCGATGCAGGATCATGGCGTCGTTTTATGTATTCACGGCGAAGAGCATCATATGAGGGCGGAGGATTATTTCGCTGCGGGGACGAATGCGGAGGATTTCTTTTATCGAGAGAGGATGCCGAAGCTGATCACGAAATTTCCAAGGTTGAAAGTGGCGTGTGAGCATGTGACGACGTCTACAGCGGTGGCGTTTGTTCAAGGTGCGGGGATGAATGTTGCAGCCTCAATTACGCCGCAGCATTTGCTTTATACGGTCGGGCATTTACTGCAGGGGCTTAAATATCACCTATATTGTTTGCCATTGCTTAAATTCGAAGAAGATCGCGCGGCGCTTCGGGCGGCGGTGATCGATCCGGCTAATACAAAATTTTATGCCGGAACGGATAGCGCGCCGCATACGACCAAGGCTACGGATTGCGGTTGCGCGGCGGGGTGTTTTACCGGCGGCATTGCGCCGCAGCTTTATGCGATGGCGTTTGAAGAGGCGGGGGTGGATTTGGAAACGAAGGCTGGGCAAAAGGTGTTTGAAGCATTTTTATGTCACAATGGCCCTGCGTTTTATCGGCTTGAGGCTGCGAAAGAGACATTCACTCTTGAAAAAGCATCGCAACCGGTGGAAATGCTTGAAACATCCGAGGGCGTTATTACTCCATTACCGCTGGGTTTGGGGCAAGATAGTTTGTCCTGGCGGATATCGTAACTCCCTAATATATATACAGAAAATTAAGGTTTTTCCCTTAAAATTGATTGGTGGGGATATAAAGACGTCCGCAGTTGGGCGTGGACAGGGGTGAAGGGCGATGGAACTGATACGGGGTAGTACCGAACATTATTTCATGAAAGCACTGGATGATTTGAAAGGGCAGCCAACTCATTGGTATGGCTTGCATTTTTGTTTGTCCAAAATATTGGATCATGCGGATCTTGTTTCTAATGTTAGTGAAATGGCGCAAAAAATTGATGCTGCCCGGGCGCGTAGTGATGTATTTGCCGATGAGTTGTATGGCGTTTTGAAGGATTGCTTCAAGGGTTCGCTTTGTGTTTTTGAAGATTTGGATGTTTTTGCCCTGGTGCAGGTATGCAATAAGATGGATATAAAACATCTTGACGAAGCTTTTAATAAGATGAAAGCAAAGTTACCTAAAGGCTATGCGGGTATGGATGGACTGGCTAGTCAGCTGCGCAATTATCAAAAGCTTGCCGATGAAAAAGTTTTGAGCGCGCGTAAATTTGAGGCTTATCGGGCTATGGCCGATAAGCGCAAAGTTTCCAGTATTCAGGTGCGGCGTAAGCGCCGGGAATCGCCGCTTGTTATGGTTGTCGAAGATGATCGTTTTACAGCGCATTATGCTTCAATGATTTTGAGCACGGATTTTGATCTGGTTGTTTGTAAAGACGGTGAAGAGGCGGTGCAGGCTTATATCGAGCATGCACCGGATATTGTGTTTTTGGACATTCATTTGCCGGGGATGAGCGGGCATGACGTGTTGCAGTCTATTCATGCTATTGATCCGCAAGGGTTTGTGGTAATGCTGAGCGTGGATACGGTGCGGGATAATATTGTACGGGCCAGCCAGATGGGGGCGCGTAATTTTATCAAGAAGCCGTTTACTAAAGAACGCCTGATTGAAATTGTCAAAAATTCACCTTATGTGCGCGAGTTAACGCGCAGCGATCGGGCCGGCAGCGAAACCATGTTCCATTAAAGCTGCCAGCGTTTCATTCTGACTTTGTCAAACATCGGCTTGCGTATGTCAAAATACGCGGCGCCTCGTTTTCCTTGTCAGACTAAAACGCTGTTTGCTTTTGCGTTAACAATTAGTTTTCGCCGATCATGCGCAGGAAACGGGTTTGAACGGATTCTTCTTCTTTGAATTTTCCAGTGAATGTTGACGTTACAGTTGAGGATTGGCGTTTTTTAACGCCGCGGATCGACATGCACTGGTGATCGGCGTCGATATAGACGGCGACGCCTTTTGGTTTGAGGGTGGTTTCGATGCATTCGGCGATGCCGCTGGTCATGTTTTCCTGGGAGATAAGGCGGCTGGAGAAAATATCGACGATGCGCGCGAGTTTGGAGATGCCGACAACTTTTTCATCCGGCCAGTATGCAACATGGGCGACGCCGTTAATCGGCACCATGTGGTGTTCGCAGTGTGAGGTGAATTCTATATCTTTGACCAGGACGATGTCGTCAAAGCCTTCAATGTCCTCAAAGGTTTTGGAGAGTTCTTTAGCCGGGTCCTGAGCATAGCCTTCAAAAAATTCGTCATAGGCGCGTACAACGCGTGCGGGTGTTTCGATTAGTCCTTCGCGCGTGGGGTCTTCGCCAATATAGCGCAGGAGTACTCTGATCGCCTCTTCTGCTTCTTTGCGGCTTGGTTTTTTGTCGCTGCCTATTTCGACAATTTTGGATGAAACCATTTGAAAAATCCTTATGTTTGGTGTCTTCTAGCGTCTTGGCGCTGGATTTGCCAGTAAAAAACACAAAAAAAGTAGAATTAGCTATGTCGAGCCTTCAGCTTTTCAACAGTTTGACCCGTAAAAAAGAGAGTTTTGCGCCTTTAAATCCTGCGCATGTGCGGCTGTATGCGTGCGGTCCGACGGTTTATAATTATGCGCATATTGGTAATGCGCGCATGGCTGTGGTGTTTGATTTGCTGACCCGTGTGCTTAAGAGTCTTTATCCGAAGGTTACCTATGTATCCAACATTACGGATGTAGATGACAAGATTATTGCATCGCATAAGGCTACGGGTGAGCCGATTGATGTGATTACGCGAAAATATGAGAAAATTTATAATGATGATATGGCGGCGCTGGGGTGCGCTGCGCCGGATATTCAGCCGCGTGCGACTGAGCATATTGGCGAGATGATTGCCATGATTGAGGCGCTTATTGAGCGTGGGCATGCTTATGCGGCAGATGGGCATGTGCTCTTTAACGTGCCGTCTTTTCCGGCCTATGGCGGGCTATCGGGGCGAAGTCGGGATGAGCAGGTGGCAGGCGCGCGGGTTGAGGTGGCTTCATATAAAAAAGATTCTGCGGATTTTGTGCTGTGGAAGCCTTCGGAGACGAATGAGCCGGGTTGGGATAGCCCATGGGGGCGTGGTCGGCCGGGCTGGCATATTGAATGCAGTGCGATGAGCGCGAAGCATTTGGGCCTGCCGTTTGATATTCACGGCGGTGGGGCGGATTTGAAATTCCCGCATCACGAAAACGAGATTGCGCAAAGTTGCTGCGCATCAGGGCATGAAGATGACTTAAGCGCTTTTGCGAAAGTCTGGGTGCATAACGGTTTTGTCACCGTTGAGGGTGAGAAGATGTCGAAGTCTTTGGGCAATTTCTTGCTGGCACATGATTTGATTAAAGATGTGCCGGGGCCGGTTTTGCGATTGGCGTTGCTTTCGGCGCATTATCGCCAGCCGCTGGATTGGTCGGAGCAGGTCGTTCATCAGGCGCAGAAGCTTTATGATAAGATTTTGCGGGCGTGGGATGTGCTTAAGGATGTTGCAGTGTGTGAGGAAAGCATTCCCCAAAAAGACCCTGTTTTAGCATTGTACGATGATCTCAATACCCCTAAAGCGATTGGTGTTCTTAACAGTTTGCTTAATTCTATTTTTGTGACAGAGCCCCAGTATGATTTGCCATCCCTGAAATATATTTTGCTTAATACACTAGAGATTCTAGGGGTAGAGCTTGTGTCACCGGAAGCGGTCTCTGCAGAGTCCAATTCTGAAATTGATGCGCTTTTGGAAGAGCGAAGTGCAGCAAAAGCGGCAAAAGATTTTACGCGGGCCGATGAAATTCGCGATGAGTTGGTAGCACAAGGGATCGAGATTATTGATACACCCGAAGGGGCTAAATGGCGGAAAATTTCTTATAGTCATTCAACTTAAGAATTATACAGGTCTGCAAATGAAGCTATTTTTGAAAAAATCTCCTCGAAGTACCTGTATGTACGTTGTCGTCGATTTTTTCAAAAGCCAGTCATTTTCGACTCTGTATAATTCTTAATTTAAACGACTATAGTTCATTTTGTCATTGCGAGGAGAGCGATAGCTCGACGCGGCAATCTAATCCTTAAGAGATGGATTGCTTCGCCTGCGGCTCGCAATGACGGAGGGTGATTTTACCGGGCGACCAGGACTTTGTAGAAAACATATTCGGCTGGAGCGTTTGTTTTCTGGAAGCATCCGGCGAGCTTGCCCTCAATCGGTTCGCCTCCGGCTTCATCGCCGATGGTTTCATTATAGCCAAAGCTTCCGATATAGCGGGTTTCGCTAAAATCAGAGTCGGTTGGCGGGGTCGTCGAGGCGTCTGTCACGCCAAGCAGGTCGTTGAGCTGTTGGCAGACGGCAAGCTGGAGTTCGTCGGCGATCAGGATTAAATCTGCACAAGCGGCTGCGCCGCAGGTGGTGCCGACATTTTCAATTTCGTTATCTCCGTATATGTGCCAGAGATTATCAGGCGTTGCTGCGCTATCCATAGCTTCGGAAGGAGCCTGTGTCCATGTTAGTCCGGCTCCGCTGGGGTGGAATATTTTATTGAGGTCGTCGCCGCATCCGGCATGGTTATAGTCGCTTGCGCCCCAGCTTGCGTGATCAAAGCACAGTGCGCTTAGATCTGTGCCGCGCAGACGGATCTGGCTGACGGCTGAGGCTATGACGTTGGCGAATTCGATCATTTCGGTGGCGTAAAGCCGGGCGCGTTCGGCGTTGAGTTGTTTGACATTGCCGCGGGTGGAATTGGCCACTGCGAAGGATAGTGCGGCAATTAAGGCGACAGCAATCAGGATATAAAACAGGACATTGCCGCTTTCATTTTTATGGTCGGTGGGGTGTTTGGTGTGCGCGTATTTCATCTTTCTATTATAGCGAAGCTAGAAAGGGTTTGAAATCGCTTTCGCAAGATTTTGGAATATGGACGGGCATCGTTGTTCGCCCTTTAGCGGCCAGGGTGAGGAGAACTGCGCGTCCTGAGCCGATTTCGATATTGTCGAGTATGCCGATGCCCAGTAGCGGTTTTTCGAGCGGCTGCTCGGTTTTGAGTGCTTCTTCAACTGCGCGGCGTTTGGCTTGTTCGTTTTCGCTTAAGGTGTTTAAGGGTTTAATTGATCCGTCATTTTCCAACCATTCAAAGCTGTAGAGTGAGTTTTTCCAGCTTTCGAGCGTACGCGCTATATCAATTGTAATTTCGATATACTGGTCTGGCTGCGCCTGTGCAGCTTTGTTGTCTGTAAATTTTATGGCGGTCTTTGCGTTCATTTGATGATTGTTTTGCTTTTAAGATGTGGTTTAATACAGTGTTCTTAAGGTTGTTATAACCTGGAATGAACTAAGAAATTGTAAAAGGGTTACGAAAATATGGCTGATAGTGTGCATGTGCAAAGCCCGGAAATCATAAGTGTGCCTGAAGCGTGCGATGGCGTTTCGTGTGATGGTGGCGGGGGCGCTTTGGGTCATCCGAAGGTTTGGTACAGTTTTGAAGGTCGGGATAGCGTGGAGTGTAGTTATTGTAACAGGTTGTTTGTGAAAGAGCGTGCGTAGAGCTGCTATCGCAGCAATGCTTGATTCAAATTTATAAAACCCTATATAATTGATGTGCGGTGCCTATGAAGGGCTGCATACGTGGTGGTTTAACTCGCTCATATGAGGAGACAAGACAATGAGTACAGGACGTTTGACGTTGTTCGACAGCCCGCTTTTTTTGGGGTTTGACGAAATTGAAAAGACATTTGACCGTATGCGTAAATCTGGCGCAGAAGGTTATCCTCCTTATAATATTGAACAAATTGGCGAAAGCGGCTTGCGGATTACGCTGGCTGTGGCTGGGTTTACTATGGAAACTCTCGATGTTGAAGTTGAGAGTAATCAGTTGGTGATCCGCGGGCGGCAGCCTGAAGAGGATGAAGAGCGTGTGTATTTGCACCGCGGGATAGCGGGGCGACAATTTCAGCGCAGTTTTGTGCTGGCCGATGGGATTGAGGTGCGCGGGGCATCGCTGGATAACGGGTTGCTTCATATAGATCTGGAGCGGGTTATTCCGGAATCAAGCGCTCGCAAGATCGAGATTCAGGGCGTCAAAAGAAACGGTGTTTTGCCTAAGGCGATTGATGTTGAGGCATCTGATTATGAGGGGAAGAAAGGTAAGCGGGGTGAGTAGATCTTAGTATTGTGTACGATTTTTAATGTTTTTAGGGTGCGGACGGGCTATACTGGAAGCTTAATGAGGGTATAAAATGATCAATAATCAAAGACAAACACCAGAACATCTTAAAAAACTTTCACCGCAGGATTTCCTGTCTTATGGTGTGCAGGATATTGCGTATGTGCGCGAAATTTATGTTGATGGCCGGAATGGTTTTGCGGTGCATGCGGCTGATGGGACGCCGTTGTCTGTCATGGATAGTCTGGAAGAAGCACTGCATATCATTCGTCATAATGATTTAGAATCCGCAGTTTTGCATTAAGCATTAGTAGTTTGGAATGTAAAAAGCCGCCTTGTTATTAAAGGCGGTTTTGTTTTAAGAAATTTGCGCGGAGGAGCGGAGAGGCGGAGGTGTTTTGTGGATTGCTTCGCTACGCTTGCGATGACGGTGGAAGAGGGAGAAATTATATGGGCCCCGCATTGAATGCGGGGTTTCTTTTGGGAGAGGCTGTATCTTATGCCGCCATTAACCATCCGTCGGGGTCCATGAGCAAAGTGTTTATGGTTTGTTGGTCGTGGGATTCGTGAAGTTTGCGGTGCAGGTCTTGATTTTTTAGCAATCTGGAGATGCGTGAGAGTCGTCGAAGGTGGCGGGGACCATCACTTTCCGGAGACAATACAAAACCAACTATATCAACAGGCTGATTATCGGCGGCGTTAAAGTCAATAGGGTGAGCAAGCGTTGCCAGCATGGTGAATGGTTTTTTCGGGCCGCGGATTTGGATGTCGGGAATGGCGACGTTTTCGCCGATGCCAGAGTTTGATTGGCCCTCTTTGGCTATCATGAGTTCGAATAGCATTGATGCGGGGGTGCCGAGATGTTTTTCGGCTTCTTTTGCGCAGGTCATCAGGACTTGTTTTGCACTGACGGCGCGTAAGTTTGGCATTATGACATCAAATTGCAAATCACGATTATAGTCGTTCATTTTTTATTCTCCCAACTTTTAGATTTGTTTGATTTTTCAAACAACCCAGAGTGTTGTTGAGCATGTCAGTACTGTTATATTATGGGTGGGTCCAGAGAAAAATATGTTGCGATGCATCATTAGATTTTTTGAATATGAGCGCGGTTTTGCGAGGATTTTTGCTGGAGTTAATTTTTGATACCTTAACGTGTATGAAAAAAGTATTCGGGGGCTTTTTCAGCCCTCGAAAAGAAAAATTTTTAAATTTGTGGATAGTGAAAAAAGTTTTTTTTCTAATAAATCTTTGACTAGTTTTCACCGTTTTCAGGGTCGATCCAGCCGATGTTTCCATCCTCGCGGGCGTGGACAATGTTCAAACCACCATTTTTGGCGTTAAAGAATACCAGGAACGGTTCGCCGGACAGATCTAGACGCATGACGGCTTCGGAAACACTCATTGTTTCGATGTCTTTGGTCATTTCGGCAATGACCAAAGGTTCTTGATCGGCACTTTCCTCGCGTTCGTCATCCTGTTCCGGCGCTGCTGCGAGAATGTAATCGCGGGCTTTGAAGATTTCGTTTTCAGGTGTTTGTTCGAGGCGGTCATGGTGGTCGCGCAATTTGCGTTTATAGCGGCGCATTTGTTTGCCGACTTTTTCAGCTGCGGCTTCGAAAGATGCGTAAGGGTCCGGGTCAGTTGCATCGGCGACGACCATAATGTTTTTGCCGAGTTGAACCGAAATATGCGCTTTTGTGCTTGCTTTGCCGTGGCCTTCTTTTGAGAAGGTTACAGTCGCGAAAGTTGCGTGATTAAAATATTTCTGGTTGAGGTCTTCGAGCTTGTCCTCAACATGGGTGCGCAGAGCATCACCGACGTCAATTTGTTTGCCATGAACATTGAGTTCCATTTGGTCTTCCTCTTATGTGTATGTGTTTTTGCTGGTCACAATTTAGCACCTTCGGCGGGCGGAATGCAACGCGTTTCGGCGTTTAAGGCGCTAAATGTTTCTTTTGTTTGCGGCGTTGGACGGATGAGCCGATATTCATTGCCTCGCGGTATTTGGCCACAGTTCTTCGGGCCAAGTCTATGCCTTCATCTTTAAGGATTGCGACGATTTTATCGTCAGAAAGGATTTTCTTCGGGTCTTCTTCATCGGTGAGGGTTTTAATACGGGCCTTGACAGCCTCTGCGCTGTGGGTCGCGCCGCTTTCAGAGACCAGGGCGGTGGAGAAGAAATATTTCAGCTCGAAAATGCCGCGCGGCGTACCGATATATTTGTTGGTGGTGACGCGGCTCACCGTACTTTCGTGCATGTCGATTTCTTCGGCGATGTCAGAGAGTTTCAAGGGTTTGAGGAATTCGATGCCGTAGTTGAAAAAGGCGTCTTGTTGTTCGATGATTTCGGCGGCGACCTTGAGGATGGTTTGGGCGCGTTGATCCATTGCGCGGACCAGCCAGTTGGCGTTTTGCAACTGGGTGCTTAGGTATTCCTTGTCTTTCTTCTGGGTCGCAGATTTGGCGACTTCGGTGTAGTACTCATTATTGACCAGCACGCGGGGTAGGGTTTCTGTGTTGAGTTCGACGCGCCAGCCGCCGCCGAGGTTTTTGGGCAGGCGCTTCATGATTACGTCGGGAATGGCGGTCTGAACGACGAGGTGGTCGAATTCTGCGGCCGGTTTGGGGTTAAGGCTGCGGATTTCTTCAATCATGTCTTTGAGGTAGGTTTCGTTGACACCGCAAATTTCTGCCAGACCTTTAAAATCATGATTTGCGAGCATGTCGAGATGGTCAAGGAGCGTGGTCATTGGGCCATCAAGCTGGCTGCGTTCGGAAAGCTGAAGCGCCATGCAATCGGCGAGATCATGGGCGAAGATGCCGGTGGGGTCGAAACCTTTGAGTTCACGGATGAGGGTGTTTATACGTTCGATTGAGCAGCCGAGTTTTTCAGCGAGTTCTTCGGGGTCTTCGCGCAGGTAGCCGCTTTCGTCGAGATGGTCGATGAGGAGCGCGCCGATCATGTGGTCGCGGTTATCTTCAAAGGTCATGTGGAGCTGGTCGATTAAGTGTTGACGTAGGGTTTTATCTTCGGACATACGGTTTTCGAAGCTGTTTTCGATGTCTTCGAATTTAGAATTACCGCCCATGCCGATGTCGGCCATGGATGAGCCGGGGTCGAAATCGTCGTTGGTGTTTGATTTTTCGAAAGCTTCATCGATTTCGTCTTTGCCGTTGTCACTTGTATTGTTTTCGGCAGCGTTGTTTTCATCACTACTGCCTGGTTCGCGTTCGTCTTTTTCCAGCAGCGGGTTGGTCGCCAGTTCTTCCTCGACGACTTCGGCGAGTTCGACATTGCTGAGTTGCAGTAGCTTGATGGCCTGCTGGAGTTGCGGGGTCATAACAAGCTGCTGGGACTGGCCGAGTTTGAGGCTTTGAGAAATGCTACTCATGGCTTCATTCTAGCACGATCATGGTGAATGCGTAGTGGGAATTTTACAGCTTAAAGCCTTCACCGAGATAGACTTTGCGGACTTTTTTGTCGTTAATGATCTCATCGGCGCTGCCTTCCATCAGGACTTTCCCATCATGCAGGATATAGGCGCGGTCAACGATGCCTAGACAGTCGCGGACATTGTGATCGGTGATGAGCACGCCGATGTCGCGTTCCTTCAGATGTGAGATGAGATTTCGGATTTCGCCCACAGCGATGGGGTCTATTCCGGCCAGTGGTTCATCGAGCAGGATGAAATCGGGACGGGCGGCCAGTGCGCGGGCAATCTCAACGCGGCGGCGTTCTCCGCCGGACAGAGCCGGGGAGGGCGTACGTCTTAAATGCTCGATGCCAAATTCGCTCAAGAGTTCTTCGAGTAACAAATCTTGATCTTCGGGTTTGAGATTTTGGGATTCTAAAACGGCGCGCAGATTGTCTTCAACATTGAGGCCGCGGAAGATTGAGGATTCCTGGGGTAGGTAACCAATGCCAAGGCGCGCACGGCGGTACATCGGCAGGGCGGTGATGTCCTGGCCATCGAGCATGATATAACCGCCGTCCGGGGCTATCAGTCCAGTGGTGATGTAGAAACAGGTGGTTTTACCAGCGCCGTTGGGTCCGAGCAGGGCAACGGCTTCGCCGCGTTTAAGGCAGAATGAAACGTCGCGCAGGACGGGGCGTTTTTTATAGGCTTTGGAGAGGTGCTGTACGCACAGACCTTCCTTGACCACTTTCAGGGGGGCTTTTTTGCGACGTGGCGGTTTTGAGGGCGTTGTGGTCATGCGCTTTTAGCTTGGTCTTTAATGTATTTACTTAAGGCTAAACGTACACCAAGTGCTAAGAGAAGTCCACCGCAGATGCGCTCAATCCAATGCTGCAGGCGGCGAAATGTATGGCGTACAACCGGAACGGTCAAGATTATTGCCAGGCTGCTAAACCATAAAATTTCGATGGCTACGGATGTGAGGCCATATAAAACTAACGTGCTTGAGCTCGAGTTCGGGGCAATGAATTGGGTGAAGATAGCTGTAAAGAATACGACCGCTTTTGGATTTAATACATTTGTCCAAAGTCCGATTTGGAAGGCCTTAAATGCTGATATGTTCTCGTAATTAGTCAATGCTTGCGCGTTTGGGATTTGCGTGGTGTCCGGTTTTGCCTTTAAGGCTTTTATACCGATATAAATGAGGTAAGCGGCGCCAACATATTTGATCAGTGCGAATGCCGTAACAGATTTGGCCATGATTGCGGCCAGTCCACAGAGTACGAATGCGACATGTGCGCCCACTCCGGCACCCAGCCCTATGGCTGTGTATATGCCGCCGCGGCGTCCGTATTTTACGATATTGCGCATCTGCATGGCAAAGGCTGGTCCTGGTGACATTGTTGCTGCCAATTGAACAGATGCGAAAACAAGCCATGCGATGAAAAATTCCATGGCGTTAAGGTAGCGTAGTTTTTACGGACTGTCAGCTTTATTCTCTGAGCCAGGGTAGAAGGTGGCGCGGACGCGGCCGGTGCCGGGGGCTGCGGTTTGGTCATCTCCGCCATGGATGGTGCTGATATTGGTGCTGAGATTGACTACGGCGCGTTGGCCTTCGAGCGTATTGGGGCCGCGCAGGATTTTGACGCCGCCGGTAAGTTCGGCGATATTGGTATCGGCTTTATAGATGCCGTAAGCGCCGGTGACGGTTTCGGTTGGGGTTATGATGACGACATTGCCAATGGCTTCCAAGGAATGCAGGACTTGCTCGCCAGCTGCGTTTTTCTTAAGCACGGCGGAGATTTTGTTGGCGCGCAGGGTATCGGCGGCTCCGCCGATTTTGGGGCGCGTGACTTGTGCATTGCCGATGGCGTTCACGCGGCCATCTGTAACCCAATATTCAAATTTATCCTGCGCGGTGACGGTTTGATCGGGCGAGACCATTTTGAGGTTATCTCCGGTCATGGTGGCGAGGCCCTGATCGAGGTCATAGACAGCGTTTTGGCCGTAAACGGCGGTATCACGGTTTTTCAAAATGACGTTTGTGTCGGCGGTGACTTTCCAGATTTGCATGCCATTGCTATTTTTGCCTTCGCGGTAATGCGCGCTGAGGCGCTGGCCTTCGACGGAAGCATCGCCTTGGCTGGCGCGGGCATTCTTTGTGGCGACAAACAGTTTTTCACCGCGCAGCCATTCGAGTGTTCCATCGGCGGTGATTTCGAGGGGCTCTTTTGAATTTGTGCTTAGGCCTTGCGCATGCGTGTTTGCTGTACTTAGCGTGAGTAAAAGGATTAAAATGAAAAACGGTTTGCATTTCATGGTTTGGGTACTTTCGCTGCAGCTGAGGTCTTAGTGTCATAAATGACAAGCTTTACCGGGCCTGTAAAGATTAACGTTTGTGCTTTGGAATCAGCATGCATGCCTTTGGCATTTAGTGTGCCCAGGGGGCCGTGCCCTGAAATGGATGTTTCAGTTTGAGCGGTGCCGACGTTCATGTCGACGTCAAGTTCCTGAGTGGTGATTTTATAACCTGCATCATGAAAAAGCGTGACGTTGTCTTTGAGCAGGAGGCGCTGGGTTTCCTGGCGATAGGCGCCTTGACGCGCGGTGATTGCCAGCCAGTTGCCGTTATTGAGCGTTATGTCGGCCATGGGTTCGTCGAGCAGCATCAGCGCATCGTTCTGATCTTGCAGGGCACGCCTGGCGGTGATGTGAAAGGGCTGGTTTTTATTATCGACGCTGTCGAATTTGGGGTTAAGCAATTCGTTTTTGCCAATGGTTTTGGCGGTTTTAATATCGGGCACGGTGGTGATGTCGTTTGGTTTCAGGATGTCCCATGAAAAGACAATGGCTGTGATGGCGATGGCGATGAGGGGAAGTGCGATGCCCAGAGAGCGGATAAAGGCAGAGTAGCGTTGCATTCCCTCGTGGTTGCGGGAGCTTTCGGCGCGGGTGAGCTGGCTGAACTTTACAGGCTGGTTCGCATTCGCCTCATGATCTTGATTATTATTTTGTGGGATGTTGTCCATCCTGTTTGCCTTTAATCGCCCTATTGAATGGGGGTATATTACAGAAGCCCGGCTTGAATACAATCCTGCAAGCGGATCATTCCGGCGAGTTTGCCATTGTCCATGACCAGCAGGCTGGAAATATAGTGTCCGGGATTTTCTGTCATAATATTGACGGCTTCGACGGCCAGTAAGGATTTTTCAATGGTTTTGGGGCTGGTGCTCATGATGGCGGTTACGGGTTTTTGCAGCAAATTCGCATCCATGTGTCGTTTAAGGTCACCGTCGGTGATGATGCCTTGTACGGCGCCATCTTCATTTATTATAATTACCGATCCAAGGTTTTTCTCACTCAGCATTAAAATTGCCTTATCCATCTGCGCGGTTTTGTCAACCAGGGGCAGGCTGTCATAGGGGATCATCAGTTCGGTGACGGTCATGAGTTTTTGGCCCAATTTTCCGCCTGGGTGGAAGATTTTATATTGTTCGGGCGTCAGGCCCATGCGATGGAGCAGCGAAACGGCGAGTGCGTCGCCAAGCGCTATCATCATGGTGGTTGAGGTGGTTGGGGCCAGGCCGTTGGGGCAGGCTTCGGGGACTTTGGGCAGTTTTAAGCATATATCGGCGTGAGTGGCCAAGGTGCTTTGCGGGTTGGAGGTCATGGCGATCAACGGGATATTATAGCGCCGCGTGTAGTGAATGAGATCGGAAAGCTCGGTATTTTCGCCGGAATTGGAGAGCATGAGGACCACGTCATGCTCGGTTATCATGCCCATATCCCCGTGGCTGGCCTCGCCGGGATGAACGAAATAAGCAGGCGTACCGGTGGAGGCAAGGGTGGCGGCGATCTTGCGGCTTACATGGCCACTTTTGCCGATGCCTGCGACAATGAGGCGGCCATGATTGCCTGATTGTTTCATTGTATGGATGGTTTGAATAGCTTCGTCAAAGCCTTTGTCGAGAGAATTCCTGAGTGCGCTGAGGCCTTCTATCTCTGTTTGCAGAACAGTGCGGGCGTGGTCTTGATCGCTTTGATTTTGCGTGGTTTTTGGGGCCGGTGTGTTCATGGCTCATCTTTCAATATTCGCGCGCGTTATCTTGTTTGGGCGTGGCGGTTTTTAATGTTCGAAAATATCTTCATTACTCCATCCGGCCAAGTCTAGTGCGGCACGTGTGGGCAGGAAGTCAAAGCATTTTTGTGCAAGATCCATGCGATCTTCACGCTTTAGCATGATGTCGAGACATTCTTTAAGTTCGTGGAGGTGAAGAACGTCATTGGCTGCGTATTTGAGCTGTACGTCTTTGAGTTCTTTTGCTCCCCAATCTGAGGATTGTTGTTGTTTATTGAGTTCAATGCCCAGCAATTCACGGCAACATTCACGCAGGCCATGGCGGTCGGTATAGGTGCGCGCGAGCCGCGAAGCTGTACGTGTGCAATAAATCGGGGCGCAATCGACCTCAAGATATTTTTTAATTACGGCAATGTCGAAGCGTGCAAAATGAAAAATTTTCAGCGTTTTTTCGTCGGCTAACAGCGTTTTGAGGTTTGGGGCAGCATAAGTTTCACGGTTAAGCTGAACGATGTGAGCTTTGCCGTCACCGCTGGAGAGTTGTACAAGGCATAATGGGTCACGATTTGGGGTTAAACCCAGAGTTTCCGTGTCTATGGCCAGAGCGTTGCCAAAATCAAGATCTGCCGGGATGTCGCCTTTATGGAGGGTAATACTCATATGCGCCTTCTATTGTTTGAAATTTCCGCTGCTGCTTATTTTTATAAGCTGCTTCAGCCTTCAATTTTCTTAATAATCGTCTTTTTATATAAGAAAATCAATGGTGCCCAGGAAAGGACTTGAACCTTCACTCCCACAAGGGGAACTAGCACCTGAAGCTAGCGCGTCTACCAATTCCGCCACCTGGGCACACTCATTCAAAGTGAGTGATTGTCTATCGTACTCAGACAAAGATGTCAAATACGAGATTTGAGAAAAGTTCTATAAATTAGGCCTTTGCATTTTATTAATTTTAAACGATCATAATTGGGAAGGATTTGTTCGATATAGGGGAAGAACAGCACTATGAGAGTTTTAGTCGTTGATCAGGATGATATGTCCACGCAACTTATTCGTTCCAAGCTTGAGGCAATTGGGCATCAGGTTGTCGAGGAACCGGTCAAAAATAATGCGGTTGAAAGGCTTGCAGGAGATGATTTTGATGTGGTTTTGTTTGATCCCAGTCCCCTGACAAGCCCACGGCCTATGATTTTAAATGCGCGGCGCAGCGTAAAAAATTATCCTTATATCGTTTTAATATCGCAGAGTATTTCTCAAGAAGAAGCACTTAAGAGCGGTTCGAATGATTTTCTTAAAAAACCGATTGATTCAACACTTCTTTTGCAAAAGGTGGATAATGCCAAGCGTTTGATTAAATTGGTCCGGCGTGTTGGTGATGAATCTGAAGATTTTCCCAGTGCCGGTGGTGTGATTGCGAAATCGGCCTTTAACCAGCTGTTTCTTTCAGCGATGGATCGTGCGGATCGTTATGGTGAACGGACGTTTATTTTACAGATTTCTTTAAATAATTATAAGGAGTTGCTTGAAGGGAGCGGTTCATATGCGGCTGAGTTTGCTGTGGCAAAGCTGTGTCAGTATTTGGTGCTTTTGCGCCGACAGAGTGACATTATCGGGCAAACGGCCAAGAATGAATATAGTTTATTGTTGCAGCGTCCGATTTATGAGACGGAGCCGATAGAGGCCGCCAATCGTTTTGCGCAGGAGCTTGCTGCGCTTAAAGACATTGATTCGGGACGTGCTGAACCTGCTGAAATTTTGGTTTCCTTGATCGATGTTCCTACTGGTGCACAGCTTGTTGAGCATGTTTTTAAGCCTAATGAAACCGTTGAAAGTTAAGGCCCCCCTTAAAATTGCAGAATTAAACCAAAACATACCGACCGGTCGGTATGTTTTATTATGACTGGTGTAATCAGGTGCTTTTTTTACGTGAACGCAGGGCGGTGGTGATGGTGCCATCATCGAGATAATCAAGCTCACCGCCAACCGGTACGCCGTGGGCGAGATGGGTGACTTCCAACTGCGGGCGGTTGATGTGATCGGCGATGTAATGCGCTGTGCTTTGACCGTCCACGGTTGCGCTTAGGGCGAGAATGACTTCTGTAATGTCGGGATCGGCTGTGCGGGCGATCAGGCCGGTCAGGTTGAGCTGGTCGGGGCCGATGCCGTCAAGCGCCGAGAGTAGCCCGCCCAAAACGTGGTATTGTCCTTTATAGGCCGAAGTTCGCTCGATTGCCCAGAGGTCGCTGACTTGTGCAACCACGCAAATTTGTGTTTTAGAGCGCCGGGCGTCCTGGCAAATATTGCAAGGATCGGGCATATCGAGATTGCCGCAAATGCTGCAAGTGCGGATTTCTTCGGCCGTACGTTTCAGTAAATCGGCCAGAGGCAGCATGGTTTGGTTTTTATGGGCGAGCATATGCAGGGCAATGCGCCGGGCCGAGCGGTTGCCTAGTCCCGGCAGGCCGGAGAGTGTTTTGATAAGATGTTGTAGGGGGCCGTCCTGCATTTTTAATCGCTTCCTTTTAATCTTAAGTGCGTCGCTGTGCGTTAAAGTACCGTGTGCGTACTTGTCACCGCTTGCTCCTGCTTAAGATTAAAATTAAGCGGCTAAAATTTTAAATGCCAGAATTGTTTTTATTCGTTAAAGCCTTTTGTTCGTCCGTCCGGGTCTGCATAGACGAACAGATCGGCCGGGTGCTTAATATCGGTTTTCATGTAGAACAGCTCTATTTCTGTGATGAGGCCTTGCCCGTCTACGACTCGCCATTTACTGAGCGTTAGCGGGTCTTCTTTAAAGCCCAGTGTAAGTGAGCCTGCTTCAGGGTCGGAGCGCTGGATGAGCTGGACTTGCAAAAAACCGCCTTTGCGCCGGACGCTTTCGACCTTAATGTCTTCTTCCAATGACAAATCCTTGCGCAGGAAAAAGTCGGCCAATGTCTGGCCGATGGGCGCGTTGGTTTGTTCTCCCAATTCCGCATCATAGAAATAGATAAAAAAGCCATCGGCGACGACGAAATCCTTGATGGGTTCGTCATATTCAAAGCGCAGTTTGCCAGGACGCTGCAGATAAAACGTGCCGACCAGTTGTGTGCCGTCATGGGTAGTTTGTACGAAGCGTGCACGCGCGGTCGATAAATTCTGCAGGTAGGATTCGACCATCTTTACATCTTTGTTGAAGCTTTCTGTTTTTTCGGCTGCACCGGGCAGCGGCGTGAGGAGCAGGCCAAAGGCCAGCAGGGCAAGCGCAATTCGTCGCATGTTTAAAAAGTCCTTTATTCTTATTCCATACAGATAGTATACGAATAGAATAAAGAAAAGCCTTCGAGATTTAAAAATTAAAAGGCTTATTTTTATGTTAACTGTAAGTTTAGTGTGTCATCAGGTAATGGGATTGTTTTTAAACCGTGTGGTTTGCTGCCGGAAAGTTTTGTTCCTGCAGAAAATTCATTTGCCGGATCGTAGAAAACCGTAATATCTGTTCCCTTCATGAGGAAAAGCTGCGTTAATGAATTTTCGCCGTGAAATGTAAAACTAACGCCATTTTTACGCCCTTCATCGACCAGTGTTTTTAATTCCTGCAGCTGATACCAAAAGTTACGCGGTATTTCTGCTTTGTGATTGTCTCCAGCATAAACGATCATTTGTTCACCGGTGGCAATTTTTTGGTATTTTTTGCTCATCGCATATTCTGGGTATTGGCTGTCAGCATTTGTTGAGGCTGTTGCGGAGCTGTTAAAAGGCAAAAGCCTTGAGAGTTCTTGTCCTTCGGGTGCTTTTTGTACGTTAGCGATGCCCACGCCTATGAGATCAAATTCTTTATGTCCTTCTGCCATGCCAATAATCAGGGCAGCGGTAGGAGCAGAGCTGCCTAAGGCAAGGAATTGTTCGTCGTTGGATATATTTTCGCCTGCAACGAAGGCCGGGATGCGCACAATATATTTACTGTCGCACATTTTATATGCTTCTGGCCCGTTGTATGATGCTAAATAAACAGGTCCTGTTAAGATTTTCTTTTCTAGTGCTTGTGTTATGACACCGGACATTTTTTGGTAATACTCAAGCTCTTCTCCTACATCTACCTGATTGAAAACAACGGCATCTGCATGATCAAGATGGGGATATCCCGCTTTAATTTGTGCCTCTTTATCTAATCTAAAGGCCGCTGAACCAACTGCTATAATGCTTACATTTTCAGGTTCGCGATGTTTTCCTAGTGCGGTATCAAATTCTTCAGTCGTTCCTCCGCCGACAATTATAACAGACTGAGTTGTGTTATTATCATTGGTGTTTGGATTAAACGAGGCCCCGCGCTGTTTTGATTTTTTAGTGTTTTCTTTGGCCTGTTCCGTTGTGAAATGTGCTTGTTCGACAAAATCACTGTTAAGTTGGTTGGGGCAAGCGTTGTAAATTTTGCTATTTGAGTCCATTAAAATCTCGTGTGTTGTTCTTTTAAGCAGTTTCTGACTATGTGTTGTTGGTTATGGACTTTAATAAAAAAATAACATTATGTCAATTTATTTAATGCTGTGTTGCAATAGCGGGTCTACTTAAGCCTGATGGTTAACCGGCTTCGGAGAAATCGCTGACTAAAACCTCACGTTTGCCGGTGGCGTTGGCTTTTGAAACCACGCCTTGACGTTCCATTTCCTCGATAATGCGGGCAGCGCGGTTATAGCCGATTTGCAGATAACGCTGGATAAAGCTGGTGGAGGCTTTGCCTTCGCGCGCGACCAGAGCAACGGCTTCGTCGTAGAGTTCATCGACTTTTTCACCGCTGCCCATGCGGTCGTCGAAGATGGCCTGCATGACTTCGCTGGCATCACTAAAGTCGCTGTCGGTGATGGAATCGATGTAAGATGGCTCGGCTTTGGATTTGAGGTCGCTGACGACGCATTCGACGTCGTCGTCGCTGACAAACGGGCCGTGTACGCGTGTGATGCGTCCGCCCGGGGCCATGTAGAGCATATCGCCCATGCCGAGGAGTTGTTCGGCGCCGCCTTCACCGAGAATGGTTCTTGAGTCGACTTTTGAAGTGACCTGAAAGGAAATGCGGGTTGGGAAGTTGGCTTTGATGACGCCGGTGATAACATCGACTGAAGGACGCTGCGTGGCCATGATCAAATGGATTCCGGCAGCGCGGGCCATTTGTGCGAGGCGCTGGATAGCGCTTTCAACGTCTTTGCCTGCGACGAGCATGAGGTCGGCGAATTCGTCGACGATGACGACGATATAGGGCAGTTCGGAAAGGTCCATTTCCTGATCTTCGAAGATTGGCGCGCCGGTATCGGGTGCGAAACCGGTCTGGACTTTTTGCATGATTTTTTCGCCTTTTTTCGTGGCTTCGCGGACGCGTTCGTTATAGCCGTTTATATTGCGGACGCCGAGCTTTGACATGGAGCGGTAGCGTTCTTCCATTTCCGCGACCGTCCATTTGAGGGCGACGACGGCCTTGCCGGGTTCGGTGACGACGGGGGCGAGCAAGTGCGGGATGCCGTCATAGACGGAGAGTTCGAGCATTTTGGGGTCGATCATGATGAAACGGCATTTTTCCGGTGGCAGGCGGTAGAGCAGCGAGAGAATCATGGTGTTCACGGCCACGGATTTCCCCGAGCCGGTTGTTCCTGCGACCAGGAGGTGGGGCATTTTGGCGAGGTCGGCGACGACGGGCTGGCCGCCAATGTCTTTACCAAGAGCCAGCGGCAGGCCCGCACTGGTTTTTTCATAGAGTGATGTGGTCAGGAGTTCCTGCATATAAACGATTTGGCGGTTTTTGTTGGGCAGTTCGATGCCGATGACGTTGCGGCCCGGGACGACGGCGACACGTACAGAGATGGCGGACATTGAGCGGGCGATGTCATCGGCCAATCCAATGACTTTGGAGGATTTTGTACCCGGTGCGGGTTCGAGTTCGTAAAGCGTGACAACAGGGCCAGGGTGGATGGAGGTGATTTCGCCTTCGATATTGAAGTCGGCCAGTACGTTTTGCAGCAGCTCCGCATTACGGCGCAGGGCGTTTTCATTGAGTTGTGGGCATTGATTGTCTGCTCCGATGGCCTGCAAGAGATTGAGGCTCGGCAGTTCCCAGTTTTCAACGTCCGAGAGGCTGAAACGTTGTTGTGGGCTGGCGTTATGTGTGCCGTTTGTCTGTGGCGTGACAACAGGAATTGGCTCTGCGGGTTTGGCCATTGGAGCGGGTGTTGGCACCTGGTTTATGGCGGAGGCATTTTGAGCTTGTGGGGTGCTGATTTGTGGGGGCGTACGTGTTGCCAGTTTTTGCGGCATTTTTATCGGAAAAGCTTTGAACGGGGCGAGAGGGTCCGGGCGGTAATCGGGATTATTATGGTGGGCAATCCATTGTTGGAATCTGTAGGCTGTAGCGATAATAAACAGCGCTGTATGCATTATAAAAGCCCAAAGTTTTTGGATTATATAGCCAATTTCGGTCAATTTTGCCGCGCTGGCATAGATGGTCAGAGGCAAGGCGATGAGTGCGGCGATTATGGTGATTGAGACGGGGCTGAGCCAGGGAGATATTTCTTGTCCGGCTAGGCCGACTTTGCTGAGGATGAGTGTGCCCAGAGCCCCCCCCATGTAGGGGTGGGAGATCCAGTCGCCGGAGGGTATTTGTGAAAAAGCGATGGCGCAAAAGAGTGCGCCTGTGAGCAGGGCGATGGTTCGGAGCCAAAGTGGGTGTAAGGGCTGGCGGTTAAAGCTGCGGATACCCCATGAAATCAGGACAAGAGAGAACAGCGCAGCGCCGATGCCGAGCGTTTGTAAAAACAGGTCGGCGAGCCATGCGCCGGAAGCACCCATCCAGTTTGATATTTCATTATTGTCTGCGCTGCTGGCGGTATTCCACGAAGGGTCGGCAGGGTTATAGCTGATCAGGGCCAGTAAGATGAACAACCCGCTGAGCGTGGATGCTGTGGCAAATCCGTCAACAAAACGCCGGGCGATGAAAGCTTGGAGGCTTTCAGGCAAAAATTTTAGCAAAAAAGGTTGTTTCTTGCGGGTAGAGCGGCGTTTAGGAGCGCGGCGGATTGTACGTGTTCTGGCCATAATATTTTTAATAAAGTTGTCGCGTGGTTGTTTTTGTTATTGGAAGGGGCTGAAGCTGAAGAATCATCCAAAGCCTTGATGAGCGTTAAGTTTACAGAAGGTTGGCGCTAAAGACAAGTTTTGCAGTGTTTTGTCGGTCATTTGATTTTGAGCTCTGTGAAAGCCATATTTTGCGCAGGATTCAGAGGATATTAAGTTTTCGTTAATCTTTTTGGTGTTATGTATAGATTACTGGTCCTGCGTTTCTTTTTCAAATTTCGATTTTAACATGCTAGCTTACGGGAGGTTTTGATGCCAAAGGCTTTTGCTTATACACAAGCTGCGCAGCCCTCTGTTTCCACCGGTGAGCCAGCTTACGCCGTTTATATTTATCATTATCCCGAAAACCAGATGGAAGGGCAGAATGATTGGGAAATGCGCACTTTGACATCTGATTTAAAGACGGCGTTACAGGATGCGCAATCTTTGTATAAAAGTTGTGGTTATCGCAGGGTTGAGGTTAAAAAGCGCGTCCATGATTCTAAATCTGCGCGAACGCGTGATACGATCTTTAAGGTTTTTGACTGCGATTCGGGTAAAGAAATTTTTAAGCGCCGATGTGCGTTGGCGGTTGTTTTCGGCGCAGCGGCAGCGCTGGCTTATGCTTTTATAGTTCATTAATCCAAAACGCCGAGCGGGTCTTTTATGACCAATTCACCAATTTGTTTGTAAACATTCGCGTTTTCCAGCATTTGTTCTTTGATTGGTTCATTTTGTTCGGCCAGTGTTGTGAAGAATGTTGCCGCATCAATCAGAAGTTTTCCTGCCAGTTCGCCGTGCGGGGTGTCATTCAGTGCGCCTTGTGGTTCTTGCGTGAGCAGTGCGCCCATCTGCTTAAAAACGGTGGCGTTTTCTTCCATTTGATCTTTGAGTGGAGGATTTTGTTCGCCGAGTGTGATGAAAAAAGCTGCGGCATCGATTAGTAATTTTGAGGCAAGTTCGGCGTGGGTAGGCATTGTTTAACTCCTGAATTCTATATTTCACAGTTCCTACTTACCCTAACATGGTCTGGTCCGGGCATAGCAAGGCTTAATTGTCTATATTGGTTAATTTATGCTGGTGCCTTTATTGTTGTTGGCGCGAAATGGATGGGCCGGGTAAGCGCCTAGAAATTTTACATCTGTGGCATAAAAGCCGAGTTCTTCGAGGGCAAGTTTGAAACTGTTGCTATCGGGGTGGCCTTCGATGTCACAGAAAAAACGGGCTGCCTGGAAGTTTGGATCGACATAGGATTCGAGTTTTGACAGGCTGAGATTGTTGGTGGCGAAGCCTCCGAGGCATTTATAGAGCGCAGCGGGAATGTTGCGTACACCGAAAATAAGCGAGGTGATCGTGGGGATATCTTCGTCTGGGATTTCTGGTTGCGGTCCTAAAATCAAAAAGCGGGTTGTATTATGATGTTCGTCTTGAATGTGGTGTTCAAGGATTTCGAGATTGTAAATTTCTGCGGCTAAATCGGAAGCTATGGCGCCATGCTTAGGGTCTTTGCGGTTTGCTATATCTTCTGCAGCACCTGCCGTATCGGCGTGGATATGCGCCTTGAGGCCCAAGCGTTGAATAATTTTGCGGCATTGGGGAATGGCGTGTACGTGGCTGTGGACGTGTTTTAGATCTTCAATTTTTGCCCCTTTTATTCCTAACAATGCATGGCAGATGGGTTGGAAATGTTCGCCGATAATGTAAAGGTTTCCGTTGGGCATCAGGTGGTGTACGTCTGCGACGCGTCCTGCGATGGTATTGTCGATCGGGATCATGGCCAGATCAGCTTTTTTTTCTGTTACAGTGGTGAAGGCATCTTCGAAAGAATCACACGGCACGGTTTTCAGTGTCGGGAACACTGTGCGACAGGCGAGATCGGAGTAGGCGCCTTTAGCGCCTTGAAAGGCAATTTTTTTGATATTTTTCAAGTCCATTTTGGATGGCGACTTTCTACTTACTAAAATTTTGGTTGAATGACTATACGCAAACTGTTTATCTGTGTCGACAAGCGGTTTCAAGCTGTTATAGTTTCATGAAAATAACTTATATTCGAAAGTGATAAAGGTATGGAAAATAATAAGATATTTGCGGCGGTTCTGGTCGCTGGAATAGTGGCAATGCTTAGCGGGTTTATCGCGGATAAGGCGGTTTCCCCCGAATATCCAGAGCATGATGCCGTGACGATTGAGGTTGCTGTGATTGGTTCAGCCAACGCGGCGGAGTCGGCTAAAGCTGATGTTCCCGATCCGATATTGGGGCTGATTGCGGGCACGGATGTGACCAAGGGGCAGAAGCTTTCCAAGGTGTGTGCGGCTTGTCACTCGTTTGAGAAAGGTGGGCCGCATAAGGTGGGGCCGAATTTATATGGCATCGTCGGTGCTTCGAAAGCGGGCAAAGACGGGTTTGAATATTCTGCCGCTTTATCCGGTTTGGGCGGTGTTTGGGGCTATGATGAGCTTAACAATTTCCTTTGGAAGCCGAAGAAATATGCGCCGGGTACGAAAATGAGTTACGCCGGTTTGAAAAAGCCGGATGACCGGGCGGCGTTGATTGCGTGGCTTCGGACCCAGTCTGACAGCCCTTTAGCATTGCCGAGCGCTGCGGAAATTGCGGCTGAGGCAGCACCTGACGGTGAAGAGGCTGCCGATGCGCCGATGCCTGCTGAGC
>JACKIT010000017.1 GCA_020638335.1 Rhodospirillales bacterium
TGCAAAGATGGCGGATCTTGTTTTTCAACCGTGCGTGCGAGGCTTAAGAGTTCGTCGAGGGGATCAAGCGTATCCTTGCCTAAACGCCGCATGATGGCGCGCCGGGCGCTGATTGTATCCGCCGGGCAGGGAGATTGAAGAATATGGGAGAAAAATTCAAATGGCGTCGTCTTTTTTGACAAGCTCAACAGGGTTTTTAAATAAGCGGTGATTTCATGATGATCGCTGGCTTGCAGACTTTCCCAAAGGCTTTGTTTGCCCCGGTAGGCGCTGAGGTTGAAGATTTCATCTTCATTAAGACCAATGAGCGGGGATTTAAGGACACTGGCGAGCGTCAGGTCATCCAGAGGCTGGAGCGTATATTCCGCCGCTGCCAGCAGGTCTTGCACGGCAAGCTCCTGAGACAAAACCATGCGGTCTAGCCCGCTGACAGGAATATTCAGATTTTTGAGTTCGTAGGCGATCTGATTTACAAGGTTTGAGCGGGTGCGCACCAGAATCATAATATCACCGGGGCGGATGGGGCGCGCTTTTGAGGGAAGTATTTCCTGGGTGCTTAACCATGTTTTGATGGTTTTAGCGATATGGACGCTGAGTTTTTTGCAGCCAGTCTGGGCTTCTTCAGCGCTGGTCAGCGTGGTCCAGAGATCTGTCTGGTCGCGCTCGTCGCACTCAAAGGGGGGCCAGAGTTCAACAAGGCCGGACTGCCCGCGGCGAAAGACTGTGTGCTCAATGGGCAGGGCGCTGAGGCCTTTGCGGATATGCGGGGCAGAGAAAACCGCATCAACGGCGCTTAGAACGCTGCTGGTAGAGCGGAATGAGATATTCATGGGGACGCTGTCCCATGTTTGCAGCGCATTTTTGGTTTTACGTTCGAAATCGCTTTGCATGCGGGCGAATTCTTCGGGAGAAGCGCGCTGGAAGCTGTAGATAGATTGTTTTTCATCGCCCACCGTAAATACAGTTCGTATCATATTGTTATCGGGAGCGTTGCTGTAGAACTCGTCACAAAGAGCTTCGATGATTTGCCATTGTTCGGGATTGGTGTCCTGAGCTTCGTCGATCAGGATATGGTCAAGACCCTGATCGAGTTTATAATGGACCCAACTTCCTGCATTTGTGCATTCAAGTCCCATGCTTTTACCGCTGAGCAGATCGAGGGTTTTGAGAATGAGATCGTCGAAATCAAGCGCGCCATGGCCGGTTTTGAGAATTTCATATTCCTCTAAAATACTTTCCCCTAAAATCAGAATATCACGGGTAAGTGCAGCGCTGGAGCTGGCGGCCATGGCGTCTTTCAGGGCGATGAGGCGCTCTCCCTCGCGGGTGAGAATATCAGGGATTTCAGGGTTGGCCTCAATGCTGTTTTTTAGCGCCAGCCGGGCTTTAATCTGCCCGTCGGATTTTTTCAGGAAGGCGCTTTGATACAGGGAAAAATCCCGCATGCGTTGCTCGATAGAGGCGGCAAGCCAGCCAAAGATGATTTCAGCGTTGGTTTGATCCTGGCCCTTGCCGTTTTGCATGGTCAGCGCTGCGCTACGCAGCGCATTGGCGTCAAAAGATTCATCGCTGCAGGCCTCTTTGAGGAGGTTTTGAGGGGTTGCGTGAGGGGCAATACCCAAATGTACGCATAGAGCGCTGTAAAGACCCTCAAGGTCAAAATAACGGGCTTTCAGGCGCGCAAGTTGGCGGCGTTCACGGGTAATATCATTGAGCAAACTGAGGAACTGGTCTTCGTTGATAGTGGCAGCGATGTGCTCAAGGGCTTGTTCCATCTCTGAGCCGGGTTGTTTTTCGGCTTTGGCGAAGGCGCGGATGCGCGCGGTTGTCAAAAGCGCTTCACTGGCAGAATCTTCAAGGATGGTGAGGTGCGGATTGATGCCGGCTTCAATAGGAAAGCGGCCGAGAATCGACTGGCAAAAGGCATGGATGGTCATGATTTTGAGGCCGCCGGGCACGTCGATTGTGTCGGCAAAAAGCTTCCGGGCAGCTTTGATTTCGATTGTGCTGGGCGCACGGCCCAGAAGGCCGAGCAATTCGGCATACAGGGTTTTTGTGCCTTCCGGTCCGTCAAGCGGCATGATGGCCCATGCGCTGAGGGTTTTTGAGATGCGCATGGCCATTTCGCTGGCTGCGGCCTTGGTGAAGGTGAGGCACAGAATCTTATGAGCCGGGGCGCCGGGGATAATCTGACCGGGTCGTTCTTCACGTGGCAAGAGCAGGCGCAAAACACGGTCGGTCAGAACCTTTGTTTTGCCGGTTCCGGCCGAAGCGCTGACCCAGACTGAGGCGTCGGGACGTGAAGCCTTGCGTTGCAAAACGTTGGGTTCGATTTCACGAATGGTTTCGGTTTGTTTCCTGGGTGCGACCTGCGCGCTCATGCGGCCTCCGTTTCTTCAGAGTCAGCGCTGATTGCCCATTCCTTAACGCGTTCGAAATGTTCATAGTCGTTAAAGCGCGGAGCCTGGTCCGGGCGGGGCTGGCATAGATAGGCCGTATCAGAATTATCGTAACTGGTAATAAGCGCAGTAAGGTTCTCGGCGGTTCGTTTTACGAGTTCATCTAAAGCGTTGTCGTAAATTGTAAGTTTCGCGCCGTCGCCCGCACCGTTAAGGACCCAGTATTGCAGTGAGCCGGCTTTATACGATTTTAAGTTTTTAAATCCGCCATTTTCCAGAATGATGGCTTCGAGCGGAAGTTGCGGTAGCGCTGCATTTTCTATGGCTTTGGCGCTGTATGTGCCGCCGGATTTATAGTCTATCAATGCCGCCATGCCATCAGGAAGCAGATCTATACGATCGGCAATGGCAGTGAGTTTGAAATCTCCACCCGGCGCTTTGATGTCGATTTCGCCGCGAGCTTCGACGGCCAGATTGCGGGTAGCTTCGCGCAAGCCGCGTTCGTAGAAATCCAGCCACTGGGCCGTCTTTGCAAAGCGCGGCCACCAAAAGCTCCATAGATGCGGATCATCGCCGCGCCGGTCTATTTCTTCGCGAGCAATTTGCAGGGCGAGAGCGGCGCTGCTATCGGGCAGAGCATCGCGCGTTTCAAGAACGTAGCGTTCGAGGATTTTATGAAGGAGTTGACCGCGCTGGGCCACATCGACAGGTTTTTCAAGCGGATCGAGGATTTTGAGGCCAAGGATGTAGCGAGCATAAATTGCATAAGGATCGCGCAGCCATGTTTCAATTTTTGTAACGGAAAGCTGGCGCGGGCGCATCTCGAGCGGCGGACAGGGGGAAGGCATATCAATCGGTTTAACTTCACTGGTATGGTCGAGCAATCTTGCCCAGTGCAGAATATTGCCGCCCTGCGGAGTTTCGAGATTTGCTGCGTGTAAGACAGCGTCCAATCGTTGCAACCAGCGCGAAGGGACGGTGGGCGCGCCGTCTTGTTTTTCGGCGCGGGTGAGGATAACGCAAGGAGCGCACAAGCCTTGTACGAAGTCATGGGCGGCCAGGCCGATACCGCGTTCGGGAGACGGCAGGCCGAATTCTTTGCGCATAGGCCGCGACATCCATGGATCGGTAGCCGGTTCAGGCGGCCAAACCCCTTCGTTAAGACCGCCGAGAATGACCAGATCGGCGTCGATCAGGCGGGCTTCCAATGTGCCAAGAATTTGCAGGCGCGGATGAGTGCCAAAAGCCGGGCGGATTTGGGTTTGCTCCATAAAATGCGCAAGCACGGCGGCGTAATCGCGCAAATTTAGTGTGTCCAGCGCGTGAGCATGGTCAAATAATTCGCTGAAAAAACGGCTGGCGTGGCGGCCAATTTCGCCGTGCCAGAGATTTTGTGCACCTTCCCGGTCTTCGCCTTTGCATAGAGATTCACATATATGCAGGTGAGTTTGCAAAATTTGTCCGAATGTTTTCGGCTCATCTTGCAGCGCGAGAAGCGGCGCAAATATGCCTTCGAGTTCGGACAGGAGGCCCAGCGCTTCGGTTTTAAGGTTTTCGTCCAGGCGCTCTTGTTTTTCGATATGGTTTTTCAGGCCTGCAAAACCCGCAGACGGTTTATTGCCGCGCAAGGCAAAATCCAGAGCCGTTGTCTGGCGAGCCTGCGCCTGTGCGTTTTTACCCATCCGGCAGAACTCTTGTTTAAGCAGACTGAGCAAAGCGATGGGCGCAAAATCTTCATTTATAGCCTCCAAAACGGCGAGTATGAATGTGCCGATAGGTAAATGGCGGAGATTTTGCCCGGCTGAATCATCGATTATAATATTCCAACGTCGGCAAGAAGCGGCGACGCGGGCAGCAAGTTCGCGATCGGGCGTGACGAGGCAGGCGGTTTTGTCCGGCGTTTCCAGCGTTTGACGCATCAGCAGGGCGATGACATCGGCTTCTTCGCGTGGATGTTGGCAGGAGATAAGAGAAAGATCGTCCAGCGCGTTTTCCAGCGCGGCGCAGGTTTGCGCGCATGCGGCAATATCAGCCCAACGCTGCGCGGTTTCGGCGGGGCGCATGAGCTGCCGGGCAAGGATTTGGCGGTTGTTATTGTGCGGGCTGTTTTGAAGCTTTTTAAATGGTTTTACAGTTTCGCGCTCCACTTTCATACGCTGGAGAAGCTGTTTAAAGCCAAATTGTGGGTGGGTTTCGCTCAGAGCGTTCCAGCTATCTCCATCGAGATCCGGGTCAAAGCCTGGCAGAATGACCTCACCTTTGGGCATCTCGGCAATAACCGAAAGCAGACGCGCTGTTGCGGGGATGGAACCGGTTGAGCCCGCGCCGATGACGGGGGTCACCGGCGGGTGAGCTTGCCAGTGTTTGGCCAGCGCGAGAATGAGGCGATTACGCCGGTCGGCTTGATCGATGACGCCTTTTTCAGCGAGAATTTTTGGCCAGTGCTCGCTCAGAATTTCGAGAAATTTCAAAGTGATTTGCCAATGCTCGGCAAAGTCTTCTGGCACGAGGCTGGCCAGATCAGCCATATCGAGATTTTCGGTATAGATATGATCCATAAAAATCCCAAGCGCCTTCGCCAGCTTCAAGGTTTGTTCATGCGAAGCACTATAAAGGCTATCATCGGTGTGGATCTGGCGAATGAGCCGGGCCAGCAGGATTTGGCGTTGCAGGCCGGGCAGCGCAGCAGGCAGAGACCAGGCGTGATCTTGGCCGGTTTGGCCGGTGATGGACAGGGACAGATCTTCTTCATCGAGGTCGCCGATGGGCTGTATACGCGGCAGGATCAGAGGTTTGGTTTCTTTTAGGGTCAGAAAGCTGTCTTGCAGGACGCGGCAGGCACGGCGAGTAGGCAGCAGAATAAGCGTTTCACTTAAAGTTTCTTCGCGGCCTTTATGGTCTTCGAGCAAGCTTTCAGCTAGAAGCCGTGAAAAGGGCTGTCCAGCCGGGATCGTGGTGATGTTTTTAACCGCATCGTTCATGACTGGCTGGATCTGCTTTTCAGGGCGGCATTGACGGCCTCAAGATCCGCAGGCGTGGAGATATGATGCCACTCGCCGTGATGAACAAGGCCGTAAAGGCGCCCTTTTTCCTGTGCAGCGTCGAGTAAATCCAGATAGGAAAATGGACCATCTGGGGCATTTTCGAAGATTTCCGGGGCATTGATGCGGATGCTGGTCCACATGTAACGCCCGGTTTTATTGGCAGAGCGTTGCGCCCAGCCCTGATCATCCAGATCATAATCGCCCAGTCCTTGGGTTAAGGTCATGGTCGTGACAGGTTGGAGCAGGATCAGGATATCCATACGCTCCGAGTCCCAGTGGTCGGCCATGGTCTGCAGGATGTTTTGGCCTTGTGCATCCTCCCAGACGGAATCGCCGCTAAGGACAAGAAACGGGGCGTCGAAATGGTCGATAGCCGCTTTAATACCGCCGCCGGTGTCGAGCAGATCCGGTTCGTGAGAGAGAATGACTTCGGGCCGGCGCCTTGTTTGCAGGTGGCGCTTGAGAATTTCGGCCTTGTAATGGGTATTGATGACGCAGGACCCGATGCCGATAGCGCCAAGTTTATCGAGAGCCTGGTCGATCATTGCAGCGCCGCCGACCTCGATCATCGGCTTTGGAATATCGTTGGTGTAAGGACGCAGACGAGTGCCAAGCCCAGCGGCCAGGATGAACGCCCTATCGGATATAGAATCAGGGATCATGCGTTTGTCTCAATCAGAATCTCTCGTTTATTCGGATCATTGTCGGCATTCGAAAGAGTAATGTCCAGAGAAAGGCGCGGTTTGTAGGAACCTAAACGATCGGGCCATTCTACAATTGTGATGCCATCAGCCAGAGCGTCATCCCAGCCAAGCTCAAAAATTTCCTCCGGGTGTTCAATGCGGTAGAGATCGTAATGATAGATCGGGCAGATCAGGCCGTCATAAGTTTGGACGAGTGTGAAGGTGGGGCTGGGCACATCGATATCTGGCCGACCTGTGAGCGCGCGGATGAGCGCGCGTGCGAAAACGGTTTTGCCCATGCCGAGCGTTCCATGCAGCAAAAGTACATTGCCGGGCTGTAAATCTTCGGCCAGAGCGGCGGCGATACGGCTTGTATCTTTTTCATTGTCGCTGAGGTGTTTCATAAGTTTTGTATATGTTTAAATAACTGAAAATGCAATATTTTTTGCGTGCGCCGCATAAGGATTCATATTAGGTTTTGAGCTATTTGCGTGGTATAATGATTTCATGAGACGAGCTTTATTCATTTTTGTTTTTCTTGCATTAATGCCGCAGATTGCTGCAGCACAGAATGAGAATCTCGATATTGTTCAAGAACCGATTTGCTTTGCGGTGCGCAATGCTGCAGATTATAAAGTCTATGGCACCATCGCTACCGAACAATTTATGCGCCCCGATGGAATTGTCGCGCGCCATCGTTCGAATTTTCGTCTTGATGCAGCCGACGGGATTGATGAAAAGACAGGTGAGGCATCGGATCGCACAGAGTTTTGTTCTTATGGTCCGTTTTTCCCCAACCGAATGTTGATTGTAACGCTACGAACGCTCTTTCCGGTATTTGAGTGCAAAACCCGCGTGGATACGGGTAAGGAGATTGTCATTAGAGGTGCACGCCGCGCCGATGATAGCGGCGTGATCACCTGGGCGGAGTGTTTTCAGGCAGATGGCACGCCGACAGGCAAGCCACCGGAATAGACCATACACACTGTTTTTTAGCTTTTCGCTGCTTTTTTAACTTTATCAAGCGGAAGTTTGAGGGGTGTTTCGATGGATGTGAAGGGGATGAACAAAGTCACGCATGTACCCTTACCTTGTGTACTTTCAAGGCTGACATCCCCGCCATGCAGGGCGATGATGTTTTTGACCAGTGAGAGGCCCAGCCCGGCACCGGAATGGGCTCTCTTGGAATTGGCTTCACCAATCCCCGCGCGCTCAAACGGCTCAAAAATGCGGAGTTTGTCTTCCTTGCGGATGCCAACGCCGGTGTCCTGAACCTTGAATTCTATACCTTCTTTTTTGCGTTTGGCGCAGAGCATTATTTCACCATGGGCGGGGGTAAAGTTAATAGCATTGCGAATCACGTTGATGATGGCCTGTTTGAGGCGCTTTTCATCAGCGCTGAGTTTACCGATATTTTTAGCACATTTGATATGGACTTCGATTTCGGCTTTGCGGGCCCAATCGCTGACACGTTTTTGAATATTTGATACGAAATCGTAAATGCTGATGTCTTCGCGTTGCAGAGTCATATAGCCGGCTTCGAGCGTTGCCAGATCAAGAATATCGTTGATAAGATCAAGCAGCTGTTCGCTGGCTTTGCGCGTATCGCGCGTATATTCTTTTTGCTTGTCATTGAGCTTGCCGAAATATTCCTGATCGAGAATTTCATTAAAGCCCATGATGGCGTTGAGCGGTGTGCGGAGCTGGTAGGATACATTGGCCAGAAAATCGAGTTTGAGCTGCTCGGCGGCTTCGAGCGCAGCATTTTTTTCGCGCAGAGCGTTTTCAACGCGCACCGTATCGGTGACATCGATATAGGTGATGAGTACGCCACCATCGGGCAAAGGCACTGTGGTGAAATCAATCAGCGTTTTGTTTGCGCGCTTGAGGCGACCTTCATGCATCATGCGATCAAGCGCTTTGGCGGTAAGTTCTTCTTTGCGCTTTGGCCATTCTTCGGGGGTAAAAAAGCCGCTGAGTTTTTCAACGATTTTGGAGATATGCGGCTTGCCGTCGAGATCTTCCGGATTGAGATTCCAAAGGCGGCCAAAAGCCGGGTTCCACAGCTTAAGACGGCCATCACCGCCATACACGGCCACCGCTTCGCCGAGATTATCGAGCGTTTCTTTTTGTACGGCGATAAGGGTATTGTAGGAAGATTCAAGCTCGAGACGGCTGGTGACATCTTCAAAGGTCATCATAATGCCGCCCATGGAATGGGGGACGACCAGCATACGCAGGGCACTGCCATCGGGCAGATAGAGCATGTCATCATGCGGGCCGATAAGAGTCGTAAACATATCCAGCCAGCTTTGTTTGAATTTGCGGAAATCGGCCTGTTCCGGCAGGCGGCGCGTTTCGCGCAGTTTTTCCATGATCTCGCCGAGCTTGGGCTTTGTATTGAGCCAGCCGTCCTCCAGGCCCCAAAGCTGAGCGAAGGCGGAATTGTAAAATTCAATTCGGGCGTCATCGCTGTAAATCGCAATGGCGGTGCGAAGTTGTTCGAGCAATTCGATGTTGGAGGCCTGATAGCGTTTGAGCGCGGTTTCCAATTCTTCGGTGCGGGAGATATCTTCGCATAAGCCGAGCGTCATATTCAGCTCTGAAAGAGGCATTTCAATGATTTTCATGAGCAGCCGTTTGCCGCCGATATTAATATGCGCCTGCGTTTCCTGTTTTTCACCGCTGGAAAGGGCGCGGGCAGCCAGTTCCGGTCCGGGAGAAAGGGGCACATCTTTTTTGTCTTTGAGTTTGCGTGTGGATGCGGGGAGTTCTTTTTGCTCATTTAAAATGGTGGAAACAGTAAGCCCGGCGGCGTCGCTATAAGCTTGGTTGATCCAGATAATTTCACCGTTTTTATCGCGTAGCCAGCGCGGTTGGGGCAACGCATGAAAAGCGGCCTGAAGCTGCTCGAGCTGGTGAGCCTTGATTTGCGCATCATGTTCGAAAGTCTCGCGGGTTTTAAAACTTTCTGTAACGTCTTCGAGCCAGAGGATATTAAAGCGATCTTTGTTTTCAGTGTCCTGGCCTTGCGAGCCTGTGATTTTAAAGATTTTGGTTTTGTCGTGGTTTTTTACGTGAGTAGTAAAGGAAATAGCGTTTTTTTCAAGCCGTTCGAACAGCCCTTCCAATGCAGCGGCATCGCTGGGGGCGAGCTTACCTTGAATATCGATGAGTTTGTCGATGGATTTGAGACCAAGCACATCGCAAATGCCTTGTGAGTAGGCGACCGAGCCGTCTGCCGCCCAGCCGCAATAATCGCCGGGAAAGGCCGAAAGGAAGGCTTCCAGCCGGGCTTTTTCGCTCATGATAGGGCACAGACCCCATTTGTTCATGATGCGGCTTATAAAATGCGGTTTTGTATTTGAAAGGGTCTTGTTCACAACTTTTGGAGTTTAGGCAAAAGCGGACTAAAGAACAATCGTTCTTTAGCCGTGGAAGAAAATTCGTCGCTTTTAGCGCAATCCTGTGAGCGTTTTATCCTGCGGCCAAGAGAGTTTCCAGCCAAGTTTGACGTCTTTTTTTGCGCCCGGATCAAGCGCAAAATCCCAGACGCTCAGGCCTTTGATTTTGTCGTGGTCTCTTTCATAATCTTTTGTGGTATGCTCGGCGAGGATTTCAAGCTTTATATCCTTGTTTTTTGAAGCCGGTAAAACCTGCAACGTCACAATATTTACAGGTTTTGTACGCAGATTGTGAATTTCAGTCACCGTATGGCGCTCAACGCTTTTGGTTTTGTTCATGATGATGCCTTCTTCATCACTTTCATCTTTGAGCGTTTTGTAAGTGACTTCGATCTGGTCGTCGATGCCAAAGGACAAATCATGCTCGCCGCCGGGGCGCAGCAAAGGCAGGCCTGTCTGGCCAACGAAGGCACCGTCAAGGAACAAGGAGACAGGGCCGGGCAGGATCGGGGATTCGCCCTTAAGTGTGGTTTTGGCGATCAGGTAGGCGTTGGTATTGATTTGCGGTTTGATATGGACTTCGAGTTTTGTCTCGGTGTCGAACGGGGCGATGAGGACTTTGGTCTGGGTGCCGTCGGCGGGAATCGAGGACAGGCCGGGGATTTTATATTCGGCTGTGAAGCCGCCGGTGTTGATGGTGGCGGCCACTGGAGTGGCCTCTCGTTCTTCTTCCAAGCGTCTCCATTTTTCTAGCGGAGCTTTGTCATCGGCCAGCCCCTCCATTTTTGTGCGTCCTTCATCAACGGCCATGATAGGGGTAGATGCTGCATCAGAAAAAGTGTTTACGCTTTGACGGCTGGCTATAGTTGGGTCATACAGGCCGACCCACATCGGCGGGAGGTTCGGGGTGGTTGCGCCGCGGTGAGGTTGGGCAGTAGACAGAGTCAGTTCGATATTGCTCCAGTCCTCGCCGGTGCGTTGAGACACGGAGCCATATTGGACGATCTCCAGCCCGGCGGTTTTGGTGTCAAGGCGTGCGTCATAGACAGGGTGCCAGCTTATGCCGCCGATCTGGTAATCGAGCGCGAGGGTGAGCGTTCCGGCGCTGGCGACTTCCACGGGCAGGCGCACTTCATAAGTACGTTTCTGGCCGGTGCGGCGCTGATTAAGGTCTTGGGTGATTTTGTTGATCTGTTTTTGCAAATCGAGGCTTTGCTGATCTTTTTCCAGCTCGCTTTTGAGGGTTTCGCTGATTCCAGTATAAATCGTCTCGGCGCTGGCCAGCCAGCCTTCGGTATTGAGATTAAATTCGGCGATGTCCTCGCTTTCCTTTTCCCCGGCGCGAGCAGCAAGGGATTCAAGGAACCTACGTTTTTGACTCAGGGCCTGTTTTTCTGCAGCGATAATTTTTTTCTGGTTTTCGAGGGTTTCAAGACTGGCGGTCAGTTCCTGTTCACGTTCAGAGGTGAGTTCAACACTGTTAACGATTTTGTTGGACAGAGCGCCAAGCGTTGCTTTGGCGGTTCCTTGACCTTGAACACGCAGCGAGTCCGGGAAGAGGTTAGCAGGCAAGCCCTCAAAAACCACAACATGTTTACCGGCGGAAATATTGATTTTAACGCTGCGGGTAAGAGTCGCACGATCAACAAAAACTGTAGCGGCTTTCAGCGTAGAAGAGGCCGGGATTTCATCGGCGCGGGCTACGTTTGTGAACGGGATGAAAAACAGTGCGGTGAAGATTAAAATTTTGTGCATGACGCGCCTCTTATACGATTAATAAAGCATCCTTCACTATAGCTAAAGGCGTGCAAGCATAGCAAGAAGTTCGAAGATATTTCGTTACGGACCGCCATTTTGTTTTTGGACCCTGAAAGACCGCCTAAGACCTTGAAAGGTAAGGTGGTTTCGGCGGTTCGAAAACCCTCATTTCGGACATACCGCAAGCGGTCGGCAAAGGTCAGCTTCAGCACCGCTCTCTTGTCCTCCAATCGGTCAGAATTCCATATTTTCCAAGGGCTTGCGAGAAATTCAAAGGCGGTTCGAAAAGTTTCATCAAACTCCCTGACCGGCTTGCCTAGGGTGGCCATTTTTTCCTGCAAGACGAAGCGATCTTTTTCTAGCTTTTCAATGCGTTTCTCGAAGGCGCTGATAACGGGCGCGGATTGCGTTTCGACGATCCGATCGAGCAGCTGTTCGATCTGCCGGTTGATCTTCAGGATCTCAACGTCGAGTGATTTGCGGCGGCTTTTCTGCGCGGCAAGCTGGTGGTTCCACAGCTCCGTGAACATCGCCCGCGCAAGCTTGTATAACCCTTCGGTCGGCTGGAGCGCTTTGAGCAAATTCTCGAACTCGCCTTCAAGTGTGTCACGCCGGATCGATTTGCGGTAGCTGCCACAGCCCTTCTTGAAGCACATGTAGTACGGATGGTGGCCGTTGCGTCCCTTTGACCAGCATGCGGTCATCGGGTGGCCCGCTTCCGGGTTCTTCCGATCTGGTTGATTATGACTATGATGCACAAGGGTATCCATGGATAGCCTACGGTCGATGCTTGGCAGAATGTGCTGTTATTGAATCCGCTCTTGCAGCTTTGGGTGTGGCATGCCCGCCGACTCTCGTGGGCGCCGCAGCGACCTGTGCCGGGGATTGTTTAAACCCTATCAACTGGCTGCCCGGAAGCAAGATATTTAAGAAGGGCAAGCAAGCAAGGGACTTGATCAAGAATATCGATCGTGCTAACGATGCAAAGAAGGCTGCGAAACGTGCGGACAAATTAAGCGATACCACAAAGGCAACACAAAGGGGCACTCGAAATCAAAAAGTTGCTGAAGCGGCAAAAAAAGGTCGAAAAATACACAAAGATTACGACTATGGCCCCGGCTTTGAAAAAGAGGTAACGCTACCAAGTGAAAAACGTGCTGATGCGGTAAATTGGGAAACACGAGAAGTTGTTGAGTTAAAACCAAATAATCCAAATGCCGTTAGGCGTGGTGAGAAACAAGTCGAAAGGTATCGTCAAGAGCTTGAGTCTATAACAGGGGAGAGCTGGACTTCTAGAGTAGAGACTTACGACTGATGGCAAATTCTAGGTTGATTAGAGAAGCGCTTAGTGTTCCGCTGGAAAAAGCCGGATTTAAGAAGAAATCAGATACTTGGTACTGGGGGAATGACGAAGTTGTATTATTGTTAAATCTTCAGAAATCCCAGTATGGTGAACAGTACTATGTTAACTGTGGAATCGGTCTAAAATCTTTAGGAGCGGTAGATTTCCCTAAAGAAAATCAAGGTCATATTCGTTTTAGATTGACAACCCTTGCAGACAATGAAGAAAGTAGAAAATCTATTGAATTACTGTTTGACATGGAATCGAGTCCTCTGTACAATCAGGCCCGTCAAGCGAAAATAACTCATTTAATTGAGGAGCTTGTGTTACCAATTTTTCAAAGTTGCTCATCTGAAGTTGGAGTGATTAAAGCTGTCGGCGCTGGACTGTTCGCAAAAGCTATGGTTCATAAACTTGTTAAAGACATGATTACTTGACTATGTATTTGGTGTTTGTACGGTAAATTACTGTCACTTTAATCTTGGGTTGAGTTTTAGCGAATAATATAGAACGCCTATCTTTTTTGTAATTGAACGGTATTATCGTTGCAGAAATCCACCAAACAATTAGTTGTTGCTCTAGCCTTCTATGCGGTAGGGATAGGTTTTCCCGCTACTGCTTCCAGCAAGTTGCTGGTACATAATAGTTCATTTAATCCCATTTCCCATGAGTCAATCGATATATCGTTTGAGGCTACTCGCCCCGATTACCATCCATATGATTGAAAGAGAGAAATGGGTAGGCAGATTAACTTTTATCTAATTCCAGGTGACATTGATGCGTTGGCAATGGAACTGCTAAAGGCTGAGCCATACATTGTTCTTCATAGTCGCTCAGCTTCTGCCAGTCCACGGGAGGTAGGTAGTCTGGATGTTTTAGAGAAGGGCCACCCGTGGCTCTATTTTCACCTTGTGCGTCCGCCTGATAAGAACTCTGTTGTGATGCGAGAAGTTCCGGCACAAGGATATTGGACTGTAGATGTGCTTCGTTCACCGGTCATCGAATTTACTCGCTGCTATTTTGATGGTCACATCTTGAGGCGTGGAAGGATGTACTATGATGCAAAATATTATGGAGAGAAGGGAGATCTAGTCTCAAAGTCAGATAATTTTCTTGAGTGGGCCAAAATAATTTTTTCGAAGACTAAGAAGAATCTGATCAAGACGAATTCTGATTATGTGGGTCATGGTACAAGAAAGTGGATGGAAGTGTCCGGTAGTAGGATAGTTCAGTAGTCTTCCATGCGGATCGCGAAAGTAGCTCAAGACGATAATATGATGGTTTTATCTATTTGCTCGACTGCGAGGTTGCGGCGAGTTGAATGCATTGAGTTGGGAGGGCGACAATTTCTTCCGTTTTGTGGTTCCTCGGGATGGTCGTTATTGCTATAGTAATTTAAATTATTGATTGGACGTGTTATAATGCGGGATGCATTATCCGATCACATTTCGTCGCAAGGTTCTTGCGCACATAGAAGAAGGAATGAGCAAGCGCGAGGCTGCTCGTTTGTTCAAGGTTTCCCCTCAAACACTGTACAACTGGCTGAGCCGAGAAGATCTGAAGCCGACTTTGGCAAAGGAGCGCCACCGCAAGATCGACAAGGATAGGCTTCGCGCGCATGTGAAGGCGCATCCGCATATGCTTTTGCGAGAGCGTGCGCGGATATTAGGGAACATCTTCTCAAAACACTGACAAAGCCCAGCGTTATCGTGATGGACAACGCGCCCTTTCATCCACGCGCAAAAATTCGGGCTATGCTCGAAGAACAAGGACACAAACTCTTGTGCCTGCCCAAATATTCTCCCGACCTCAACCCTATCGAACAAACCTTCGGCGCCATAAAAACAAACTGGAAAAACGCCCAACAAAACACTCCACTCGACACAATCGTAACGTCTAATTGCTAATTTAAATTACTATATATATTTTTGTTTTTGTTATCTAGATCCTGACCCTAGGTGCTTGTTTTGCGTCTAAGAAATCTTAGGGCATAGATGCTTATCAATGTGCCGGCCATGGCAAACCAGAAGAAAGCATATTGCAAGTGGTTGTTTTTCCAGCTTGGTTGTAGTGGTAGTGCTTTTATATGGTTGTAAAATGGTAGATTTTTTGGCGGTGTTTCGTCTGTTTTTGTGAAATCCTGCATGTTTTGCAGGCTTTCGGGCGCTAGCCAAAATATCTGTGGCCATACATCTTCAGCCTGGACTCCTATACGCATGGCCATATTTTCAAGATCTATGTAATAGAGTGTGTTTTCTTTATTTTCCGGAGTGAAAATGTTAGGAGCAGGAGGAAATGCCGTAACTCCTTTTATTGTTTCTATAAAGCGCTTATCAAGCGTGCGTGCATAAGGATGTCTGAATGTGATCGTGTAAGGGAGACCGTTGTTTTCTTGTGCGATCCATCCCAGACGTACGAAAATTATTTTACCACTTTCCATCAAAAACGGCTCATAGACATGTGCACCAACTTTTCCTTTGTTGGTACGAGGCTGGACTAAAAAACGTTGGGCATGGCCTTTGTCATCACCGATAAAATAGCCACGGAGTATGGCTTTTAAGTAGGGTTTATCTGCAATTGAAGGAGAAAGGGTGTTCACATGCGGGGCGGCGTTATAGCTGTCAATTAAGGTGGTTTTCCATTGCAGGCGCTGGAGTTGCCAGGTGCCGAGGGCACATAAAATACAGACGCCCATGAGGGTTAGAAAAGTGGCCCAGAAGGGGAGTTTAAGAGGGTTTGGTCGTGTTTCCTTTGCCATGTAGTCATTCCCAGTCTGCCCTGCGATGTTTGTATTGCAGGGCGATGATATAGGCTTTAAGCGGGCGCAGGCTGCCAACAGTCAGAGCAATGGCCAGCGCACCCCATATGAGAGCGTGGAGCCAGAGTGGCCAGCCGTAAAGGGCATCGACGATTAGAGCGATGGGGACGAGCAGGAAGCCTAAAATGAAGATCAGGAAGACGGCGGGGCCGTCGGCGCTGTCATTGCGGGTGAGGTCCAGCCCGCATTCTTCGCATTTTTCCCGCAGATTCATTGTAAAGCCGGGTTGGTAGAGATTCCCTGTTTTACATTTGGGGCATTTACAGGCCCACCCGGTTTTTATGAGTTCGTGATTAACCGGCATGGGCATGTGGCTTGCTAAATCGTTTAGTGGGCCGCGACCGCAGCCGAGGATTCAAGGGCCGGGTGCAGGTTTGAATGGTCCATACCGATTTCACTGCCCCACCAATAGATGGCGACGAACAGGAATAGCCAGACAACATCGACGAAGTGCCAGTACCAGGCAGCGGCTTCGAAGCCGAAATGGCGATCGGGGGTGAAGTGGCCCTTTTGGGCTCTGGCCCAGCACACGGCGAGGAACACGGTGCCGACAAAGACGTGGAAGCCGTGAAAACCAGTGGCCATGAAGAATGTTGAAGGGAAGATTCCTTCGGTGAAGCCGAAATGGGCGTGGGCGTATTCATAAATCTGGAAGCACAGGAAGGCTAGCCCTAAGAATACCGTTACGCCGAGGGCTTTGACGGCGTTTTTATTGTCGCCTTCCAGGATAGCGTGGTGTGCCCATGTGACTGTGCAACCTGAGAGGAGCAGAATCATAGTCATCAGGAAGGGGAGATCAAAGGCGGCAATGGTATGGATGTTTTTGGGTGGCCAGACAAATCCGATGGCCTGGCTTGGGAAAAGGGATGAGCTGAAGAACGCCCAGAAAAAGGCGACGAAGAACATGACTTCGGAGGCAATAAACAGCGCCATTCCGAAACGTAGGCCGATTTCTGCGATTTTAGTGTGGGCTTTTTCGACGACCGATTCATAGATCACGTCCTTCCACCAGAAGAACATACAGATCATTATGGATACAACGCCGAGCAGAGGTCCCCATGGGAAAGGCAGGTTTGTGCCGCCGGCTTGCAGGGCTTCGCGGTATCCCGGGAAGTACATGAGCATCATCATGGCAAAGAAACCGCCAGCAAAAGCGCTGATCAGCGGCCAGATATTCGGGCGCACGAGGTGATATGGGTGCGGCTTTCCGGTTGTTGAGTATTCGATGTTTCCTGCCATTTTTAGTCACTTCCTTTTGCTTTTTCAGTGCGTTGCTGCACTCCTAAAGTAGTTTTCTACTCTTCGTCGCTTGCGCCTGCTGAAAAAGCAAAATCAAGCGACTAAACTTCTGAATATTGTTGGTTGTTATAAACTCTTCCTATTGATTGTAAAAGTCTTCGATCGCTTGTTCAAGCTCTTCGGATTCGCTGGTGAAAAAAGTATACGATAATGTGATGGTTTGTACGTCGTCCATGTTGGGATCGTCATTCATTTTCGGATCAACATAGAATAGGACAGGCATTGAGACATTTTCGCCGGGCTGCAGGATTTGTTCGTCGAAGCAAAAGCATTGAACTTTATGAAAATATTTTCCGGCTTTGAGCGGGGTCACATTGTAAAGGGCCGATCCGGCGATAGGCGTAGCGGCCTTATTCTTTGCGTGGAAGGCGGCGAGGCCTTTTTGTCCGAGTTTTACATCGATAGAACGTTGTTCCGGTGAAAAATCCCATGGCAGGTTTGGGGATATGTCGGCGTTGAAATTAATGGTAAGTGATCGGTCGATAATCTGTTCGGGCCATATGTCTGAAGTTTGCGTGGTGCCGCCAAATCCGGTGACTCGACAAAACATGTCATAGAGAGGAACCGAGGCGTAAGCCAGTCCGGCCATGCCTAATACGACGCCGAGAATGGTCAGGCCGAGGCGCGCATTTTTGCGGGCCATGGCGGTGTGTAGATCTGGTTGAGAGGGCATGGCGGTTAATTTTTATTGAGGATCAGGGATCAGGTTTTCGTCAATCTCATTCATGTTGTTCGTGTCGTCTATTTCGTCCGTGTCGTCCATGTCACCTGCGTTGTCTATTTCGTCGGTCTCATCCATTTCTAGTGATTCTTCTTCATCAGGTTCAACGGATGTACGGGTTTCGTTGAGGGCGGTTATCTTTTCTTCGTAGTGTTTGAGGGATTCTCGGCGCGGCGCGGCAAAATTTTCGGCGCGCGTCAGCATTTGTTCTTTAAGTTTGATGTCTTCTTCGCGGTAATCAAGCCGACGTTGATGAATATCGCGCATGTCGGCGGCATCTGGTGAGATGGTGGCGTCTGGTGATACGCCTGTTTTTTCCGGGGTGCCGCCAGGTAGCAGTTCACCAGCGAACGATACTGCTGGCATGGTGGATAGCGCAATCAGGAATAGTCCAAAGAGTATTTTGTGCATGGGTCTTAAACTTTCCGAGGTAAGTAAAAACGGATTATTTTTTTCAGTATATCTGATCTGTGGATGTGGATCAAAGGCCAGATTAGATCTTGATTTTAACCTCCGGCGATGCGGATCATGGTGATGGCCCAGATGAGGGCGCAAAAGCCTATGATCATTCCAAGAACGGCGAGGTTTTTCTTGAGTTTCTTTTTGTGGATTTGTGTTTGGTGCAGAGGTTTCATGGGGGCATTTTATCCCATCATGATGGCGAGAAACAGGGCGAAAAGGTAAAAAACCGAATAGCTGAACATGATTTTGGCGTGTTTCAGGTTGTCACTGGCCAGAACCCGAATAGCCGAGAGGATGAACAGAGTGCCGAGCGTGGCGGCGATGAGGCCGTATTGGAAACTGGCCAGTTCCAGGAATGCCGGGCTTATGGTCAAGGGGACCAGTAAAAGCGTGTAAACCAACATCTGGATTTTGGTTTTGTGGAGGCCGGCGGTGACGCTCATCATCGGGATATTCGCGCGTCGGTAATCCTCATTGGCGAAGAGTGAGAGCGCCCAGAAATGGGGCGGGGTCCACATGAATATGATGAGGAACATAATGAGTGGGTAAAGCGTGACGTCGCTGGTGACGGCGGCCCAGCCTATCATGGGCGGGAAGGCTCCGGCAGCCCCGCCGATGACGATATTTTGGGGTGTGAGGCGTTTGAGCCAGATTGTATAGATAAACACGTAAAACAGGTTTGCGAAGGCCAGCAGCGCGGCGGCGGTCCAGTTCAGAGCCAGTCCCATGACCATGATTGAGAGCACAGAGAGAATCACGCCGAAGGATAGTGCTTCATCCGGGTGTATGCGTCCCAAAGGCAGAGGGCGGTTTTTGGTGCGATGCATGATGGCGTCAATGTCGCGGTCATACCACATGTTGATGGCCCCGGCAGCTCCGGCATTGATGGCGAGGCAGAGCATGGCAACGGCGAGCAGGAAGGGATGAGTTTGCGCCATGCCCTCTACAGTTTTATGGGCAACCCACATTCCGACAAAGCCTGTGAAGATGACCAGGCTCATCACTTTGGGTTTAAGCAAGGAGAAGTAATCCGAAACGGTGGCTTCGGACGTGTCCGTTAAATTTTGTGAAAGCGCCGTATCGTTCATACCGTTTAATTATCATACCGCCTGTGAAAAGCCAGCGGTTATTTTGAGCCACTATTGAAGTGTTGGCGCGGGTGGTGCGTATTCTGCTTCTGCGTGGCGGCGTTCTTCTATAGCGGCAGCGTCAGGGTTATATTGCCCTTCGGGCAGGGCCTCAAGGCGGTCCCGTTCGTGCAGCGCATATGCCAGCGTGGCCATTTTGGTTACAATCCCTGCGTTTTTTGGCAAGCCGTTATCGTCTCCGCCGGCTCTCATGGCGTTATCTATATCGTCACTTAAGCTTTCCATTGAGCTTCCGCCCAGTAGCTCCATGAGCTTGGTATCCGGGTCTTCTCCGAACAAACCGGTAAATTCCTGCTCCATATCCCGCAGGCTATTGCCCAAATCCCAAAGCAGGGTTTGGGCGCTGAGATCATAGTTGGTTTCAAGCTGGGCGCTTAAATCCTGGGCTATTGAGCGGTATGTTTCATAGAGATCGAATGGAAGGCGTTCCATGTCAATTTCAAGCAATTTGTTTGCGGCCCCTATAGGATCGGCCCAACGCATAGCATCAATTTTGCGGAGCAACCGGTCGAAAGTCGTCGTTTCGTCATAAGGGGGGGCAAATTCGAACGTTTTAAGCTCATCAAACTTACTGGCATCGTCGGCGTTTACCATTTGCGAAGCCGTCCGCGTGAAAATAATCCCTGAATTATTCATGGCTCGGGCAAATGCGCCGCTGGCTTTCATAGATCCGATCGGATGCTCATGGTCGCGTTGAGTATCCAACATGTTGGCTGCCGAATCAAAATAGCCTGTCCCTGCGTTTCCGGTGTATAGGGTATGGTGATGGTGATCGTGGTTTTCCTCATCCTCAGCTTTATCGGGACCTTTGCAAATGCACATTTGGATATAACCACAGCCAGGGCAGGGAGTTGTCCCGCGTTTGAAATTTTCTGGATCGCGCGCTGTGCGCAGGGCCTGCCGATCCGTTTCCGACAGAAGCATATCCGGCGGGGTAGTATCCTCCTGAGAGGAGGCTGAAGGTTTTAAAAACGAACGCATAGTCTCTTTTTCATAGCAAAAATGGCGCTATGATGCTAAGAATATTTGTAACATTTTGTTTTTAAATGATTATTTCACAGCCGGTTGAATCTCAAACTGGTGGAATGGCGGTGGTGAAGACACGGTCCATTCCAGCGTCATTGATTGCGGCTGTGTGTTCCAGTAGTTGTCGCCAACTTTACGGCCTTTGAGCAGGGTGTAAAAGACGACAAAAATAAAGAACAAGGTGGCTATGCCGGTGAGGTATGCGCCATATGACGATATTTCGTTCCAGCCTGCGTAAGCGTCGGGGTAGTCGATATAGCGCCGGGGCATGCCTGCCAGTCCCAGGAAATGCTGGGGGAAGAAGATCATATTGACACCAACAAAAGTCAGCCAGAAATGAGTCTTGCCCATCCATTCGGGATATTGGCGGCCGGACATTT
>JACKIT010000018.1 GCA_020638335.1 Rhodospirillales bacterium
TGGATGAAATGAACGCATTATTGCGCCAGATGGAGGCTACGCCGCTTTCAGGGCAATGCAATCATGGACGCCCGACCTCTGTTGCACTATCTTTAAAGGATATTGAGCGTCTATTCGGGAGAAGATAGCTTGAATGAACAACCACAAAGTCACGGTCGGAAATCCGTTTTGAATTTGTATGCGGCGCTGGGGGCAAGCCTGATTCTTTCGGTCCTGCCTTCTGTGACGGCGGCAGGATTATCGCTGGTGTTTTTTCTGGGCGTGTTGATCGCGGCTTATCATATGCGCCGTAAAGTTGAGGAACACAGCCTGATTGAAAATCATGCGACTTTTATTATCCGCACATTATGGATTGGGGCATTGTTTTCATTATTTACGATGGGGCTGGCAACGGCCCATATGATGAGCGGCATTGATTACACGCCGTTTGATGCGTGTGCACAAGCGCTGGCCAGTAAGGGTGCCCTGTGGATAGAAAGCGCCAGGATGATGGAAGTTTACGGCCTTATTGAACCGTGCGTTGAGGGTTTTATCCTTGGGAATAAGGTGTTGTTTATCAATTCGGTGGTAATTGCTGGCGCGCCGGTGGTCCTCTATATGACTTACCGGCTGATTAAGGGATTAAGCCGGGCCAGTAAAGGCTATCGGCTGGCAAAGCCTAAAGGGTGGTTTTGAAAGGGTTTGCGTCATTCCGGCGAAAGCCGGAATCTTGTGCCGTTGTGTATTTTATAGTGCTTTTCATTAAGAATCGGACATTATAACCAAGCACCCTCACACTCTATACACCCCCACCCAAACCCTCCCCCTCGAGGGGGAGGGATGAGAAGGCTTCGCGAGCGAATGCGAGCCTAGCCGAAGCTGGGTGGGGATGTCCGATTTTTAAGCGGAAATACTATAAAGCAATTTCAGAAATTGCGCAGCGGCTTCGAGATCGCGGAGCATGGCGGCGTCTTTTTTCTCAGATAGCGGATCGCGGCCATAAAATTCGGCGTTATAGATTTCATCCTTGAATTGCTCTTCAACGCGCGCAGCGTTGTAAATCTCTTGCGGGGTGATCGTGCCTTCGACAAATGCAAGGCCAAGCACCAGAGAACCGGATAAAGGAACAACCAGTTGTAGAGCGGTAAAGCGGGCATCGTCAAGCGCCTCGACTTTTTCTTTTACGGCGCTGTGAGCAGCTTCGGGCTGTTTCAGCGCGGCCAGGTCGGTGGTGGTTTGCAAGGCACATCCACATTCATTTTCAAACCATGTGAGCCATGGGTCCCAGCTTTCGGCCTGGCGCTCCGCCTGACCGGCGGGCTGATCTTTTGGCGCGCGGTAGCAGATCAGGTCGGTATCGAGGAATTTGAGCAGTTCGGCGCTCATGGCATCGCGCTGAGCCGATACACGATCGATCTGGGTGCTGAGAATTTGTGTCAATGGCATTGTCTCGGGATCGATCGTTTCATCCTGCGCAGCCCATTCTTCCTGAATAGAAGCTGCCAGCGCTTCGGTGGGGGCCAGAAGCGTTTTCTTTAGCGGGGTTTTCACCGGGCGGCCATCAAGGTGAACCGCCCAGCCGCCGATATCTTGATGCACGGAGACAAGTTTATAGAATTTTTTCATTCATTGAGATCCTTGGCTTTTCGTCTCTTCAGCGTCCTGCGGTTTTTCTTCTGTTGCGTTGGGAGGCTCTTTTTGCTCTTCGTCTTCAGGCGCTGTTTCACCTTCCGGTACAGTTTCGGCTTCAGGTTTTTGTGGCTCGGACAGGACTTCTTTTTCAATCACGAAGGCTTTGCACGGGTGGTCTTCCGCCAGGCCAAAATCGGCCAGTGTGACAGCATAAAAGGCCGGGTTAACGGCCCCTAAAAGCAGCCCGCCGACACGCTTGCCCAGATCAAAAACATTGGGCGTTGTTTTAAGATCTGAAAGTGGGCCGGAAACATTCACTGCCCCGCCAATATCGCCGATCGCGATTTCTTTAGGTTTGGGTTCGAGTACCATTTCGAGATGATCTTTTTGGAAATCATATGTGCCTTCGCCATGAAGCGTAACGCGCTTGGTATCTACAAAGACGGCATCACTCTGGCCTTTAAGGTCTTTCACATCGAGATTAACGACAATGCAATTCATATTGAGATCGCTGTCTTTTTCAAAGCTGGGCAGCAAAGCATTCAGCAAACCTCCGCCCCAGAGATCGAGCAGACCGGCGCGCATTTTGCCCTGCCCGCCGACAAAACCGATCTTGCCTGACAGCCCCTCAATTAACCCCTCCATGGTTGTGCTTTCCGAAGACAGGTCGATTAAAATATCGCCATGGCCTTCTATGACGGATTCGTCGCTGCTGAGTTGTTTTTGAAGAGCCGTATAGTCAAAACCTTTAATTTTGATTTTCTGGGTCAATTTGGCCGGGCTTTTGGAGGCTGGCAAATCGACCTGGCCGCTGAGCGTTCCGCCGACGATTTTACCTTCCATAGGCCCCATATGCAGATCGCCGTTTTCGAGGGTTAGCGGCGTTTTCACATGACCAAGTTCGACCATCCCGCTTTTAAGTTTTTGCACATCCAGATTAAGGTCCAGCACCAAGCCGTTTAAATCCAGCGCGGCGCTTTGATTGCCGACAATTTTATCAAAAGCGTCAATGGCGCTTTGCACCGGCGAATCTCCGGTCACGTCGCTTAGGATTAGCTCATTGCTGGTCAGTTTACCGGATATCAGAGGCGTTTCACCTGTCCAGTCCAGAGTGATGTCCGGATCAATACGGGTTTTGCCGGGCTCAAGGCGAATCTGTCCGTTAAATTCCAATTTCCCGGAATCAATCCGATCCATGTCGATATGACCACGCAGCACTTCTTTTTGCTTGTTGAACAAGATAATATTTTCGAACTTATAACCGTCCATAACGGTGTTCTGGATTATCCCGCGCGCCGTGAGATCGGCCAGTGAAATTTCAAAATCGCGCTTACGACCAATTACGTAGGTATGCCTTCCGGGTTTGCCTTTTGTTTGCAGCCCGAATTTGGCATGAAGCGGCGCATTGCCAATTACCCCCTCAACGATGAGGGCGGCCCCTCCATCTTGTTCGCGCACGTTCATGGCACTTATTTCCATGCTTTTTTCAAGTATACTCCCCGGAGCAGCCCTTAGGTTTTCAATGTGAAGATCCTTGAAATGACCGGGCCGGAAAAGTGCATCAAAAAAGGGCATTACCAGCCGCGCGGCGCCGACACGGATCATTGTTTCGCCCGTACCGTCATCACCGGCGCGCAACTGCACGTCGGCGACATCGATGGCAATGTTGGGGAAAAAGCGCATGGAATTGAGGGTGCCGATGCGGGCAGTATAGGGCGTCGTGTCGGTGAGGAACTCTTCTATAGATTCGCGCAAAATTGGGCTGTTGCCGCCCAGGCGCGAGAGCACGGTTGCTAAAATAAACAAAATCACACCAATAATCGCCAGCCATTTTAAAATGCGCAGGACTACAGATTCCCAGCCCTTATATTCCGGCATTTGGATGGGGGGGGATTTGCTCATGATTTTGAGTCCTCAAACGGGTCGGCCTTCAGGTTAGGGCTAAAGCCCAGAGCTTTCCATGTTTTTTTCAGCTCAGGAGGAAGGGGGGCCGTAATGTCAAGCGGGGCTTTACGCCCGGAAGGATGGGGCAGAAGAATGCGGCGCGCGTGCAAATGGAGGCGATCGGCAAGGCCCAGCGCTTTGAGGTCAGCTTCGGCCTTGCGGCGCGCTTCATGGGTTTCTTCTTGTTCGGGCAGGCGGGCGTATTTTTTATCCCCGACAATCGGGCAGCCGATCAATTCCGAATGCACACGAATCTGGTGAGTGCGGCCAGTGCGCGGCCAAAAAGCGACAAAAGCGGCGCTGTGTAAAGCGTTTTCCAGCACGATAAAATCGGTGATGGCTGATTTTCCTTCTTTTTCATCGACGACCATGCGCTCTTTGTTATTGCCGCCCGCCTTGATCAGCGGGGCTTTTATGGTGCCATCAGGGCGATCCGGCGCGGGGCAAACGACCGCCCAGTAAATTTTTTTGACTTTACGGGTTTTGAACGCATCGCCCAAAGCTTTGGCGGCTTTGGCATTGCGGGCCAGCAAGAGGATACCGCTGGTGTCTTTGTCAAGGCGGTGAACGAGGCGCGGCTTGACGCCGTCTTTGTCGGCCAGCGCTTCAAGCAGCCCATCGATATGGTATTTGGTTTTGCTACCGCCCTGAGAGGCGATGCCACTAGGTTTATTCAGTGCGATCACGTCAGCATCTTCGTAAATGACCATCGATTTTATGAAGGCTTTGTCCTTATCGGTGATTTTTATTTTCTCATCTATGGATTTGTGCTCCAGCGGCGGAATGCGGATTTCCTGTCCGGCCTTGAGCTTGGCATCGGCTTTTATTCGTTTGCCGTCGGCGCGGATCTGGCCTTTACGAATCAGCTTTTGTGCCAGACCATAGGGCAGTTCGGGCACGTTTTTCTTGAGCCAGCGATCGAGGCGCTGGCCGTCATCATCGGCTTTGACTTCGATTTGCCTGACATTGCTCATGACACACATGCCCGCACGAGGGCCATGGCGGCGAACAGCCCGGCGATTGAAAGAATGACTGAGCCGCCGAGATAAAGCGCGCCGTGCAGATAGGCCTGACGTTCCCATAAGTTTGCAAAATCCAGCGAGAAGGTGGAAAAGGTCGTAAAGGCACCGAGAAATCCGGTGACAATAAACATGCGCATGTTTTCCGAAGGCTGCCAATAATGGGCAAAGATAGCAATCAGCAAGCCCATAAGGAACGATCCCAGAATATTCACCGTTAATGTGCCATAGGGGAAACCATGACCGAGCAGCTTAACGGCGGCTACATTGACGCTGTGGCGCATCAGCGCCCCTATGGCTCCCCCGGCGGCAATTGCGAGTATTGCGTTCACGCTCGTTTCTCCTTACAAGTACTGATCACGTTTGTAGTCGAGTTTCAGCACATGTTCAATCATCTTGGCAATACAGCTAAAGGAATCTTATTCGCCATGATGGGGTTTAGCGCCTATACTGTTGCCGATGCCTGCGTAAAATGGCTGAGCACTTATTATCCGATCATTGAGATTGTCGCTCTAACCTATTGTTTTTCATTGATTTTTTGTATGATTGTCTCGCCGTGGCTAGGCGGATTGAAACGTACCGTGCAAACGAAACGTCTTAAAATCCATATCGCGCGCGGCTTTACGAATATAGGGGTGGCCGTCTGCGCCATTTTGGCTCTTTCGCATATGCCGATCACCTCGGCCTATACGATTTTTTTTATGGCCCCGTTTATTGTCACTTTGCTGGCGCTGCCGCTTTATAAAGAGCATGTACCATGGCAAAACTGGCTGGTCATCGCTCTTGGGTTTACCGGTGTTCTCATTGCCTTTCCTCCCGGTCCGGCGTTGTTTGATCCGTGGGTGCTGGCGGCCTTTGGCACAACCCTGTGCGTAGCGGCATTAAATTTATTGGCGCGGCCCCTTGGTCCGGACGAAACGATTTTGTCGTTGTCATTTTATCCTAACATTATCAACGTACTATGTCTTGGCCCTCTCGCTCTCTTGGTTTTTGTTGCGCCCAGCCCACAGCATCTTTTGATTTTCGCCCTGACCGGAGTCATGCTGACTTTGGGCCTTATTGGCGTGGCGAGCGGTTTTCGTCTGGCACGTCATGCTGTGGCAGCCCCGGTGCACTATATCCAGATTGTCTGGGGAAGTCTGATTGGTTATTTCATTTTTGGCGATGTGCCGAGTTGGCAAATGCTTTTGGGGGCTGGGATTATCATTTTAAGCGGGTTTTATTTGATTGAGACCGAGCGGAGAAATGGCCACAACAAGCTTAAAAAATGAAAAGTTTTTAAAATAATACGCTTCGTATTGTATCATTTATTATCCTGCTGGTCGTAAATTAAACCGTAGGAGATGTTCTTACAGTTGCTCTTCGCTTTATTTTAAAAGGTGATGAGATGGAGTGGTTGTTTAGCATTGATATATGGATGAGCTTTCTTACGCTCGTGGTGCTCGAAATCATTTTGGGCATTGATAATATCATTTTTCTTTCTATTATTGCAACCAGACTCCCCGCAGAGAAACAAAAAAAAGCCCGGATAGTTGGCCTGACGCTTGCTCTTCTCATGAGGATTCTTCTCTTGCTTAGCCTTTCATGGCTTACTCACATAACGGTCGTTGTTTTCAACATTGCCGACTACAATATTTCCTGGCGCGATATTGTTTTGGGGCTTGGAGGATTGTTCCTGCTTTACAAAGGCACACGGGAGATCCACAGCACCGTTGAAGGAGACGACCATGATGATGCTGGCATTTCTAAAACTGTAAGTTTTGGCAGCGTAATTACCCAGATTGTCGTCATCGACATGGTTTTTTCCCTTGATTCCGTGATTACAGCGGTCGGAATGACAAGCCATGTACCGGTGATGATCGCCGCAGTCTCTCTTGCAATCGTCTTGATGATGTTTGCTGCCGAGCCTGCCAGCCGTTTCGTTCAGGAAAATTTATCAATCAAAATGCTTGCGCTCAGCTTCCTGCTGCTGGTTGGAGTGGCTCTGGTCGCCGATGCGATGCATTTCCACATTCCTCGCGGCTACTTGTATTTCGCGATTGCCTTTTCTCTGGGGGTAGAATCTTTGACACTGCTGGCTCAAAAAAGAGGCGAGAAGAAAAAAGCTGCCCAGACCTAGAAACTATCACCTACGGCGTTTTTTCCAGTATTCCAAACGTTTTTTAATTTCGCGTTCAAAACCGCGTTCGACGGGTTGGTAGAATTCCTGACGGCTGATATCTTCGGGGAAGTAGCTTTGGCCGGAACATCCTTCTGCGCGGTCATGGTCATATTGATAGCCGATGCCATAGCCTTCGGCCTTCATGAGCTTTGTCGGGGCGTTCATCGCATGTTTGGGCGGCATCAGCGAGCCGGTTTCATTGGCGAGGTGTTTGGCAGCCTTCAGGGCCATATAGCTGGCGTTGGATTTGGGGGCGGTGGCGAGATAGGTGCAGGCTTGAGCCATTGCCAACTCCCCTTCCGGCAAGCCGAGCCGTTCAAAAGCCTGCCAAGCGGCAATTGCAACCTGCAAGGCTTGCGGGTCAGCGTTGGAAATATCTTCCGAGGCCATACATGTCATGCGGCGCAGGATGGTGGCCGGGTCCTCGCCACCGACCAGCATGCGGGCCATCCAATACAGCGCGCCGTCCACATCGGAGGCGCGCAGCGATTTATGAAACGCACTCAAGAGGTTATAGTGCGCTTCGTTACCCTTATCATAAAGCGGCGCGCGGCGTTGAACCAGCGCCATCAGCCCTTCCTCATCCAGCATTTCGCCTTGGGCGATGATCTGTTCGGCCATGGAAAGGATATAGCGTCCGTCGCCATCAGCCATGGTTTTAAGAAGGGCGCGCGCTTCAGGCGTAAGAGGTAGCGGTGCGTCTTTTTCTGCCTTTTGTAAAAGTGCTTCAAGAGCTTCTTCGTCCAAGCGCTTGAGAACAAAGACTTGTGCGCGGCTGAGCAGCGCGGCATTGAGTTCGAAAGACGGGTTTTCTGTGGTTGCGCCAATCAGGGTGATGGTGCCGTCTTCCATAACGGGCAGGAAGGCGTCTTGCTGGGATTTATTAAAGCGATGGATTTCATCTACGAATAGCAATGTGCTCCGCCCGTTCTTTTTGCGTATTTTGGCTGCATCGAAGACCTTGCGCAGATCTGCCACGCCGGAGAATATCGCCGAGATTTGTTCGAAATGCAGGTCAGTATGACCGGCCAAAATGCGCGCCAGCGTGGTCTTGCCGCAGCCCGGCGGTCCCCAAAAGATGATTGAAGACAAATGCCCGCCTTCCAGCATTTTGCGCAATGGCGCGCCGGGACCAACAATATGATCCTGCCCGACAATAGCTTCAATTTCTTGCGGGCGCAGCTTGTCAGCCAGCGGCCTGCGCTCATCAAGCGCCGGCCCTTCCTGATCAACTGCAAATAAATCCGCCATTTTTTACATTCCTTATGCTTGACCTTGAGGGTTTAAATATGTGAGATATTTCTTTATACACCACGAAATGCGAACATTTAAAGAACGAACTTATGTCAGCAGAACGGTTAGACTATACGGATGAAGTTGCAGAAGCTACGACATCACTTTATGAGCGACTTCGGAAGCAGTACAGTCCTGAGCGTTGGCAAACGCTGGCGCCTTACATTCACGAAATCAATCGCCTGAAAAAAGAAAAGAATGCGGTTGTTCTGGCGCATAATTATATGACCCCGGATGTGTTTTACGGGGTTGGGGATGTGATGGGTGATTCGCTCATGCTGGCGCAAAAGGCTGCGCAGAGTGATGCGGACATCATCATCCAGTGCGGTGTGCATTTTATGGCGGAAACCTCGAAAATTCTGTGTCCCGATAAAAAAGTGATTATTCCCGATATGGAGGCTGGTTGTTCGCTGGCTGAGAGCATCACAGGCGCGGATGTGCGCAAATTAAAGGCTGATCACCCCGGCATTCCGATCGTATCGTATGTGAATACGAGCGCTGAAGTGAAGGCTGAGAGCGATGTGTGCTGCACATCGTCTAATGCGCTGAAAATCGTCAATGCGCTGGGGCGCGAGGGGCATAATACGGTGATAATGACGCCGGATAAATATCTGGCGCAAAATGTTGCCGCCGAAACTGATGTGAAAGTTATCATCTGGGATGGGACCTGCATGGTGCATGAGCGTTTCACCGCCGAAGATGTTAAAAAAATGCGCGCCGATCATCCGGGCATTTTCGTGCTGGCGCATCCTGAATGCCCGCCCGAAGTGATGGCGCAGGCCGATTATGCAGGCTCGACCGCGCAGATGGATGATTATATCAAGGAACACCAGCCTAAAATGGCCGTGCTATATACAGAATGTTCGATGAGTGACAATATCGCTGCGGCTAATCCGGAGGTTGAGATGATTGGCACCTGTCAGATGTGTCCGCATATGAAGCGGATTACCTTGCCAAAAATTCTCAAAGCCTTGCAAAGTGGAGGCCCGGAAGTTGAGATTGAGCCGGAAATTGCGCAGCGCGCGCGCAAGCCTATTGAGCGGATGTTGGAGCTGAGCTAGATCTCATGTCATTGCGAGGAGCGTTAGCGACGCGGCAATCTAAAATCTTACTTGTCGGCACTAGATTGCTTCGCTACGCTCGCAATGACGGCTAAAGGAATGGAGTATGGTTCTTTCCCCCATCATTATTGAAGATCTTGTCAAAACGGCCTTGAAAGAAGATTTGGGGCATGGATTCGATATAACCTCGAACCTGTTGATCCCGGCGGGGCAATCTGCACGCGGCGTTTTAAAGGCGCGGCAAGATGGGCGATTGGCCGGGCTGATCCTGGCGCTTTCCACTTTCTCTCTCACTGATATTGATTTTGACATGAGCGTGATGGCCGAAGACGGTGCGGATCTTCAGGCCGGGGATGTGATCGCCGAGATTGAAGGTCCGGCGCGCAGCCTGCTTACGGCTGAGCGCGTGGCGCTGAATTTCATGAGCCATATGAGCGGCGTGGCCACATTGACGGCCCGCTATGTCGAAAAGGTGAAAGATACGGGCGTGGAGATTTGTGATACGCGTAAAACTTTGCCGGGGCTGCGCTTGCTGCAGAAATATGCTGTTGAAATCGGCGGGGGAGCGAACCACCGCTTCGGGCTGGACGATGCGATTTTGATTAAAGACAACCATATTGCAGCGGTGGGTAGCATTGATGAGGCTCTTAATCAGGCGCATATGCTGGCCGGACATACCAAGAAAATAGAGATTGAGGTTGATACTCTGGCACAGCTTGAAGATGTTTTGGCTAACGGCAAAGCCGATATTGTGATGCTTGATAATTTTGGGCTGGAAGATCTCAAAAAAGCTGTGCAGCTTTGCAAGGGGCAGATTACCACCGAGGCCTCCGGGAGCGTAAACCTTGAAACTGTGCGCGCAATTGCTGAAACCGGCGTGGATTACATCTCCGTCGGCGCATTGACGCACAGCGCCCCTACGCTGGATATTGCGCTGGATATTGATGTGTAGCACTATTATTCAGGTTAAACTCAGCCCCAATTCTGCGAAAAACGCTGTTTTGGGCTGGGAAGATGGGGCGGATGGCGGAAAGGTTCTTAAATGCTGCGTTACGGCCGCGCCTGAGAAGGGGAAAGCGAACAAAGCCTTGATTTCTTTACTGGCTACACATTATGGCATTCCCAAGGGGCGATTTTCACTTTTACGTGGAGGAAAATTGCGTATAAAAGTTATTGAAATACAAGGCATTGAATGTATTTCTAATATAGTCTTCAAAAGGTGATAAATTTTAGCTTTCCCTTCACTTTTTAATGGGATAATTATATGACAAATATCTTTAGGGACAAGCAGGCAAATTTAGGTTTATGACTTTAAGAATTTCAAAAAACCTTACTTTGACAATGGGATTGGGTGCGTTGGTGTTTTTTGCGCAGGGCTCTGCATGCCTGGCAGCCGAAAACATAAAAATGCTTACAAAACAGAATGTTAAAGAATTTATCGAAGATACTACGGATATTACCACGACGAATACGCAAGCCTTATCCCCTGAAAAAATTCAGCAATATCTGGATATACATCTTGATAAAAAGGCGCGTTTTAAAAGCGTGATGAAATACAATATGCCGGGCATGCCGCCGCAAGAAGCCAATCTCAGCCTTGATAAAGACGAGTTTATGAAATCTGTTGTTCAGGGTGCGGGGGCCGTTGATGGCTATGAAACGCTCGTTGAAATTACAGATATTAAGATTTCTTCGGATGGTGAAAAGGCCTTTGTGAAAACGCAAAATACCGAATATGCAACCATGCCTGTGCCGACAGAAACCGGTGGGGTTGAGAATGTACCCATGGAAGGCTTTTCTGAATGTATGCAAATTCTGCTGCTGAAAAAAGGCGTCATTAAGATGTATAACGCCGATTGCGTGACCAATATTGAGTTTATGGAATATTAAAGCCAAAGCGTACAGCCTGCATGCTGATGACAATCAGCATCTTGTCCGTTCAGGATCCTGACTTTCGTCAAAATGCACGGAAACGGAGCTCCCCTACCGGCGCAGCACCATCAGTTTTTTGATCTCGGCGATGGCTTTGGCCGGGTTGAGGCCTTTCGGGCAGGTGTTGGTGCAGTTCATGATCGTATGGCAGCGGTAGAGCTTGAACGGGTCTTCCAGTTGGTCGAGGCGCTCACCGGTTGCTTCATCGCGCGTATCGGCGATCCAGCGATAGGCTTGCAGCAAAATCGCCGGGCCCATGAAACGGTCGCCATTCCACCAATAGCTGGGGCAGCTGGTCGAACAGCAAAAGCACAGGATGCAGCCAGCGGGACCCCGGCCATCATCACCGTTGAGAATATTGGCATCTTCGGGGCTTTGCAGGCGCTCACGCCCCGGCGCCGGGCTGTCGGCCTTCAGCCAAGGTTCAATCGAAGTATATTGCGCATAAACGTGGTTGAGGTCGGGCACGAGGTCCTTAACCACCGGCATATGCGGCAGCGGGGTAACCTTGATATCGCCAGAGCAATCATCAATCGCCTTGGTGCATGCTAGCGTATTCGTGCCATCAATATTCATCGCGCAGGACCCGCAAATCCCTTCGCGGCAAGAGCGGCGCAGGGTCAGGCCAGAGTCGATATTATTTTTGATGTAAAGCAGCGCATCAAGCACCATCGGCCCGCATTTATCGAGATCAATGGTGAAGGAATCGAGGCGCGGATTGGCTTCGTCTTCCGGGTTCCAGCGGTAGATTTTGAACGTCTTTTTGCGCGCCGCGCCGTCGGCCGCGTTATGTGTTTCACCGTCGGTGATTTTTGAATTTGCGGGAAGTGTGAATTGGGCCATCTGTGCGCTCTTTATGCGTTGGTTCTATCTGCCAATCAGAATAAGCGCTTAAGGGCAAAATGTGAAGGGGCAATCCTTCACATGTTAGAAGGAGACAGCGTTGTTGAAATTATTCGGGAGGATTAGGTTTCACATCTAATGTTTGCCGCCCATCAAATACCGATAAATCATAGATTTCCATGTGTCCACGCGTCGTTTGCTTTACTTTGTAGAGGGCTTTGTCAGCGGCGTTTATTATATTTTCAGGCGTTATAGCCGGTCCAGATATTCCGATCCCTATGCTTGAGCCAATTTTATATTCTTTGCCTTTGTGCTCAATTGTGAATGCGCACATTTCACTCTCGAGCCGAGCAAGCGCCGGGTCAACGTCATTGCCATTATTCACCTCCATGATAACGATCATTTCCTCGCCGCCATAACGGGCAACAATATCGTCTGCACGAACGGCTTTTTGCAGGCGCTCGGCGGTTTTTTTTAAGACCGCATCTCCAACCTGGTGACCATACGTATCGTTAAATTTTTTAAAATGGTCGATATCAACCATAATCAGCGCTATGCGTCCACCGGACCGCCTCAGTTTCGTCAGCGTTTTAGGCAGGGCATCATCGAAATAGCGGCGATTATAAAGCCCGGTTAAAGAGTCTCTAATAGAGGTATTTCGATCAACTGATGCTCGCTGATTTGCCTGTTCCAACTGTTGGATGAGTGTCTTTTCACCTTGAGCTTTGTTTCCGTCTTCCTGGAGTTTTGTAATTTCATCAGGGGTGAGGTCGCCCTTACCCAGCCCCAAACCGTTCCTACGGCGGAATTCTTTCAGAGCCTGCTTCTTGGCTAATTCATCTTTCAAACTCATGGCCGGAAATATACATTAATTTCCATATTAAATCAAGGTGTCTTTTGATTTTACATAATTTTCTTGTGTGCATAGCTTGTTTCATGTATTGTATTGCTACATTCAAGTTTATGCAGGGGGGTATGATGAGTAAAGTTTCACAGGCATTTGGTGTTTTGGCGCTCAGCGCGGCTTCAGCGGTTTACGCGCAAGAGGTGGCAGCAAGCGAACAGGTTTGCGCGAAAGATGGTCGTAGCTTTGAAATTACGGAGAATAATGGTCAGATTACTGGTTATTATCATCAAAATAGACAAAATATTTCATCGGAAACCCTAGCCAACTTTCAAAGCAGGAGCTTTTCAGCTGGAACACGATCAGTAGGCACCGGCGGCAACCCTAGAACCGCACCGTTCAAAGAAGCTTTTGGATTTAGTCGGGGGCAGGCCAACCTTCCTTCTCCAGATGAACGAATCGAAGCCCTGCGCACACGCGGCAAGATTTTCTGCTATACAGGCCATGTTCCAACCCCTGCCCCAGGCAGTTTTGTTCCTTTGAAGCCCCAATAACTTAATAAACCCGGGCCTTGGGAGGGATGGGCTGAACTTCGTCGGTCAGGGTGGTCATGATCACCGGGCGGTAGTCGATTTTGGTCTTTCCGGCCTCATCAACCCAGATAACGGTGTGTTTCATCCATTTTTTATCATCGCGGTCGGGGAAGTCCTCACGGGCCTGCGCACCGCGGGATTCCTCGCGGTTGGCGGCAGCATGCATTGCGGCAACCGCTTGGGACAAGAGGTTATCCAGCTCCAACGTTTCAACGAGATCGGTGTTAAAGATCATTGAATCGTCGGTTACTTTCAAATCAGCCTTCCTGGCGAAGCATTCGTCAATCTTGGTGATGCCCTCATTCAGGGTTTCTCCGGTGCGGAATACGGGCGCATGCGTCTGCATCGTGCGCTGCATTTTATCGCGCAGCGCGGCTGTCGTCGTTGAACCTTTAGCGCTCCGATAATGATCAAGGCGAGCCAGCGCTTTTGAGCCATCATCCGTGCCAAACGGGCGGTGTTTCGCGCCGGGTTGAACCGTTTCGGCGCAGCGATTGGCTGCAGCCCGGCCAAAGACGACGAGGTCGAGCAGTGAGTTTGAGCCCAGACGGTTGGCACCGTGGACGGAGACGCACGCGGCTTCGCCGATCGCCATCAAGCCCGGCACAATGGCATTGGGATCTTTTTTGGTCGGGTTAATGACCTCGGCCATGTAATTGGTTGGGATGCCGCCCATATTATAATGCACAGTCGGCAGAACAGGAATCGGCTCTTTTGTCACATCAACACCGGCAAAGATGCGAGCGCTTTCGGCGATACCCGGCAGGCGTTCGTGGATAATGTCGCTGTCCAGATGCTCGAGATGCAGGTGGATATGGTCTTTGTGCTCGCCGACGCCTCGGCCTTCGCGGATTTCGATGGTCATCGAGCGTGAGACCACGTCGCGGGAGGCGAGGTCTTTTGCGCTGGGCGCGTAGCGTTCCATGAAGCGCTCACCTTCGGAATTGGTGAGATAGCCGCCTTCGCCGCGCACGCCTTCGGTAATCAGGCAGCCTGCGCCGTAAATGCCGGTCGGGTGGAACTGGATGAATTCCATATCCTGCAACGGAATGCCGGCGCGCAGGGCCATGGCGTTCCCGTCGCCGGTGCAGGTATGGGCACTCGTGCAAGAGAAATAGGTGCGGCCATAACCACCGGTGGCGAGAATCACCTGATGGGCACGGAAACGGTGAATTGTGCCGTCATCGAGGTTCCAGGCCATGACGCCGATACATTGGCCGTCATCGCTCATGATCAGGTCGAGGGCGAAATATTCGATGAAGAATTCGGCCTTGTGTTTGAGAGCCTGCGTGTAAAGCGTATGGAGGATGGCGTGGCCGGTGCGGTCGGCGGCGGCGCAGGTGCGCTGGGCCGTGCCCTTACCGTAATGGGTGGTCATGCCACCAAAGGCGCGCTGGTAAATTTTCCCGGCGGCGGTGCGGGAAAACGGCACACCATAGTGTTCCAGTTCGATAATGGCGGGGATCGCCTCGCGGCACATATATTCGATCGCGTCCTGATCGCCGAGCCAGTCCGAGCCCTTGACCGTATCATACATGTGAAAGCGCCAGTCATCCTCGCCCATATTGCCCAAAGCGGCGGAAATGCCGCCTTGCGCCGCGACCGTGTGCGAGCGCGTGGGGAAGACCTTGGAGATAATCGCGGTTTTGAGACCTTTTTCTGCGCAGCCAAAGCCCGCGCGCAAGCCCGCGCCACCGGCGCCGACCACCACGACGTCATATTCGTGATCGATAATTTCGTATTCGTTTTTCATTTTCATTCCCTAAGCGTGTGGTTCCATGCCTGTAGTTTCAGGCGCTTCCTCTTCTTTTCTACCAAAAGCCAAAAGCAAACCAACTCCAGCAAGCCCGGTGTTCGCTAAGGCATAGCCAGCACCTTCAATCTTTGCAGTTGTACTTGCATCTGAGCTCAAAACTTCATGAGCTTGCCATACTGCTGCTGTCGCAAAAAAAATTCCCGCAAGCCCACCGATAATTCTCTTTTTGTCCATTGAATAACTCCCTTGTCTACAGCGCTATTTTGAGAACGGAAAAGCCGCAGGCCACGGCCACGGCGAAAAAGAAGAGATACGTCCCAATCAGTTTAAAAATTTTAAAGCCTTCATGGTGAATATAATCCTCGACGATTTCACGATTGCCGAGCACGGCATGGCTGAAGGCCGCGATAATCAACAGCAGCATGCAAATAGCGTTGCGGGGATCGGCCAATTTCGTGGTGAACTCTGCATGGCTGGCGCCGATGGTCTGGCTGAGAAACCACAGGAACCACAATGAGAGCACTGCGATGCCGATAGCCGTGACACGCAGTCTGATCCATCCCGGCACAGCCGCGTGCGATGCGCCCAGACCGCGGGCGCGCGCCAGCGGGGTTTTCATCCCGTGATTATCCCATTTCATGTTCATGGCGTTTCTCCTTCGACTGCTGCGGCGGCCAGTGTTGCGGTGACAGGCGGCGATGCATATGGGCCTTTATTCAAAACGCAATACCATGTCGCGCCGGTCATGAGCGCGGTGAACAGCAAAACGGCGTAACCGGCTTTATAGGCGTTTTCGATTTTGAACAGCAATCCTGAGTCCCAGAAAAGATGGCGGATGCCGTTGGCCAGATGGTAGAAAAATGCGAGCGTGAAGCCGAATAGCAAGAGCATGCCAACGGGCGAGCCTGCGAAGTTCATGAATACAGCGTAGGCTCCGGGGCCGATTGCTGCGGAGATGAGCCACCAGGCAAACAGCATCAGACCAACCGTAAGACCTACCCCTGTCATCCGGTGAAGGATCGATAAAACCGAGGTCATTTGCGGTTTATAAACCTGAAGGTGCGGGGATAATGGGCGCTGAGTTTTGGTGGAGGCGCTCTGTGACATGATGTTTCCTTTTGAATTCTTCGAACAGGTCAAGAAACATCATAAAACGCCGTGCAGGTTTTGCAATGGTTTAATGTGCTCCCTCCACCCCCTCACCCAACTCCGGCTATGCGCTTACGCGCTAACCCTCCGTATCCCTCTCCCCCTCCTCCCATAGGGAGGAGGGGGAGAGGGCGGGTTTTTCTTATTTGAGCGTTAGCGAGATTAGAAAAACCGGGTGAGGGGATGGAGGGAAAAATCGACTAGCGGCCTACGCGTTATTGCTCTCGCTCGTATTCCAGCGCCAGACCGTTAATGCAGTAACGTAGGCCGGTTGGCGGCGGACCGTCCTTGAAAACATGGCCGAGGTGAGAGCCGCAATTGGCGCAATGAACCTCGGTACGGGCATAGCCAAGCTTGTAATCCGTGGAGGTGCCGACCGCGTATTCGTCGGCGGGCTGGTAAAAGCTGGGCCAGCCGGTTTTACTATCGTATTTTGCATCGGTGCTGAACAGGTGATGGCCGCAACCGGCGCAGTAAAACTTGCCGTGGCCTTCGATGCCGTTTAACGGCGACGAGCAGGATTTCTCAGTGCCTTCCGTGCGCAGGATTTCGTATTGTTCGGCGCTCAAACGCGCACGCCATTCTTCGTCGGTGAGTTGAAAGGGAAAACCCCCTTTTTGGGTTGAATGGGGCAAAGATTTCTTTTTTGAAAAAATGTCAAAGGCCATTGCTTTGCTTGCTCCTGTCATCAGGGCGACAACGGCCACCCCAGCTAAAAACGCTCGTCTGTGCATGCTTAAACATTCCCTACTGTTCATATAGAGATATTCGCAGGGCAAGCAAGAAAGGTTACGCTTGCGGGAAAGCATACCCCCATCTGCCCTCCCTCTCAAGGGGGAGGAGAACGAGGCTTTGCTTTGACGAAGACAAAGCGTTAGCCGCAGTCAGGTGGGGGTGGATAACAGATTTTCCTTATCCCCATCACCCAGCTATACGCTAATCTCAGTTTCGCTTCGATAAGCAACAGCAACCCTCTCCCCAATGGGGAGAGGGGGCGAAAAAGGAGATTAAGCCGCCTTTTGCGCTTCGTTTTTCACCAGCAATTCAGCGATTTGCACCGTGTTAAGCGCGGCGCCTTTGCGCAAGTTATCCGCCACGCACCAGAAATTGAGGCCGTTTTCAACCGTGATGTCTTCGCGAACGCGGGAAACATACACATCGTCCTCACCCTGAATTTCAGCCGGGGTGACATAGTTGAGGTCTTCCTGCTCCAGATCGACCAGCGTCACGCCTTCGGCGTTACGGAAGAGTTCCTTGGCCTCAATGGCGGAAATTTCATTTTTCAGCTCGACATTGACCATTTCCGCGTGACCAATAAAGACCGGAATGCGCACACACGAGGCGCAGACCTTAATCGCCGGGTCGAGAATTTTTTTCGTCTCGACGACCATTTTCCATTCTTCCTTGGTCATGCCGTCATCCATGAACACGTCAATCTGCGGGATCGCGTTGAAGGCGATTTGTTTCGGATAGACCGAGGGAACAGGCGTCTGGTTGGCGTAGATGCCTTTGGTCTGGTTGAACAGCTCATCCATCGCAGCTTTGCCAGAACCGGAGGTGGATTGATAGGTGCTGACCACGACGCGTTTGATGGTGGCCGCGTCATGCAAAGGCTTGAGCGCGACGACCATCTGGATGGTCGAGCAGTTCGGGTTGGCGATGATGCCTTTTTTAATCTCGTTGATCGCATGCGGGTTGACCTCCGGCACGATCAGCGGCACATCCGGGTCCATACGCCAGTAGGACGTGTTATCGATGACTG
>JACKIT010000019.1 GCA_020638335.1 Rhodospirillales bacterium
AGTTGAGCGCGCAGATTCGGCGCTTTATACGGCCAAGCATAATGGGCGAAACCAAATTGCCGCCGCACCCGCGCCGGGGCAGAAGAAATAAGAGGTCTTAGCGCCTTGTATATTCTTCGTAAAAGCTTATTTATATGCCATGCATGATTCAATTTCCGCTATGGCTGCGGCGCAGCCTTTTTATCTTGAAGGTCTGAATGATCCGCAACGCGAAGCTGTTCAAACGCTTGACGGGCCGGTGCTTGTGCTGGCCGGTGCGGGGACAGGTAAGACGCGGGTGCTGACCACGCGTTTGGCGCATTTGCTGCATACGAGCCGGGCGTATCCATCGCAGATTCTGGCAGTAACCTTCACTAACAAGGCGACGCAGGAGATGAAAGAACGTGTGTCGGGTCTGATGGGCGGCCAGCCAGTTGAAGGTTGGTGGCTGGGGACGTTTCACTCGCTGGCGGCAAGAATGCTTCGGCGGCATGCGGATCTGGTGGGTTTATCAAGCAATTTTACGATCCTTGATCCTGATGATCAGGTGCGTCTTTTAAAACAGATTATGGAAGTCAATGGGGTCGATCATAAGAAATGGGCACCCAAGGCTATGATCAGTTTTATTGATCGCTGGAAGGATCGAGGGCTTAACCCGCCTCAGGTGAGCGGTGATGAGGCAGGCGATATTGCCGGGGGCAAGTTACCGTTGCTTTATGAGGTTTACCAGCGGCGTTTGCGCGAGATTAATGCGTGTGATTTCGGTGATTTATTGCTCCATATGATTACGATCTTGAAAGACCCGGCCAATAAGCATGTGTTGGACGAATATCATAATCGTTTTCGTTATATCATGGTGGATGAGTATCAGGACACCAATGTGGCACAGTATTTGTGGCTGCGGCTGCTCGCGCAGGGTCATAACAATATCTGTTGCGTGGGGGATGACGATCAATCGATCTATGGTTGGCGCGGGGCCGAAGTTGGCAATATTTTGAAGTTTGAGAAAGATTTTCCCGGCGCGACAATTATTAGATTGGAGCAAAATTACCGCTCGACAAATAATATCTTGAAAGCGGCGCATGGTGTAATTTCCAGGAATGATGGGCGGTTAGGCAAGGAATTGTGGTCGGAAGCCGGCGAAGGTGACAAGATTCAGGTTCGGGGCTTGTGGGACGGTGAGGCTGAGGCACGTTGGGTGGCGGAAGAGATTGAGCAGCTTCAACGTAAGGGGCAATCGCTCAATGGCGTTGCTGTTCTTGTGCGTGCGGGCTTTCAGACGCGTGAATTTGAAGAGCGCTTTATCAAGCTGGGTTTGCCGTACAAGGTGATTGGCGGTCCGCGTTTTTACGAACGGATGGAAATTCGTGATGCGCTGGCTTATTTGCGGGTGATTGTGCAACCGGCAGATGATCTGGCGCTGGAGCGGATACTCAATAAGCCCAAGCGAGGCCTTGGAGATACGACGGTGCAAACGCTGTACGCGTACGGGCGCAGTCATGGGATTAACCTGTATGATTCGATTATGGATCTAACGCAGACAGATGAGCTGCGGCCTAAGGTTAAAACAACGCTGATGAAATTGCTGGATGATTTTGGGCGTTGGCGCTCGCTGGTTGAAACAATGGATCATGCGGAACTGGCGGCGCAGGTTTTGGATGAGTCGGGCTATATGCAGATGTGGAAAGAGGACAAGGCGCCCGAAGCGCCGGGGCGACTGGAGAACCTGAAAGAGCTGATTTCCGGGATGCAGGAGTATGAGTCTTTGCCGGAATTTTTGGAGCATGTGGCGTTGGTGCTGGAAAACCAGGATCAGTCTGGTGGTGAATTTGCGACGATCATGACATTGCACGGGGCCAAGGGGTTGGAGTTTGATTGCGTATTTTTGCCCGGCTGGGAAGAGGGCTTGTTTCCATCCCAGCGGTCTATGGATGAAAATGGGTTGAAGGGGCTGGAGGAAGAGCGACGTTTGGCCTATGTCGGCATTACGCGGGCGAAGAGACGCGCTTATATTTCTTTTGCCGCCAACCGGCGGATGTATGGAAGCTGGGTGAATGCGATCCCGTCGCGCTTTATTGATGAGCTGCCGAAAGAGCAGACGGAAGTGCAGTCCGATCTGGGGCTGGCCGGTAGCGGGCGGTCATCGCATTGGGATAGTTCGGGGTTTGCACCAAAAGCTCAGAAGCGGCAAGTTGCTTCACAGACGCATGATCGCAAAGTGATGAGCGAAAGCGGTACAGTTTTTCAACGTGGGGACCGGGTGTTTCATGATAAATTCGGTTACGGCAAAATCATCAATATCGACGGGCATAAGCTCGATATTGCGTTTGAAAAATCCGGCCAGAAGCGGGTGATGGATAGTTTTGTTGAGAAGCTTGATTAAAACCTGCAGGCTTGGCTGGATATTTTGTTTGAAACCCGCCATATTGGGGGTCTGTTTTGGAGGCTTATATGAGCATGAAGAATAAAATTGCGACTGTGTTTGGCGGGACGGGTTTTGTCGGGCGGCAGATTGTGCGAGAGCTCGCGGCGCGCGGCGTAGCGGTTAAGGTTGCTACCCGGGTGCCGGAGCGGGCCTATTTTTTGAAGCTTGATGGCAGCGTTGGCCAGATTGTTCCGGTTGCTTGCGATTATAGCGATGAGCAAAGCGTAGCCAGGGCGGTAAAGGATTCTGATTATGTGGTGAATTGCATCGGCGTTTTGTTTGAGCGCAAGCGTGGGGATTTCAAGCGGGCACATAAGGATATTCCGGCGATTATTGCCAAAGCTTGCGAGGAAGAGGGTGTGCAGCGGTTTGTGCATATTTCTATTCCGAATATAGAAAATGATGCATCGCGCTATGCCAGCACAAAATATGAAGGTGAAAAGGCGGTGCAAAAGGCGTTTCCTAAAGTGTCAATTTTACGGCCGAGCGTTGTGTTTGGTCCTGATGATGATTTCTTCAATAAATTTGCTGAATTGATGCGGTTTTTGCCTGTTTTGCCGTTGATTGGCGGGGGAAAAACCAAGTTCCAGCCGGTCTATGTCGGGGATGTTGCCGATGCGGTCATAGCCGCATTGGAAAAGCTGGAGGCGCAAGGTCAGATTTATGAGCTGGGCGGGCCGGATATTGTGAGTTTTAAAGAAATTTATGAGATTCTTTCTCGCTATACCGGGCGCAAAAGGTCTTATATCTCCTTGCCGTTTTGGTTGGCCAAGGTGCAAGCGGTTTTTATGGGACTTATGCCCAAGCCATTGCTGACCTGTGACCAGGTGGAATCACTGAAAACAGATTATTTAATTAAGCCTTCTGCGCAGGGTTTGTCTGATTTGGGCGTAAAAACCACAGGGATGGATACGATTTTACCAACCTATCTTGAGAGCTATCGTTCCGGTGGGCGTTTTGCTGCGCTTCATGGGCGTTAAATTATAAGGATTTCACAAAATGCGTATTTTGACTTTATTTTTAGCGATGGCGGTTTTCGTTGGTGAGATGGCTGCTTCTTTTCCTGCATTGGCGGCGCGTTCTGAGAGCATTGCCGTGGTGGTGAATGAAGATGCTATCACGATGTCGGATGTGAATGACCGGATGGCGTTGATTATCGCGTCCTCAGGTTTGCCGAATAAAAAGGATGTTCAGGAAAAATTGCTGCCGCAAATTATTGGTTCGTTGGTAGAGGAACAGGTGCGTTTGCAGGAAGCGCGGCGGCTCGATTTGAATGTTAGCCCAGAGGATATTGCGCAAGGGTTTGCCGCTGTCGCGCAGCAGAATAATATGTCGGTGGAAGAGTTTCGCAGCATGATTACGCGCGGCGGTTTGAATATCCGTACGCTGGAGGCGCAGATTCGGGCGCAGATAGCCTGGAGTAAGGTTGTACAGGCAAAGTTGCGGCCACAGGTCATTGTTTCGGATAGTGATGTTGATAGTTACTTAGAGCGTTTGAACAACAATACAGGCAAGCCGGAGTATCTTGTGTCTGAAATTTTCTTACCGCCTGCAAGTGCGCAAGAGGAGAGCGATATGCAGCAATTGGCGCATAAGCTGGTGCAGGAAATTCGCAGCGGTCAGGCACCGTTTTTTAAGGTTGCGCAGCAATTTTCACAATCAGCCGGGGCATCACAAGGCGGAGATTTGGGATGGATTGCGCAAGGGCAATTGCAGCGAGAGCTGGATGATGCTTTGGCGCACATTTCCAAGGGGCAGGTGAGCGATCCAATTCGTAGCGCTTCGGGGTATCATATCCTTAATGTGCGGGATCAGCGTTTGATCGCCGCCGAGAATCTGCCGAGCCGTGAGCAGGTGAGGGGTGTGATTGGGACACAGCGTTTGGAGCGTCTACAGCAGCGCTATTTGCTGGATTTGAAATCTGCAGCCTTTATTGAGAACCGCCTTGCCCAGTGATTTGCCTGTTTGTGCATTAGATCATTTACCGCCTTTACGTGAAGTGATTGCGCAGCATGGTTTAAGGGCGGAAAAGGCGCTGGGGCAAAATTTTCTGCTTGATCAAAATATTACCGATAAAATTGTACGTCAGGCCGGAGATTTGCGCGGTAAAACCGTGATTGAAATTGGGCCGGGGCCAGGCGGTTTGACGCGTTCTTTGTTGCGCAGCAATGCGAAGAAGGTGATTGCGCTGGAGTTTGATATGCGGGCGGTGGCGGCGTTGAGCGGGCTTGTGGAGGCCGCGCAAGGGTGGTTACAGGTGGTGCATGCGGATGCGCTGGACACAGATTTAACGACATTGTGTGCCGGCCGACGGGTGATTGTCGCCAATTTGCCGTATAATATCGCTACGCCGCTTCTGATGAGGTGGCTGGCGCAAATTCGCAGAGATCCCGGCGTTTATGATGCAATGATCCTGATGTTCCAAAAAGAAGTGGCGCAGCGTATTGTCGCGCCGGTTGGAGAGAAAGCTTACGGGCGTTTGTCTGTGATGAGTCAGTGGTTGTGCGATGTGCGGAAATGTTTTGATTTGCCGCCCAGTGCTTTTACGCCGCCACCGAAGGTGAAATCGAGCGTGGTGCGGTTTGTTCCTAAAGCGTTGGGGGCGGATGCGCCGGAATTTACAACTGTAGAGGCAGTGACGGCGGCAGCGTTTGGCCAGCGGCGCAAAATGATCCGTTCCAGTTTGAGCGATTATGCGGATGCGATTGATGCGCTAGGACTAGAGCCAACCGTGCGCGCTGAGACTTTGAGTCCGGTGGATTTCATTCAGCTTGCAAAATATTGATATAATTATTGCTTTTTAGTAGTTTTCAGCGATGAAATTATTGATTGAATATAATAAGCAGCATTTTTGGGCAAAAGGTCGTTGGGTTTATAGAAACCCAGACTTATTTATGACAGAGTTGGACACATTTTTGAAAGAAGAATGGTTAAAAGTGATTCAGTTTGTTTCTAAGGAAGAAAAATGTGTTGCTCTGGTTGATGTTTGTAGAAATCGCGGCGAGCAACAATATGGGTTGCGCGGGATTGTTTTGCCAAAATCCTTTTTAATTCAATATGGTGATGTTTTTCCAGAGCAAGATGACACGGTCACTGATTTATCTTCAATCACGTTTAAAAATAATCCTGATTTTTATTTGGGCACAATTTGTAACAAAGGTTTTTTAGGTGTTAATGCATTTCATGAAAAGAAGCGTTTTATCATTGCCGGTTCTTGGCTTTGTACATATTTAACAATTGATAAAAATCATCAGGCGGTGATTTCGTATGAGCCAGAAGAGACTTTGGATATAGAAAAAACTGTTTTTACAGCCCGCTCATCAAGCCTCGGACAAAGTCCGAAAGGCCTAGAACCCGGCGACGTTTGAGGCGTTCTGCGTCAAGGATAAGCTGGGCTTGAGTAATGGCTTCTTCGATATCGGTGTTGATAATCACATAATCATATTCGGTATAGTGCGACATTTCGTCGGCGGCTTTGGCCATGCGGCTGCGAATTTGTTCTTCGGTTTCTTTGGTGTCGCGGGAACGATCACGCAGGCGTTTTTCCAAAGCCTGATTAGAGGGTGGCAGGATAAAAACCCGAACCAGATCTTCTGCAGCGAGTTCAAAAAGTTGTTGTGTGCCTTGCCAGTCAATATCAAAAATTACGTCCTGTCCGCTTGCCAGTGCTTTTTCGACAGGGGCGCGCGGCGTACCATAGTAATTATTAAAGACTTTGGCATGTTCGAGCATTTGCCCATTGTCGATCATATCGCGGAATTCGTCCTGAGAGACAAACATGTAGTCCTGGTTATGGACTTCCCCGGCGCGGCGTGGCCTTGTGGTCGCCGAAACAGAAGGAGTCAGGTTTTCATTGTTTTTCAATAACGCGCGTGTGATGGTCGTTTTGCCAGCCCCTGACGGAGAGGAGAGGACGTACATCAGACCGCGGCGTTTAAGAGTTTCCAAGTTTATGACCTTGCGTTTTTTAAGGTGGTGTTCGTGTTTTTCCGGTCAAATTTAAGCATTCTGACGTGGGCGGCGCAATGTAAAATTGTTTGCAATTGTGTTGAGTCAAATTTGTTTTAATGTTTTGATTTATGATACCAATAGTTTGTTTATGGGTTTTTAGATGATTTCTGGATAAAGGCAGAGTTTTGGTAAGAATTTCAGAAATTTAAATAATTGGAGAATATTTTAACGTGATTGAATTTTATTAAATATACGTGTTAAATGATTATGGGCTTAAGATCTGCATTGAGCTTTCCTTTTGTCAAATTGATTTTAAACTGCGTAACCTCAGGTTGTTTTATTAGCATTTTGAACTCAGGAATAGAATAAAAGTGCCCAGAGATATAAAAGAAGTTGAAAAAAATGTTGAAGCCGCAGCTAAGATGTTGAAAGTCTTATCAAATGAGCGGCGTTTGTTAATCGTGTGCATTTTGCATATGGGAGAGAAGAGTGTTGGCGCGCTGGAGGAGATGATTGGTCTTAGTCAGTCCGCGCTTTCTCAGCATCTTGCGCGGTTGCGCAGGGATGGCATTGTAAAAACTCGTCGGGATGCGCAGACAATCTATTACTCCTTGAATTCTGGTGAAGCGGAAAAAATTCTTGCCTGTTTGCATGATATTTACTGCGATGAGGATGCCTGCTGATTCACTGCGAGATTAATGCATAGTTGAGGGGCGCTTTTGCCGGGTTTCTTGCAGTGTGGAGTTTTGCATTACTGTCTCAACATCTAAATCCTGTAGATTGTCCTTTTGCAGCACTTTGACGTTTTCGCCTTTTGGGGCGTGGCGGGTCGGGTTGCTGGTTGCAGAAAACAAGACAAGGCATGGACAGGTGGTAGCAGCGATCAGGTGCATCGGGCCTGTGTCGTTGCCGATAGTGGCGGCGGCGTTTCGTCCTAGCGTGGCAATTTGTTCTAAGTTTGTTTGATTGGTTAAATTCAATGCTTCAGGGCAGGTGTTTGCGATGGTTGTTGTCGCTGCGGCATCGGCCTGTGTGCCGATGAGTACAGGCTGATAGTGCATTTTGACAAGTTGTTGTGCGAGCCGGGCATAATTTTCGGCGGGCCAGCGTTTTTGCGGGTGTTGCGGCGCGCAACCAGGTACGAGTAATACGTACGGGTCTTTAAGAGCAAAGTTGGAGAGATCGCCGCTCATCCAATCAAGGCGATCGATTTTAATATCGGCGATTCCTGCAAGCGCTAATGTTTGTACGTGTCCATCGAAAGCATGTCCTGCTGTACGTTCTGGCGATGTATCGCGGTGAGAGGCTCCGATTGCTATGCCGACCCATTCGGGTTTATTTTTGAAGAGTTTAAAGTAAAAGTTGGTGCGATCGTTGTTTTGCAGGTCATAAACACGGGTAAATTCGCCGCTATTTAAACGTTTGCGCAGTGAGGCCCAACCTTTGAAGTTTAAAAGTTTTGGTCGTGTGTCGAGCCAGACTTCATCAAAATAGCCGCATTTCCTGGCGAATCCTTCGAAGGCTCGCGTGGTCAGAATTGTGATATATGCGTCTTTATGGTGCCTGCGGATTGCCGCCATAGGCCCGAGCGCCTGTATAAAATCTCCCAGCGCGCTGAGTTTGATGACCAGGATTTTTTGCTTGTTGGTGTGATCCGGCATTTAGAGTCCTGTCTGGGCATAGCTTTTTTGCTGGCTATGGAAGGGATATTCGCCGCTGGACGGGGTGATTTCACCACGCAGCAATTCGGCGTAAACGTCAAGCGTTTTGTCGGCCATTTGTTCTTTGGTGAAGTTGGCGGCTATATGGGCCATGGCGCGTGTGGCGAGCATGGAGCGCTGCGTTGGGGTGAGGGCCAATGCATCTTCGATGGCGGCGGCCAGCGCTTGCGGATTAGAGGGTTCGATCAGCCAACCGGTTTGGCCGCGTAAAATTGTTTCTTGCGCCCCGCCGTGGTCAGAGGCAACGATAGGGCGGCCCATGGCCTGAGCTTCGACGGGGACGCGGCCAAAGCCTTCTGGATCTGTGGACGGGCAGACAACGACTGTTGAGAGCATATAGGCGGCGGGCATATCGTTGCAGTGATCAACGATTCGCACGCGCCCTTCCAGCCCTTTGGCAGCGATTTGTTCATCAAGTTCCTTGCGATATTCTTTGCGTCCTTGATCCGAGCCGATAATGACGCAGAACAGATCTTCACGGTGGATGCGTTCTAGTGCATTTATGAGAACAGAATGGCCTTTCCAGCGGGTAATGCGTCCGGGCAGCATGACGATATTAGCGCCGTCAGGAACGCGCCAGCTTTGCGCGAGGGCGATCATGCGCTGGGGCGTTACAGCGGTGGGGTGAAAGCGTTCCATTGGGATGCCGCGCGGGATCAGGCGGATCGTACGATTATCCAAATTATAATTTTTGCGTAAGTAGTCGGCGACATAGTTTGAAATCGCGATGACCCGCTCTCCTTGCGCGATTGAGCTGTTATAGAATTTTTTGGCGTCACCGCTGATATTATAGGGTGCGTGGCAGGTGGTTATATAATGGGCCGATGTTTTTTTGCAGGCATAATAAGCGCTCCAGGCCGGGGCGCGGCTGCGAGCATGGACAATGTTGACATTATAGCGTTCGATAATTTTGCGCAGGGCGATGATATTGCGCCACATGACGAGCGGGCTTTTGGAATGAACCGGCAGGTTGATGTGCACCGCACCGATGCGTTCAAGCTCGTGGACCCGGCTGCCGCCATTTGATACAATGATGGCTTGCGCGCCGCTTGCAACCAACTCAGCAGCAATATCAATACATCCCTGCTCTGCGCCGCCGGGGCCGAGTTCAGGGATGATCTGCATAATGACAGGTTGGGTTTGGAATGCGTTCATAAACAGCCTTTGCGGAATATTAACTCAGGGGGGGTGCAGCTACATACAAAACTTGTGTACTGGCCACATTTGCCTAGATCGTTTATCTATATAGGCAGGATATCGTTTTCGCAAGATGATCATCAATAAGGATAAGAAAATTCATGACAAATTTATCGCTGCAAAGTGCTTCTGAGCCTCTTTCTACGTTAAAACGCGAAGGTAAGTCCGACTTGGCTTATGTGTATATTCCCCCGGGCCCAGCCGGGGAGGCGTTGCCGCTGGTTATGTTTTGCGGGGGGTATCGTTCAGATATGAACGGAACCAAGGCCTTATATCTGGAAGAACGCTGTAAAGCACGGGGGCAGGGCTATGTGCGTTTTGATTATAGCGGCCATGGTGCTTCGGGCGGTGAGTTTAATGATGGTACGATTGGTGCCTGGCTGGGTGATGCGATGGATGTTCTGGATCATGTTGCCAAGGGACCGGTTCTTGTTGTTGGTTCGTCTATGGGGGGATGGATTGCACTTTTGCTGGTGCGCGCGCGTGCAGGGAAGGTTCAGGGTGTGGTTGGAATCGCTGCGGCCCCGGATTTTTCAGAGGAATTGTTTGTACGTCTTGCCCCTGAGCAGCAAGATGAGATGATGCGCACCGGGTTTGTTGAAGTTCCGAATGATTATAGTGATGAGCCGTATCATTATAGCCGAAATTTTTATGAAGAGGCCAAGGCTCATCTGCTTTTGACCAAGCCGCAAGTTGCCGATTATCCCATTCGTTTGATTCAAGGCATGAAGGATAAAGATGTTTTGTGGGAAACGGCGGCGAAGATTCAGAAGAATTATAGTAGCGGCGATGTCGATATTGTCTTCGTTGATGACGGGGATCACCGACTTTCACGGCCTGAGGATCTGGAGTTGATTGATCGCGAAATTCAAGCTTTGAATGAGGCCCTATCCTAAAAGGGTTAGGACGTACTTTATTTACGTTTGTATTGCATTTTCTTGTTTTGTGAACCAGCACGGAAAGAAACACCTTTTGAAGATTTTTCTGTGTAGACCGCTTCTTCGTTTGCAAATGGCCCTTTTCCAAAGAGTTTTAAGATCAGGAAGAAGGTGATAAAAACACCGGCAAAGGCCAGTCCGGCATAAAAGGCCCTGATAGTTAAAAGAGAGTCTATTGTCGCCCATGTTTCAGGGGCTGTGTTTTCCACTACGCTTTTGTAAGACGCTTCATCATATGTTGTCCAGATAAAGCCTAGTGCGCTGAATTTGAATTCTTTTTTGAGCAGGTCAATTGAGAAGATACCGGGATTGAGATGTTCATTGTAAAACAGGTAAAAATCATGCCCCAGCGCGATGAAAGCAGGGATGAGAAGCAGGAAAATAATAGAAGCGCGCATTTTTAAGCTCGTAGCGTTAGACTATAAATTAAACGATAGTCTATCAGTGAATAGGCGTTTCGCAAAGAGGCTACGCAACCTCTTGCACTTTTGTATGGATACGGTTAATGTGCGCCGACTTAGGGCCTTAAACAGGCGTTAATCAAAAGGTGCTGTGGCCGAGTGGCTTAAGGCGCACGCTTGGAAAGCGTGTGTACGTTTATAGCGTACCGAGGGTTCGAATCCCTCCGGCACCGCCATTGTCCCTCGCTTTTGAGGGCATGGATTTTGATTTTCAGGACAGGTGGCGGAGCCCGGTTGAACGCGCTGCACTCGAAATGCAGTATACGCTTACGCGTATCGGGGGTTCAAATCCCTCCCTGTCCGCCATTTCCTAAATTTTAAGAAGCTTCTTTAATATTCTGCGGGGCTTCTTGATATTCAGGAGCTTTGGCATCTTCTAAAATTTCGATCATATCTTTGGTCAGCATTTCGCCCTGTTTCTTCTTTTTCATGACCTCGCGGGCTTTGGTGTATTCGGGCGCGTGCCAGAAGACGAGGCAGCCGTTGCAGCCCTTGCCGCAGCATCCTTCCACGCCAAAGCGGGGGGATTTAAAAACTTTGCCTTCGTTGTCGTTGTCTGTGGCTTTTTGCAGGGCTTTGCGTCCTTCTTTAAAGGTAGCTTCGCGTCCTTTGCCCAGTTCTAGATTTTGCACGGTTTTATCAAGCTTGAGGCGCTGGGCCTGGACTGCGCTCATCGGCTTTTCCTTGCGCACGATGGTCATTGGTGGGAAATGGGTTTTCAGGTCTGTAATATTTTCATGTTCGAACAGGCTGAAAGGTACGCGAATAATGGTTTCTGGCGCGGCGTTGACGTGGTCGGTAATTTTACCGTTTGTTGCATTTTCG
>JACKIT010000002.1 GCA_020638335.1 Rhodospirillales bacterium
CCTGCTAATGAAGTGTCAAAGTCTGATATTGAAAAGGCGATGGAGTTCAATGTAGCGGCGTATTTGCCTTATGATGCGAAGATGTTTTTAGGAAATGAAAGCGAGAGTCGCAAATTGACTGATGATAAAGTTGCGCGGGATTTGATTAAAAAGACGTTGTTGCCGGTTTTGCAGAAATCTTTAACGGAAATTACGATTGAAAGTGCTGAAGAGGGCGGTGAAGAAAGCGGATTTTTGGGTAATTTGCTTGGCAAGTTAAAGTCTAAAGGGTGATGGCCTCACGCGGACTTTTAAGTTTTAAGTAGGACGTATTTCTATGTTTGGAAAGAAAACTTCAGATCAGGGCGGTTCTGCATCTTCGCCAAAGCCGAAGGTGGAGAAAAAGCCTGCACCGAAAGAGGTCAAGGTTGAAGAGAAGAAGTCTGCTCCTGTGTCTGCACCAAAATCAGATTCAGAGCCGGTGAAGGGTGAAAAACCGCAAGGCGGGGGGAATGATAATCCTACGGCGATGTTGGCTGGATTGGGGGATGCGCTTGAGAAGAAGTCCGATGATAAGGCAGCGGTTGGAGAGAAGGCTGCTTCTGTTCCTGAAAACTCTAAACCTGTTTCTGAGAAGAAGGTAGAGGGGAAGAAGGGAAAACCCACGGCAAAAGATCCATTTTCTGAGGAAATGGCATCGGCGGAAGAAGAAGGAGAAAGTAGCACGGATTCTATAACGACGCTTCGGTTACAGCGTTCACGCAATCGCATCTGGCTTGATTTGCGTGACGGGATTGATCTGAAAGCTTTGGCGAATATGGAAGCCAAGGCGGCGCGTGAAGAAGTTTTGAGCGCGGTTGAGGAAATTGCGCGGTTCCGCAATCTCGATTTGACGGCTGCGGAGTTGCAAAGTATTGCCAAGGAATGCGCCGACGATATGCTTGGTTTTGGTCCTTTAGAAGAGCTTTTGGAGCAAGACGGCATTGCCGATATTATGATCAACGGGCCGGATACGACCTATATCGAGATTAACGGTAAGATTGAAAAAGCGAAAATTAAATTCCGTGATAATCAGCATTTGACGACGATTTGTCAGCGGATTGTGGGGGCGATCGGTCGGCGGGTTGATGAAGCCAGTCCGATTTGTGATGCGCGTTTGCCGGACGGCAGCCGTGTGAATGTGATTATCCCGCCTTTGGCTGTGGACGGGGCGTGCATGACCATTCGTAAGTTTACGAAGGATAAGCTAACACTTGATAAGTTGCAGCAATTTGGATCAATGACGCCGAGTTGTGCGAAATTGATTATGGCGATTGGTCGTTGCCGGGTGAATGTGCTGGTCTCCGGCGGTACGGGGTCTGGTAAGACGACGATGCTAAACTGTTTGACGCGTTATATTGAACCGGGTGAACGGATTATCACATGCGAAGATGCATGTGAGCTGCAGCTGCAGCAGCCACACGTTGTGCGCCTTGAAACGCGTCCGCCGAACCTTGAAGGGGTGGGTGAGGTGACGATGCGTGATTTGGTGAAAAACTGTCTGCGGATGCGCCCGGAGCGGATTATTGTTGGTGAGGTACGCGGGCCTGAGGCCTTTGATTTGTTGCAGGCGATGAATACCGGTCACGATGGTTCAATGGGTACGGTGCACGCCAACAACCCGCGCGAGGCTCTGAGCCGGATGGAAAATATGATCGCAATGGGCGGTTTGAATTTGCCGCAGCAAGCGGTGCGTGAACAGATTGCGGGTGCGGTGAATGTTATCATACAGGTGCAGCGTTTGCGTGACGGGTCGCGGAAAACGACGCATGTGACCGAGATTACCGGGATGGAGGGTGAGGTTGTCACCATGCAGGATCTCTTCGTTCTGGATATTGAAGGTGAAGATGAACATGGCAAGCTGGTGACTAAACACCGTTCTACAGGTTTGCGACCTAAGTTTTTTGATAATGCGCGTCAGTTCGGGGTTGACGGGATGGTGCTGGAAGCCATGGAAGGCGCTTTTGACTAAAAATTTCTATTAGGGAGGGCTGCAAATGTCCATTTTTAAAACTTCTGGTTCTCACATATTAGAACATATGCTGCGATCCGGGTTTTTAAAAATAAACATTTTGACTGGCGTCGACCCTTGCGGGTTCGCCATACCCTAATAGAAATTTACTTTGTTTGTGAAATAAGGTTTTTGAATTTATGTCGGTTGTACAAATCATTTTGATCGTGTTGATTGCCATTTTGGTGGTGGGGATCATTGTGGCCTATATGGCGGCGCAGGAATCTGCGCGCAAGAAACGGGTTATGGGCGTAATTCAGGGGAAAAGTGGTGGTGCGCACGGTCCTGACGAGCGTGGATTAAAAGATCGCCGACGGGCGGATTTGGCGAAGAAGCTGAAAGAGGCTAAGGGCGAAGAAAACTCTAAAAAGAAAACCACGATTTCGCTGCTGATATTGCAGGCCGGGATTAGTATTTCCGTGAAGCAGTTCTGGTTGATGTCTGTGGCGATGATGATCGGGTTGACCTTTCTGGCAAAGCTTATGGGGCAGCCGCCACATGTTTTGATCGCTGTGGCTGTGATTGGTTTGTTCGGTCTTCCACGATTTGTGCTTAAAAAAATGGCCGCGCGGCGGCAGAAGAAATTTTTGGAAGAGTTTCCCGATGCATTGGAGGCAACTGTGCGTTTGTTGAAGGCCGGGATGCCTGTTTCCGAGGCCATAGCTATGATTTCCCGTGAGTTTACCGGTCCTGTCGGAGAAGAGATGGGGAATATTTACGATAAACAGAAGATCGGTGTGGCTTTGGCGGAGGCGGCGTTGGAGGCGACGCGCTCTATGCCTTTGACCGAGATGCAGATGTTTGCTACGGGACTGTCTATTCAGGCGCAAACAGGTTCCAGCTTGTCAGAGGTTTTGATGAATCTATCGAATGTGATCCGTGCGCGGTTTCGCTTGAAGCGTAAGATTAAGGCGCTGTCCTCAGAAGCTATTGCGTCGGCCTCTATTATTGCGGCGTTGCCGGTTTTGGTGGCGACTGGCATGTATTTTGTGAATTATGAATATATCAGCGTGTTGTTCACTGATCCGTTTGGCAATGTGTTGCTAGCGATTGCGATTTTCTGGATGGGGATGGGCGTTACTGTGATGAAAATTATGATTAATTTTAAGGTATAGAAGCTATGGATAATGAACTTATTATAACATTGGTGAGCGCGCTTCTTGCTGCGGGGTCTTTTGCAGCATTTGCACTGCCATTTCTGAATAAGACAGAGAAGAAGGAACGTTATAGATCGGTGGTTGATAAGCGTCGTAAGGATCTTTTCCAGGCGACGCGTGATGGTAGAATTCATAAGACGAAAACGGAAAAGAATGTTTCTGCGGCTGATTCCATGGCGGCGCTGTATAAGATGCAGCAAATCGCGGGGGCTATGGGTGAAAAAGTGCGTGATAAAATGCTGCAGGCAGGTATTCGCAGTCCCAAGGCGCCGATTAAGTTTATGATTGCGCAAGCGGTTGTGCCAATTGTTCTTGCCGGTTTGACGGTTTTGGTTCTTTCAAATACTGAGAAAGAAATTTCCGATATGATGAAGCTTTTGTCTGTTTTTACAGCGGCTGTGATTGGTTATAAGCTGCCGGATGTGTTGATTAAGAATACGATTTTGAAGCGTCAGGAGGAGATTGGTTTGGCGTTTCCAGACTCTTTGGACATGATGCTTATTTGTGTGCAGGGCGGGATTGGTCTGGAGCAGACTGTTGATCGCGTTGCCGAAGAAGTGGCGGAGCATTCGCCGGTTTTGGCTGAAGAGTTAGGGCTGCTTAGTGCGGAGATGGCTATGCTCAATGATCGGCGTGAGGCGTTGCAGGATTTTGCGCGGCGTGTGGGTAGCGGTGCGGCAAAAAGCTTTGCGACTTCACTTATTCAGGCGGAACAATATGGAACATCTATTTCACAGGCTATGCGTGTTATGTCGGATGAATTGCGTGATATGCGTATGGCGAAGGCAGAGCAAAAAGCTGCAGCGTTACCGCCGAAATTGACGGTGCCGATGATCCTGTTTTTCTTGCCGGCCTTGTTTATTATTATTCTCGGCCCGGCAGGGATTTCGGCGAGCGCTTTGAATTAGGTCCTGACCCTAATGATCTAAATTTGTGTGCGTCTGAGCGCACAAAAAAAGCCGCGGTGCTTGTTAACGGCAACGCGGCTTTTTTATATCAGTTTTTTAAAGGAGAATTAATCAGTAGTTGTTATTGGTTTTTTGCCTGGTTTAGGGGCAAGGGCCCCGTCTGCTTGTTGCAGCGCTGTGATAATTCGTAAGTTGCGTTCGATTTCGACGCGGCCAGGTGAAACGTCCTGAGCTTTGCGTAGAATTTCGACGGATTCATCGAGGTAGCCTTGAGAGGCCAGGTTTAGCGCGAGGTTGTTCATGATGGTTGTCGGGTCGCCTTGCCAAAGTTCGAGGCCTTTGCGATAGGCGCGTTCGGCTTCCTGGTGCATGCCTTGCGTGTCTAGGGCGATGCCAAGATGGTGATAAGCCTTGAAGTTGGCTTCATCGGCGATGACGGCTTTTTGTGCGTATTTTTCAGCGGCTTCGTAATTTCCCTGGGCTAATTGAATGGCAGCATATTCAGATGTGGCCAGAGAGGAGGCGCTTTTTCCTTTAACAAAAGGTTCGAGTATCGTTGCGGCAAGCTCGTATTTGCTGTTTTCGCGCAGGCCTGCGGCGTAATCGACTGCGGCAAGTTCGCTATCAGGTTGTTTTTTGTAGGTGCGTTCAAGGTAGCTGAGGGATTTGCTTGGTTTGCGTGTATAGTCTGCCGCGCGCTCAATTGCGCCATCCATTGAGGATGTGTGGAGCTGCGCATCGGTGCTTTGCGCTGTTTGACAGGCGGTGAGTGCGCTGCATAGTGCTAATGTCAGGATCAGGGAGGTGGTTTTTTTTATGCTCATTGTATTATTTTCGCCTTATTGAATTTTGGGCTATCTACCCGCGACCATTATACACAAATGTTTTGAAAGTCTTAAGTGTCATTATTCGGTATCATTAATTTCAGCGGGAGGGCTTGCAAGAGCGTCTGCTCCGTCAGCATTTGTATTGCCGCCTTCTGCTAGAGCCTCTGCGCTTGAGTCTGCTTCTTCACTCCCCATTATGATCTCGTGACACATGTCCGGGCAGTAGAAAACGCTGGTTGATTGGCAATTATCATCATCGGAGCTTGCGCAGGAGCGACGTACGCGCATGTATTTTTCTTTCGGGCTTGCGACGATGACATGGCGTTGCATGACTATGGCGCCGTTTTTATCCAAAACGGTAAATTGGGTTGCTCCGGGGGCGCGCGCTACTAATACAAGCGTTTGGGATGTGTCAGCGAGGATGCTTAAATGGTTTGGGTTGCCAACGATGATGGAGGCGGCGGGGCGGTCAAGGCGTACCAATTCAGATTTATCGGGCGTTAGCTTTATGGCCGGATGGGTATGGGTTTGGTCATCGTAGACAATCCCACGTTCTTGCGCTGTTGTAGCAGGGAGGATGTCCAGAGGCGGTCTTGTATCGTTTTCCTGCGCGAAGGACGGGGCGCTGACACTTAGGCTCTGGAGTAAAATTATGGCGCTGAAAAGCGCGAATTTGAGATATTTTGAAGAAATCATGTGAAAAACCCTTGATAAGGGAGAAGGACTACATTTTTCAGTATAGCCGGAAAGAGCTTAAGAATCACCATCTTTTTGCAGGCATTTTACTTAAGTTTAAAAAGGGGGATATATGGGATGAGTTATATGTGCCCGTTGTTTGTTGTTTTCAATTTTTTTTGTAATTTATAGCGCGCCGAGTTTCGGTCCGCTGAGGACTTCTTGGGCGTATTGAATTGGCGGTTCGGATTGGGGGGAGAAGCTGATGCCGTAGGCATCGTTGCCTGCTATGATTGAGTACGTGATCTCCGGGTTTTGCATGGCTTCGTGTGAGAAGTGGAGATTTAAGTTTACGATGTTGCTGCCGGATTCAGTGATCTTTGAATCGTTAGCGGCGGTGAGGGGCTCATCGTAATAGAATTCCATTTGATTGCCGCCGGGCAGGCCTATTGTAAAGAAGTCTCCACTTTTAATTTTGTTGGAATCGAGCGTGCATTTCAGGTCGACTCCTGTTTCGGTTGAAGCGCTGTTACAAAGCATCGAGATGTTCGTGTTTGTGGGAAGTTCCGGCATAGGCAGTTCTTGAGGGGCGGCAGCATCGGCTATAAGCGTTTGTGTTTCGTTGGCCGTGTTCGTGCCGATGATGTTGTCGATTCCCCAGAGGCGTTCGACAGTTTTGAGGTCGGCCGTGGCATGTTTAATGACATCGGCGTTGCCGGTTTCCTGTGCAAGGCGGTAAAGCTCGACAGCGAGTTTCCGGTTTTGCGGGGAGCCGTTGCCTTCATATAGCAGGGACGAGGCCATTTCGTTGAGCGCCCAGCCATGGCCTTTTTCGGCGAATCGCAGGACATATTGGCCGCGTTGGCCGAAATCATCAGGGTTGAGCGCGGCAAGGCGTTCAAGGGTGGAAGGAGTCTCTGCGGTAGCGATGTGTTCTTCCGGTGCCGGGGCTGCCGGGGTTGTCTTTGTTGTTGCTGTCTTAGGCTCAGCCTCAAGCTCAGCTGTTTCAGCGATGATTATCTCTTCCTGCATGAAGGCTTCGGGCCAGATCTTGCGGATGATATCCAGATCTTTCGAGGCTTGATCTGCGATTTTTGGGTTGTCGCTGTGTTCGGCGATTTGCAACAGTTCAACGGCAAGTTCACGGTTGAGCGGGGAGCCGTTATTGCTGCTTAAGAGGTGGATGGCCATTTCCTTGACGGCCCAGTCATGGCCTTTTTCTGCGTAAGACAAGGTCTCGGCGGCGCGGCCTGAGAATTCATCCCGATCAAGGGCGGCGAGTTTATCCAGCGCCGAGCTTTGAGGTTCGGGTGTTTGCTCTTCTTCTATATCTAGCGTTTCTTCAATAGCTGGCTGTGTTGACTCTGTAAAGGTTAGCGGTTCTGCCTGCGCTGCTGGTTCAGGTTGCGTGAAGGCTTCTTGCGTAGCCTCTATAGGGTTTTTTTGTTGGTTTTGCAGCTGCGTAAGGATGTCATCGTCCATGTCGTCAGCATGGGCGAGGGGAGCGAGCATTTCAAGGAACTCAAGGAGGGCAGTGCCGCCGAGGGCGGCTGCACCGGAGTTTTTGAGCAGTTTTCCTGTATATTTCCATTTATTCTCACCGAGGAAGCAGAAGAAGTCCTTAACTATGTTCCAGATACCTTGCGGGCGCTGTTTATCTTGGGCACGGTAATCTTTAATGGCCTGATAGCCGGTTATAAAAGTTCCGGCGGTGACGCCGCCCAGTGCGGCGCTGGCTCCGAAAGACCCGGCCAGACCGACAGCGGCGGATTTAAACGCCATGATGCATCCGGCGCCCATGGCGGCTTTGGTGAAGGCTTTGGTCAGCGGGCTGTCGGCGATTTTACGGGCGCGGGTGAGGGCGGCATTTTTTATGTGCCTAGCCGCGTGGCTCCACTGCTCAGTGAGCGGGGAGGCGGTAATATATCCGGCTGTGTCCGTTAAAATCGTCATATATAAAAGTCCTAATTGGGAGGGTGTTATAGCGCCGGTTGTAAAATTATGCAAATAAAATATTTTTACGAAATATCTTGACATAAGTTCCAAGTTATGGAATGTAATGCGCATTCTTTACAGAATTCTTTTGATTTTTTAACTCGACCAATGAGGTGATGAGATGAATAAGATTAATACAAGTAGTGTTATTGCGGGTGTACTGGTTGCCGCAATGTCTGGCGTGGCGCGGGCGGATTTTGATGGTAGTGGTAGTGAATACGGGAATGTAACTCAGACAAATCCGGTTGCTTCAGCTGGTGCTGAACAGGAGCAGACGGCCGCTGGCGGAGCTGCTGAACAGCAGCAACAGAACGGGAATAATGATATTCGTTTTGATGATCATTCGATCAATAAAGTGGATGCTCGCGGTGGTGCGGCGACGAATGGTATGGCAGCGCGTCTTGAAACGGCAAAGTTCCTGGCTCAAGCTTGTGAATCTCGTTTTTCTGTTGAGGGACGGCTCGGTGATGTTTTTGGTAATTATGTTGGCGCGGGCATTTCCTATCACCCCAGCCTTAAATTTGTAATTCAGAATACTCAAACGGGCGCTATTTTTAGTGGGCAACAGCTTTGGGATGCTGCTCCTGTAGATCGTGGTCATATGACGTATGGTATGGGCAAAGACACTATTGCGTTGGCAATGTGTTTTGCTGAAGCGCTTTATGGAACTGGAGATAGAGTGCACAGACACATTGTTACGGAAGAAGCGCAACGCCATAATTGGGAACGTTCAAAGAATTTGCCGGGTGCAAAAGATGAAGAAAAAGCTTCTGTAGCAGAACATATGCAAGCTCACATGTATGTTATGGGGGCTAATTCTGTATATCGTGATGCTATGGGATGTACGATGACATCATATGTTAACGAAGGCGGGACAGGTGAGATTAATCAAAAAGATCGCCCCACGCCGACGCAGGTTATGATGAATATGTTTGGTCTTAAAAAACCGACTAAAGATTCGAAGACAGGTAAAATTGTTCAACAGCACTCCAAGCTTATTCCTGAATGTGAGTTTAAGACGACTATTCCTGAATCTCCGAAGAACGAAGGTGTTGGTAATGGCAAGGTTTCTGATGGATCTGGAACGAACAATATTTTTGATGTTCTTTCTCCGAACTAGGAAAAAACGGCGTTTATTTTTCAATGATCGTTTAAAAGACCCCGCTGCTATCTTGGTGGCGGGTTCTTTTTTTTGTTGACTTTTATTTACATAATTTGTATAAGTTTGTTCTGATTTTTAGGATTGTATTATGGCAGCGTTCAAACATATGGCTGATTTTTCATCTTTCGCAAACGATAATTTTGTGCGTGGATCTGGAGTACGTGTTCCGAGGATGTTTTTGCCTGTGAGTTTAGCGTTGCTTTTAAGTGCTTGCGCTTCGACTAAAGAGGTTATGGAGGAAAGTACAACGCCAAACTGTGTAGACCAGCAGACTTATACCAAGTTTATTAGCAAAACTGTGAAAGAGGATGTTGAGGTTTCTTCGAAGGATGGGAGTAGTAAAGTAGAGCAGCGTGAAAAAACGGTTGATAAGATCGTTGAGCGTTTCAGAATTAATAAGGGGTTCAATGAGCAATGTGAGGCCCACAAGATTTTGGTTCTTACGGCCGAGGCGCAACAGGACAACGAAGTTGGGATTATTGCAAGCATGGCTTTGTTGTTTTTGGCTTCCGGTCAGGATGAAGCGACGCACCAGGCTATTACTGAGATGTTGCAGCGTTACGATAGCAGTTTAGAAAAGCTGACGGTTCGCGTTGATGAATTTGATAAAAAGCGTGCGATTGATTTCATCGATACGCAGGTGGGAGATTTGTATCGCGGGAATGGCCAGGTGAATTATCCGTCGGTGGCGGCGATTTTGGGGCTGTATGATCAGGATTCTCAGCCGGAGAGCAAGCGGCGCTATCCAAAGCTGGAGCAGGCGTTTTTGCGCAAAGAAATTGATGAGGCTTTGGCTGCGCGGGGGCTTGATATTGCAGGGCTTAAGCAAATGTATGAGGGTGCCCGGCGTAATATGGAATGCAAAACGGAGCAGCGTAACGGATATTGGCAAACACGTTGCGGGGTTGAAGAGCCGCCGGTGGTTTATGGGCCTTAAGACGGGCTCATGGTGCTGACCGGTTGTGCGGGGGGCGGCGCTTCGGCGACGACCGGGGGCGCGGGGTTGTCATAGTCTGCATCGTTGGCGGCGGTTTCGGGGCCGCAGACTTTTCCAAACTCACAGCGCAGTGATGGCGTTTCTCCGCCGGGTTTCGGCGCCTTAGCAATGGCTTCAATGCCGGGCTGGTTTTCCATGTCGAGATGGGCCAGGGCGGCGGCGCGTGTGCCACGGCCAATGTCGCCGTCAAAAGCTATGCCTTCTTTTGCTTTTAGGAAGGCCTGAGTTTCGTAGGCTTCTTTTGAGAAATCTTTCACTTCACCGTTGAGGGTTTTTGTTGCCAGAACCTGGCCTTTTTCTGCAGCTTCGGGGCTGAGGCTTACGATTTCCTGCAGGTTTTCTGCATTTTTCTTCCAATCATCTGCGACGTAATCATCGCCCAGAACCGTGCCAACGCAGCTCTGCGTTTTGGGGCCGGGATCGCCATCAATTGCGAGATTGGCATCGCTGACCAGATTGCATGAAGCCTGGGCGAGGCGGACGTCATCCGCTGTGCTGGTGGGGTTTGCCTTGGCGATCATGGTTTCGGCCGGGGCTTTTTGAAGGTATGGATTGATCGGGGGCGGCGCTTTGCCGTTGAGTTCGGCGATATATTGCTGGCCTGCGCCGTCTTTTTCGTCCTGCAGCAGTTTGGCCATGGCGACGGTCGGTTTTATCTCACCTTCCAACTCAAGTTTATCAAGCCCTACGTGAACGAAAAGTTCGCTGGCATTTCCATCCTTATCTGCGCCGGGGTTCCAGACGGTTACCGAACCGGCAACGCTGGCGGAATACACTGTCTGGCCGTCAAGTTCGGCTTTGACACGTTCATAGTCCTGGCGTGATACGGTCAGGATGTGTTCGGTTTCGACATTTACTTTTACGTTGAGCTGATATTCACCGGAAAAGGTGACTTTTGCATCGATAAGCGCCGGAGCCGGTCCTGAATACCCCTTATGTGCTTCTTCCGGGTTAAGCTGAGTGAATGGGTTAACGCTTTTTTCGACCGGGGTGGGCGGGGGCATCTCATCCAGGTCGATGCCTGACATGTCTAACTTCTTTGCTGTGTCGGAGGGAGCGAAAGTCAGACCAGTCGGCGCGTTACCGAGCTCGGCCATTGTGTTTTCAAGGTTCACCTCTTCTTTGTAGTCGAAAGCGAAGCTCGGTATTTCCTTGCTCTTTTCAATCCAGAGGGCTTCGCCTGAGACTTTTAGCGGGTCTTCGACTTTTTCATTGTAGAGTTTCAAGTCTGTTTTGACGTTATGAGAAAGTTTATAGCCTGCCGGTCCGAGATTTTCGCCCGGCTTGGCCATTTGCACCCGAATTGTGTCTTTGGCATCGGCTTTAACATCCAGGCCAACCAGCCATTCTTTTTCAAGCGGTGCGATGACGGCGCCGATTGTACCGCCAAGTGTCGGGAGCGCTGTTTGTGTCAGGTTTTCGAGTCTGAATTGTCCGGTTTTTTCGTCCACGGGGGCGATGTGGAAGCCGTCTTTTGTGCCTATTTTATCCCAAAAGGTCGCATCGGGTCCCAGGTCTGCTGTATAGCCTTGAAGGAGAGAGTTTTTCATGCCTTCATTGGCAAAACTGGCTAATTGTGCGGCTTGTTCGGCGGTGGGCGGGGCGATCGTGTCTACCCAGACAGTGTTTTTGCCGCCCAGTTTTTCGATGTATTCTTCTGCGAGATGGCTGTTTTCCGCCATTTTACACCCTCAATTCAATATTTCTGTATCTGGCCGTTAGATACAGTTTTGCACCTTATTATCGGTGAATATCGTTAAGAAAGTGTTAGTATTTGGGTTGTAAGCCCCTGTTTTAAAGGGCTTTGGCGGTGGAAAATTTATGAAGGGAAAAAATGGCGGTACAAGGATTGAACTTGTGCCCCCTAGCCAGCGCTAAAAGCAAAAGAAACCGGATTTTTCTTATTGGGTTTGGCCGAAAATTGGGGCAAGTTCAATCAGACATTTAAAACCCTCCTGTTTGGTTAAAAAAAAGCCGGCTCTTTCGAACCGGCTAGTTACATTATGAAACTTGATTAATTAAAATTAACAATAATAGTTAAGACTTACAAAGCTAATGAAAACGGCGCTATATACAACACGGCTAAACTGCTCGTTTGTGCGCAATTTAATGCTCGAACATTGCGCCAATACATTCAGATACGATTTACGACGGTGAATAATAATCCCTGTTACTACAATAATTAAAAGTGTTTCAACTCCGAGCGTTACGTTCATCATAAGGTCATCGACTTTAATCATGGTATAAAGCACAGATATAACGCCGGTAACTGACCACAAGAACCACATTGGAACTGACATGCTCGTCAAATCAGCGTCTTTTTTCATTAAATCTTTTATTTGAGGGATATAACCGTACATGCTAACTAAGCCGACAATAGGGTAAATGTAGTTTATAATATCTTCCATAATGTATCTCATTTTTTATAGTTAAGTTCGCTTTAACGCTTTGTTAATAAAATATTATGGAAAATTTAATTTTATGTCAAATATTATGACAAACTATTTTACAATACATTGATTTAAAACAAGTATTTTAGGAAAATAATTGTTTTAACTTTATTCAAATTGTTAATTTTTCATTAAAAAAGAGGTGTAATGCGCCCTCAACTCCATCATCCTTGCCCACTCTTGGGCATCTGAGTGCTTATGAAAGCTTTTTGCTATGGTCTTGCAACCCTCCCGTCTGATCTGAACCTGATACTTATTTCCACGTTTTCTGATAGATGCCATCGCCAATTTCACTCTTACTGTGACGAGAGTGTGACAAGGTGGATTGCAATGGTTTTTGATTTTACACTCTAAAGCTCTGTATCCGTTGCTGAATAAGGCTTAGAAAATGGTGGGTGGTACAAGGATTGAACTTGTGACCCCTTGCGTGTCGAGCAAGTGCTCTACCGCTGAGCTAACCACCCACATTTTGCGGTCAAGTGGGGATAGGGATACTGGTATGCGGGCGGTTTTTCAAGTGTTTTTTGTTTGTTTTACGTGATTTTGGGCACGGGGGCGTCGGTTGAGCACGGGCCATTGATCACGCGGTTAGCAGGGTTTCTACCTGCTCTACGAGGTCGTTGAGGTGAAAGGGTTTAGACAGAATTTTAGTCTTTTCCTGATCCAGATCTTCGCGCTCCATGGCTACGGCGGCAAAGCCAGTGATAAACATGATTTTGATTGAAGGCTGGGCCTTTGTGGCTTTGTTGGACAGCTCAACACCATCCATGCCGGGCATGACAATATCGCTGAGGAGTAAATCGATGGGCGCCGCGCTCTCTTCGATGATTTTCAGGGCGTCGATGCCGTTATAGGCGATTTGTACATTATGGCCGGCTTTTTCCAGCGCGAGCTGGAGGAAGCTGCACATTGATTGGTCGTCTTCGGCAATGAGAATGTGGGCCATAGTCGTTTCCTTTATCGTGTTTGGAGGATTTTATTCAGTATCATATCTTCATATTGGGCAGCGGCATGTTGCCACGTATATTCTTTATGTACATGGGCGGTGCGTTTTTCCAAGTCTTTGTTTTGCAGAGCGGTTTTTGCGGCCAGGCTTAAGTTCGTGTCGTGCAGAGAGCCAAGAAAATCTTTTGTGATAATGTCTTTGGGGCCGGTCACATTATAAGCGGCGACCGGTAGCCCGCAGGCGAGCGCTTCGATCAGGACGATGCCAAATGTGTCTGTGCGTGAGGGGAAAACAAACAGGTCGGCGGAGCGATAGTGTTCGACGAGCTCTGTGCCGGTTTTTTTGCCAACAAAGCGCGCATCGGGATATTTTTGTTCCAGTTCGGCTTTTTGCGGACCGGTGCCGACAATGACTTTACTTCCCGGCCAATCCATTTTGAGGAAGTCTTCGATGTTTTTTTCAATGGCGATGCGTCCGACATACAGGGCGATCGGGCCTTTGAGATCATGAAAAAGTGTTTTTTCTCCCGGAGTGAATGTGTCGAGACAGGCGCTGCGCGTGACGCGGTACATCGGGTTTTGAAAGCCCCAGTTTTTGAGCGTTTCTTCAAGGCTTTCGGTGGCGACGGTCATGCCGGAAGAGGGGGCGTGGAAACGACGGACGTAATTCACGACGCGGGCATGGACGAAATCGTGTGATGAGGGCAAAATTTGTGCGGCGCGCTGGGCGACATATTCCGGGAAACGGGTGTGGAAAGCGGTTGAAAAGCGGCGTTCATTGCGCAGGCAATATTTGCGCCCGGCCCAACCGAGAGGTCCTTCGGTGGGAAGGTGAATATGGTCGGGGTTATATTTTTTTATTATGCGTTGCAGTTTTCGGTAGGGGGCTATGGCCAGTCTGATCTCTTTATAGCCGGGTATGGGCACGCTCATGGGAAAATCTGCCGGGCCGATGACTTTGACAGTGTGGCCCAGTTTTTGCATTTCTTGACTAATATGTTCATAGGTGCGCACAACGCCGTTAATTTGCGGGTGCCAGGCATCGCTGATAATCAAGAGTTTCATCGGGTTTGTCGTGCTTTCCTGCAATGGTCTTTTGTTACTGGCATAGACATTTGTCGCTGTCAATTTTATAGTCTTTCAAAGGCTTTAAAGGTTTCGTGAAAATGATAAACAGGCTGGTTTTGTTTTCTGCATTTGTCGGTGTTTTTGCGCTGTGGAGCGGCAGTACGTGGGCGCAAAACTGCGATATTCAGTATGAGGCGATTATAAAGCTGCGGGCGCCGACGTTGGGATCCTATAATGTGTGGGACAGTGTGCATGGGGAAATTCCTACGCATGAGCGGTTCAAGAGTGCTTTGGTTAACGAAACAGGGACGGTTCTGGCTGCCGGTGAGCGCATTCTTTCTGATAAAGGTGATCGTAAGGATTTGTTGTTGGTCGAGATTGGGCGCAATGGCCGGGTGTTGTGGGAGAAGGATTATGAGGTGCCGGGGCTGGCAGAGCTTGTGAAGGTTTTGCCGCACGATAAGGGCATGGTTATGCTTGCGAATATCACGCCTTCAAAAGGACGGCGGCATATCTGGCTTGGGGTATTCAATTTGCAAGGTGATTTGCTGTTCAGCAAGATGGTGCGCGATTCGGGTAATCATTTGCGCGGGTATGATATGGAGCCCAGTGCGTCTGGTCAGTCTTTTGTGATTGCGGCGTCGGCGTCATCACCAAAAGAGGATAAACCTGACTGGTCGGTATTGTACCGCGTGAACAGTGCCGGCGTGGTGATTGCGGATCATGCGTTTGTGATTGGTTCGGAAAATACTGTTTATGATTTATATCCAATGAAAGATGGCGGCTATGTAGCGAGCGGCTCTATTGATAACGCCATTGGGCGTAAAACGGGATGGGTTATGCGCATAGCCGAGGATCTTAATATGATGTGGCAGAAGTCTTATCCGCGCGGTGCGGCGGCTGAGATCGTACGGGCGCATGAGATGCTTGCCGATACTCTGGCGGTTGTCGGCAGCGCGTTGCCGATGGGTGACGGCAACCGTGCAGCCTGGGTTATGGTTGTGAATGGTGCAACCGGCGATGTGGTCTGGCAGCGCTATCTCAACGGCTCTTTGCATTTTGATGGACGTGATGTGATGGTGAGTGAGGATGGTTTAATCAGTGTGCTTATTGACGGTCAGACTCCTGAGGGCAGTGAAGAGATAGAGCATGTGCGTTTATTGACGTTAAACCCTCGTGGTGTGCTGTTTTCGAGTGACGAGTTTTTTAATGGTGAGGCGGTGGATGCTTACGCGTTGATGGCCAGTAAAGGGGCGGAGCGGTTGATTGTTGGTGAGACGCGCGTTGCATATAAAATTGAACACAGTAAGGCCATAAATGAGCAGGGGCCGGAGATTCCCGATGAGATTGTGCGCAGTCAGGAAGGGTGGGTGGTTGCGGCTACGGGGGTTGATCCGTATCCGGATCCTTGTCGGCAAAGAGAGCGGGTGATGCCGTAATATGGATGAGCGCTCAGATAAAGAAAAAGATACGTTACGTTTTATAATTAGTGAAGAGCAAGTGGGGCAGCGGCTTGACAAGGCTTTAGCTGCTTTAGCGGATGGTTTTTCGCGTTCGCGTTTGCAAAATATAATTCAGGACGGTGCGTTGCATTTAAACGGGCTGGTGTGTCGTGATGTATCGCATAAAGTTTCGCTTGGCAGCGTTATTGAGATTGAGATTCCTCCTGTGGAAGAGGCGGCCCCGCAACCTGAAAAAATTGCTCTTGATGTTATTTATGAAGATGAGGACGTGCTGGTGATTAATAAGCCGGCCGGGTTGGTGGTGCATCCGGGGGCAGGTAATGCCAGCGGGACTTTGGTCAATGCCTTGTTATATCATTGTGGGGAAAGCCTGTCGGGGATTGGCGGTGTTGCGCGTCCTGGGATTGTGCACCGGCTTGATAAAGATACAAGCGGGTTGATGGTGGTGGCCAAGCATGACCGGGCGCATCAGGGGCTGGCGGCGCAGCTTGAGGACCGGTCTTTAAGCCGGATTTATGAGGCCTTGGTGCTTAAAGTTCCGGTGCCGGTTAAGGGTGTTGTGGATATGCCGATAGGGCGGGACCCTCGAAACCGCTTAAAAATGAGTGTGAAGGGGCAAAATGCCAAGCCGGCCCGTACGCATTACAGGGTTTTGAAGGTGTATGGAGAGGCGCTTAGTCTGGTGGAATGTAAGCTTGAGAGCGGGCGAACGCATCAGATTCGGGTGCATATGCAGGCACTTAAGCATCCTTTGATCGGTGATCCGCTTTATCGCGCGCAGGATACAGCGGTGTGCGGGGCTATGAAAAAGGCCGGTTATGAAGAAGATGTTATTATGGCCGCATTGAATTTTCCCAGACAGGCATTGCATGCGAAAAGTATTTCTTTTGTTCATCCTCTCAGTGGTGAGGTACATAATTATGAAGTTGATACTCCAGATGATTTTTTTAACCTGTTGAAAAAACTGTAAAAAATACACTTACATAAAATTTTACATAAAATTTTGATAATTTTATTGTATTTACATAAAATTTTATGTATTCTGAAGATATAAGGTCAGTGCGTAAGACCAAATTCGAGCAAGGGGGGCAGGGCAAAATAGGCCCCCCGCTTGAGACATAAGAGATCCGATTTAAGTGAGTAAAGCGGGCGAATGGCGGAGGAAATAAAGCAACATTAGCAGGATTTTTGAATCTCCTTTTAAGACTGCTATAATTTAAGACTACTACAATTAATGAGACATATTTTTTAAGACTACTTCATCCGATCTGGTACCTTTAAAACCGCCCTTTGGGGCGGATTTTTTTATGTGGTCCGCAGGACAGAACACTACGGCTTTTACCCTCTGGGGCACGAGAACCGTGGATGAATGAACCCTTCCCAAAGCTGTCATGCCCGCCTCTGTGCGGGCATCCGGGTCCCCGCACGTGTTGCGCTTGGCGGGGATGACGGTTTGAGATATCATCTCCGCGAGAAGCTGTAATGGCTGCGTAGCAGCCGCGTAGCCCATAAAACCCCGGGTTTGCCCGGGGGTATCTATCTGTTCTAGCGAGTTAAGTAATATTTTGTTAAGCTTTATGCATTAATATTTTTCTAACCATATTCTGGTATTCTTAATAAGAACAAGGGTAAAAAAAACAATGCGTTAGAGAGCATTACTTTAGCTACTGAGAGAACTTGGGTTGCTAGTTAAGGGCAGAAAACCGGGCGATGAACACATTCTTATTATCATTTGATGCGAATACCAGCTTTTCAGGTGGGAATCCTCCGACTTTGGAGATACTGGTGGGCGGGGTTGTTGTCAGCTCTGTTACGATGCTTTCAGGCGCCACCAGCTATGATGTTTTCATTGAATATACCGGTACGGCTCCTTCATCTTTAAGTTTTCGATTTGATGGTGCTTCGGGCGATCCGGGCGATACTATCACTTTCACAGCCGTTTCGATTAACAATAGTGCTCTTAATTTGGGGACTGATCTTACGGCTACGATTTTGGCGCAGGCTCAGAGCTCTGTGGTTTCTGCGGGCGTGGACCTTTTTGGTCATACAACACCGAGCATCGGTGTGCCGGATGTTACTGGAACAGCCGGTAATGATGAGAGCATCGTAGGCGGCAATGCTGCTGACACCATTGACGGTCTGGCCGGGGCGGACCGCATTCGCGGTCTTGGTGGCGATGACACCATTAATGGTGGTAATGGTGATGACATGATCTTTGGTGAAGGTGGTGCCGATACTGTTATTGCCGGTAATGGCGATGACATGGTTTTTGGCAATGATGGCGATGATATTCTCTACGGAGAGGCTAATAATGATTATCTGATTGGTGGTGCCGGGAACGATATTCTTAATGGCGGCGCCGGGAATGATGGTCTGCTTGGAGATGTCGGGGATGATATTCTTTTTGGTGAAGGTGGTGATGACTGGCTGATTGGCGATGCTGGTGATGACATCCTCTTTGGTGATGATGGCAATGATACGCTCATCGGCGGAGCGGATAACGATTCTTTGGCTGGTGGTGATGGTGATGATCAGTTGATTGGTGATGCTGGTAATGATTTGCTTTCCGGCGGTGCTGGCGTGGATGAGATCATTGCGGGTACAGGCGATGATATAGCTTCTGGTGGTGCAGGCAACGATAGTATTTACGGCGATGATGGCGCGGATGAGCTTGCTGGTGGGGATGATGATGATTATATCTCCGGCGGTGATGGCGATGATACGTTAGACGGTGACGCTGGCGTTGATGTTCTGATTGGCGGGGCCGGCGCGGATACGATGGATGGCGGGGCCGGCGACGATATTTTGCATGCGCATGGTCTGGATGCGGTCGCTATTTCCGATATTTTGTTTAACAATCCTAATGTTGTTTACTCTCAAGAAACCGGGAGTTTCTATCAATATGTTTCGACAACGGATACGTGGGACAATGTGAATACGGCCGCGCAGGCGGCTTCGCTTAACGGTATGGCCGGGCATTTGGTGGTGATCACCAGCCAGGCCGAGAATGATTACATCCAGAACTTGATCAGCGCCAATATCTGGATTGGCGCGAATGACGTTGCGACTGAAAGCACCTGGGAATGGATTGGCGGGCCAGAAGCCGGTTTGCAGTTCTGGCAGGGGCTGAGCGGCGGCACTTTGTTGAATAATATGTATGAGAACTGGAATGCCGGGGAGCCGAATGAGTGGACTACTGGTGAGGATTACGCCGAGTTTCGTACAGATGGGTTGTGGAATGATAATGGCGGTCCGACCCAGCCAACGCTGGCACGCGGTTATGTGATTGAGTGGGAACCGGGCCTGATGTCTGATGATGCTGCAGCCGATGTTTTAAACGGTGGAGCCGGGGATGATTGGCTGTACGGTTACGAAGGCGATGATACGCTGAATGGCGATGGCGATAATGATATTCTTATTGGCGGCGCGGGGAGTGATATTCTCGATGGCGGTTCCGGGAATGATGTGCTTTTTGCCTATGATGCGACAGTTCAAACGGGCGGAACTTCGGGAAGCAGTTCGACGGTAACGGCGCTTGAAGCAACATTTGATACTGATGAAGACGGTTTTACCTATGCCGACGGTTTTACAGGCGTTGGCGGTTCTGATGGCGGGAGCGTGACTATTGATGGGAATTATATCGCTGGCGATGGGAACACGTCTGCCGGCAGTATCGAGGTGAATATCAATTCGACCGGTAACCCTACCGGGCCGCTGTCAGGTTCTTATAGCCAGACGATTACTACGACGGCTGATTTGACATCTGTCCAAATGTCAATTTCCTACAGCATGTTCCTTGATGGGACTACGGAGACAGGTGAAAATCTTTATTTGTATGTCACAGTTGATGGGACCCAATATGGTCTTGGGGGAAATAACTGGGTCGATGAATTGAACGGGGTTAATGGTAACGGTGCAGACCATACAACCGGGTGGCTGACCGAAACTCTGAATATTGCCGATCTTTCTGCGGGGAGTCATACGATTAGAATTGGGGCTTATCTCGATGATACAAGCCAATCATCCGAAGACGGGTGGATTCGTTTCGATGATATTATTTTGACAGGGGTTGATAGCAGCGCCGGAAGCGGATCTTCAGGTACGGAAGATGCCGGGGAAACCAATATTGTCAGCGGTGGCGATGGTGCCGATACGATTTATGGCAGTACCGGTACAGATACGCTCAATGGTGATGCGGGTAATGATACGATCTATTCCGCATCGGCTGACGAAGCCTGGGATACCGCAGTGGCGAATATTCTGGCGAGCAATGCCGGGGTGTCGTATAGCGAAGAGACCAACAGCTTTTATCAATTTGTGAACACGGGCTCTAATATTACGCAAAGCTCTGCGGCGGCAGCGGCGAACAGCGCGACGCTTACCGGACTTAGCAGTGTGAACGGGCATTTGGCGACGATTACTTCGGCGACGGAGCAAACCTATATTGAGACCAATGTTTGGAATACGACGACCAATTCATGGATTGCCGGTTCTGATGCCACAACGGAAGGTGCATGGCTTTGGAATACCGGGCCGGAAAGCGGTATGCAGTTCTGGAGTGGTAGTTCTGGCGGATCAACCGTTAATGGAAACTATGCCAACTGGGTTGCCGGGCAGCCGAATGATTCGGGTGGTTCCCCGGGGCAGGATTATAATTACCTGATTAATAGCAGCGGGACATTAGGCTGGGCGGATGCTTATGATAACCCGTGGGCGGTCAATCCGAGCTTTGTTGGTATTCAGGGCTATGTCATCGAGTGGGAAGCCGATTCTTTGCTCACCAGTGTTGATTATACGACGATTGATGGCGGCGCGGGTGATGATACGCTGTATGCCAATGACGGGATCGATATCTTTGTTTATGACAGTGCGACATGGAGCGGTTCCGGCGATGTTGATACCATTGAAAATTTCAGTGCGGCCGGACGTGATGCGATTGATATTAGTGATTTGCTGAGCGGGTATAGCTATACGACCAGCGATATCGACGATTTTGTTCAACTGAATGTTTCGGGCGGGAATACAACTATTTCAGTTGATGCGAATGGTACGTCAGGTGGTTCAAGCTATGTGGACGTGGCAACGTTGAACGGGGTTACCGGGCTTGATCTGCATGATATGATTTCCGGCGATAACCTGATCATTTAGGGTGTGTTATCAGTTAGCACATGAGGCTTGTTCTAATCTTTCTGTAACTCATTGTTTTTATGTGCAAAAGCCTGTTTCATTCTTTTTGTTCGCCATTTTTTTGGGGAGGGGGGCTTTTGGGTGGCCTGCTGGATACAAGGGTGGTGTTCTGTTACGGGTTATTATAGGAAATAATTCCTCTTTGTCAAGGGGCTGTGGTATTTTTAAGGTGTGATTTCATCCCAGTATTGTGAAAGATGCCGGGCAGAGAAGCCTTCTGTCAGTTCATAAAGCGGGAGCGGGTTTTCGAGTTTTTGGCCAATGTCACGGCCAAACGGAGCGAGAGTGAATTCGGCTCTGGCATTGCGCGGGATATATTTGATGCCGCCGAGGGGCAGGGCGAGACGGATGCCGTGATCGGCGTGAGTGGTGCCGCCGAATAGATCAAAATCGCTTTGGTCGGTGACGGTGGAATAGGCTTCCAGTATGGCGCCGCTTTGGAAGCGTTTTTGTAAGGTAAGGCTGGCGCCTAGATCTTCGGCGAGGTAGCGCCCGGCTTTGGCATTTACGGTGAGGTCCCAATGGGGCAGGTCATACCAGCCCTGAACATGACCGCTGATGAGGTGATCGCCGGTGAGGCCAAGATTGAGCGTACTTTCTGGATTGCGTTTAAGGGCGAGAAAGCTTTCGGCACCGATGGCCCAGCGGGCTTGATATGGGCGGTAGAGTATTTCTCCGCCCGCGCCGGCATACATTTCTTCGAGATAGCCGCCCATGAGGCTCATATGTAGGTCGGAGCGGAAGCTATGGGTGAAGGCGTTGAAAGCAGTGTCGAGCGCTATGGTGCGGCGGGCAAAGCGATCAACATCTGAGCGTACGGGCAGGGCGCTGCGCGGGCGGATGTCGGTGAGGCGATCGAGATTATCAGCGAGGTTGAGGCGGAAGCTTACGAAATTGTCGATCAGGCCGAAGAGTTCGGGTGCTTGCGCGCCAGCGATGAGCGTAGTGCGGTAGAGCGTGCCGCTGTCTTCTTCGGACAGGCTGGCTTGTGTATCGAGCGTGAGGGAATAATCGCGCAGGCCATAGCCGTATTCCAATGGTTGGCGATGCTTGTGCAAGGGGTTTTCGGCGGATGGTATGATTTCTATATCACTCCAGATTTCCTCGGCGCTGCCAGCGCTGCGGCCCAGTGCGTTTTCGAGGTCGGCGCGCAGCAGGGTGATTTTGGGGCCGCGCAAGCCGAGATGGACGGGCGTGATTTCGAGGCGCTCGATGGATGGTCCTGCGTGATTGGCCATGTGCTTAAAAGCGCGGGCGAGTTGGCGGGGGCTGGAGCGGTTATTTTCCAGTGTCAGGGTGGCGCTGGCGGTTTTGTAGTCGGTTTGTGCATCATAGAGCATGATGTTTTCGCCTATGGCTTTAAGCTCCATTTCTGCGGGCAGGGCCAGCCCGGTGCGGTATGGGCGGAAGGGACTTTCATCGTTAGCCGTATATTTGCGGTCTTGATCGGGCCAGTTTTTGACATTGCCTTGCAGGGACAGGCGGGCCAAGAGTTTATCTGTGCCTTGCATACCAAGGCCGAGATCAATCCAAGGGGTGGGTTGGTAGTTCAGGCCTACGGCCCAAGGGGCGGGTGCGTTGTAGTCGAAGGCGGCTTGTTCGGCTTTGAACCGGTCGGCGCCGTAATCTGCCTTTAGGGATAAGCCTTTAAGCGGAGTGAAATATTCGATGCCGCCAAACAGGCCGATGTCACCCCCGGTAAACCAGTTTTCCGGGCCGCTTGGCATTTCACCATCGAGATTGCGATTGCCGCCGAAGTGAGAACTGAGTGATTTGAGCGGGTTTTTAAAGTGCGTGGCGCTGCCGAGGCGGCCCCAGCCGAGACCGGCGGTAAAGTCGAAATCTTTATAACGTTTGGAGGTGGCGATATACTCTCCAGCCATGCGTTTATGGCCAAAGGCGCTTTTTACGCCGATGGCGATTTCGGGGCGGTAGGCGCTTTCTTTCAGCAGGCGAAGTTTAAAATCAACGCCGGGATAGAGACGATTGGCGTCTTCGTCGATGTTTGAGACTTCGGCGCTTTGGCGCAGCGTGATGGAGAGCGGATCGGCGAGTTGGACACTGAGCCAGCTATGCACGTATGGATCGAGTGTTGAAACGCCTGCGCGCAATGTGCCCGCGTGGTCCATGCGGGCGCTGGGTATTGTGAGAAGGCCGAGCGGGCCGTAGAGAGAGGTGGAGGGTTGCGGCGGGGCTGCATGGGCGTAAATTGCGCCTCCCCATAGTGCGGCGCTGTGCAGGAGTACCTTATAAAAAAAGTCAGGTTTTACACAAGGCATTGTTGTAAGCGTTTTGTAATGGGCGTTTAGTGCAAGGCTTTGAAGAGAATATGCAGATTTGTTGTAGTATATACGCTGGTATTCAGATTCTCTACAGAGATGTCTAGACAATGGGTAGTTATAAACATAAACTTAGAGTTGCAAATCAGTAGTTTTGCTTAAGGGGGAGTTTTTGTTTACAGAATCTTATTATTGGCTGCCCGCTAGCGGTATATTTTTGCTCGCAGTTTTGATGCTGTGCGGTTTTATGTTTTATATGATGCGGTGTCGTTGTAAGACGCGCAATTATACATCGGCGCTTGAAAAGGCGGCTGATTTTATCGGAAACGGGCTTGTTTTTTTTGGAGCTGATGATCGTCTGGTTCTGGCCAATGTGCAGGCGCATGAGTTCTTGCCTGATTTATTAGGAGATAAGGGGAAACGGCTGTCAGGCGAGACTCTGAATCTTCAGGATTTCTTAAATTATTTTTACGATATGGCTGTTGAGTGTGATGAGTCCTTGATTAATACGCTGGGGCGTTCAGCAATGAATAACACTGACATAGGTTTTCGTGAGGTCATTATGACTGCCGGGAATCGGTTGTGTCTGGTTGAAGTGCAAAAGATTCCGCGTGTTGGTACGAACCTGATTTTGATTGATGTCGGGGATCTTAAAAATCAAGAAGAATATCTCCTTAAGCTTAACAACTATAACTATGAACTTACTCAGGCTATTCAGGCTGCGACGAGCGGTATTGTCGTGACCAAGCAAGACCATGTTTCAGGTTTACAAAGGATTGTATTTGCGAATAAGGCGTTTTGTGAGGATATGCATCTTTCGCGCGATGATATTCTCGGTAAGAATGTTCATGAGGTTTTTGCTGCTATTGTCGATGCCAAGACAATGGAAAAAATTCATCAAATCAGTGAGGGGCATGAGGATGGCAGCGTTGAACTGAGCATTTTATGTTCCGGCGGGGAGAAGTGTTGCGGGGCGTGTTGGTATGAGCTTAAACATACGTCTGTGCAGGGTTATACCGGAAAACTGGATCTGTCGATTTGGCTGTTGAATGATATGACAGCTTTGAAAATGCGGGAGGCTGAGCTTTCCAAGACACAAAAGCTGGAAGCTCTTGGGCAGTTGGTGGCTGGAGTGGCGCATGATTTCAATAATATATTGTCGATTATTGACGGGTATGCACGGATTGCCGGAAAAAACTGGGATGATAAAGCGCGGGCAATGGAGGATTTGGATCGTATTCGTACGGCTTCGAGGCGCGGTGCAAATCTTATCAAAAAAATGCTGACATTCAGTCGTCATGAGATTGTTGATGATACTGTGATTGATTTAGGTGCAGTGGTGCGCGAGCAGGAGTTGTTGTTGCGGCCTTTGCTGGATGCATCTGTTAAGTGCAGCGTTTTGATAGACCATCAGGAGATGTATGTTGAGTGTCCAATAGAGAATATAACGCAAATTATCATGAATTTGGTTTTGAATGCGCGTGATGCCATGCCTGATGGGGGCGCGTTGTTGTTGGAGGTGCGGGCTTGTCCGCAGAAAACTTTGCCAGCGGTTCTTTTGAAGCAAAACTCTGACAAATCTTATGCGTCCATCGTAGTTTCAGATACGGGCACGGGGATGCCAAAGGATGTGATCGATCGTATGTTTGATCCTTTCTTTAGTACGAAGGAACAAGGGAAAGGCACGGGGTTAGGGCTGTCTATGGTTTATGGTCTTGTGAAGCAAATTGGCGGGCATATTGATGTGCTTTCTACTTTGGGGCAGGGGACGACAATGAGCGTTTATTTGCCTTTGAGTGATAAGGTTCCCAAGAAAATTTTGGGTAGAGAGGATAATCTTTCTTCTATCCGGTTTGATGGCTATAGCGTGCTTATAGCAGAGGATGAACCTGATTTGTTGGCGTTGGTTAGTAATATGCTTGAAGATTTGGGTATGAAGGTGCTGCGGGCCAGCAATGGCAATGAGGCTTTGGCTGTGCAAGATGATTATGAGGGGAAAATTGATCTATTGCTGACAGATGTTGTGATGCCTGAACTCAATGGTGTGGAACTTGCAGATTTGTTGAAAGAATTACGTCCGGATGTCAATGTTATCTTTATGAGTGGTTATCCGGCAAAAGGGCAAATGGCTCGCGTAGAAATTCCTGAAGATGCTGTGTTTATTGCCAAACCTATTCAGCATGATGCGCTGGTTAAGGTTATTTATAAAATTTTATCGTCTGGAGCTGGAGGAAGTATAGAGGATTCCGTGCAAATTCCACGATGGGCCAGTAAGGGCGGTGTTGCAAAAGAAAAGGAGAGGTTCTGATGGGTTCTGCTTTAAGTGATCTTAAAATTCTTTTGGTTGAGGACCAGTCTGAAGCGCGGGCCATGATTCGTAATATGATGGGTGAGCTTGGCATTACGCAAATTTTTGAGGCTAGTGACGGGCGTGAGGCGTTGGCATTTTTAGATTCGGCTTATGACTTCATTGATCTTTTGGTGTGTGACTGGAATATGCCAGGAATGACGGGGGTTGATTTGCTTCGCCAATTGCGCAGTGTTGATCCTACCATGCCGTTTTTGATGGTAACAGGACGTATAGATATGGATTCTGTGGTTGAAGCGAAGTCTGCGGGTGTGACGGCGTATATTCGCAAGCCGTTTTCTTCTAAACAGCTTGAAGCAAAGTTGCGGATTATTCTTCATAGAATGGCCGCTTAGGCTTTTAATCTCTTTCGGGGTAATTCTCCGTCGTTCTCGCTGCGCCCTTCGGGTTCACCGTAAACACCCCATCTGCTGCGTCAAGCAAGAACCTCCTATGCTACGGCATGGCAGAACCTTGCTTTCCTTGCATCTGAAGTGTTTATGGTGAACAGAATTAATCACAATTTATGCGGTTCGCAGGATAGAACACCACGGCTTTTACCCTCTGGGGCACGAGAGTTGTGGATGAATGAACAATTCTCAAGGCTGTCATGCCCGCCTCTGTGCGGGCATCTGGATCCCCGCACGCGCTGCGCTTGGCGGGGATGACGATTTGAGATCAGCTCCGCGAGGAGCTGTAATGGCTGCGTAGCAGCCGCGTAGCCCATAGAACCCCGGGTTTACCCGGGGGTATTATAGGTCCTGACCCTAGTCCCCTTCTCCTTGAGGGGGAGTGTTAGGGTGGGGGTAGTCAAAAATTATCCCCCTCACCCCAGCTCTCTCCCCGCAGAGGAGAGGGGGCTTGATACCTCGTCCCTTGTGGGGCGGGGTTGTTTATTCCTAATTTTCTTTTGCTTTATATCAATCGTCTTTAAAGCCGGGCTGGCTTGCTGTAATCTATTGTTATGGACAAGATTGATTATGATTTGTGCATTATTGGTGGGGGGATTAATGGCGTCGGTGTGGCACGCGATGCCGCTGGTCGCGGGCTTTCCGTTTTATTGCTTGAGGCCAAGGATTTGGCGCAGGGTACGTCGTCGGCGAGCACGAAGCTTATTCATGGCGGTTTACGTTATCTCGAATTTTTTGAATTTAAGCTTGTACGGGAATCTTTGCAAGAACGTGAGAAGCTTTTAGCTATCGCGCCTCATATCATTTCACCAATGGAATTTGTATTGCCGCATAATGCGCAGCAAAGACCGTTTTGGATGATCCGTTTGGGGTTGTTTCTTTATGATCATTTGGCTCGCAGGCAGCGGCTTTCCGGATCGCGCGGGGTGAATTTGAAGGCCAGTGCTTTGGGTGTGCCGCTGGCGGATTATTATACACGTGGGTTTGTTTATTCGGATTGCTGGGTTGATGATGCGCGGTTGGTGGTGCTCAATGCGATGGATGCTGCGGAGAAGGGGGCGCGAATTTTGACGCGCTCGCCATGCACAAAAATTGAGCCGCAAAGCGATCATTGGGTTGTGCATTATAAGGGTCAGGGTGATCAGAAAGAACGGTGTATCCGTGCGTCTATGGTGGTGAATGCCGCCGGGCCGTGGGTGCGAAAAGTGCTTGAGGATTCAGGGTTGGATTCGGAAGTGAAGCCGGTTCCACGGGTTCGATTGGTGAAGGGATCACATATCATCATTCCGCGCGCTTATACTGGGGGGCAGTCTTACGTTTTGCAGCAGCCCGATGGCCGGATTGTGTTCGTGATTCCTTATGAGAGGGATTATACGCTGATCGGGACAACGGAGGAAGATTTTGAGGGTGATCTTTATGATCCGCGGATTTCTGAAGAGGAGTTGCAATATTTGTGCGCTGCGTATAGTGCGCATTTTGAGGCCGACATTACGCGGGATGATGTGCTATGGACCTATAGCGGGGTGCGGCCACTTTTTGATGACGGGGAGAGTGAGAACCGCGCTGTGAGCCGCGATTTTTATCTGTATGAGCATTTGGAATCGCACGCACCGATGATTTCTGTGTTTGGTGGGAAGCTTACGACATATCGCGTTTTGGCTGAACAAGTGATGGGGCGGCTTTTGAATCTGGATAATCGTTATGCGCCGCCGTGGACGACTGATGCGCTGTTGCCTGGCGGGGATATTCCTCAAAGTGATTTTGATGCGTTTGTGCGCAGGCAGCGTGAGCGCTATTCCTGGTTGACGGCAGATTTGCTGCGGCGGTATGCGCGAAGCTATGGTACACGCATGGAGCGTTTTCTTGAAGGGGCGAAGGGGTTTGAGGATTTGGGCGTTGATTTTGGTGGCGGGTTGTATGAGGCGGAGGTGGTGTATTTGATCCGTTATGAATGGGCGCGGGAAGCCCAGGATATTTTGTGGCGGCGATCGAAGCTGGGTGTGCATGTTGGCGATGAGACGGTGAGTGCGCTGGAAAAGGCGTTGCCGGGTTTGAAGAAAAAGGTGCTGGCGTGAGTAAGGCCGAGACAATTTTGGCGATTGATCAGGGTACGACGAGTAGCCGGGCGATTTTATTTTCTGTCGGTGGTGCGGTTTTGGATGTGCAGCAAAAAGAGCTTAAGTTGTATTATCCTGAAAAAGGCTGGGTTGAGCAAAAGCCCGATGATATTTGGAATGATACGCGGGAATGCTGCGCAAAAATTTTAGAAAAATGTAAGAAACTTCCAGCGGCGATCGGGATTACCAATCAGCGCGAGACAACCATTGTTTGGGATCGAGAGACGGGGGAGGCGGTTTATAATGCGATTGTCTGGCAAGATCGGCGCACGGCGGAAGTTTGCGCGGATTTGAAAGATCAGGGCCATGAGGCGATGATTACGGCCAAGACGGGGCTGCTTTTGGACCCGTATTTTTCGGCAACGAAGATTGCGTGGATTTTGGGCCATGTTCCCGGCGCACGGGCGCGGGCTGAGGCAGGCGAATTGGCGTTTGGGACGGTCGATTGTTATTTGCTGTGGAAGCTTACGGGTGGAAAGGTCCATGCAACGGATGTGACGAACGCTGCGCGCACGATGCTGTATAATATTGTAGAGCAGCGCTGGGATGAGGAGCTATTGGCGCTATTTGATATTCCAGCGGGGTTGCTTCCCGAGGTGCGGGATAATATTGCGGATTTTGGCACGAGTGACGGAGAGACCATCGGCGCGGCGCTTCCTATTGGCGGGATGGCAGGAGATCAGCAAGCGGCGTTGATTGGGCAGGGCTGTCTTTCACCGGGGATGATCAAGTCAACTTATGGAACAGGGTGTTTTGCGTTGATGCATATTGGCGCGGATTTCCGCGCTTCCGCGCACAGGTTGTTGACGACCCCGGCCTATCGCGTGAATGGGGAGATTTCTTACGCGATTGAGGGGTCTATTTTTGTGGCCGGGGCGGCGCTGCAGTGGTTGCGCGACGGGTTGGAGCTGTTTGAAGATGCGCGAGAGACGGAAAGTCTGGCGCGCAGCGTTCCTGATAATAACGGGGTGTATTTTGTACCGGCCTTTACAGGGCTGGGTGCGCCGCACTGGAAGCCGGATGCGCGGGCGATGATTACGGGTATGAGCCGGGAGAGTACAAAAGCGCATGTGGTGCGCGCGGCGCTGGAAGCGCAAGCTTATCAGACGCTCGATCTGCTGGCGGCTATGGAGGATGATGGCGGTCATAAAGCCGATGTTATCCGTATTGATGGCGGGCTCGCGGCCAACGGCTTTGTCTGCCAGTTTTTGGCCGATATGCTTCAAAGGCCGGTTGAAGTGCCGGCGGTGGTGGAAACGACCGCCTGGGGCGCGGCGATGCTGGCCGGGGTGCAGGCCGGGGTATTTGAGGATTTAGAAGCGGCTGCGCGAGGGTGGAAAGCGGTCCGGCATTATGAGCCGCAGATGAGCGTGGGGGAACGTGACGGGCTGTATTCGGGCTGGAAAGTGGCTCTGAGCATGCTTTTGCAAGAAAATTGAAAAAAGTTCTTTTGTTTTACGTAAATATACACTATAAAGGCGGCCAATGTTGATGATTCGCTCTATAGTTGATTGATCTTATAGCATTTTTGATTTAAAAGTTTTGAATACGTTGCGTAAATGAAATAGGAGACGTGAAGTTATGGGTTTAGGTTTAGCAAAAACTACGGTTATAGCAGGCGGGCTTGCGGCGGTTATGAATGCGCAGGCGGCGCTTATTAATTTAGGTTTTGAAGTTTCAAATTTTGAAAATTCTTTCGGGCCGGTTCCGGCAGGCATTACTGGAGCTGGGGGGAGTATTCAGATTAATACTAACAGCTGTACGGATATTTCTTCGATTCCGTCTGTTGGTTTAGATACGGGGTGTGATGTTTCCGGGAGTTTCCAGGCTGGCGGTGAGACTATAGGTATTTCTTCCTCTCCTTTTATGCTTGTGAATGATGGCGGAACATCCGGATCAACCGATCAGCTCCGTTTGCTTTTCGATGCAGAGGCTAATTCCTGGGACATTACTGGTGTTAGCATTGGTTTAACCGGCGATTATACAGCGTTTACTGGCAAGGATTTAGGCGCTATTTTGTTGGATGCGTCTAGTTTGAATAGTTTGAATGATCGATTTGCTCAGCTTCGATTTGATAATACAGGCGGTGTACTTGAGAGCAACAACCCGGAGCTTTCCTTTGCTGAAGTTAATACTAGTACCGTTCCAGAGCCTGCAGTGCCTGCTCTTCTCGGGGCAGGGCTCGTTGGTTTGGGTTTGTCTCGTCGTCGTTATAATAGGCCGGGCGCGGATATGTAATTTTTCGTCAATATCATTTAAAAAGACCGCCCTGAATGCGCGGTCTTTTTTTATGTGGTCCGCAGGACAGAACACTACGGCTTTTACCCTCTGGGGCACGAGAACCGTGGATGAATGAACAATTCTCAAGGCTGTCATGCCCGCCTCTGTGCGGGCATCCGGATCCCCGCACGCGCTGCGCTTGGCGGGGATGACGATTTGGGATCAGCTTCGCGAGGAGCTGTAATGACTATAGCAGCCGCGTAGCCCATAGAACCCCGGGTTTACCCGGAGGTATCTATGTTAGACGTTGTGTTTATGCGGGAAGTCCGCTTACAGTTGCGCCGTTGTCCTCAATCAGAAGGGTGACGTTTCCATTCGTATACATGGTGAAGTCGGTGGATGCTCCTCCAAAGGTGGGGTTATCATCCAGATATTTATCTACTGTTTTTGTGAAGTTTGCAAAATCTCCAGGAACAAAAGTTAGACAGTCGTTGCTGTCGGCGCGGATAAGAAGAATGTTGTTGTGATCGGTCATGTTGATGACATCATTGAGTCCGAGTGTTATGCCGGCTCCGGTTGTGCTTCCGTTTAAGAGATCTATGCGCTCTATTCCCGGAAATAGTTATTGTCAACGAGCGTGAAATCCAGCTCTACCCCGGTTCCTTCCAGTGACAAGGTGTCGCCGCGGCCAAGTTCGCTTGCCGGCGGTGTTTGGCCGTGTAGCAGGAACGGCATGCGGTAGGAGCTGTGGCCGCCATCCATGAGAATGTTGGAGTTTCCTGAGGTTTCCAGTTCTGTTTTCGCGGGCCGGTTGAGAAGTTAATTTTAAAGATATCGTCGCCGTCCATGCCAATGGCGTGGTTTTGACACCGCCCATGTTGAATGTATCTTTCTCAAATCCGCCAATGGCCGTGTTTCCGGTTGCTCCGTCTGTGACTACGAATATGTTTTCACCATTCCCCAGATGAATTGTGTTATTGTATCCATAATCATATATGAGTATGTTGTCATCGCCATCGCCTGCAAAAATGGTTTTGTTGGTTGTGGTGCTTGATCCCCTAGTGTTGTGGTGTCTGCATTGGCGCTTCCGGTTAAAACGTCTGTTCCTGTGCTGTCAACCGTCGATGGAAAAGTTCCGGTTTTTGTTCTAGGTGGAACGTATAGTTTTCAAAACTGCCGGCGTTTCCTGCCTGATCAATGGCGCGGACCTGGATATTGAAATTAAAGTCACCTGGAAGTGAGGCGGTATTAATCGTGAGGTGGCCATTTGCGTTATCAAAAGTCCAAGTTGTAATTCCTGATGTTGTGTTGAGTATGTCTTTGTGCCCGCACTTAATTCAAAGTGTAAATCTCCTCCATCCGGATCAATAAATTCCTTATCAAAATGATAATCCCAGATCATATTGTCTGATGTTGCGAAAAATTCATTCGGCGCAGTGCTGATTTGAGTTTGTGCGAATGAGTTCAAATCGCTGACGTGCAAGGGTGGCGTTGTGTCGCTATTTGGTGGAATGATTGTGTTTGGATCTTGCAGGTTCTCTCCAGTCGGCGGTGGTGGCGGCATGTTATCGTCGCCAGCATGTCTTCCATCGGGGTTCATGCCCTCAAGCAGATCCATGCCGTCCATGGTGTTTTTGCCGCCATCAAGCGTTTCCATGCCTGCGGTTGTGTTCATCGTTCCGGCCTGGTTCATACCCATTGGGTGCATGCCCATGGGGTCTGTGCCCATCATGCCGGTTTGCATAGGATTCATCATCGGTTTGGGCGCGAGGCCATCTTCGCCAGTTAATTTTACAGGCTCGCCATCCATTAAGGCCGGGTCTTTGGCACCATCCAGAGGTGCGCCATCGCCGTTGCCTGCGGCATCGTCACCGCCTTCAACTGAGCCATCGACTTCGCCGTCGTTATTGTGGTCGAGTGTGCCTTCCGCGTCGAAATTTTCACGCGGTTGTTCTTGCGGTCCGTTGACAGGTTGCGTTCCTTGTTCGGCGGCGGCATCGTTGATGGATGAAAATAGCGTCGGAGATACGCCTACGACCCCGGAAAATCTTTGTGAAACTTCATGTGCCGGCAATTGTCCCATATTCTGGATTTCACCGCCGGATGGGTCGAGCTTTGCTGTTTCGAACTGTGTGGCCAGTGTCATTTCGTGGCCGGAAAGATCGCGCACAACAATTGCGCCTTCAACAACTGTGATTTCGCCGGTGTCAACATTTCCTGCAATGATGGTTCCGCGGATGCCGATTGAGCCGCTGGGGGTGTCGATATTCACATCATCGGATCATCGCGGCCAATGAGGCCGGAGGTGAAAACAAACATACCTTTGAGGACGGAAAAGTCCTGCGATCCGGATTCTGTTGAAGGATCATAAACATATTCGTCGATGGCCAGACGTGCGTCTTCAGATACGGCAAAGCTGGTTTCATCAATGAAGGCTATATTCACTGCGCCGTCGGCTGCGGTTTCGATAACGTCGCCCTGGTATATGGGCATGCCTTGTGTGATGTGCTCAACAGAGCCGTCCAAGTGCGTGATTGTCGCCTCGCCGGAGATTTCATCAACGCTACCGACCGGGCTTTCATCGTTCATGCTATGGCTTTGAGCATATTGAGCGGGGCTGCGGGCAAAGGAATTTACAAGTTCGGGTGTCAGGGTTTCTCCACCTGGGGCAACGAGATCCGGTGTTTCGAGGGCTGAAAAATAGCCGTCGATAGTGATTGTGCCCTGGGGGCCATCAAGAACGAGATCTGCGCCGTCGCGCGTGATTGCGGCATCTTTCACGTATGAAATATCGGGGAGTTCAACGCTTGGCCCGTTTATTTGCAGCGTTTCGCCGACATTACCGGATGTTGGTGAAAGTGAAAGATCGTCGAAATTTTTGTAAGCCATTATCCCAGTCCCTTATTTCTTATCGCTAAGCGTAAGTGTACCCCAAAATTGTTCAAAAGTATTTCATAACCCTATGGGCCGCATATTCGCAGCTCATCCTTTATTTTACTGTAAAAAGTCTTAAAAAGAGCTGATTTTTACGTAAAATTTTATGTAATTATATCTAAAAGGTTATATGTTGTCGGTAACGGTTTGAAAGCCGCCCCGCTTTGTAACATATTGATTTATTGTGATATTTTATGCAGCTGTCCAGCCGCCATCGACGGAGATGTGTCCGCCCGTCATGTTTTCGGCGGCGTCGGAGCATAAAAATAGTGCCAGGCCCGATAATTGTTCAACGGAAACGAATTTTTTAGTCCATTGTGCTTTGAGTAAAACATCGTTGACGACTTCTTCTTCTGAAATGCCGCGGGCCTTGGCTGTGTCGGCGATTTGGCCTTCGACCAGCGGGGTTTTGACGTAACCGGGGCAGATGGCGTTGACGGTGATATTATTCTCGGCGCATTCAAGGGCGACGGTTTTTGTGAGGCCTAATATGCCATGTTTGGCGGTGACATAGGCGGATTTATAAGGGGAGGCGACGAGGCCGTGAGCAGAGGCGATGTTGATGATGCGGCCCCAACCTTGTTTGCGCATCAGCGGCAGGGCATGGTGGATGGTGTGGAAAGCGCTGCTCATGTTGATGGCGATGATGGCATCCCATTTTTCGGGTGGGAAGTCTTCGATGGGGGCGACATATTGGATGCCGGCGTTGTTGACGAGGATGTCGACGCTTCCCAGTTCAGTGCGGGCGGTAGAAATCAAATCTTTAATTTCATTGGGCCGGGTCATATCCGCGTCGTGATAAATTGCCTTTATGCCTTGTTTTTCCAGTGCGGTGCGGTGGGTTTCGATTTCATCGGGATCACCGAAGCCGTTCATTACGATATTGACGCCGGCAGCGGCCAGTCCTTGTGCTATCCCTAAGCCGATACCGCTGGTGGATCCGGTGATGATGGCGGTTTTTCCTTTGAGGTCACTCATTTGCTTGTCTCCGCTTCGATGAAAATTCGCTTGATGTAAGGATGGGCCGTTTTGATTTCTTTGTCCAGAGTGTGGATAATCTCTTCTCTGCAGTCAATGGCGATGGAGGCCAGACCGTCCCGGAAGAGCTGCGCCTATATCAGGGCGACGTCAATAAATTCCCGGGTTTCGCTTTTGAGCAGTGCTTCATTGGTGGCGTTGAGGCGTGCGATGAGCATCCGGATGAGAGCGCGGATGATGGGGTCCGTGCTTTTAAGCATCTCGTTGAGTGAGTCCTTGGTGATGACATAGAGTTCGGTTTCCTCAACGGCTTCAACATTTGCGCCGTAGGCTTCGCCGCTAAAAATAGCGCTTTCGCCGAAGATTTCGTCTTCACCCAGCGTGGCGAGTTCGACGATTTTGGTGCCGTCTTCCATAAAAACCCGGACCTTTCCCGACAGGATCATATAGGCTTTATCGGAGTGTTCACCTTGCGAGATGATCCGCTGTCCAGGCTTAAATTTAAGGATTTGTAATTCGTCTGCAATACTCATATTTTTCCCCTCAATCTTAATTCTAATATTTTTTAGAGAATGAATAAAGCATAAGGATATTTTAAAGGTGATTTTTATGATGAAGGGGTATGGACAAGAGCGGTCCTTTTTCCTATAACGCTCTATCGTTTGATCTCTCAAACATGCCCGGGTAGCTCAGTGGTAGAGCAGGGGACTGAAAATCCCCGTGTCGGTAGTTCAATTCTACCCCCGGGCACCATTTTATTTTCCTGCCCGTAAAATTGCCTAATAGCTGCGAAGAGGGTTTTTTGAATGCAAAAAAGTCATTTCTTTTCAGCACTATAGGGGGGGGCGCGGACAGGAAAACAAGATGGTGCTGCTGGAGAGAATTGAACTCTCGGCCTCGTCATTACCAATGACGCGCTCTACCACTGAGCTACAGCAGCGTGATTTAACAAGCTTATCCCCAAATCGGAGGCGAAGTTAACGCAAAATCTCTAGCCTGTCACGTCTCTTTTTGCGTAAGCTGCCACTATGTCGACAAATCAAAAACAGGATAAGCTGGACAAGCGCGCCGCAGCCTTGCGTAACAATCTCAAAAAACGCAAAAGCCCGCCCAAATCTGCTAAAACCATTGAGCGTAACCCCACTGTAAAGGACCCAAAAGATGGACGCCCTTAAAAACAAAGAACAAAGCCCGCAAAATTTTGAAGAACTCTCTCCGGAAATTGCAGGCGCGCCCGGCATCCTCGCCGACCACCAGATTCGCGACCTCGCGCGCTCCCAGGGCATGATTGAACCTTTCGAAGAAAAACAAAAGCGCGAAGGCAATATTTCCTACGGACTGTCATCATACGGTTATGACGCGCGTTGTGCGCCGGATTTCAAGATTTTCACCAATGTCGATAACGCCATCGTCGATCCCAAGGACTTTTCCGCGCAGAGTTTTGTTGACAGAAAGACCGATGTTTGCATAATCCCTCCGAACAGCTTCGTGCTGACCCATACGGTCGAATACTTCCGCATCCCCAAAGATGTGCTGGTGATCTGCCTCGGGAAAAGCACTTATGCGCGTTGTGGCCTGATTGTGAATGTCACACCGCTGGAGCCGGGCTGGGAGGGCCACGTGACGCTGGAGATTTCCAACACCACTCCGCTTCCCGCCAAAGTCTATGCCAATGAAGGTATAGCGCAGTTTTTATTTTTTAAAGGAAGTGCAGCCTGTGAAACCAGCTACGCAGACAGATCCGGCAAATATATGGGACAGCGAGGCGTTACGCTCCCGCGGTTGTAAATCCCCTCTCCCTCAATCCCTCTCCCTGAAGGGAGAGAGAAGCTGGAGCGAAGCGACAGCAGGAAGAGGGTGATGCTCATCTCAAGGAAAACGAGCTATGCGCGAAAACTGCGAAACGACCCGACCGAAGCTGAAAAGAGGTTATGGTCGCATTTAAAATCCGATCAACTGGGTGTTAGATTTCGCAGGCAATTTTCGATTGGCCCTTATATTGCCGACTTTGCTTGTCCGGTTCAAAATCTGATCGTGGAACTCGATGGCGGGCAGCACGGGACGCAACAAAATTATGATAAAAAACGCACTGACTTTTTCGAAACCAAAGGGTATAAGGTTTTACGATTTTGGAACAGTGATGTTTCAGAGAATATCGAAGGTGTAGTAAAAACGATCATGACAGCGCTTGAAAATCACCCTCTTTCTGCGAAGACTAAGGCGCAATCGCCTAAGTCTTCGTATCCCTCTCCCTTAAGGGAGAGGGAAGACGCGCAGCGTCAGGGAGAGGGTATTGCGCCTTCCTCCCTCGACAAAATCAAGGTCATCGGCGGGCAGACGCTGCACGGTGAAATCCCGATCAGTGGGGCGAAGAACTGTGCGCTGAAACTGATGTGCGCCGCTCTGCTCACCGACCAATCCGTCTATTTCGAAAATTCTCCCAACAGCTTGCGCGATATGAACTCGCAAACAGAATTGCTCGAATATCTCGGCTGTGCGGTTAAACGTGAAGGTGCGCTGATGGCCATCAATGCCGGGCCGGTACATACGCAAACCGCGCCGTATGATATTGTTCGTAAAATGCGCGGCTCCATCCTTGTGCTCGGCCCCCTGCTCGCTCGCTTCGGCGAAGCCAAGGTTTCCCTGCCTGGCGGCTGCGCGATTGGCACGCGGCCTGTCGATATGCATATCAAAGCCTTGGAAGAACTCGGCGCACAAATCACCCTTGAAGAAGGCTATATCCATGCGCAGGCTCCGGCTGGCGGCTTGCAAGGTGCGAAAATCCTTTTCCCCAAAGTCTCCGTCGGCGCCACCGAAAATCTGCTCATGGCCGCCACATTGGCCAGCGGTGAAACAGTATTAGCCAACGCTGCGCGCGAACCCGAGATTACCAATCTGGGCGAATGTCTTATCAAAATGGGCGCGAAAATCACCGGGCTCGGCACCGAGCGCATCACCATCGAAGGCGTGGATTCTCTAGGCGGAGCGCATCATTCCATCGTGCCTGACCGCATTGAAACCGGCACTTACATGGTCGCCGCCGCCATGACAGGCGGATCGCTGCGGTTGAAAAATGCCCGCCTTGAACATTTAAGCGCCGCTGCCGGGCACCTGTCCCAAACCGGGGTTGAGATTGATCAGGATGGCAGTGACATCATTGTCAGCCGCGATCCGAATATTCCGCTCAAGGCCATCGACATCATGACCGAACCGCATCCGGGCTTCCCCACTGACTTGCAAGCCCAGTTTATGGCCATGCTGACCATCGCCGAAGGCGCGGGGCTGGTCACCGAAACCATTTTCGAAAACCGTTTTATGCACGTGCCGGAACTGAGTCGCATGGGTGCCAACATCACGGTGCAGGGCCATTCGGCCATCGTGCGCGGCGTGCCTAAATTGACCGGTGCGGAAGTCATGGCCACTGACCTGCGGGCCTCTGTGGCCCTCGTGCTGGCCGGTCTTGTTGCCGAAGGGGAAACAACGATTAACCGCATCTACCACCTCGAGCGCGGCTATGAGGATATTGTCGGCAAATTGTCCGCCTGCGGTGCAAACATCAAACGCGCCTAAACCACAAAAATCATCGAGAAAATAAATATGACAAAAGGTTGACATTTTTGTCATTGTTATGGTAACGAATGAGCGTTCAGTAAAAAGTTAAGGTAAGAGATTATGGATACAGACACACGCTCCGAAACAAGGCAACCATTTTGCATTGAAGATAGTTCTTCCGCTATCAAAAATGGAGTGACAGTCTTTCGTTCTCTTAAATCTCTTTTTACCGAAGGAAGCAGTGTCACAGATCCCCGGATACTCGAAATTGAACAGCATCTAGACACTACGCTGGAGGCTATAAACGCCATGCTGTCCGATGAAACACCGGAAAATGCAGATGCGGCAAAAAAATCTTTGAAAGATTTCAAAAGCCTGACAAAGAGTTCAGGCATAGGCGTACATTATACTCGCCGTGTACAACAGATTGTAAACGCGCTTGAACAGCACCCGGATGTCGCCCGCGCAATAGAAGGAATTACGGCACAACAACAGCCGATCGAAGTTGCTTTGGAAGATGAGCAACCCTCGGTGACGTCCTGCAATGAAGAAGAAAGAGAGAAGGTTTTTTCAAGAATACAAGATATTTTTACCCGCACTTTCTCTAGCTTCATCGTCATGTTCAACAGTAGAACACCGGATAGCGTTCGAAAATTTAAAGAAACCCTCAAAGATGCTACGAGCGAATTTGAAGCTCTGGAAGAAACGACTTCGAAAAATACTCTTAAAGACCCTCAGTTAGCTCTTTTGGTTAAAAGAACGAAATGGCTACTTACTGAATTCATGGAAAGTGATGAGGTCAACCATTTTTGTAATAAAATTATTGATAAAGAAGGAAAGGCGGCTGCACAACGAACGTTAAAAATCAATCCGAAAAAAATATTTGGAAAGAATGTGCGCGACCACCAATATCCCGCCATTATCATTGATACCTTTAACAGAGGCAATGCAGAGAGAGCATATTTCATGGTCGATTCGCTCATTGAACTCGACGAGGCTACGAGAACCCAGCATTCCGATGTGATCGTAAAAACATTGCGCACAGAAAAAGAGCAATCATCCTCTCAAGGATGGGCGCATAGATTTGCAAAAATTGTCAACGGTGCCCTCCATACACGCGATGATCGCCACCGGAAAATATGCCAACACATCGAAAACAATAAAGATACAACAAACGAACTCGTTGTATAAAAAGCCCTGCGCTGCCAGACATTCAATCATCTTAAGAAAAAATCTTGCCGCGGCGCATCATTCACGCTATCCAATGGCCATGACTACTGATAGGAAACTCATTCTCGCTGTGCCCAAGGGCCGCATCCTCGAAGAGCTTATGCCTTTGCTCAGCGCCTGCGACATTGTTCCTGAGGATGATTTTATGAGCGACTCCAGCAGAAAGCTTCGCTTTTCTACTAATCACGCGGACCTCGACATTATCCGCGTACGTGCCTTCGACGTCGCCACTTTCGTTGCCTATGGTGGCGCCCAAATCGGCGTTGTCGGTTCTGATGCAATTGAGGAATTCAGCTATGACGAACTTTATGCCCCCGTTGATTTGGGTATTGGTAAGTGTCGTCTGTCCGTAGCCATGCCCGATGTCGATGCGAAGAAACAGAATACCGTGCATGAAAGCCATATCCGCATCGCTACCAAATACCCCAGCCTCACCGCCCGTCACTACGCACGTAGCGGTATTCAGGCCGAATGCATCAAACTCAACGGCGCGATGGAAATTGCCCCGGCGCTGGGCCTGTGCAACCGCATCGTCGATCTGGTCTCTACCGGCTCAACACTCAAAGCCAATGGCCTCACCGAAACCGAAACAATCCTGGAAATATCATCGAAACTTGTTGTAAACCGCAGCGCCGTAAAAACGGATGCCGAACGTATCGGTCGCTGGGTCAGCGCTTTCCATTCCGCCGTACAAAAATGACCAAGCCCTTAAAGACAGCGATCAAATCCATCCGCATCGAAAATATCACAGCCACGCCAGAAGGCACGCTCATCGCCCGCGACCGCGATATTGCCCTGCGTGATCTTGAAGCCGCCAGCCACTTTATCCCCTTCAAAGATGCTGCCGGTCCCTATGATGTTTGCCTGACGCTCGAAGAAAACCGCCTCGTTTTTCGCATACAAAATGCGCAAGGGGATAAATTGCCAATGCTGGTCCTGTCCCTTAAGCCCTATCGCCGCCTGATTAAGGATTATTTCCTGATTGTTCGCAGCTATGATGAGGCTGTTCAAGACGGCAAGCCATCACGCATTGAGGCCATCGATATGGGCCGCCGCGGCCTGCATAATGAAGGTGCCGGCCTGTTAATCGAGCGCCTCGAAGATAAAATAGAAATGGACGAAGATACCGCTCGGCGCCTCTTCACCCTCATCTGCGTTCTGCATAGCGCTCATGCGCCGGCACTGTGGTAACGCCATGTGGAGAAAAGCCGTTGCATTCTTGCCCGCAGCGGGTGTATACCCATATTCTCTAAAGAAACAACAACATAAAATTTTAAGATGCGTGATAATGCAGCTTAAAAAACAAAGACACAGGACAAGATGGCTAAAGAAGATTTAATGGAATTTAAAGGGGTCGTATCCGAGATTCTGCCTAACGCAATGTTCCGCGTCACGCTGGAAAACGACCATGTCATTCTGGCCCACACCGCTGGTAAAATGCGTAAAAACCGCATCCGTGTGTTGCAAGGCGATGTTGTCATCGTCGAAATGACCCCATACGACCTTACCAAAGGCCGCATTATTTACCGTGAAAAATAAACTCATCCTTGCCTCGGCGTCACCACGGCGGCTAGATCTCCTTAAACAAATCGGCATCACCCCCGATAAAATCCTTCCGGCCGATATTGACGAAACACCGCTTAAAGGCGAACTACCCCATGATCTGGCCCAGCGCCTTGCTTGCGAAAAAGCCGCTGTCATCGCCAAAAAGAATCCCGATAACTTTATTCTCGCTGCTGACACAGTCGTTGGTGCAGGCCGCAAAATCCTTGATAAAGCTGAAGACGAATCCTACGCCCGTCATTGCCTGGAAAGCCTCTCAGGCCGCCGCCATCACGTCTACGGAGGCATAGCCCTTATCACGCCTGCAGGAAAAACTGTCCATCGCCTCATCGATACTTTGGTCCAATTCAAACGCCTCACCCCTTCAGAAATTGACCAATATCTCCACCTTGGACAGTGGCGTGGCAAGGCGGGCGGCTATGCTATTCAAGGCCACGCCGAAAGCTATATAAAATTCATCCGCGGTTCATATTCAAACGTGGTCGGCTTATCGCTTTATGATACAATGAGAATGTTAGAAGGCGCTGGCTTTAAAACTGACGCCTAAGAGCAACAGTGAGGAAACACGGTGGATATACTCATAGAGGAGTTGGAAGGCAGTCTCTGGGCAGCAGCCCTTAAAAAGGGACGCCTCGAAGGTCTCGAAGTCGACTCGCCGTACGAAGAAATCCGCTGGGGCTCTATCTACTGGGCAAAAGTTAAAACCATCGATAAAGCGCTCGATGCTGTCTTTGTTGATCTTGACGGCGATAATACCGGAATTTTATACAATGCGGATGTACGTTGGCGCGACGATGATGGCAAAGTGCATAAAGGTGGCGACGAAAGTATATCCAAACGCTTTCAACCCGGCGATATGGTTGCGCTGCAGGCTAAAACCGCTTACTTATCAAACGATCAGGACGATTTTACCCCCTCCGAAAACAAAATTCCGCAAATGAGTATGGACATCACTCTGCCGGGCCGCTACCTGATCTATTGCGCCAATATGGACTGCAACCGCATTTCCCAACGCATCCGCGATAAAAAACTGCGTAAACAGCTCCATAAAATGATGGATAATATGGTCGACATTCAGGGTTGCATTCTACGCCTTGCCGCAGCTCACACCCAAAGCGATGTTCTGATCCGTGAGGGAAAAATTCTTAAAAGCGCTTGGGAAGAAATCCAGAAATATTTTGAAGGCCCAGAGCCGGGCTTAATTGCTCTTGGCCCCGATGCCATCCAGCGCACCTTAAGTGATCAGGCTAGCCAAGCCATTGATCGCATTGAAATTGTCACAATGGAGCATTTTAAACATATCGAGGAATGGTGCTCAATCTTCGCCCCTGATCTGGTTACAAAAATCGCTCCCGTCGAGCTTAATAATGCCTCCGAGGATCTCGCCCTGTTTCACTATCGCGATATTATTGGACAGATTGAAGATTTATTTCATCCCTATGCCCTGTTGCCCTGTGGAGGTAATATCATTATTCAGGGCACCGCTGCGCTCACTGCCATTGATGTCAATAAAGGCGGCAGTCGCGATTCCCATCTGGGCGTCAATATTGAAGCAGCCCGCGAAGCTGCGCGCCAGATCCGCCTGCGCAATTGCGGCGGTATCATCGTAATTGACTTCCTCAAATCACAGGATCGCAAAGATCAAGGCAAACTCATCGCCGCGCTCGAAGAAGCCATTGACGAGGACCCTTGCACCGTGCAAATCCACGGCATCACCGCACTGGGCCTCATCGAAGTCACCCGTAAACGCCGGACGCCGCCTCTGGCCGACCGTTTTCAAGGTATGCTGATTGAATAATTATAGTCATTCAACTTAAGAATTATACAGGTCTGCAAATGAAGCTGTTTTTGAAAAAATCTCCTCAAAGTACCTGTATGTACGTTGTCGTCGATTTTTTCAAAAGCCAGCCATTTTCGACTCTGTATAATTCTTAATTCAAACGACTATATCAGTGAATCTCCACGGGCTAAGGTCAGTGGAGGTTTATTTAGTGCTGGCGCCCATGCGTGGAACGTAAATGGGTTCCGGCTTTTCGATCGGAATGAATTCCGGTTCGGGCGGGATGTAACATTCAGGAATATCGTTTTTCAAAAGCTCCGGCCATTTATTGACCCAGCCTTTTTCATGTGCGGCTTCCTGAATGAGGGTGTAATCGACGCATGGCGTATCGCCCAGAGCCTGAAGGTAGTTTTCCAGTTCAGCCGGCGGGGCGAGTTCATCCTGACCGCCAATGAAGTGATGTTGGGGGATATTTTTAAGAGAGTCCATGGTACCGGAAAGGGCGGTCAGGTCGAAACGTCCGGCGACAGTGCGCAGAGATTTTATATCTTTGCGCTGGCCAGCGAGCAGGGCGGCCAGTGTGGCGCCGGAGTTATAGCCGATGATGTTAAAGTCGGTGATGCCATAACGGGCTTTGATGTTGTCGAGTACGCCATGATAGGCGCTGAGCGTTTCGATGTTGAACTGGGCGTCGCCCCAGTAGCTTTCGTCACATTCGTTTTGCGGATCGCGTAGGCCGGAATATTGGCATGGGCGGGCGAGGTAGGCGACGTTGTCGGCTTTATCCATTGAGGCGAGGTGCAGGGCAACCGGGTTGCGCGGCGTGGGGTTGAAGAGTGCGCCTTTGATTATCGTTTCGTCGGCTTCGCCCGCGCCTTCAATGTAAATGTTTGCAGTTTCTCCACGTTCATGCATGCGTTCAAAGGCGGTGACGATGAATGGGCCTGATTCAACAGGACGTTTCATCATCCATGCCGGACTGGCCAGGCGCGCGGCGACCTGTTCGCGGAAAGGCTCGTGCGGACCGCAGGCATTTAGTGATAATGCGCTTATTCCGGTTAAGGCCAAGGCTGAGATTTTAAGAAAACTGTTCATGAGATACCCCGTATTTTTAAACACTCTAGCATAGTCGATTTTAAGAATCACTGTCTGCGTTTGGTTTCCAACCCTCTTTCCACTTTTTTAGTGAAATAATTTCTGCAGGGGCGCCATTATCGTGGAACCAGGAATCAACGGCGAAGAATTCGCTGGTGTCTAATTGGGTGATAACAGCGGTTTGGTGCGGCCAGCGTCCGGCATGAATGATGGGGACGCGCATTGTCGGGCCTTCAACGCGGTGGAAACGCAGTAGGCCTTTTTGCTGGAGCAGCGAGAGGTAAATGGTGGTGTTGGTGCTTTCATCGACGCAATCGAGCTGTTTATCGCCGACCTTCGTAAAAGTACCGTGAATGTCAACATTGGTACCGGTTTGGGCGCCAACACGTTGTTCGAACAATCCTATGGCGGTTTTGATCGCTTCGCGTTCGGCTGCGGGCGTTGCAGGGGGCGGGATGAATACGGCTTCAATTACGCTCCAGTCGTTTTGGGTGAACCTGACGGGCGTGATGTGTTTGCAGCCATAACCGTGGCAGTGCTGGAAGCGTTCGGGCAGTTGGGATTCGAGGCCCTTGCCGCTTAAATAATGCTGGTAGGTTGTTTCGTTTGAGGCGCAGGCGCTTAACAAGAGCAAGCTTAAAGCTAAGAAACGTTTCATGGGTCTATCTCAATGATGATCGGTGTGTGATCGGAGGGCTTATCCCAGCCTCGTGGGGCTTTATCAATTGTACAGTTTATCAGACGATCGGCAAGTTCGGGGGAGAGTAAAAAATGATCGATGCGGATGCCGTGGTTTTTCGGCCAAGCGCCGGCCTGATAATCCCAGAAGGTGTAGTGGCCTGGGGCGTTTGGATGCAGGGCACGGAAGGCTTCTGTCAGGCCGAGATGAAGGAGTTTGCGTAAGGCGGCGCGGGATTCGGGCTGGAAGAGGGCGTCATCCAGCCATTTTTTCGGATCGTAGCAATCCATGTCTTCGGGGATGACGTTGAAATCGCCGCCGATGGCAAAGGGGATGTTGTCTTCGCGCAGGGTTTTTAGGCGTTTGTACAGACGCTTCATCCAGCTCAGCTTATAGGTGAATTTTTCACTGAAAGCATCCCCGCGTAGGCGGGGATCAGATCCCCGATTGCTCGGGGATGCTTCAGAGAAGACAGGGTTGCCGTTGGGCAGGTAGATATCGATCAGGCGGATGCCGCCGGTTTCAAATTCGAGATAGCGGGCTTGCTCATCGTTTTTATCGCCGGGCAGGGCGTCTTTGATCACCTTAACCGGGGTTTTGGAAAAGACGGCAACGCCGTTATAGGTTTTTTGCGTCACGGCGGCGGTGTGCCAGCCGAGCTTTTCGAATTCTTTATGCGGGAAGTCTAGACCTTTTAGCTCTTGCACCATCAGGACATCCAGTCCGCTTTTGGCGAGGTAGTTTTCAACATGCGCGCGCCGAGCTTTGAGAGAGTTGACGTTCCAGGATGCGATTTTCATGGAAGGAAGTTTAACCACGGATGAACACAGATCAACACAGATTCTTCGTTATTGCATGGCTTGTCCATGCAATCTTTGTGTTGTGATGACGGTGTTGGTTATACGGAAAAAGAACTGCCGCAACCGCAACCGGATTGGGCGTTGGGGTTGTCGATGATGAATTAAACACTTGCGGCTAGTGCACAGAAAACATTCCATGTTCCTGTAGCTATCCATAGAAGCAAAGGTATCGCAAGCATATAAGGTTTTGTTTTTGTCCATAAAAGCAATGCAATCCAAAGGATTAAGCTGATAAAGGACAGTATAAGAGATAATGAAATCAGTGGGATGTATCTTGGTTCTATGATGGTCATCAAGGGGCCGGATAAAATCATGACATATTCCAGAATATACAGAAGTAATGATATTGGGAATGGGGCGTTTGGTGAAGGCAGGAAGAAGCTATTCACAATAAGGCCAAGCAAGGCAGCAATCAAAAGAGTTTTTAAGCTAAAGAGAAGTTTTTCTTTTCGAGATAACATCATATTTCCTTTATTAAACAGAAAAAGAAGAACCACAGCCACAACCCGAGGCGGCGTTGGGGTTGTCGATGATGAATTCAGAGCCGATGAGATCGTCTTTGAATTTGATGGTTGCGCCTTCGAGGAAGGGCAGGGAGATATCGTCCGTGACAACACAATCGGCAAAGCGCAGGTCTTTGCTTCCCGCGCTTTCGGTGAGTTCCATAATGTATTGAAAGCCAGAGCATCCGCCGCCTTCAACCGTGATGCGCAGCAGCAGGCCCGGCTGGTCTTTGGTTGTGCGTAACTCGTGTATGCGCTTGATGGCGCTGTTGTCTACAATCAATGTCATGAATGTAATATAGATGTCATCCCGAGCGAAGTCGAGGGATCTGAATGCTTGCCTCAGATCCCTCCACTCGCTACGCTCGGTCGGGATGACAAGGAGTTACAGATGAGTGCTGAAAAACAAAAATCCTACAACTATTGTGCCCTGCCTTTGGCGGCCTATGCGTGCGTGCCGGAAGCTTCGCGCGGACGGGTGCATGAGGAAAAGGACAGCGCGCACCGTAGCGCGTTTCAGCGCGACCGGGACCGGATTATTCATGCGAGTGCCTTTCGGCGGCTGAAATATAAAACGCAGGTGTTTGTTTATGATGAGGGGGATCATTACCGCACGCGGCTGACCCATACGCTGGAGGTGGCGCAGATTACGCGTTCGATGGCGCGGGCGTTGATGGTGAATGAGGATTTGGCCGAGGCGGTGGCGTTAGCGCATGATTTGGGGCATACGCCGTTTGCGCATATTGGTGAGGAGTATCTGGCCAAATGCATGGCGCCGTATGGCGGGTTTGAGCATAACGACCAGTCATTGCGCGTTTTGACGACGCTGGAGCGGAAATATCCGCGCTGGGTTGGGCTCAATCTGACTTGGGAAACGCTGGAAGGGGTGGTGAAACATAACGGGCCGCATGATATGTCGCCAAACGGCGCGGATATCGCGGTGCGTGAGTTGCAGGAACAGATGGATATGGAGTTGGGTGGTCATGCCAGCATTGAGGCGCAGGTGGCGGCGCTTTCCGATGATATTGCCTACAATAATCATGACGTTGAAGACGGGTTGCGCGCGCATTTGTTTACCTTGCAGGATCTGGAGGAGGTGCGCTTACTGGGCGAAGTGATTGCGCGGGTGCGGGATGAATATGGTGATTTGAACAGTCATGTGCTGGTGCAAGAAATGATTCGCGAGATGATTGGCGCGATGGTTGAAGATGTTCTGGAAGAGACCGAATCGCGCCTTCAGGATTTAAATCCGCAAAGCCCGGATGATATTCGCGGCGCTGGGCGGCAGATGGTGGCTTTCAGTGAGGATATGCGCGAAAAAGTTGATGAGCTGCGCGGGTTTTTGTTTGAGCGTATGTATCACCATTACACGATGAACCGGATTCATTTGAAGGTTGAGCGGATTATCTGTGACTTATTCACAGCTTTTACGAAAAACTATTCCGTTCTTCCTGATAACTGGCAGAGACGTGTGGAAGAGGCTGGAGGGGCTGAGAATGAACAGATTCGTGCGCGGGTCGTGGCTGACTATATTGCCGGGATGACCGACCGTTACGTTATTCGGGAGCATGAGCGTTTATTTGATCTGTATTGGGATCTGAAATAGACTACTGGCAGCTTAAATTTAAGAATCACTGTGTTTTTGTGAGGAATGAAAAATGAATCAGGATCCGAATTACCCACGTTTTGGCCAGCAGCCGCCACATCAATATGGATTGCATAGTTTTGATACATTGCCGCCGAGGAGAGGCATTATTGAAAAGCTTTTTGGGGAAAGGGTCGCGCAAAAATTATCTAATCCTTTGTTCGCGACTGCGGCTTTTGTGATTGCCGGTGTGGCCTTTGCCGGGGTGATTATTGCGGTTTATCCTGATTCACCTGATCAGGCTGATATTCCCGTCGTGAAAGCGGAGACGTTGGCCTATAAGGAAATCCCAAGTGATCCGGGCGGGATGAGTATTCCTAATCGTGACAGCACAGTTTTTTCTGCAATGCGCGGGAACGGCATGGATGAGCCTGCGCCGCTTGAGGATTTGCTGGCTGAGGAAGAGCCTGTTGATAAGCTGGCGGCGTTTGCGCGGCAGGTTGAGGAGGCTGTTGAGGAAGACCGCGCGGTGGGCGAAGAGAGCGAATCTGCGCCTGTAACGCTGCAGAAGATTGCCAAGCAGAACGAAGATGCTGTTGTGGAGCCTGTAGGCCAAGAGGTTGCGCAGGTAGTGGCTCTGAAACCGCCACCGCCAGTTGATGATGGAGAGCGCCGTAAAATTATTCACAAGCCGGGTGAAAGCCCTGAAACACTCGATTTTGTGCGTTCCGTGCTTGATAAGAAAGACGGTCAGGCTGTCGCGAGCGCCAATGATGTGGCGACGCGCGCGGCGTCTGTGGCTCCTGCGGCCGGGAATGCTGCAAGGGAGGTTGGGCGTGATTTTAGCATTACGCCGGGCTCCTACTATGTGCAGCTTGGGAGCGTGAAGTCGCTGGACGGGGCTGAGGCCGAGTGGGGTAAATTGAAAAAGGCGTTTGATGCGGAGCTTGGCTCTGCGGCTCATCGCGTTCAATCGGCTGATCTGGGTGAGCGCGGGACGTATTACCGCATTCAGGCTGGGCCGATGAGCCGGGCGAGCGCGAGCGATATCTGCGATTCTATTAAAGCGCAAAAGCCGGGCGGGTGCTTGGTTACTCAATAGTCTTCGCTGGTTCTTTTAATGATTTAAGATCCCCGCCTATGCGGGGTTCTTTTTTGGAGGTAAAGTGGCGTGAAAGGACGTTCTGATATGGATTTGGCAAATACAAAAGCGGTGATTTTGTCTTGTGCGGGGGTGGCGCTCTCCGAGGCGGAGCGTGCGTTTTTTAAAGAGGCGCATCCGCTTGGCTTTATTTTATTTGCGCGCAATTGTGAAAATCCTGTGCAGGTGAGGGCGCTCATCGATGATTTGCGGGCCTGTGTGGGCTGGCATTGCCCTATCTTGATTGATCAGGAAGGCGGGCGGGTGCAACGGTTTAAGCCTCCGATGTGGCGGCAATACCCCCCTATGCGCACGTTTGGTGATAAGGCGCGCGAGGATATGGACGGGGCGCTGGAGGATTTGCGGTTTACGATTTTGCAGATGGCTGAGGAACTGGTTGAGGCTGGTGTGAATGTGAATTGTGCGCCGGTGCTGGATGTTTTGCAGGACGAGACGCATGATGCGATTGGGGATCGGGCGTTTAGCAATGAGCTGCAAGTGGTTGGAAGGCTTGGGCTTTGCGTGTGTCGGCATTTATTGAGCCTTGGCATTACGCCGGTGATTAAACACATTCCAGGGCATGGGCGCGGAAAAGTGGATAGTCACAAGGACTTACCGCACGTTGCTGAGAGTTTGGAAGCTCTGCAAAAAAATGATTTCGAACCGTTTCGTATCGTTGTTAAAAGTGATGTTGGGTATCGTGTTTGGGCGATGGTGGCGCATATTGTTTATGAGGATATTGATTCAGAGCGTCCGGCGTCGGTTTCGCCGGGAGTTATTGAGAAGATCATTCGGCAAGATATTGGTTTTGAAGGATTTTTGGTTTCAGATGATCTGGATATGGAGGCGCTGGGCGCTTATGGGCCGATTGAAGCCCGCGCGACGCTCACGATTGAGGCGGGGTGTGATGCGGCTTTGTATTGCGCCGGAGACATGCAAGTGATGGAAAAGATTGTTAAAGCTGTGCCTAACCTCTCGCTTAAGGCGCGCAAACGCTTGCAAAATTCATTGTTTGACGCCAATATGGCGGCATAATTTTTTAGAATGGACCGCGAATAAACACGAATGAACGCAAATATATAAGGCTACAAAGTAAAATCAGGTCAGGTAAAGCTTTTTAGATTTTGTTTTCCTTTGTCTGATTTTGTGGAGCGTAAAAGGTATTCGTGTGTATTTGTGTTTATTTGCGGTTAAATAAAATAAATATATGCAAACAGACGTTCAGACATTTGAAGAGGACCCGCCGCGCACTGAAAAAGTGAGCGAGGCGGATGCGTTGTTGCTGAATATAGACGGGTTTGAAGGGCCGATTGATGTTTTGTTGGAGCTGGCGCGCAACCAGAAGGTCGATCTTTTGCAGGTGTCGATTTTGCAGTTGGTGCGCCAGTATCTAAGCTTTATGGAGCGGGCCAAGGAACTTAACCTCGATTTGGCGGCGGAATATCTGGTGATGGCCGCGTGGCTGGCTTATTTGAAATCGCGCCTGCTTTTACCGCGTGAAAACAATGAGGTTGATCCGAGCGCCGAGGAAATGGCTGAGGCCTTGCAATTCCAGCTTCGCCGCCTTGAGGCGATGCAGGGTGCGGTGGAGAAACTGATGGGTCAGCCACAGCTTGGCCAGCAGATTTTTGCGCGCGGCGCGCCAGAAGGGGTGCGGGTGTATACGACTACGCGCTGGGATGTGAAGCTGTATGATTTGCTTAAAGCCTATGGCGATATTAAAAAACGCGCAGAGGGCAGCAGCTACGATTTACCGGTCTTCAATTTGATGAGTATGGAAAACGCGATGTCACGGCTGAGCCGGATGCTCGGGCAATTGCCGAGTAAGGGGATGCATTCGGTGTGGAGCACGCTGGAGAGTTTTATGCCCGAAGGGGTGAAGAATAAGCTTTATGGGCGCAGCGCGCTGGCCTCGACCTTTACGGCCGGGCTAGAGCTGGTCAAGCAGGGTAAGCTTGAGATCAAGCAGGACGGGCTGTTTCGTCCGATTTATATGCGCGGGATATTGCGAGAGACGGAGGCAGCAGAATGAGCGAGGCCTTAAGTGAATTGGAGCGGATTGTCGAGGCGTTGCTGTTTGCGAGTGCGGAGCCATTGGCAACGGCTGATTTGCATGAATATACGCCTGAAGGCGCGGATGTCGGGGCGGCGTTGATGCGCCTTAAGAAAGATTATGAGGGTCGCGGGGTTAATTTGGTTGAGATTGACGGTAAGTGGGCGTTTCGCACGTCTGCCGATCTGGCCGAGGCGCTGGCGATTGAGAAAGAGGTTTCGAGAAAGCTGTCGCGTGCGGCGCTGGAAACGTTGGCGATTATCGCCTATCATCAGCCGGTGACGCGGGCCGAGGTTGAGAATATTCGCGGGGTGGCGACGCATCGCGGGACTCTGGATGCCTTGATTGAGGCGGGCTGGGTGAAGCCGGGGCGGCGGCGCGAAACGCCGGGGCGTCCCTTAACGTGGGTGACGACGAATGTGTTTCTCGATCAATTCTCTTTGGAATCGGTGATGGATCTGCCGGGGCTGGATGATCTGAAGGCCTCTGGCTTGCTGGATCGGCGCCCGGCGATTGAAGCCATTCCGGGCAGTGATGATCTGTTTGCTGGACAAGAAGATGGTGGCGCAGTAGAAGAAGAGAGCGATGTGCCGGGTGAGATTGAGCAAAATGCAATTGATAAGGTTCAAGCGGATCGCGAGCAAGAGCGTGAAGATGCATGTGAAGACGAATTAGAGGAGCTTTGAGGTTATGGCACCGGGACCGTTACAAATTCTGATTGTTGTGTTGTTGATTTTGGTGGTGTTTGGCGCCAGCCGTTTGCCGATGATTGCTGAAAATCTGGCCAAGGGGATCAAGAGCTTCAAGAAGGGCTTGCATGACGATGATGACGTACCCAAGCCGATCGACGATCAATCTAAAAAAGATGATTGAAATTTCCATATTTTATTGATGTTTTTTTGTGTTTGTGCTTTATCGAGCTAGCTTTTTTATATTGGGAGTAAGCTTATGAGTACGATAGTTCGTGATGCGGTTAAATCTGATTATGATTTCCTGTGTGCAGCGTTTGCGCAGGTTAATCGCGATCATTGTAGAATGGAGCCGGGTTTATACCGGGAAGTGGACGAAATTGCGCCGCGCTGGCAGTTTAATGCGCTGGCTTTGGGGCGGGAGGTTCCCGGTCTTCGTTCCTATGTCGGGAAAAATTATTGCATTAAAGTGGCGGAACGGAAAGGGCATCCGGTTGGCGCTATTTTTGCGTGGCCGGAGACGAAAAAATTTCCTGGTAGCAGGGCGCGCGTTACGGAAGCTTACCTGGATAATATTGTTGTTTGGCCAGGTCATAGAAGAGGCGGCGTAGGGACTGCGTTATTGGATGCGGCCAAAGGCTGGGCTGAGAATGCCGGGCATACATCTCTATATACGAAGATCGTGAATAAAAATAAGGTGAGCCTTGCTTTTTATAAGGCGGCTGGCTTTAGCTCCAGAAGCATTAATTTTGGCGGCTATAACAAGGTTTTTGATCCACATCATGTGATGGGTTTTGAAGGAAGCACGGTGTTCGAGCCGAATGAAGCTATTGCTGTCGTGTCTAAAAAGCGCTCTTCTTTAAGTTGGTCGAATTTTGAAAGAGAGGCGCATGTTCTTTTTCGTCCCGGCAGTGGTGCAAAAATGAATCCGAGTTTGTTGAAGCAAGCACAGAACTGGGCTACGAGCGTAGGGCTTGAGCATATGGTTGTCGAGGTTCCTGTTGATGATTCTGAAAGCATTGCTTTGTTTGAGGAAGAAAGGTTTACTGCCGATAGTACAAATATGGAGATCCGTTTAGGCTGATATGCTTGATTTTGGCTGGGCAGAGTTGTTTTTGGTGATGGCGGTGGCGGTGTTTGTCATTGGGCCGAAAGAGATTCCCGGCCTGATGCGCGGGTTGGGGCGGCTGTTCCGGCGTTTTCAGTATATGAAATATGCGCTGTCTCAGCAGTTTGAGGATTTTATGCAGGCCCAAGGCCTCAACGAGGCGGTGAATTTTGAAGCCCGCCACGACGGGGTGGAGGAGTTTGACGAGGCCGGTGAGGATGAAGAGGTTATGAAGCCTTTGGACGAGGAAGGCTTAGATGAATCCAAATAATTGTCATTGCGAGGAGGCCGTAAAGCCGACGCGGCAATCTAGAACTGGATTGCTTCCCCCGGCTTTCGCTCGGGGTCGCAATGACGGGAGTGTCAGAAATGACTGAAAACACGGCCCAGCCTTTGACCGAACATTTGATTGAATTGCGTCAGCGTCTGCTTTGGGTGGTGGGGGCGATGATTGTTGGCACGGCGGTGTGTTTCGGGTTTGTCGAGCAGATTTACAGTTTTTTGGTGGCGCCGCTGGCCGCAGCGATGGGCGAGGGCGATAGTCAGCGTTTGATTTATACCGGCCTGACCGAAGCGTTTTTTACCTATTTGAAGGTGGCGTTTTTCGCCGGGATTTTCCTGACCTTCCCGATTTTGCTGGTGCAGATCTGGGGCTTTATCGCGCCGGGGCTGTATGACAATGAGCGTAAGGCGTTCTTGCCGTTTATGGTGGCGACGCCGATCCTGTTTTTTGCCGGTGGGGCGGTGGTGTATTACGTTGTGCTCCCCATGGCCTGGCCGTTCTTTTTGTCGTTCCAGACGAATGCCGAGCAAACCGCTTTGCCGATCCAGCTTGAGGCGCGGGTGAGTGAATATCTGGATCTCATCATGACGTTGATTTTTGCGTTTGGGTTGTGTTTTCAACTGCCTGTGGCGTTGACGCTGATGGGTAAGGCGGGGCTGATCAGTGCGGATTGGCTGGCGTCAAAGCGCAAATATGCGGTCATTTTGACATTTATTGTGGCTGCTTTTATTACGCCGCCGGATGTGATTAGCCAAATCCTGCTGGCTGTGCCAATATTGGGCCTGTACGAACTCTCTATTATTCTCATCCGCCATGCCGCAAAGCAAAAGTCCAAAAGCCCAGTATCAACGCCGTCTTGATGAAGGCGTTTTGAAGCCTGACCCTATACAGAAAAGGGCCATTCAGGCGCTGGATCGGCTGTATTGGGAGTTGGTGGAAATTTCCGAACATTCGGCGACTTGCCGGGGCTGGCGCGCGGTTAAAGAAAAGATTCCGTTTTTAAGTACGGCACCGGAGGCCGCCCGCGGGCTATATATGTATGGCGGGGTGGGGCGCGGCAAATCGATGCTGATGGATTTGTTTTATGATTGTTTGCCTGAAAGCATTCCAAAGCGGCGGGTGCATTTCCACGCCTTTATGATTGAGTTGCATGATTATCACCATGCACGGCGCAGGCAGGACGATGTGTGCGAGGGGATGGATGGAATATTGCCGCTGTTCGCCGAGCGGATCGCCGAGCGGGTGCGGGTCTTGTGTTTTGATGAATTTCACGTCACCGATGTGGCTGATGCGATGATTTTGGGGCGGCTGTTTCGGCATTTGTTCGAGCGTGGGGTGGTGGTGGTGGCGACAAGCAATTGGGAACCGGAGCGGCTGTATGAAGGCGGTTTGCAGCGCGACCGTTTCCTGCCGTTTATCGATTTGTTGAAAGAGAAGATGGAGGTGATGCATCTGGATGGGCCGGTGGATTACCGTACGAAGTTTTTGATGCAGGAGGGCACGTATTTCTGGCCGTTGGGCCAAGAGACGACGCGTCATGCCAATACGGTGTTTAATGCGCTCACTGACAATGCCGTGCCGGATACGGATACGCTAGAGGTTAAAGGGCGCACGATTGAGGTGGAAGCGGTGGCGCGTGGGGTGGCGCGGTTTACGTTCGCGCAGCTGTGTGAGCGTCCGCATGGGGCGGAGGATTATCTGGAGATCGTTAATAATTACCATACGGTGTTTGTCGAGGGGATTCCGGCGCTCGGCTATGACCGGCGCAATGAGGCCAAGCGGTTTATGATTTTAATCGATACGCTGTATGAGGCGGGGACGAAACTGGTGGCTACTGCCGAGGCGCTGCCCGATCAGCTCTATCGTGGGCACGATCATGCGTTTGAGTTTCAGCGCACGGTGTCGCGCTTGCAGGAAATGCAAAGCGCGGAGTATTTGGCATAACGCATGCATGGATTTTGGCTGGAATAAATAGCGAATCAGGTAATTTGAGAGTGTGATGGTTAAGTTTATCGATAAATTCTTCGGCAAAACGCCGAAAAGCTATGAAGAGCAGCGCGCGGCGCTGGCCTCAGCCAATGTGAAAGAGCGGTTGTCGCTGGCCTCGAATACCAAGACCAATAAGGAGATTCTGTATTATCTGGCGGAAAAAGACCCGTCGCCGAAGGTGCGCAAGGCTGTGGCGGAAAATGAGGCGATGCCGGTGCAGGTTTCGACTGTTTTGGCCGCGGATGATGAAGCGGACGTGCGGTTGGCGCTGGCCGGGCGGCTGGTGGATTTGTTGCCCGATGTTTCACAGGACCAGCAAAGCCAGCTTTATGCGTTTGTGGTACAGGCGCTGGGAACGTTAGCGCTGGATGAGGTGCTGAAAATTCGTGTGGCACTGTCTTCGACGTTGAAGGATCATGCGCATACGCCGCCGAAAATCGCCGGGCAGTTGGCGCGGGATGTCGAGCAGCAGGTGTCCGAGCCGATTTTGCGATTTTGCAGCGCTTTGTCGAATGCGGATTTGCTGGATATTCTCAAAAGTCATCCGGCCAGTTGGGTGATTGAGGCAATCGCCAGCCGGGACAGCGTGAGCGAGGAATTGTCCGAAGCGGTGGTTGAAACGCGTGATAGCTATGGTGGGAGCGCGTTGATTGGCAATGACGGAGCGCTGCTCTCGGATAATTTATTACATCGGATTGTTGAAATCGCCCGCACCTTGCCGGAATGGCAAAAGCCGATGGCGGTGCGCAAGTCTTTACCGGTGTCGATTGCGCGGGATCTGGCGGAATTTGTCGATGCGTCGGTGCGCGATATGTTGCTCAAGCGCGGGGATTTTGATGAAAATACGACGGAAGAATTGGCAGCGGTGTTTCGCCGGCGCGTGGATTTTGTTGATGAGGGCGCGGATGAAACGCCGCGTGATAAGCTGGCACGGTTAATACAAGAAGGCGGGTTAAACGAGGAGGTGATTTCCGATGCGCTGGCGATGCGTGAGAAGGAATTCGTCGCCGAGGCGATTGCGTATCTTGGCAAAACAACGGCGAGTCAGGTGCAAAAGATTTTTGATATGGGAGCGGCCAAGCCGATTGTCGCTTTGGCCTGGCATGCGGGGCTGTCGATGCGATTGGCGTTGGCGCTGCAAAAAGAGGCAGGCCGCGTAAATCCAAAAGAGATCCTTTATCCCAAGGGCGGGACGGATTATCCGCTTTCTGAGGAGGATCTGAACTGGCAGCTTGAGTTTTTGGGGTTGAAGTAGGTCTAATATTTTAGTTTTAAACCACAGAAGATCACAGTGAAGAACAGGGGCGTTTTAAGAATGCCGGATGCTCCTGTGTTTCATCTGTGTTCAGTTGTGGTTTTATTCTTATTCGTGGTTTATAAATAAGCGGTAGAAATTAAAGAAAGGATTCTCTTATCATGAAAGCTCCTAAACGTGTTGTGGTGACCGGTAGTGCCGGTCAAATTGGGTATGCATTGTTGTTTCGTATCGCCTCGGGGGCGATGCTTGGCGACGATCAGCCGGTGATTTTGCATTTGCTGGAAATTCCACCAGCGATGGGTGCGTTGCAAGGCGTGGTGATGGAGCTCAATGATTGCGCGTTTCCGTTGCTGGCGGGCATTGTTGCGACGGATCAGCTCGATGTGGCGTTCAAGGATGTTGATTATGCGTTTTTAGTTGGTTCCATGCCGCGTAAAGAGGGTATGGAGCGCAGTGATCTGCTGACCGCGAATGGCGGGATTTTCGGGCCGCAGGGCAAGGCGCTGAATGATTATGCCAGCCGCGATGTGAAGGTTCTGGTGGTCGGCAACCCGGCGAATACGAACTGTCTGATTGCCAAGGAAAACGCACCCGATCTACCTGCGGAATCTTTCAGCGCGATGGTGCGGCTCGATCACAACCGGGCGATTTCGCAATTGGCCGAAAAGACGGATGTTCATTCCACTGATATTAAAAAAATGATTATCTGGGGGAACCACAGTTCGACGCAATATCCTGATCTTCATCATGTGAGTGTGACGGGTGAAGCGGCGATGTCGAAGGTTGATCAGGCCTGGTATGAGGGTGAGTTTATCCCGACTGTGCAGCAGCGCGGCGCGGCGATTATCAAAGCGCGCGGGGCGTCTTCTGCGGCTTCGGCGGCATCTGCGGCGATCGATCATATGCGCAATTGGGCGCTGGGCACGCCGAAAGGTGACTGGGTGTCGATGGCGGTGCCTTCGGATGGATCATATGGCATTGCGCCGGGTGTGATTTACGGTTATCCGTGCACATGTCCGGGCGATGGAACATACAAAATCGTTCAGGGGCTGGAGATTAATGCGTTTTCACGCGCGCGCATGGATGCCACGGATGCAGAGCTGCGTGAAGAGAGAAAGGCTGTTGAGGCTTTGCTCGGTAGCCAGAGCAAAGCGGCGTAAGATCGTCTCAATTTTGCCAAAACAGGCGTCGGTTGTGCATTTATGCAGGCCGGCGTTTTGTTTTTATACGATACGGATCGTATCGTTTTAAATAAGTTTAGACCGGGTTTGAGATAAATCGTCTGCGATATCTTAGGTTTTGATCGGAGACGGCGGTGTGCTGGCGACTTGTGTCGGCGGCTCGGGTTCGGGCTTGATTAAGCCCAGATCTTCCATTTTGGCGATGGCGGTTTGTCGTTGTTCATCGCTCCAATATTCGGGGGCTGTTTCTTTGAGATACTTATTTGTTTGCTCGCGCCAGCTGTCATCGTCTCCTTTGCCCAGCCTTTGGTTTTGCTCATCTGTGTAAGCGATCCATTCTTCGCTTTTTAATTCGCTTACCGGTTTATCCAGTGCTCTGGCGATTTTTCTAAGCGCACCTTCACCGCCATTATAAGCGATGGTTGCCAGACGTTGGCTTTTGTATTTTTGAGTCAGGTCGCCAACATGCTCTACGGCGGCGCGTAATGATTTTTCAGGATTAAAGTAGTCAGCATAATTATTGGCAGATGAGAGGCCATATTTTTCGCCTACGCTTTCGATCATTTGTCCCATACCGCGCGCACGGCCCCATCTTGTTTCTTTGCCGATGGCGTTCGCGTCAAATGCAGATTCCCGATAAATCTGGTTGAGGAACAGGTTGGTGTCGAGTTTTATTTGCCCCTCGCTGAGATTGTCATTGTATTCTTTAACGGCGGCAATCGCCATATTGACGTGGTTTTTAAATGTTGTCGGGCCTTTTTCTTCAAGCTTTTCCAACAACTCCGGTCTGAGCAGCGTTTCGCCTTCCGGATTTGTGATATGTGGAAAAAATTTGGTTGTAAATTCCGCAGTGGAGAGCTGGCGGTCTGGGTGGTTTTTGTCTTCTACGACTTTTTTCAAGGCTGCTTTTTGCGTGTCGGCGGCCTGGGATGCAGGGCCGGGATCGCCGCCGGCGATTTTATCATTGTAGTCTTTGTGTTTTGGTTCTTTAGGATAGAAGAGTTCCAATAGCATATGGGCTTGTACATTATCGTCAGAAAGCGATGCGGCGAGATAGGTGAACAGTTTTTCAATGGCTTCGCCGAAACTGAGTTGACCGCCGGAATGTCTTGCCCAGCCGGTGATGGTGCCGTCTGGTGCCACAATTTTGCGCAGGCCGCTTGCTATTTCTATATCGGTGAGTTCGCGCAGCGGCGGCTCTTCGTATTTTTTCTTTTTCTTTTGTTCTTCTGCGGGCTTTTTTGTGACTTCTTCAAATTTCGGTTTGATCTTGTCATCTGCGTTTCCAGCATTTGCGGTCGGCGCATCGTTCTTGGAAGTGTTTGTATCCGGCTGCGTTTTGCCGTTATCTGCGGCTTTGAATTTGGGCGTAAGTGTTTTATCGTTGCTTTCTTGTGGCGCCACGCTCTTTTTTTCACTGTCGGGAGATGTCGCTGAATCTGTTATATCAGCCATGGTCACACCCTCTTTTTTACTGCCGTTCTATTATTTGTTCTTTTTCGTTTCCCCTATTATGGAGAAAGAGGGTTAATTTTTGGTTAAAATTGTGGGGTATTGGGAGGGTGATGGCTGTTTTTAGCTCATCATGCCGGGGCTGCTGGGGCTTCCGGTGTTTGCTGTTGGCGAGAATGCATCCATGTCGATATTCAGATCATTATTAGCCGATGGGTCTTCCTGTTCTGTTAGCATGTGCTTGTTTTCAGCAAATTGTTTGTCGAATTCCGAGTCTGATTTCAGGCCTGTGTCTGCTGCCGGAGCAGGGGTTTGTGTATTTGTCGCCGCCGGTTTTTCTATCGGCACATAATCGTCTGCTGCTGATTGATACTGATTTGGGTTGAAAGGCTCTTCGATTGCGAGACCTTCTTGTTCTACAGCCTTTTCTGCAAGGGCTTGTTCTTTTTCGCTTAACGGTCTCGTAGCGTCGGTAACGTCGTTTGAGGTTGTCTGTGTGTTGCCTAGAGAGCGTTGTTCTGCTGCGTAAGCGCGTGCACGGTTTATGACTTGCTGCTCTTGTTCCATTGTCGCTGGATGAGGGGCATCAAGAGTCAGGCTGCCGTTTTCGTCCTGGTTGCTCGACAGAGATTCATCAATCTGATCCTGGATTTCAAGGTAACGGTCAAATGCCTCATCTGATGCTTCTTCGCTGGTATTTTCATCAGCTATAATGTTTTCTAAGCTGGCTAACTCATTTTGTAAAAATGTAAGCTGGTTTGCCAGATCGTATTGGCTGGAATATTTATCATACAGGCCATCGGCCAGTTCTACATATTGAGTTTGTAACGCTTCATCCTGGTTGTAAGATGCATAAGATTCTAGCGCATATGCGGCACCTTCCGGGTCTTGGTTAGCAAACATCTGACCTAATTGACGGTCTATGTCTATGTATGCCTGGTCTTTGTATTCGGGGTCGAGATCATCAATGTAAACATTATTACCGTCGTCATCTTTGACGTAATATACGCCCGGGTTTTCTATTTCTTCATAAACGAGACGGGCTTCACCCAAGGCCAGGACGGCGACGAAGTCCTTTCTGAAGCTTTGGACGCCTTCCATGATTTCTCTCTGCTCGGTGGGCAGTTCTGCAACCCATGTTGATATGGCTGTTTCCTGATCGTAAAGAGCGGCGACGGAGTTGTTTTTATATTGATTATAAGTTTGTGCAAAAGCCGGGTCGTTTGCGGCGTGTTCGTCCATTTTCTGGATCATTGCATCGGCTTGTGCGCGTGCTTGTGCGGCAGATAATTCGGGGTTTTGTTGTTGTAGTTGTTGTGCCAAAGACTGTGCGAATTTTTCGTCAATCATATCGTGGAGCTGTTCGTCTGTGTATTTCGCGAACTCAGGATTTTCACGCATTTTGTCAAAGAGATCCTGATGGAGCTGCGCTCTAAGCTTGGCTTGTTCTGCGATGTCATCGGTTCCAAGAATGCTTGCTGCTGCGGCATCGAACATGTTTTGATTTTGATTGAAAAATTCTTCGATCTCGAGTGGGAACAATATGCCGCCTATTAATGTGTCTCTCAGGCGTTGTTCGCGTTTTTGCTGCTCGTTCTGATCTAAAGATGCGTAGGTGGATGATTGTGCGGTTACAAAAGAGCCGCCTGCGCCTTGTAGCGCTAAATTCTGGAGTATGAATTGCACAGCCGGGCCATCGGTGCCAAAGAGGACTTCGAATTGCGGGCTTTGTACATCCGTTTCTACATTGGCTATATCTGCGATGAGTTCGCGTACGACTTCCGGCGGCGCTTTTTCCAACGCTGCTTGTGCACGATCCAACTGATCGGCAGAGAATTTGTCAGGTGAAATTGTATTTAGCGTGTTTGTTTGCTGGAGGATGTCGCGGGTGTTTTGCGGGGATGCAAAAGCCACCGTGTTTGCAGGCGCATTCTCCGGCAAAATTTGTGGTTTTTTATCTTCTATGTAACTTAGTAGCGACACTTAGTCCCACACCCTTTTTTATTTTTTCTTTAGTTTTCAAAACCTTGTTTGAAAAACATTTACACGCGTTTATCATAATACTTAAAAGTTTAAGTTTTATTAACGTTTTGAAAATACTTGAAGTAAATTTTGGAGGTTCCGGGGCGCAAATAGGTGATTTTATTGTGGTGTGTGTGTTGCTGATAGGTCCGCAAGCGTTTGATTTTCCTGTAATATATTGGTTTTTGTGGGCGCATTAGATTGCGCGGTGTTGTTTTTATTGTAAGCAAGAGATAGTTCACCGGCGTTTTCGTTTCGTGCAAATGACAGAGAAATTCCGGTTTGTTGTTCCAGTTGTGCGGCTTCGCCGCGCGCGGCTTGCAGGTTAAATTCGGCTTTGGCTTCTGCGCTTTTTAAGTGTGCGCGCGTTTTTTCCGTGGAGAGATTTTTGTCATCCCATGTTTGTGAGAAGGAGTTGCTTTCATCGTCGCCTCTTGGCGTTTCGTTCATGAAGAGTTCGCCATCGACATAGGCGCGTTCATATAATTCAGCGACGATTGCCGGGTTTTCGATGGTGGTGCGGCCAGTTTCTTTATCATAGGTGTAAAGCTGGCCTGTTTCGTTGTCGCGATAGATTCCTTCACCGCCCAGAGTTATCGGGTTTAACCAGGCTTTGCCTATGGCAAAGACGTTGATACCAAAATGCTCTTTCAGGAATTCATGGCGGTCAGGATAGTCCTTGGTTATTTTCTCGATTCTATCGAGCACTTCGGTGACTTTGGTATGCTGCGTTTGTTTTTCTTCAACATTCTGGCGCATTTTGAACATTTGCATGGCGATGGTGGCCAGAGCGTCCGTCTTGCTTTTGTCCATTTCTTTGAGTTCGCGGATAATTTCTGCGTCTGTTTTGCCGGCTTTTTGCATTTTAGCAGCGCGTGTGAATAATTTTGTTAATTCTTCGCGTTTTTCTTGCGTGTATTGTTGTGTGCTTGTTGTTTGTGAGATCAGTTCATTGCGGCGTTCATTGAGCAGATCTTTTTGTTGTTCGAGAGCTTTGATTTTCTTTTTAAAGATCTCTATGTCTTTTTCATTTCCAGCTATGGAACGTTCGTTTGCCGTCAGTTTTTCTTCCAGGCGTGCTATTTTCTCGATGATTTTTTCGCGGTCCTGATCAAGCTTGAAAAGCTGGATTTCCTGATAACGCAGCGTGTCGCGGAAGCCGATGATGTCATTGCGCAAATCACCTTCTGGCAAGGACTTTAGCAGATCATTTTGTCCGTCATAAAACCATTCGACTTCGCCTTCATGGGCGTCATTGCCAAAACGCCGGTCTTTTTGCGCTTCTTGCATGGCAATGTCGTCTTGCATCGAGTAGCTTTTACCTTCAAGTTTATCGACAAGCTTCATTTTGGGCTGGTCGAGTTTGTTTATGTAGAGCGCTTCGCCTGTTTTGGGATGTTTGATGTAGTTTTCGCCTTGCGCGTCCTTGAAAACGATGTAGCGGCGCGGGCCGTCGATGCCTTCAATATCGGCGCGTACGGTGATGAAGGTTCCTTCGATTTCTTTAAGCCTATCGAGCGTTGTTTGCGTGTCTTCATCGAGAAGTTGTTTCAGGCCGTCGCAATAGGTTTCGTAAGACTTATGGATTGCTTCGCGGGCGGCGTCATTGGCCGGCAGGTCAATGGTTTTCAACTTTTTAATTTCGGCTAGCAGCTTTACATTTTCTTCTCTTAGATTTGAGATATTTTTGAGCGCTTTTGCGATCTGCTTTTCGTAGTCTGCGATTTGCTTTTCTATTTCGGCGATCATGCGGTCGATTTCGCTTAGCAGGACAATGTTTGAGAGTTTTTCGCGGAACTTTCTTTCTTCGCGCTCTTCTTCGGTTTCTTTGTCTTCATGGCCGGTGGAGATTCCTGAGAAGGTACCGGTTAAATTCTGCCGGCCTAAATTGCCGATGAGCCGCCAACTTGCCTCGGATATCAGGCCTGTGGGTGGGATTGCAAAGTTTGATGCTGTCTCTGTAATGCGGTCAAAATCCAGCGTTGCGACTGAATTTGCGTTTGCAGAGATTTCGGCGCTTTTGGCCATTTGTTAACCCTTGTTCTTACCGTTTGTCCGGGTGCGTTTATGCCGCACTATCTATTTTCATATATCGCATCATAATCGATAAAATTTAAGATTGTCTTAACGGCTTGTTAAGAAATCGGGAAATATTGGCGCAAAAACATGTATGCAGGGCTGTTTACGGGTTGCAATGCGCGCAGAGTGCATTAGTCTTTCGGGTGAGATTCTTTAATTAACCACTGGGGAAAGTTTTCCATGAATATCCATGAATATCAGGCCAAAGAGCTGTTAGAAAAATACGGCGTGGCGGTGCCTAAAGGCATTGCTGCGATGAGCGTTGATGAAGCCGTTAAAGCGGCGGAAGAGCTTCAGGCCGGCGGGACGAGCCTGTTTGTTGTGAAGGCGCAAATTCATGCAGGCGGGCGCGGGGCCGGGCATTTCAAAGGCGCAGCCGATGACAAGGGTGGCGTTCGTTTGTGCAAAAGCATTGACGATGTGCGCGCGGCGGCCGAAGCGATGATGGGCAATATCTTGGTCACCAAGCAAACTGGTCCGGAAGGCAAAGAGGTTCAGCGTCTTTATGTGACGGACGGGGTGGATATTTCCAAGGAATATTATTGCTCGTTGTTGTTGGACCGGGCCACAGCCAAGGTGACCTTTATGGTTTCCACCGAGGGCGGGATGGACATTGAAGAGGTTGCGGAGACGCATCCGGAAAAGATCGTGAAGGTGGCGATTGATCCGGTTGGCGGGATTACGAAGGCCGATGCGGAAAAGCTGGCCGATGCGCTGAAGCTTACCGGCGCGGCGAAGCAGAGCGCGATTCCGTTCTTTGAAAATCTGTATAAATGTTACATGGAACTGGATGCTTCAATTGTTGAGATTAATCCGATGATTCTGGCTGGGGATGAGGTGATGGCGCTGGATGCGAAGTTTAACTTTGACGATAACGCGTTGTTCCGTCATCCAGATATCGTTGCGCTTCGTGACGAGAGCGAAGAGGACGAGAACGAAAAAATTGCGGCGGATAATGAGTTGTCTTACGTGCGTTTGGACGGCAATATTGGCTGTATGGTTAATGGGGCGGGCCTTGCTATGGCGACGATGGATATCATCAAGCTGTATGGCGGCGAGCCGGCGAACTTCCTCGATGTTGGGGGTGGTGCCACGGCTGAGCGCGTGACGGTGGCGTTCAAGATTATTTTGTCCGATCCGAACGTAAAGGGGATTCTTGTGAATATCTTTGGCGGGATCATGAAATGTGATGTGATTGCTGAGGGCGTGATTGCCGCGGCCAAGGAAGTGAATTTGAGTGTGCCGCTGGTCGTGCGTCTGGAGGGGACAAATGTTGACAAAGGCAAGGCGCTTATGGCAAGTTCCGGTCTGCCGATTATCCCGGCTGATAACCTTGATGACGCTGCAAAGAAAGTTGTTGAGGCCACGAAACGGGCGCAAGCGGCGGCTTAGTTTTTGTTTTAACTTAAGGAGAAAAATGTATGGTTGAGAATGAAAAGAAGAGTGGGGGGTACAAGAGGCTTGTTTCCGGAATCGATTTGGCGGCGGCGTATCAGCGCGGAAGAGCTGTCGTAGTTCCGCAAGCGAGTGGGGAGACTGCACCTTCTGAGGTTGTAACGGTAGAAGGCAGCGGTTTTGGGGATGCTTATGATCAGGTTGGTTTGCTTTCAGAGGATCTTGCTTATGAGGTCTCTTAAAAAGGTTTTGTAACGATAAACGCCCCGAGAGTCGTGGGCCTTTAATCGAAAGAGCATAAGAGTTTGCAATTCCCGCCAATGTGCGGGAATTTTTTTTGTGTTCAATGTTGAAAACCTGATCCTGGGATGTTGATTTTACTTCAGGGCGCTATATAAAAAAGAGAGCGCAACGCTAGAAAATTGAGGAATCTTATGTCCGTACTCGTTGATAAAAATACCAAAGTGATTTGCCAGGGTTTTACCGGGGCGCAAGGCACGTTCCATTCCGAGCAAGCGATTGCCTATGGCACGCAGATGGTCGGCGGGGTGACGCCGAAAAAAGGCGGGCAGACGCATCTGGGTTTGCCGGTGTTTAATACGGTGAAGGACGCCAAGGACGCTACGGGCTGCAATGCGACGGTGATCTATGTGCCGCCGCCATTCGCGGCTGCGGCGATTGTTGAGGCGATTGAGGCCGAGATGGCCCTCGCAATCTGCATCACCGAAGGCATTCCGGTGCTGGATATGGTGAAGGTGAAGGCGGCGTTGCAGGGCTCTAAAACCCGTTTAATCGGGCCGAACTGTCCGGGGATTATTACGCCTGATGAATGCAAGATCGGGATTATGCCCGGGCATATTCATACGCGCGGCAAGGTGGGAATCGTTTCGCGCTCCGGGACTTTGACGTATGAAGCCGTCGCGCAGACCGGCGCGGTTGGTTTGGGCCAGTCGACCTGTATCGGTATCGGCGGTGACCCGGTGAACGGGACGAACTTTATCGATTGTATCGATATGTTCATGAACGATCCGGAAACCGAAGCTATTTTGATGATCGGCGAGATTGGCGGGACAGCCGAGATTGAAGCGGCGGAATATTATCAGGGCTTAAAAACCAAGAAGCCGATTGCCGGGTTTATCGCCGGGGCGACTGCGCCTCCGGGCAAACGCATGGGCCATGCGGGGGCATTGATTTCGGGCGCGGATGATACGGCGCCGGCGAAGATGAAGAAAATGCGCGAATGTGGTTTTGTGGTTTCCGAGAGTCCGGCAGGGCTTGGGCAGGCCGTTGTCGAGGCTATGGCCGCTTAATGCGTGTTTGGTGGTCAGTCATTGTAACTGCGTTAGTGTTGGTGGTTTTTTGGTTTTTGATTACAGGCGAGCCCTCGAAGGGGCGTGAGCTTATAGAGAATGCCCGTACAGCTACCTTTGCGAAATATATAGAGGATGTTTTGTACAAGCAGGGGGCTGCAATGCGGTTTTTTGAAGCTGCAGATAATAGGTGGAGCGCTGATAAAATTGAGATGGTTGAAGATGGGGATGGGTTTTTGTTTAAAGATTTAGATAATCCGCAAAGCGAAGTTCTTATGGCGCCTTCAATGTTAAGAAGTTTGGATCGTAGACTTGATGATGGGGCGCCATTATCTGGGAAGCTTACCGTAAATTTTGTTGAAGATTGCCTCCGTAAGAATGGTGATCAATATTTCTATAGAGAAACTCACGTTAAACCTTGTCTGAAATTGACAGTTAAACCTTAATATTACGGAAAATATTTTCAGACTGGGGCGGGCTGTTAAGCAAGCTCTGGCGGTTTAGGGGCGGCGCTGGATTTTGGCGTGTCCGGGGTGGCTGCTTCCGGTTCTTCGGTGATGCTTTCATAGGCATTTTCTGCCAGTTCGAATGCGCTTTCGGCGATTTCACGCAGGCCGGATTTTTCGATTTTTGCGAATTCTTCCCCGGCGGCTTCTATAAAGAGTTTTCGTGTGCCCTCGCGGGCGGCATCGCCGGCCCCAAACATTCCAAGGCCAGTTCCGTTAATTGCGGCCTCAACCGTGCCGGTTGCCAAAGCGGCCCCGGCCATTTTAAAATCGCCTTTGAGGGCATGTTTTCCGGTTTCTGCGAGTGTAAAGGCGGCCGTAACAAAAGCGCCGACGACCGGGATACGCTTGCCGACGAATTTTGCAGCGTGGACAAGTTTATCGGATTGTTTTGTTAGCCAGCTTGTCCAGCTTTTGCGTTTGAGTTCGGTGTGTTTTGCGATCATCGTGTCGGGGTTAATGCCGGAGACTTCTACGAATTCTTTGAAATATTGCTTTGCTTTAGGTTTGAGTTCTCCCGGAGTGGGGGCTTTGTTTCCTGCATTGTGTGCATCCCATTGTGAAAGGCCGAAAGACTTTTGAAAAAGCTGGGTGATCATTTGATTATAGGAAATTTTGTCATATCCCATACTTTCCAATAGCGTATTCAATCCTTGCGGGTTGTGGGCGTAGCTTATGCCTTTTGCGATTGCCTTTGTTGAGGGCATCGTCAGAAGTTTTTCAGCCGGGAATTTATTTTGGAAAGCCTCGACGGCTTTTTTTATTTGTTCCTCAGTGCCGCTGTTTGCATAGATGACGATTTTGTCGTATCTACGTGGTTCGTCAGTGAATTTGAAGTAAATGTCGCGTTGTGTTCCGGTTTCGAACAGAGCGTCTTTCCATGCGCGCATTGCATCGGCCGCATGTTCGGGCTTTGGCGAGATGTAAATTCTCGAATGGGTCGGGTGCGCTTGGCGGGCATTGAAGAAGTCGTGAGCACCACCGTCCGCTGAGGGGATGTGTCGCATGACATCTTGTTTTGCCGCTGAATATGCATCGCCTAACATCTTTACATGGTCTGGGGGAATTTTGACCGGTATGGCTATGGCGTTGTTGTATAGGGTTGTCGTGGCTTTAAAGCTGTCGTTTTTAATTATGCCGAGGAAAATGCGGGCGACATCTTCGGAGACTTTTCCGGATGCTTTAAGTCTTTGAACATGGGTTTTGAGAGCTTTTACTGTAGCGGGGTCTGCGGACGAGTTTTCGAGTTCTTCAAGCAGTTGTTTAGATGATTTTTGATAGAACTTTTCATTGATTTTGGTGTAGTTAATAAAGTTTGCAGCTCTTTCTTCAACGGATGTTTTTCTCACAGGTGAATGAAGGTTGCTGACAATATTTTTGTATAGTTGTTCAAAGATTAGCTCTGCAGACATTTTTTCCGTCTTTCCTGTTGTCCGTTGGTTCAGGATAGCTGCGGCTATTTAAAATCAGATTAACAAACTTAATATTACGGAAAATATTGCCGGGCGGCAGGATTTGCGGCAAAAATGGCCGGGTGCGGGGTGGTGTGCTTGGGTGCTAATTCATTGAAAATAAATATTTATTATCAGATTCGTAATTTTTTCTTTTTTGCAAAACTGTAAAAACATGAAACCCTGCACTTGATGCGGGTCCATGGAATATTGCAAACGCCCATATGGGCTCCGTTTTAAAAACGGGGTTTCGTGTTTCTTTGTTTTTTAGATTCTTGTAGATACCCTTTATTATCAAAGCCTTACCTGTCATTCCGTGTGGTCGAGGAATCTTATTCATTGGAGAAAGATAGCCAAGCTTACATAAAATGATCCCCCCTCCTAACCTCCCCCCTTGAAAGAGGGGAGGGATAGTTACATTATGTAAAAACTGGCATGGGGGTTGCAACGCTTTCTTACAGGACGAAGCGGGTAAGTATGATGGCTTGCTTACAACGCATAAAAAGGAAGAATGAGATGTTTAATTATATATATGGAATGATTACAAGTACTTATGTTTACAGCATGGTTTGGTTGATTGATGATACGGCGTTTAGCCGCTTGTTTGAGCATGTTCAATCTGCTTTGCCATAGTTTTTAAGCAAGCACTGGAAGTAAGGAGATACGGTTTTTATGGGTTGCCCGCGTGGCTTTGTCATTCTCCGCACCCTTCACTACCCATACCCCATCTTACCCCACCCTCTAGGGAGATGGCATGGCCGGGCTTTTCCAAAAACCGTATTTCCCTCTTTGATGCTCCCCGGGTTTCGTTGTAGACTTAAAAGGCAAGCTACGGCGGAGCCGGGGAGCCTTTTTATTATGAGCGTTTTGGATCAGTTGAGCGCGCAACAGCGCACCTTGATTGTCAGTCTGCCCTATCGGGCCGGGCTTTGGGTGAGTCATAGTGATGCTGCGGGCGGTGATAAGGCGCATGACAAAGAGCTGACGGCGCTGGCGAATTTGATCGATGGTTTTTCCCAGCAGGTTTTTGGTTCCGAGCTTTTGCAATATATTATGCACCAAACGCTCGCGCGTAAGGATGAGTGGGAAAGTTGGGCAAGTCATATCGACAAAGTGCCGGAAGAATGCAAACAGGCGCTGGAGATTTTGCGCGCGCATGTCGATGAAAAAGATGTGACGGTGTATGCGATGCGCTTGATGGAGCTTGGCGAAGCTGTGGCCGTAGCATTTCGCGAGCATGACGATCCGGTTGGCCTTGATAAATTCAAACTTCTGGCCAGCTATACGTTGAGCCGGGTGAAGGCGCGGTTGAAAAAAGTGCCAGTGAAATCATTTGATGAATTCTTGAATATCAGCGCCGAGGAGCGGAAGGCTCTAAACCGTTTGGCTGGCGCGTTGGGCGTGAATTACGGACTTTAAGGAAGGATTGTTATGAGCTCTCTTGCAGATTTTTCTGATGATGAACGCGCTTTGCTGGTATGCCTGCCTTACAAAGTCGGCGTGTTTGTCAGCTATGCGGATGATGAGAGTGGTGAGCGTGATGATGAGCGAGAGATGGACAGATTGGAAGAATGTATTATGGCGATTGCGGGCCTGCATGTTTCTAAACCTTTTACCGCAGAGATTATGCGTGAGACTGTTGAGATGCGTGATAAATGGCCGCAATGGGCGGCGCAGAGCTGGCATGTACCAGAAGAAGCCGAGAAGGTCGTTAATATCTTGAAATCGCGTGTTTCAGATGAAGAGCTTAAAAATTATAGAGCTGCTTTGATGGAAATCGGGACTGCGGTTGCTGAGGCCTATGGCGAATTTGGCGAGTTTGATGACCCTGATGAGGGGGGCGGTATCTTCGGGAGCATTCTGACGAAAATCACCAAAAATCTGTCCGGTCTTACGCAGGATGATGAGAACCACCCGATGAATATCAGTGCGGCGGAAGATAGCGCGCTTTCACAGCTTCGATCTGCGTTAAAGCCATAGCACTCTTGATCGTTTCTGCGTAACATATTAAGTCCATATTGAATAGAATTCTTAAGCGGCTATTGGAGGCCGAAATTCATGACCCAATCATCTGAAAATCGTACGTTTTTATCCGGTCCGAACAGCGAATATATTGCGCATCTTTACGGGCAGTTTTTGGCCGATCCGCATATGGTGGATGCGAGTTGGCGGGATTTTTTCGATGGTCTTGATGATAGTGAGGCGGCTCTTTTGCAAGAGCTGGGTGGGGCAAGCTGGACGCCGCCGGAAAATTCAAAAGCGGCGCGGCGTTTTGGCGTTGCGGTGGAAGATCCTGCGAATGATTCCGGTGCACCGCGCCGGCGGGCTGACGATAGACCTTCACATGAAGAAGCAAAGCAGGCTGCAAGCGATTCTATTCGTGCTTTGATGTTGATCCGCTCTTATCGCATGCGTGGGCATTTGATGGCCGATCTCGATCCGTTGGAAATGCGGGAAAAAACATTCCATCTGGAGCTTGAACCTTCGCATTACGGTTTTACGCCATCTGATATGAACCGACCGATTTATATCGGCGGGGTTTTGGGGCTGGAGTATGCGTCTATAAATGAAATTGTTGGGGTGTTGCAGGAAACCTATTGCGGGAAAATCGGCGTCGAATTTTTGCATCTTTCCGACCCGGATGAAAAGCAATGGGTGCAAGAGCGCATCGAGGCGCCGCATAACCGCACTGAATTTACGGTGAATGGCAAGCGCGCGATTTTGCAGCGTTTGATTGCGGCGGAGCATTTTGAGCAGTTCTTGCATAAAAAATATCCGGGTACAAAACGTTTTGGGGTTGATGGCGGCGAGGCTTTGATTCCTCTTATGGAACAGATTATGAAGCGCGGCGGGCAGCTTGGTCTGGAGGAAATTGTGATCGGGATGGCGCACCGCGGGCGTTTGAATGTGCTGGCCAATGTGATGGGAAAACCCTTTACAACGATCTTTGCGGAGTTTCAGGGGCATTCTTCAACGCCCGGCGATGTTCTTGGTTCCGGTGATGTGAAGTATCACCTTGGAACTTCCAGCGACCGGGATTTTGACGGCAATAATATTCACCTGTCTTTAACCGCGAATCCGTCGCACCTTGAGTTTGTGAACCCGGTTGTAATTGGCAAGGCGCGTGCGAAACAATTGCAGCGCGGCGGGGTGGAATCTACGAGCGTGTTGCCGCTTGTTTTGCATGGCGATGCGGCGTTTGCGGGCCAAGGCGTGACGGCGGAAACGCTGATGATTTCCGAGCTATCGGGTTACCGCGTAGGGGGGACAATTCACATTGTGATTAACAACCAGATCGGTTTTACGACGATGCCGAAATTTTCGCGCTCCGGTCCGTATTGTACGGATGTGGCGAAGATGCTCTCCGTGCCGATTTTCCACGTAAACGGCGATGATCCCGAGGCTGTTGTGCATGTGGCACGGATTGCGACCGAGTTTCGTCAGAAATTCAAGCGCGATGTGGTGATCGATATGTATTGCTACCGCCGCTATGGTCATAATGAAGGTGATGAGCCGGCCTTTACCCAGCCCTTGATGTATAAGAAAATTGCCGAGCAGGTGCCGACGCGCAAGAAATATGCCAAGCAGCTTGTGGAGGAAAAAGTAATTACGGCGGAAGAGGGTGAGGCTCTGGTTGCAGAGTTTGACGCTTATCTCGAAGAGGCGTTTGCTGCGACAAAAGATTACGCGCCGAATGCAGCTGATTTTCTCGGCGGGGCCTGGGAAGGTTTGAAAGTGGCGTCCGGGGATGCGCGGCGCGGAGAAACAGCAATTACGGAAGACGAGTTGCAGAAGATTGGGAAAGTCCTAACGCATGTGCCAGAAGGTTTTACGATTAACCATAAGCTGCAGCGGGTTTTGGATGCAAAGACTAAAATGCTGGAAAGCGGCGAGGGGTTTGACTGGGCGACTGCGGAAGCGCTGGCATTCGGTTCTTTGCTTGATGATGGTTATGCGGTGCGTTTGTCTGGTCAGGATGTCGGGCGCGGAACGTTCTCGCAGCGTCATGCGATCTGGTATGATCAGGATAATGAAGAAAGGCATATTCCATTGCGTAACATTGCGCCGGATCAGCCGCGTTTTGAGGCGCATGATTCACCGTTGTCCGAAATGGCGGTGCTGGGGTTTGAGTACGGGTATTCGCTGGCCGATCCGAAAACGCTTACATTGTGGGAAGCGCAGTTTGGCGATTTTTCCAATGGCGCGCAGGTGATGATCGATCAGTTTATTTCTTCTGGTGAGAGTAAATGGCTGCGCATGTCCGGCCTTGTTTTGCTTTTGCCGCACGGGTTTGAAGGGCAGGGGCCGGAGCACTCTTCGGCGCGGCCTGAGCGCTTCCTACAGATGGCGTCGGAAGATAACTGGCAGGTGTGCAACTGCACGACGCCCGCGAATTATTTTCATGCGCTGCGCCGGCAGATGCTCCGTGATTTTCGCAAACCTCTTGTGATGATGACGCCGAAATCCTTGTTGCGGCACAAGCTGGCGGTATCAAGCATTGATATGTTTACCGATGGCAGCACGTTCCATCGCTTTTTGTGGGATAACGATCAGGATAAACTGGCTCCGCCGGAAAAAATCAAGCGCGTCGTTTTGTGCACCGGAAAGGTTTATTATGACTTGCTGGTTGAGCGGCGTGACCGGGAAATCGATGATGTTTTGCTTTTGCGTCTGGAGCAGATTTATCCGTTCCCGCAAAGTGCGCTGGCTGAGGAATTAAGGCCGTATAAAAATGCCGATGTGGTCTGGTGTCAGGAAGAGCCGGAGAATCAGGGCTATTGGTTCTTTGTTGACCGGCGGATTGAAGCGGCGCTGGGTGAAGCGGGCGGTAAAGCCAAGCGACCAAGCTATGTCGGGCGCAAGTCTGCGTCTGCTCCGGCAACGGGCCTTATGAGCCGGCATATGCAAGAACAGGCGAAGCTGATTGATGAAGCTTTAACTGTATAGCTCTTCGTCATTGCGAGCCTGCGTGGCAGGTGCGGCAATCCAAAAGTTGCAAAATCCTTTTTGGTATGTTATTTTTCATAATCTTAATTTAAAGGTTGTGAATGAATTCTATATTTGGAGTGTCGAGTTATTGTAATGAATCACTTCCTTATGGTGTGAGTGTTGTTATTGCGTCTTTGGAAGAGGCGTATTATCTTTATAGACAGCACGCGCCATCTGTAGATCGTGTCAGTGGTCGGTTTCGTAATGCAGATGATTTTTTTCGCCGCTTAAGCCAGGACTGTCCCAGCTTATATGAACATCTTTATGGAGATACGAATCCCGACCAATCGTTTGATCGATTGCATAACCAATTTTGTGGTCGAATGCGTCAGAGGCGTGCTCACAATGAAAGACTTCAGCGTCGAGAAGATGGACATCTTACTTTGCGCGACCGTTTTAATTTTGGTTTGGACTGGTTACACTTGCAATTAGAATCGCTTAACTCTTCTTCTGTCAGAAAACCAAACTTGGATTTGCAGGCGATACATATCAATCCAGAGTAACTTCTACAGTTTGTGTTTACTATTGTTGTAGCTTATATCATGGCGAGACCTTTCAACCCTTCCATCTATTTCGTGGCTGATCCGTCTTTGTGCGGCGGGCGGGATATTGTTGATGTGGTGGTCGCCGCGCTGCGCGGGGGCATTACGATGGTGCAGTATCGGAATAAATCCGGCGATATGAAGAAAATTTATGCGGAGGCTGCGGAACTGGCGGAGCTTTTGAAATTTGTCCCCTCTCCCCCCTCCCTCTGTCCCTCCCCCCTCTCCCCACATGTAGGGAGAGGGGGGAGGGATGTGGAGGCTTGGTACGGCGAAGCCGGGCCTAGCCGAAGCTGGGAGGGGGGTGAGGGGATTCCCTTCATCGTTAATGATTATATTGATGTGGCCTTTGCCGTGGGCGCGGCTGGGGTGCATCTGGGGCAGGGCGATGCCTCACCGGAAGAAGCGCGGGAAAAGCTTGGCGCGGAGGCAATTATCGGGCAAACGGCGTTTACGGAAGAGCAGATTCGATCTGTGAACCCTGAATATGTCGATTACATAGGTCTTGGTCCGTTTTACATAACTAAAACCAGGAAAGGGAAACCGCTTCTTGGGGAGGGGAATGGTAAAAGGTTTCGCGAGTTGGCGGCGTTGTCGCCTGTTCCTGTTGTGGGGATTGGCGGGATTACACCGGGCAATGCGAAGGCCGTTCTGGAGGCCGGGGCGGATGGCGTTGCGATGATGCGCTCTATCAGTGAGGTGCCGGACGTGGAAGCCGCTGCACGGGCGTTTGTGTGGGTGCTCTAGACCTTGCATCCCTCCACCCTCTCCCCCTCCTCCCACAGAGAGGAGAGGGAGAGGGTAAGAAGGCTTTGGTTTTCGTTAGAAAACCATTAGCCGCAGTGGGAGAGAGGGTAGAGGGATTAGCGCATTGTTTTTCTGGATTGCTTCGCATACGCTCGCGGGTGACGAAAGGAAATCTATGGCTGAGTTTGATCTCATAGAAAAATATTTTGCACCTCTGTCGATGGATGGGCTTAAAAACGATACTGCGGTGCTGGACATTTCGGCGGGGCATCAACTGGTTGTGAGCAGCGATACCTCCAATCGCGGCGATCATTTTGTCGAGGAGATGAGCGCATTCGATGCGGCGCGGAAATGTCTGCGCGCCAATGTTTCGGATCTGGTGTCCAGCGGTGCGGACCCGCTGGCTTATCAGCTCAATCTGGCTTTGCCGAAAGATCTGGACGAGAGTTGGCTGGCGGATTTTGCAGCCGGGCTGGCGGCGGATCAAAAAGAATACGGAATTGTGCTTTCAGGTGGGGATACGACGGGGATGAGCGCAGGCGGGCTTAGCGTGTCGATTACGGTGTTTGGCCTGGTGCCGACGGGTAGGGCTGTTTTGCGCTCTGGCGCGCGGGAAGGTGATGTGGTGGTGGTGAGCGGCATACTGGGGGATGCATATTTGAGCCGTTTGCATATGCCTTCGCCGCCGTTGGTTCTTGCGCCTTTGGTGCGTAAATACGCGCATGCGGCTGTGGATATTTCAGACGGGATTTTGGCGGATTTGGGGCATATTTGTAACGTTTCGGGCCTGAGTGCGCGGCTGGAATTTGATAAAATTCCCTTGTCTGAAAAGGGGCGTGCGGCGCTGGAAAACGGGCAGGCAAGCGCCGAAGAGCTGCTGACCTGGGGTGAGGATTATGAACTCGCTATGGCGGTGGCGCCGGAGGATATAGAGTGTTTTCAGAAACAGGCGGAAGCTTTGGGTGTGGCGCTGTCTGTGGCCGGTATTTTTGAGGCTGGTGCGGGCGTGAAGGTTTTTGACAGGAATGGGCAGGAAATGTCTTTTTCCAAAACGGGCTGGGTGCATTTTTAGTTGTATTTATCGGTGTTCATGCTTGCCTTTATGCTGCCTAGCGCGTAGTTTTTTAAGAGCATATTTATAAACACGAGCAGGATACTCATGACCCAGATTGTTGTTCCCACATTAGGTGAATCTGTTAGCGAAGCGACTGTCGCGCAGTGGCTGAAAAAAGAAGGTGAAGCGGTGAAGGCCGATGAGCCGATCGTTGAACTGGAAACCGATAAAGTGACGTTGGAGGTGAATGCACCGGCTGACGGTGTGATTGTCAAGATTACCGTGGGCGAAGGCGAAACCGTTGAGGTTGGCGCTTTGCTTGGTGAGATGGGTGAGGGGGCTGCTGCTGCGAATGATACGCCTGCGGCGGCTCCGGCAAAAGACGAGTCCCTGAAAGAGGAAGCGCCTAAAACGGCTGAAGCGGCTCCTGCACTTGCGAAGGAAGAGGTTGAATCGGCGGATGTTAAGACGTCTCCGGCTGTGCGTAAGATGCTGGCTGATAACAATCTTGAGGCGGCACAAGTTCCGGCTTCTGGTGAGCGTTTGAGCAAAGAAGATGTGCAGAAATTTATTGCTGATAATAAGGAGGCTAAGGCTGCGTCATTGAGTTTGCCGCCAAGTGCGCCTGCACCGGCGACGGATGCTCATCCGCCGCGCGCTGAAACCGGGCCGCGTGAAGAGCGTGTGCGCATGACCAAGCTGCGTCAGGTGATCGCCTCGCGTTTGAAGGAAGCGCAAAACAATGCGGCGATGCTGACCACTTTTAACGAGGTGGATATGGGTCCGGTGATGGAGTTGCGTAAACAGTATCAGGACCAATTTGTGAAGAAGCATGGTATTAAGCTGGGCTTTATGTCGTTCTTCGTGAAGGCTGCGATTAACGCGCTGAAAGAGTTCCCGGCGGTGAATGCAGAAATTGACGGGACAGATATCGTTTATAAAAATTATTATGACATCGGCGTAGCGGTTTCAACGCCGCAGGGGCTTGTGGTTCCTGTGATCCGCGATGCGGACCAGATGAGCATGGCCCAGATTGAGGCCAAGATTGTTGATCTGGGGACGCGTGCGCGTGATGGGAAGTTGACGATTGATGAAATGACCGGCGGGACTTTTACCATTACCAATGGCGGAATTTTTGGCTCTATGCTCTCAACACCCATCCTGAATGCGCCGCAGTCGGCAATTCTGGGAATGCATAATATCGTGCAGCGTCCGATGGTGATGCCGAACGGGGCTATCGAGGCGCGTCCGATCATGTATCTGGCCCATTCTTACGATCACCGGATTATCGACGGGCGTGAAGCGGTCAGTTTCCTGGTGCGGATTAAGCAGGCTATCGAAGACCCGGCGCGTCTGGTTTTGGATGTGTAACACTCCATAATTTGTACGGATGAATGCGTCAGACTGCGGTTTCGCTGTACTCGCGTATGTTTAATACGCTCCGTGCAGCTCGCCTTGTCTTCCTATTCACCGCATAAATTTTGTTCGCTTAGCTTTTGGTTGTGAGGATGTTTGTCTTAAGCAGTTGTTCCAGCGCTTTTGGTCCCCATTCATCGCGGCTGGTGCTGGTATCACCGATTTGAATTTGGGTGAGATTGGCACCGATCATATTGACCAGTTCGCGCGCGCTGGGTACGCGGCTGGAGTAAATATGGGCCGGGTCGATATGTAGACCATAGCGCGGCGCGTTCATCAACAGGCGGTTTAGCGGTTCAAGGATATAGCTGTATTTATTGTCCGGGTGTTCGAGCGTTTGTGAAGTGTAGCCAATGGTCGGGTGGCAGTTGGTGATAATAGAGAAACATTGTCCATCTTTGTCGGTGGCCAAGGTGAGCGCGAAGGGTTCGTCGCGGTGCTGCGTCATTGCGAGCGATAGCGAAGCAATCCAGAATGCCTCAATGGATTGCTTCGTCGGCTGCGCCTCCTCGCAATGACGGATTTTGACAGGGTTTTCGTTGCTGGGTTTATACCCCGGTGCGTGGCGGGAGATGACTTCAAAACGCCGGTCCTTGCGGTAAATGACGAAGACATCAATTCCGGCACGCTCGGCAATGCGCATCGACATATTCTCAAAATCATCGCCGCGGCGCTTGGCCCAGTCTTTATCAAAACCTTTATGATCGATATAGAGCTTGGCAATGCCGGCCTCGGCCAGATTTTTCATGCAGTTGGGGCAGGGCGGGTCAGTGATGAATACAGATGCACCGTTGGTTTTATGACCTTGCTGCCCGGCCTCGATGATAAGGGCCGTTTCGGCATGGATAGTGCCGGAGGAATTGCCAATGTCTGCTTTGCGACCGATTTTCTCTGCGATGACCGGCGGCCAGTGATTGACGCAGCTTAAGGCCCAATTTTCTCCGGCAATTGTTGCGGCGATCTTGTTGGTCGGGTGATCGCTGGTGGTCACGATATCGACTGCGGTCTGCATGTGGGCGTAGATGTTTTTCGGCATGGAATAGAGGCTTGTCTTTTACTCTGTTTCGCGTAGTTTAAAATAGTTTTGAACACCAGAATAGAGAAGAATTCTTATGCCTGAAAAATTTGATGTGATTGTGATTGGTGCGGGGCCGGGCGGTTATGTGTGCGCGATACGGGCGGCACAGCTGGGCCTTAAGGTGGCCTGCGTGGAAAAGCGCAAGACGCTGGGCGGGACGTGTTTGAATGTCGGGTGCATACCTTCGAAGGCGTTGCTTTCATCCTCAGAAAAATTTGAAGAGGCCGAGCATCATTTTTCTGACATCGGGATTGACGTTAAACCGAAGCTGAACCTGAAAACGATGATGGGGTTTAAGGATGATGTGGTTGAAGCCAATACCAAAGGCATTGAATTTTTGTTTAAGAAAAACAAGGTGACGCGCCTTGAAGGAGCGGCGGAGATTGTCTCGCCCGGTAAGGTTAAGGTCGGCAAGGATGAATATGAAGCTGATTCAATCGTGATTGCGACGGGCAGCGATGTGATTTCTCTGCCCGGCATTGAGATTGATGAGAAGAAAATTGTGTCTTCGACCGGTGCGTTGGCGCTTGCCGAGGTGCCGAAGAGCATGGTGGTGATTGGCGGTGGCGTGATCGGGCTGGAGCTGGGAACCGTCTGGCGGCGTTTGGGGGCTGAGGTCACTGTGGTTGAGTTTCTCGATCAGATCTTGCCCGGTATGGATGGCGAGGTGCGCAAAGAATCGCAAAAGATATTCAAGAAGCAGGGCATTGAGTTTAAGACCGGAATGAAGGTGACGAGCGCCAAAGCGAGTGCCAAAGGTGTGGATCTGGCGATGGAGCCAGCTTCCGGTGGCGTGGAAGAGAAGATGAGCGTCGATATTGTGCTGATGGCGGTGGGGCGCAAGCCCTATACCGAAGGGCTGGGGCTGGAGAAGCTTGGCGTGGAGATGACAGAGCGCAGTCAGATCAAGACCGATGAGTTCTTTGAAACATCTGTGGAAGGTATCTATGCGATCGGTGATGTGATCACGGGTCCGATGCTGGCGCATAAGGCCGAGGACGAGGGCGTTATTCTGGCCGAGATGCTGGCCGGGCAGTCCGGGCATATCGATTACAACCTGATTCCGGGTGTGGTCTATACATGGCCGGAGGTGGCCAATGTCGGCAAAACCGAAGAACAGCTCAAAGAGGCTGGTGTGAAATACAATGCCGGTAAGTTTCCGTTTATGGCCAATGGCCGCGCGCGGGCAATGAACGCGATGGACGGTTTCGTGAAAATTCTTGCCTGCGCGGAAACGGATCGGGTTTTGGGCGCGCATATGATCGGCCCGAATGTTGGCGATCTTATTCAGGAAGTGGTCTCTGTCATGGAATTTCAGGGCACGGCGGAGGATATCGCGCGAACCTGCCATGCCCACCCGACCCTGACCGAAGTGGTGAAGGAAGCCGCGCTGGCGGTGCATAAACGCCCGATCCATATTTGATGCTCTAATTATAGGGATATTTTTAAAGATCACATCCAAACATGCAAAGGAGGTTTGCCGCCATTCTTTTCCCGCTTGACATGGGAATGTCCTTTGCGCGCGGTCTTTCTGCAAGAAGGTATCCTCTTTGTTCCATCTTTTCTGCGGCTTCTCCGGTTGCGCGGGCGAAAAGAATATAGAACTGGTCCTTATTTCCTGTGGCTTCACATTTTGGCGCTTCGACAATTGCGTAGTTTGTATCTTTTTCCAGAGAAAACGGTTTGGAATCATCCAGACGAGGGTGAGCCTGTTCATTGAATTGCAGGGCAACAAGATCGCTTTTTAACCAGAGAGAGACAAATTTCGGATTGTGCGTTCTCATATCCAATGTGCATGTAACAATGATCTCATCTTCTTTCAGGTGATCGAGAGTACCTTTTACTTTGGCGGCTTCAGGATTATCAATTTGTGTCTCAAGATCGTACTCTGGGAAACAACGGAGCGCCTCTTTCAAGTTTTTAATGTTTGAGGATAAAATTGTAAGCGTGGAAGGCATAATTATGATGTCTTCAACAACTTTACCCTGAAAACCGGTGTCGCCGGACCCGTTTATGCGACTGTTGAGAGCTTTTGCTTTTTGAATTTGTTGTTCTGGTCTGTTTAGTGGGGTGGGCGCGTTACTTCTGCCACTACCGCCTCTATCATCCTGAAGACTTTCCATATCTTCGTAAGTTAACATTTGAATTTCTTCGCTGATGTTATAAAAAACACGTTGTTTCGTATAACATAAAAATCTTATATAGCAATAAAAAAGTATGTTTTGTTGCTTTTTTTGCTTCTTTTGTGGTTGGTTGGGAGGCGTATGTATGATATGTAAAAAAATGTTGATTTCCATGCGGAGACTTGCTAGACAGGCGTGTAGTTAACAGCGAAGGATAACAAATATGTCAGGCTTAGATTTCAGCATGGCGTGTTCGGGAGAATACGCCTACGGTGATGGTATTGATATCATTAGTCCTCAGGACGGAGGGTCTGGTGGCATTCCATATGCAGGGAGTGCTCTACAAAAAAAACACAAAATCGAACAGGTTAAGCGTGATGAGCAGGCGGAGGCGGCTGTAGAAGATATTCTACGAAACAATCATAAAAACAAACAGGCCGGTCAGACGGCGCGTGTCAGCGAGGGGATTTCAACAAACGTTCTTACTGTTAAACCGCGCGCTTCAGGAAACAGCGGTGCTCATACAGGAACAACGTTACAACAGAAACGGGAAGGACATACCGTTATATGTGCTTGTAAAGGCAAGCTTAAGGATGATTTTTCCGAAGGGATCAGCTTGGGCTACCTTCCTGTGGAGGATGCACGAATAGTATGCGAACCGGAGCGTGATCCGATTGAGCTTGGGCGTTAAGCCCGTGGATGGGCGGCTTTGTAGATCCGCAGCAATTTTTCGGCATTGACTTCCGTATAGCGCTGGGTCGTCGACAGGCTCGCATGGCCCAGCAATTCCTGAATTTCGCGTAAATTGGCGCCGTTTTGCAGCAGGTGCGTGGCAAAGCTGTGGCGCAGGGCGTGGGGCGTGGCGTTTTCCGGCAGGCCGAGGGTGGTGCGTAAGGATCGCATGGCTTTTTGCGCGACGCCCTGATTGAGCCGTCCGCCGCGCTGGCCGAGGAAAAGCGGTTGAGCGTTATTGCGAAGAGAAGCGCAGCTTCGCCGCGGCAATCCAGAATCTGGATTGCTTCGCGGAGCCTGTCCTCCGCGCAGGCGGGGGGCTCGCAATGACGTATGGTGAAAAGGGCATAGATCGATATAGGCGTGTAATGCCTGCTCAACAATATCAATGACCGGGACCTGGCGTTCTTTGCTGCCTTTGCCGATGACGCGCAGAAAGCCGTCGCGCGGCATATCGTTTAGATTCAGGCTAAGGGCCTCGTCAATGCGCAAACCGCAACCATAGAGCAGGGTGAACAGGGCGCGGTCGCGCTGGCCGATCCAGTCTTCTTTGGCCAATAAATTGGCGGATTCCAGTACATTGCGGGCTTGTTTTTCATGCAAGGGGCGGGGAATTTTGTGCGGCAGTTTCGGGCTGCGCACCGCGTTTATGGCGGCATTGTGCGTGATGCCCTGTTTGTCGAGCCAGCTGAGGAAGTTCTTGATACCGGACAGGGCGCGGGCGCGGGTGGCGTTGCCCGCTCCATCCATCGCCCGGCGTGACATCCAGGCACGAAAATCACGGATCGAGATGCCGGACAGGTCGTTTAACCCCGGATTTTTGCCTAAATGTTCATATAAGAACTTTAAAAATACATTTAAATCATTATTATATGCACGTAGCGTATGTCTGGAGAGCTGCTTTTCATGGTGCAGATAATCCTGCCAGCGGCGCAGGGCATCGGTTAGGTCGGCGGCACATAAAGCGAGGGTCTCATCTTTCATGGTATAGTCATTTATCTTAAAAATTTTACAGCTCTGCAAATTGCCGTTTTTTCAAAAATCTTACTCATGTACCATCTGTACACTGCGTCGCTTTTTGAAAAAGCCGACAATGTTAGCTGCGCTGACCCTTCGGGTTCGATGGCCGTAAAATTTCTAATCTAAACGACTACAAGATGGTATCACGGTGGGCTTTGTAGAAAAACTTGCTTTTTCCTGATCGTATCGCTATAAGTATTTTTCATAATTATTGAAGTGAGGTTAAAGGTTATGGGTAACGATAAGACTGTAAATGACGATTGGGCTGGTGCTGCATATTTGGTTGCTGATCGATTAGGCGCTGGATGTAAGCTTTCTGCCCTTCATTCACCATATAGCGTTGGGGAGCAGCTGATGTTTGCTGTTGAGCATAGTGCCGTTGGAACATCTGTTCGTTCAGATTTTACGGTTGATCATAATGGCGGTGAGTATCGTTTTGTTAAAGGAACGAATCCAGAGACAGGCAATCCTGCTTTTGTTCCTGAAGAGTGCGCAGTTTAAACGCTCAGCCACAGTCTAAGGCAGCGTTCAATGACGCGGGCGAGGAAGAGGATCTGGTCGGTGGCCTGAGTTTCGTTGAACATGTCCGGATCGCGGCTGCCGAACGCGAGAATGGCCGGGGGCGTATCCATTGAAATGCCGATATGCAGCAGGATTTGTGATTTGACCAGCGTGGCGCCGCCGCCATAGATGGCTTCGATGCCGTTGATATGATCCTGCAGGAGAACCGGTTTATCCCCCATCCATTGGTTGACGGTGCCTTCGGGCACGGCGGTGATGCCGGTGGTTTGAATATGGGGGATGGCGTCGCCGTCGGTCTCGACAATCAGCACAGCAATATCAACATCGAGCATCCCGGCCAGATCCATAGTGATGGCCTGAATGAAGTCATGGAAGTTTGTCGCTTCGAGCAGGCGCAGAATCGCCGCGTGGATGCGCTGCTGGTTGTTCATATTGGCGCGCGAGCTTTCAACGATTTCGCGCGTGGTCTCCATGGCCTCGTCCTTTGCCGTTTTGAGGCGCTCGATCATATAGGCCTGAAAATCGGCGGGTTGGCCGCGTACCCCACGCTTTTTCTTCGGGATGAGGAGTTCAAAAACGTCAGGGTTGTCCTGCAGGAAGTTTGGGTTTTCCTTGAGGAACTCAATAATGTCGTCTTTGCTGGTCACGGAAGGTTCAACTTTTTGAGAGGCGGTGTCAGACATAGAGCAAATTCTAACATCGAGATACGTCTTTACCAAGAGGTGAGAAAAATTAGCACTAGATTTTTTTTTTTTGATAATGTGATTATGTAATAAAAAACAGCTTGAGTAAAATAGTTCTTAAACCTAATGATTCGTTCTCGTTTGGATATAAAAAAATCTCTTCTTCAAAGAGCTTTTGAGGAAAACAGGGGAAGAGAAGTCATTCTTCTCATACTTTGGCGCCAAGCTGCTGTGCAAGCGCAAGTTGGAAAAAGCTGGGAAAGTTACTGTAACTTTGAACGTAAAAACGCTGGCAATGCCCGTGCAGTTAGAATGCTCAATCTGCTATCGCGTGAGGAAAACGCAGGCGTTGAGTTTGAGGATAGTGACAATCCGTTTAACTCTGGGCCGGATTCAATAAACTGATCACAAAATACTCTGACCAGTTTTTTTCCAATCCTCAACAAAGGCGGCGAGGCCGGATGTTGTGAGGGGATGTTTGTAAAGCTGGCGAATGACGGCAGGTGGGGCGGTCATGACATGGGCACCCATTTTCGCGCTTTCGACAATATGCAGAGGATTGCGGATGGAGGCGACCAGCACCTCGGTGTCAAACTGCGGATAATTATCATAGATGCGTACAATGTCGGAGATCAGCTGCAGGCCATCTTGGGAAATATCATCGAGGCGGCCCACGAAAGGCGAAACAAAGGCAGCGCCGGCTTTGGCGGCGAGAATGGCCTGAGCCGGTGAGAAACACAGCGTCACATTGACAAGCGTTCCGTCATCGGAGAGTTCTTTACACACGCGCAGCCCGTCTTCGGTCAAGGGCACTTTCACCGCGATGTTGTCGCCCCATTTGCGGATGACTTCGGCTTCTTTGCGCATGGTATCGTAGTCGGTGGCGGCGACTTCGGCCGATACAGGCCCATCGACGATGCTGCAAATCTGCTGAATGACCTCTTTAAAGTCTCCTCCCGATTTGGCGATCAAAGAGGGGTTGGTTGTTACCCCATCGACCATGCCTGTGGCGGCCAAAGATTTGATTTCATCAATGTCACCTGTGTCGACGAAAAACTTCATTAATATTGCCCTTTGAATTTTTAAATTTAAGAGTTTTTACCACAGATAAACACGGATAGACACAGATTATATTATTCGAAATTCCTTATCTGTGTGTATCTGTGTCCATCTGTGGTTAATATATAGATTATGTCCCAGGTGCAATTGTTTGAAGAAGGCGCGCAGAGCGTTCCGCAAAACTGCAAATCTATCCTTGTCCCGTACCCGGTGGATAAGGCCTATGATTATATTGTGCCGGAGGGGATGGATGTGCAGGTCGGTGATTACGTGACCGTGCCGCTTGGCGGGCGCGAGGTGTCGGCAGTCGTGTGGGGCGAGGCGGTTGGCGATGTGAAACCTGAAAAGCTCAAGGCGATTGTCCTTAAACACTCTATGAAGCCGATGCCGCGGGTGATGCGCGAATTTATAGATTGGGTGGCGCGTTATACGATGTCGCCGAAAGGTTTTGTGCTGAAAATGGCGCTGTCGGCTCCTGGAGGGTTAATGCCTGTTAAACCGGCGAAGGGGTATGTAATCGCTTCGTCATTGCGAGGAGGATCGCTAGATCCGACGCGGCAATCTATATCCTCTGGATTGCTTCGCTCTGCTCGCAATGACGTTGTTAGAAATATCAAACTGACGGATAAGCAGCAAAAGGTTCTTGATGCGCTCGGCAGCGGGCAGGCGATGATTGCCGCGGATATTGCGCGCGCGGCGGATGTCAGTGCGGGCGTGGTGAAGGGGCTGGTCGGCAAGGGGCTGGTTCGGGAAGTTGATATTTTTAATCCGGCGCCATGCAAGCGGCCTGATTTTGAGCATGGTCATGCAATTCTGTCGGAAGATCAAGACGCTGTGGCCGGGCGGTTAAAAGATGCGGTGAAGGCGAAGGAATTTCACGCGGCGTTGCTGGACGGGGTGACGGGCGCGGGGAAGACGGAAGTGTATTTTGAGGCCGTGGCTGAAGCGTTGAAGCACGGTAAGCAGGTGCTTATTTTGCTTCCTGAGATTGCGTTGTCGAATGCGTTTTTGGACCGTTTTGAAGCGCGGTTTGGTTGTGCGCCAGCATTGTGGCATTCGCACTTGTCTGCGGGTCAACGCAAAACCACATGGCGCGGTGTGGCGGAAGGTCATACCAAGGTTGTGGTGGGTGCGCGCTCGGCGCTGTTTTTACCCTATCAGGATTTGGGGTTAATTATTGTCGATGAAGAGCATGAGCCCGCGTATAAGCAGGAAGACGGCGTGATTTACCATGCGCGGGATATGGCGGTTGTGCGCGCGAAACTAGGCGGTTTTCCGATTGTGCTGGTCTCAGCCACGCCGAGTCTTGAGACGGTGCATAATGTTTGGATAGGCCGTTATGAGCATTTGCATTTGCCCGACCGGTTTGGCGGGGCGCGGATGCCGGATATTGAGCTTGTCGATATGCGCAATAAAGAAGACAAGCCTGATGCGCAGCATTTTATTTCGACCAGTTTGAAAGAGGCGATGGTTCAAACGCTAGAGCGTGGGGAGCAGACGTTATTATTTCTCAACCGGCGGGGCTATGCGCCGCTGACGCTGTGCCGGTCTTGCGGGCATAGGATGGAGTGCCCGCGCTGTACGGCGTGGCTGGTGGAACACAAAAAGAGCGGTTCTTTGCAGTGTCATCATTGCGGGTATTCGCAGCGCGCGCCGAAGCATTGCCCCGAATGCAGCGAGGAGGATAGTTTTGTCGCCTGCGGGCCGGGGGTGGAGCGGATTTATGAAGAGGCGCGCAATTTGTTTCCTGAGGCTAATATTTTGCTGCTGGCCAGTGATACGGCGGAAAACAGTGAGGTGCTTAGCAAGATGTTGCAAGACATCAAGGACAACAAGATCGATATTATTATCGGGACGCAGATTATCGCCAAGGGGCATCATTTTCCGAATTTGACGCTGGTGGGCGTGGTGGATGCAGATTTGGGGCTGGGCGGCGGTGAGCTGCGCGCGGCGGAGCGCTGTTATCAGCTCTTGCATCAGGTGGCCGGGCGTGCGGGGCGGGAGGATAAACGGGGCCGCGTCTTGCTCCAGACCTTTATGCCGGAGCACCGGATTATGAAGGCGCTTGCGCATGCTGTAGATTCGCCCCCCCACCCTAACCCTCCCCCCCGTGGGGGGAGGGAAGAAGTGCGGAGCGCTTTGGGTGGGGGGGGATCAGCAGGCCGTGATGCCTTTCTTCAGGTTGAAGCGGCGGAGCGGGAAGCGGCGCATATGCCGCCTTATAGCCGGTTGGTTGGAATTATTGTGTCAGGGCGAGATGAGGGGCAGGTGCTTGAGGTGGCCAAGGCGCTGGGGCGCTCTGCGCCGCAAGGAGAGGGAATTACGACGCTGGGGCCGGCACCTGCGCCGTTTGCGCGGCTGCGCGGGAAGTTTCGGTATCGTTTGTTAGTGCAGGCGGATAAGGCGCTGGATATTCAAAAGACGATTGCGCATTGGGTTGGCGGGGTGAAAGTGCCGTCAGCCGTGCGGGTCTACATAGACATCGATCCGCAGAGTTTTTTATAGAATTCCTAATGTTTTATATGTGTGGACAGGTTCGGGGTCCATATTGTCAGTTTCTATCTGACGGCCCCCGAGACTTGCGGCGACTTTTTCGTTTACGATTTGGTTTAGTTCCTGCCAGTCCTCTAGTGTAATGGTTTTGCCTGATGAATCTGCTTGATACCATGAGTCTGATAATGATCCTGACATAATTATCTCCATTTATATTTGCTATATGTTGTATGGCGGGTAAAATGTCAAAAATATTAAGTTATGTCAAACATTATTTACGGCGAATGTTTGGGCGCAGCCGCCTTCCTTTCAGGCGCATTTTATGAGAGCATTATTTTATGAGCGCCAAGGTTTTACCAGCCCAGATTACCTCTTATGATCTCCTTAAGAGTTTTGCATTGCTGACGATGATTATTGATCATATTGGCATGGTGTTTTTTCCGGATGATTTGTGGTGGCGTGCGGTTGGGCGGATGAGTTTTCCGGTGTGGATTTTTCTGGTTGGTTATGCGCGCAGCCGGGATGTTCCGACGGTTTTCTGGCTGGGGGCGGGGATTTTAACGCTTACGGATTTTATCACTGGCGATGCGGTGTTGGCGCTGGATATTCTGGTGACGATTGGGCTGACGCGTTTGGTTATTGATAAAGTCATGGTTTATCTGGCGCCGGAATCTCCGCAGTTTTGGATGGTTTTTGGCGTTTTGACGGCGTTGGTTCTTCCGAGTTTTGTTTTGTTTGATTATGGGACGCTGGCATTTTTGATCGCCGGGTTTGGGTATATGGTGCGGCATTGGCCTAAAGATGGTGCCGCGGTTCAGAAATTACAAGAGCGTTACATGGTCGGGGTTATTCTGGTTTATGCCGGGATTGAGGCGGTGAGTTTTGGCTTTTCGACGGCGCAGTTTTTGTTTGTATCGGCTGGTGTTACGGCTGTTTTCTTATTGCTGCTTAGCCCGTTTAAGCCAAAAATTCATGAGGGGCTTGATGATCGTTTGGGGCCGGTTTTAAGCGGGATGCTCAGGTTGTTTGGGCGTCATTCACTGGTCATTTATGTTTTGCATCTTATGGCGTTTAAATTTACGGCGATGGCTTTGGGGCTTCACGAATATGGGTTGTGGAACTGGCGATGGCTTTGAGCGGAGTTTTAAAAACTCAGAAAATATCTTCTGCACTGACGTCGTATGATCTTCTGAAAGCGCTGGCGCTGGTTTTAATGGTCGTGGATCATGTCGGTTATTTTTTCTTTCCTGAAGAGATCTGGCTGCGGGTGATTGGGCGTTTGAGCGTGCCGATCTGGTTTTTTCTGATCGGCTATGCGCGTAGCCGTGAGATACCACGATTGTTTTGGATTATGGCGCTGGTCGTGGTTGTCTCTACTCTTATCTCCGGGGAATATCTGTTTCCTCTCAATATTATTTTTACTCTCATTCTGGCGCGGATGAGCGTGGACTGGCTCTATAGGCATGCTTTACGCAATCGCGATGCTTTTTTGGGAATGTTCTTTTTGCTTTTATTCGCCGCGTTGCCGAGTCTGGTTTTTGTGGAATATGGGACGCTGGGGTTTTTGTTTACTCTTATGGGGGCTTTGCGTCGGCATAAAGGGGATGTGAGCGCGCCGCGCCAGATGATCTGGGCGTTCTTTGCGGCCAGTGGTTTTGTTTATGTTTTGGTGCAGAGTTTGTTGCTGCCGAGTTTGTCTGCGGGGCAGTTTGTCTTTTTTGTGGCAGGTATGATGGTTTTGAGCATTTTGTTGTATCGGTTTGAGCCATGTAGCTTTGAAAGGGTGAATGTGCGCTCCTTTCCTCCGGTGGCCCTGCTTATGCTTTTGGGGCGGCGGACTTTAGAGTTTTATGTTTTGCATCTTTTGGTATTTCGCGCGGTTGCCATGGTACTTGACCCATCGCGTTTTGCTTTTGGCGAGTTTAAGGTTTTTGCTTTTTCTCAGTTGCTTTCATTATTACTATAGCATGTGATGCTAATCGGTCTCACCGGGATCGTCGAGGAACGATCTGTTTTTTAAATCGGAATAGATTGTTTTTGTGTCGGCGTCAGGATTGTTGAGATAAACATAGATTATGTTTGTTATGACGCTGTCTTCTTCTTGCCATAGGGCGTAGTAATCATGGATTGAGTGACGTGAAACGTGTGGAAATACGCTGCGAATGGTGTTGTCCAGGTTGCGGCTGAATGCTGATTTGAAGTTGGGCATTACGGCAAAGTTTCCTAACATTTTTCCATCATCTTTTAGATGATCTTTGATTTCAGCAAAGAATTCACGTGTGATGAGATGTTCAGGGATGCTGGCAATTCCTTGATAGGCATCCAGAATAATAACATCGTATTTTTTATTCGTTTGTGTCAAAAATGCACGGGCGGGCAAGGGATGGAATGTCTGGTTCTTTTGTAAAGGTTGTTTCAGAATAAATTTTTCAGCAATATCTTTGAGACTTTTATCTATATCAACATATTCATAGTGATTGCCCTTATCACCATATCCCAGGGTGAAAGCGCCCGCACCGATAACTAAAATGTCTTTCGGGTTTTCGGTTTCGTTCCAAATGGGGCCGAGTGCTATTTGTTCAATGAACTGAACATATTTATATTTGCGATGATCATCTGAGTACATTGAGGACATGTTTCCATTCAAGACCAGATGACGTTCATTATGATCTTGAATAATGGAAATCGTGTTGTATTGGTTGTTTTCCACAATGGCGTGTTGTTTCCTCATTGCCTGTGAGGAATTGGTCATTACTCCGGCGAGTATAAGCGCCCAGGTCAGGGCAATGCGCACGGACATGTTTTCACGGCTTAGAAGTGTAATCAATAATCCTAAAATGAAAAAATTGATGATGGCGGTGTTGTGGACGCCAATATGGCTCATGAGCACCAAGGTTGAAAAAATCGCTCCGGCAAAAGACCCCAGAGTGGAACAAAATAAGATTTTTCCTGTGATTTTAGCCAGTTTTTTCTGCTTGAAAAAATTACAGCTTAAAGGGATGGTCTGTCCTAGGAGGTATACGGGCGTGACGAGAAAGAGCACAGCGTAGAGCGTGGTGGCAATGATGCGGTTTTTAAGTCCTGTTTCATATATGGTGTTAAAAAACAGATCGATGAAACTATAGGATAAAGCGAATAGTAAGAATATGAGTGCGGTCAGTAAGTTGATAATAAGTTTTTCGCGTATGTTTATATGATTTTTAAAGCCGGGGAATATTATATGATTTCCTGGTTTAAACCGTCCGCCTGCGTGATAGCCAAAGGCCAAAGGCATTAAAATTGCGGCAATGATAATTGAAATGGTGTCGGTGCCGCTGCCTACAAAAGGCAGGTTTAGGCGAATGGCTATAAGTTCTGAGGATAGAACTACATATCCTTCAAGAATAATCAGGGTAAAAAGGGTGAAGGTGCTTTTGCGTGAAATCATGTGTTTTGTATAGCGTTTATTCGGGCTGGTTCAAGATGCATTTTTGGGAATAGAGTTCGTGTGTTAATAAGGTAGATTTTGTAAGGTTTTTCAGGAGGCAACATATTGCATTGAAAACGTCATTTAATAAGGTTTTTGGGCTTGTCATGGTCGGCGCGCTATGCTAAATCCTCGCCCAACACGGAAAAAGAACTCAAAGGGAGCCATAGAGCGTGTCATCATCAAGCCAAGCCTCTTCTGTTGTGAGTCAACGCTATGCTAATGCATTGATGGAACTAGCTGAAGAGTCAAAAAAGCTGGATAAGGTTGAGAAAGATCTTCAGGAATTGAAGACGATGGTTGAGTCTTCTGAGGATCTAAGAGGTGCGATTCGTAGTCCGCTTTATGCCGAGGATTCTTTGTTGAAAGCTATGGGGGCTTTGGCCGATCACGCTAAATTTCAGGATGTTACCAAAAATTTTTTAGGGCTGTTGGTTAAGAATGGCCGGCTCAGCGGTTTGCCAAAAATACTTGAGGCCTTTGCGGCGGCTTTGGATAAGCGGCGCGGGGCGATTGCCGTGAATGTCGATGTGGCGCAAGATTTGAGCGCGAAGCAGCAGAAAGAGCTGGAGGCGGCATTGTCAAAAGCGATTGGTAAAGAGGTTGCTGTGACCGCGAATGTGAAGCCCGATATTCTGGGCGGTATGGTGGTGACGGTCGGTTCCTTGATGATTGATGATTCCGTACGCCGGAAGCTGGAGCGCTTGAAAGTCTCCATGGGTTCTGGGGCGAATGAGAATGTGGGTTTGAAGGAAGTTGGGTAGAATATAGAACCGCGAATGGACGCTAATAGACACGAATTTGAAAATATGAATGAACCGTTATTATTGAAAGACGAAGTTTATCAAATAACGGGGTGTGCCATGTCTGTTCTTAATGAGCTTGGCCATGGTTTTGCGGAAAAAGTATATGAAAACGCTTTAGCTGTTGAGTTTGGTTTAAAAGATATTCCGTTTTCTCAGCAGCCCGGTTTTGAGGTTCACTATAAAAGTCAGAATGTTGGGCTTTATGTTCCTGATTTTATAGTGTTTGGTAAGGTTATTGTTGAGTTAAAAACGATTGATAAAATCGGTTCTAACGAACAAGGACAGGTTTTAAATTATTTGAAAGCAACAGGGTTGAATGTTGGTTTAATTCTGAATTTTAAACATTCAAAACTAGACTGGAAACGTATTATTTTATCTTGAATATTCGCGTTCATTCGTGTGTATTCGCGGTTCATAAGAAAGAGGATTTGAAATAATGGAAATTAAAGCAGCAGAAATCTCCGAGATTCTTAAGAAGCAAATCGCCGATTTTGGTGCGCAGGCGGATGTAGCCGAGATCGGTCAGGTCTTGTCCATCGGTGATGGTGTGGCGCGCGTTTATGGTCTGGATAATGTTCAGGCCGGGGAGATGGTTGAATTTCCGGGCGGTGTTATGGGGATGGCGTTGAACCTCGAAGCTGACAATGTCGGGGTTGTGGTGTTTGGCGATGACCGCAATATTAGAGAGGGCGACATTGTGCGCCGGACCGGGAAAATCGTGGAAGTTCCTGTTGGGAAAGAACTTTTGGGCCGCGTTGTTGATGGTCTGGGGAACCCGATTGATGGCAAAGGGCCGATCAAGGCCAAGAAAACCAGCCGCGTTGAAGTTAAAGCGCCGGGGATTATTCCGCGTCAGTCTGTGTTTGAGCCGATGCAATCGGGCTTGAAGGCTGTCGATGCGCTGGTGCCTGTCGGGCGCGGCCAGCGTGAGTTGATCATTGGCGACCGTCAGACCGGGAAAACGGCTGTGGCGATTGATACGATCATTAATCAGCGCACAATCAACAAAGCGTCTGATGAGAAGAAGCATCTTTACTGCATCTATATTGCGATCGGGCAAAAACGCTCAACTGTGGCGCAGCTGGTGAAAGAGCTTGAAGAGCAGGGCGCGATGGAATATTCGATCGTGGTGGCCGCGACGGCGTCCGACCCTGCGCCGATGCAATATCTGGCGGCCTATACCGGCGCGGCTATGGGTGAGTATTTCCGCGATAACGGTTTGCATGGCCTGGTTGTTTATGACGATCTTTCGAAACAGGCCGTAGCGTATCGTCAAATGTCGTTGCTGCTGCGTCGTCCTCCTGGTCGTGAGGCATATCCGGGCGATGTGTTTTACATTCACTCTCGCTTGCTGGAGCGCGCGGCGAAAATGTCGAATGATCAAGGCGGCGGGTCTTTGACCGCTCTGCCGATTATTGAAACACAGGCCGGTGATGTGTCGGCCTATATTCCAACGAACGTGATTTCGATTACCGATGGTCAGATCTTCCTGGAAACGGGGCTGTTTTATAAAGGTATTCGTCCGGCGATTAACGTGGGTCTGTCTGTATCACGCGTTGGTTCTGCGGCGCAGATCAAGGCGATGAAACAGGTGGCCGGGACGATCAAGCTGGAGCTGGCGCAATACCGTGAGATGGAAGCGTTCGCGCAGTTTGCCTCCGATCTTGATGCTTCGACACAGAAATTGCTGGCGCGTGGTGAGCGTTTGACCGTGCTGTTGAAACAGCCGCAATATTCTCCGCTGACTGTTGAAGAGCAGGTTGTAGTGATTTTCGCTGGAACGAAAGGTTATCTTGACGGGATTGCCGTTTCCGATGTGGAAATTTATGAGGCGCGTTTGCTGGAAACTTTGCGTTCATCTGGGCAGGACATTCTTAATGCGCTTGCGGAAGAAAAGAAAATTTCCGACGAATTGGAAGCCAAGCTGCGTGAATTTATTGGTGATTTTACCAATGGTTTTGCCGGTGAAAAGGCGGCGGCTTAAAAATTAGATTTAAGGTGTAAGGTTCAAGTTACAAGAATCTGGCACATTGAACCTTGTAACTTGTAACTGAGAAAAAAATGCCAAGTTTGAGAGATTACAGAGACCGGATTGCTTCGGTTAAATCGACCCGGAAGATCACGTCAGCCATGAAAATGGTGGCCGCAAGCAAGCTGCGCAAGGCTCAAGAGCAGGCTGAAGCGTCTCAGCCTTATGCTCAGAGCATGGCCGAGATGATGGCGCGCGTGGCCGGCGGCGTTGTGGTGAGCGATGCGAGTTCTCCGCTGTTGGTCGGAACAGGCAGTGATCAGAAGCATTTGCTGGTGATTGTGACAGCTGATCGGGGGCTTTGCGGCGGTTTTAACGGTAATCTTGTTAAGAAAGCGCGGGCAAAGATTAAAGAGCTGCAAGACATGGGTAAGGATATTTCAATTGTCTGTGTCGGGCGTAAGGGGCGTGATTTGCTGCGCAGTGATTTTGGAAAGAAAATCGAGCAAAAATTTATCGGGATCACGGGGGCTTCAAAGGTTGAGTTTGCCGATGCCAGCCAGATTACCGAATATGTGCTGGAGCGGTTTGATGCTGGCGGATTTGACGTGTGTCATCTCGTTTATAACGAATTTGTTTCTGTGCTGACGCAAAAGCCTTCTGTGCAGCAGATTATTCCTTTTGCTTTGCTGGAGAGCGAAGCGGTGGAAAAAGCGCCGAAAAAGGATGAAAAGACCAAGGAGGGTTTAAGCTCTCCGTATGATTTTGAGCCAGAGGAAGAGCAGATTTTGAATGCCTTGTTGCCGCGTAATATCGGGGTGCAGATTTTCCGCTCTTTACTGGATAGTTCCGCCGGAGAGCAGGCCGCGCGGATGACGGCGATGGATAACGCGACGCGCAATGCCGGGGAGATGATTGACAGTTTGACGCTGGCCTATAACCGGGCGCGCCAAGCCTATATCACCAAGGAGCTGATCGAAATTATTTCCGGCGCGGAGGCGGTTTAAATGGAATATTGGAATGCTGGAATATTAGAATTCTAGAAATTTCTAACATTCCAATATTCCAAAATTCTAGCATTCTAAACGAAGAGGACGAAAAAATGGTGAAAGCGAAAGCAAAGAGCAAAGCAACAGGTGCGGTTGGCACGATTCTTCAGGTTTTGGGGGCGGTTGTGGATGTGCAGTTCAACGAAGGCGAAGTGCCGGCGATTTTGAACGCGCTGGAGACGGACAATCAGGGCAACCGCCTGGTTCTGGAAGTGGCACAGCACCTTGGTGAGAACACTGTGCGCGCGATTGCGATGGATATGACCGATGGTTTGGTGCGCGGCGCGGAAGTTGTTGATACGGGCGCGGGGATCTCTGTGCCGGTTGGCCCGGAAGTGCTTTCACGCATTATGAATGTGACAGGTGAGGTGATTGATGAAGGGCCTGCGCTGAAAACAAAAGCGCGCTGGGAAATTCACCGCGCAGCGCCGGCGTTTGAAGATCAGGCGACCGAAGTTGAGCAGCTTGTGACGGGGATTAAGGTCGTTGACCTGCTGTGTCCTTATGCCAAAGGCGGTAAGATCGGTCTGTTTGGCGGCGCGGGCGTGGGTAAGACTGTGACCATTCAGGAATTGATTAATAATATCGCGAAAGGCCACGGCGGCGTGTCTGTGTTTGGCGGCGTCGGTGAGCGAACCCGCGAAGGGAACGACCTTTATCACGAGATGATGGAAGCGGGCGTTATTAAAGAGCATGATTACAAAAACTCTAAAGTGGCGCTTGTGTTTGGACAGATGAACGAGCCGCCGGGCGCGCGTGCGCGCGTGGCGCTGTCTGCCTTGACGATGGCGGAGTATTTCCGTGATGAAGAAGGCCAAGACGTGCTGTTCTTCCTGGATAATATCTTCCGCTTTACGCAGGCCGGGTCCGAGGTTTCTGCCTTGCTGGGGCGCATTCCGTCCGCTGTGGGTTATCAGCCTACGCTTTCGACCGAAATGGGGAATATGCAGGAACGCATTACGTCCACGAATAAAGGCTCGATCACCTCTATTCAGGCGGTTTACGTGCCTGCGGATGACTTGACCGATCCGGCACCAGCGACGACCTTTGCGCACCTGGATGCGACGACCGTGCTCTCGCGTGCAATTTCCGAGATGGGGATTTATCCGGCTGTTGATCCGCTGGATTCGACGTCGCGGATTCTTGATCCTCGCGTGATTGGGCAGGAGCATTATGACGTGGCCAGCCGCGTTCAACAGACTTTGCAGCAATATAAAAACCTGCAGGACATCATCGCTATTCTCGGGATGGATGAGCTTTCTGAAGAAGACAAGCTGGTTGTGGCGCGCGCGCGTAAGATTCAGCGCTTCTTGTCACAGCCGTTCCATGTGGCCGAGGTGTTTACCGGTACGCCGGGTGTGTTCTGTCAGCTCGAAGACACGATCAAAGGCTTTAAAGCGATTGTTGACGGGCAATATGACCATCTGCCGGAAAGCGCGTTCTATATGATTGGCACGATCGATCAGGCGGTGGAAAAAGCCAAGAAGATGGCGGCGGAGGCTGCTTAGGTTTTCTTCGCCTTTTGGGCTGTGAATACTGTGTTTTTGTGCTTCCGGTGCTCACGTACCAAAATGTACGCTGCGCTCCGGTTCTCAAAACCCAGCATTCTCGCCTCAAAATGCTTTGAAATCCGTGTGCGCCTAATAGGGTTTTCGTTATGTAAAATAAAGGTTTAGGTTATGAACAAAGTGTTCTGTAATAACTGTGAAAAAGAAGTTCTTCCTGTGCGGCCCATGGGGTTGGGTACATTGTTAATGATTTTGTTGACTTGTGGTTTTTGGATTGTTTGTATTCCCTTTTACAGTTTGAGATGTGGAACATGTAAAAACCTGCTTAGTAAGGAAAATATCCAGAAAGCTAAACAGGCTTAGGCACTAGGAAAGATTAAGCAATGAGCGACACAATTCAATTTGAACTCGTATCCCCTGAAGAAAAGCTGGTTTCCGCGCCGGTGCATATGGCTGTGATCCCCGGTGAGGAGGGTGAGTTTGGCGTTCTGGCCGGGCATTCCTCGCTGGTTGCTTCACTTCAGCCGGGCGTTGTCGCTTTGTATGACGAACCGCAGGGTGAGCCGCGCAAGATTTTTATTGCGGGAGGGTTTGCAGATGTCAGCGCTGCGCAATGTACGGTGCTGGCGGAGGAAGCTGTTCTTGTGAGTGATCTTGATCAAGCGAAGATTGAGCAAAAAATCGCGGATCTGAATGAAGATCTGGGCATAGCCGAAGAAGCCGCCGACAAGGCGCGTATTGAAAAGCGTCTCAATTTGTTTAAGGCCAAGCTTTCCGCTGTGACGGGCCATCTCGTCACATAGGGGGGCTTTTTGTTTTCTGACATTTTACAATCGCTTGGCGGCACGTATTTCGTGGCCGTACAGATGATCGGTTTTGTCGGTTTTGCGATTTTTGCTGCCTCTTTTCAGCTGCTTAAACCACGCCATACTATTTTGACGCAATCCTTTGCCAATTTGTGGATTGCTGTGCACTTCTGGGGGCTGGGATATGGGATGCCGACTTTTATTGCGTTTGCGGCGGCGTTGCGTGATTTTGGTTCCGGCCTCTTGGCGCAACGGGTACAACGTTTGTTTTTGGTTGCATATCTGTGTGTTCTTTATGTCGCGGCGATATTCCTTGTGCAGGGCTGGGTGGATTGGTGTGCTGTTTTAGGGGCAAGCTTGAACACGGCGGCCCAGTTCTTCCGTGAGCGTTTTTATATTTACCGTTTTTGTTTACTCGGCCATCAATGTTTCTGGCTGGTCGTCTATACGGTAATTCTCAGCATTCCGGGGCTGATTTTTATGAGCGGGATTCTGGTTTCAAACGTCGTTGGTATTGGGCGTTATATACGGCAGGAAAAAGCTTTTTATTGACATAATCTTTATATTTTTGTAGGGTCCGTTTTTCAATTTGAAAACGGGGTAATTTTATTATGAAAAAATTTCCTGCTGCTTTGGTAGCTGTTGTTTTGAGTGTTAGCGCCAGTGCTGCGTTTGCGCAGGCGGCTGAGGGAGCGCAAAATGATGATATTTTGTCTCTTACTCCTGATAAGGTAGGGATAACGACGAATTTTGATTGCTCTGGAAAGATGGCGCATGAATATGCGATGCGGCACTATAACAAAATTACAGCGCAAGATCCGGCGTTAAAATCTTTGGGAAGACAACCGCTTGGTCTTGACGGTCTTGAAATTCAAGATCTGGCGGATCGTTACGGTGCTTTGCGCACGGCGCTGGCGCAAAAATACGAAACATTGTTCTGTGGTACTATAGATCGGCAAACTGTTTCTCAGAAAATTTATGAAGGTGTTTATTCGACAGGGCTTTTTTTAAGGGATGTTTTTGAGTTGCACGGGCAAATGATGTCCGAAGAACCGGAGTGGTTTGATCGTTATTATTCCGATGATTATCTCATGATGAGTATGATGCACTTTTTAGGCATTGAGCATCCGGAAAATGCGGTTGATCGGCAGTTTCTTGAAGGCTGTGTTGCGCGACGGGATGAGCTTGTGCCCGCAATTTTTGCAATAGATCTGGCTACGATTTTAGGAATTGAAGAATTGCCTGAAATGCAGGCTTATATGCAAACGTTTAGGCGGATTGTCGAAGAGGAATATGACAAGGCATTCCCCGGAGAATATCAACAAGATTTTTTTCGTTTGTCCTATGAAATTCGGTCAGAAAAGCCATATGGCAGTTCTGTAAATTTTTCTAGCGAGGGACTTGCGCTTTTTTAAGGAGTGTGTCGAGGGTTATTTTTCCCGCGGTCCCCATTTGGCGTTGTGAAGGTCTATTTCTACGAAATCCTGATGCTTTAATGCCTCGTGCAGAGTTTCTTCGTCGCTTTTAACTGTGAAAAGTTCCAGGCAATGTTTGGTGATGAAGGTTTCCTCGGCGGCGGTGTGTATCCATTTCAGCAGGCCGTCAAATTCACCATTCTGATTGAGGAAGCCGATTGGACGTTTGTGCTTGTGCAATTGTTTCAGGCCGAGCGCGCAGGCGACGTAGTATGAGTTTTCGACGCTGGGGATGTCGATGATGATGGGTTCATCGGTGCCCCTGGTGATTTCATCTTCGAAGTGGGGGTAGTGATCCGGTGGGCTTACCGGTTCATCCGTTTTGTAAGCGTTTAGTGCGGGGATTACATCTTCGACGCTATTTACGATCAGCAGGAAGCGTTTGTCAAAATCGGGCAGGGTGCGCAGGTAAGCGATCATGTCGTCCCAGTAGCCTTCGATATTGACCAAAACGAGAGGTTTGGTGTGCAGGCCGAGACGTGCCCAATAGAGCATTTCAAGGCTTTCATCAAGCGTGCCAAAGCCGCCGGGTAGAGATATGACTGCATCGGCCATTTGAAACATGCGTTTTTTACGGTCCCAGAGGTCTTCGACCATTATGGTTTCGGAAAGATTACTAAGGATGCGCTCGCTGTCTTTGAGTTTACGCGGGATGATGCCGGTAACGTGGGCGCCGGTGTTGAGAGCGCTCCCGGCCAGCAGGCCCATCAGTCCGGCGTCCATGCCGCCATAGGTCAGGCGCATGTCCTTTTCGCCGATGATCTGGCCGAGGGCACGGGCCGCGTCTTTAAATACGGGCCGCGCATGACCGGAAGAGCCGAGATAAACTGTGAGGGTTTTGATGTTGTTCATGCGTGTTGCTTTTGTCCCAATGTCATGCCCGCTTTATGCGGGCATCCGGATCCCCGCACTCATTTTTCAAATGGGCGGGGATGACGATTTTGAAGGATTTGACTTGTATATTCAAGCCGCAGAAGCTTTTAGTTTATGCCAGCTTTGTGCCAGATCAACAAAATTCTGCACGAGGGGCTGGCCATGCTCGGTCAGGACGCTTTCGGGGTGGAATTGTACGCCGTAAACCGGATGGGCAGGATGGCTGAGGGCCATGATTTCGCCGCTGCCGGTTTGGGCATCTGTTATGAGCGGGCAGGTCTTGGATGGTTGTACGATCAGGGAATGGTAGCGCCCGACATTTAGCGGTGAGGGGAGGCCCGCGAACAGGCCCTGTTGATTATGGGTGATGGCGGTGGCTTTGCCGTGGATGGGGGTGTCGGCGCGCAGGGTTATTGCGCCGTAGGCTTCGCCGATGGCCTGATGTCCCAGACACACACCGAGCATCGGCAGGGTGGGCCCTAGGGTTTTGACCGCTTCAACGCAGATGCCCGCTTCTTTTGGGGTGCAGGGGCCGGGCGAAAGGATGAGCGCTTCGGGCTTCAACTCTTTGATCTCGTCAATGGTGATGGCGTCATTGCGGATAATTTGCGTGGAAACGCCGGTCATTTCAAAATACCGTGCCAGATTATGGACGAAGGAGTCGTAGTTATCGATGACTAAAAACATGGCTCTATAAAGCATATTCGGGGGGCTGCTGGCAATATATGAAAATTCTGCATTGTCGTGCATTTTTAGATTGTTATTTGCTATAAAAACGGTATAACGGGCATTCGGTTTTGAGTAAGACGGATAAAAGAGGAGATTTCCTATGGCTGAGGCTGTGAAAGCAATTGCGCCTTTATCAGAGGATTCCGAAAAGCAAAGCCAATTTCAGCGGATTTGCAAGTGGTTTAATGCGGCGGCTACTCCTGAAGAAAATCCAAAATTTCCTGAGCAAGAAGAAGAGTATCGGTTTGAGCTTTTTGAACAAGGGGTTAATGCCGCAGAAAAAAAATGTGATGCATTTAATCAGGAGGAATGGAACGCTTTTTCTGATGGTGCTCAAAAGGCCTTTGATGGTTTTTCGGACACCTTTAAAGAGAGGGCTGGATTTCTTGTTGCGAAGAGCAACGTGTGGAGCAAAGTGCTCGGTTCTTTGTCTGATGTTGAGCGTATTGAAAAGAGGTTGCAGCTTTCTGTTCAAATGGAAAGGCCGGTGGGAAGAGCCGCTTTATTTAAAAAAATCCTTGAAGATGAGCTTGATGTGATACGTACTTTGGAAGCAGAGGATCTGGTGCCGATATCAAATGCTATGCGCGGGGCTATGGTGGCTTTTTCCGGCAATGAACAAGCGCAAGGGCTTGTATCGTATTTGTTCAATCAAAATCCGTTTTTGAAAGAGCTATTAAGTCGGGATTTGTCTAGAGTTGATCCGTGCATGGCTGCAAATTTAGCTGTATTAACCCGCTAATAAAATCTCTTCCTCGATTTCGTGGTGATCGGTTTCGAAGCTGCGGAACAGCCCTTCGGCTTTGTGGAAGGTTTCCTGATATTCATCTTCGGGCTGTGAATCCGCGGTGACGCCGCCGCCGACCTGAAAACTCACATGTTGGCGGGCGCCGGTGCCTTCATAGACCAGCGTGCGGATGAGGATGTTGCTGTCCATCGTGCCGTCAAATCCGACATAGCCCATGGCACCGCAATAGGGGCCGCGGCGTGAGGGTTCAAGTTCTTCGATAATTTCCATGGCGCGAATTTTGGGCGCGCCGGTGATGGAACCGCCGGGGAAGCAAGCCTGCATCAGGTCGAGTGGGGTCTTGCCGCTTTTGAGCTGCCCGCGCACGGTGGAGACCAAATGATGAACGTTGGCGAAGGTTTCGAGCTTGCATAGCTCGCTGACCTCAATCGATTTCACTTTACAAACTTTCGATAAATCGTTGCGCAGCAAATCGACGATCATGGTGTTTTCGGCGCGGTCTTTTTCGCTGGTTTCCAGTTCTTCGCGGTATTTTTGATCGAGCGCAGTGTTGGCGATGTGGGGCCGCGTGCCTTTGATGGGGCGGGTTTCGACGCGGGTATCCTTAACCGTCAGGAAACGTTCGGGCGAGGCGGAGGAGATTCTGATATCGCCGCAATTCATATAGCAGGCAAAGGGCGCGGCGTTGACCTCGCGTAAATGCCGGTAATGGGCGAAGGGGCTGAAACCTGCGGGCAGGGCGGAGTCAAAGCGCTGGGAGACATTGGCCTGAAAAATATCGCCGGCCTTGATGTATTCAATAACCTTATCAACCATATCCATGTAACTGCAGGCATCGAAGTTGGATTCCCATTCGAGATGGGTGCTTTGATAGGGTGCGTGGAGGGTTGGATGTTTGATCAGGCCCAGCACGTAGTCTTGTTTACGGCGCGCTTCGTGATAGCTGGGTGCATGGGTGATGATCCAGGCCTGGTCTTTCTGATGATCAAAAGCCAGCACCTGATCATAGATGCCCAGCGCGAGGTCGGGCATATCGGGGTTATCGGTTGCGTCTTCGGGAAGTTTTTCCAGTGTGCGGCCCAAATCATAGCCAAAATAACCGGCCAGTCCGCCCTGAAACGGGGGGAGGCCACGTACTGGCTCACTTTGCGGAACCCATTTTTTCATGCAGTCTTTGATGATTTTGAAGGGCTCGCCTTCGATTTTTAGCTGCTCTTCCCAGTTGGTGATCTGCATCACACCGTTTTTATATTCCAGCGTTTCAATCGGGTGGGAGACGATGAAGGAGTAGCGGGCGTTTGGATGGCTCAGGTCGGCGCTGTCGAAGAGCAGGGAGTAGGGCAAATGTTCAAGGGCGCTGAACGCCTCTAGAGGATCGCGGATCGGCAGTTCCCGAATAAAAGGTGTCATGCGCTGGCTCCCTTCACGTAAACATATCCCTGTTGCTGGCTTCGTTTTTTGTATGGGCGTAGTGTAAACCGCATTTTATTGCACAGCAATAGTTTTAGCATTCTCCGATTCTGCGCATGAGAGAATTTCAAAGTGAAACTTATCCACATTTTCGCGGTTTTCGTCATTGCGAGGAGCGTCAGCGACGCGGCAATCCAAAAATTGCATCCTGACGAAAGTCAGGATCCACCGGAAGGAGATCCCAAATCAAGTTTGGGATGCATTATTACCGGATTGTTTCGCTGCACTCGCAATGACGGCGTGGTTATGTGCCTAGATGGTCCTGGATAGCGGCGGTGACCTTGGAAAGGCCTGTTTTTACTATCTCTACATTTTTGGGAAATGCGCTTTGCAGGCGGGTGGGTAGACCGGAATCAAGCATGACGAACACGCCTTTATCGCTTTCACTACGGATGAGGCGGCCAAAGGCCTGTTTGAGTTTGAGGCGGGTAATCGTTTCATCATAGGCGCGCCCGCCGAAAGCCTCACGCCTTGCCTTGTGCAATATGGTCGGGCGCGGCCACGGTACGCGGTCAAAGACAATCAGGCGCAGGGCGTTGCCGGGTACATCGACGCCGTCGCGGATGGCATCTGTGCCGAGCAGGCAGGCGTGTTCATCTTCGCGGAACATATCGACCAGTGTGCCGGTGTCGATTTCATCGATATGTTGGGCGTAAAGCGGTAGGCCGGCATTTTCCAGCTCCCCTGCGATGCGCGCCTGCACTGCGCGCAGGCGCGAGATGGCGGTGAACAGGCCCAGTGCCCCGCCGCCTGCGGCCTTGAACAGAGCGCGATAGGCTCCGGCGACTTGGTCAAGATTGTGTTTGTTGACATCATTGATGACAAAAATTTTGGTCTGATTTGCGTAATCAAATGGTGAGGCGAAGCTGTGGGTTTTTGCGCCGGGATTGAGATAGGCTGCGCCGGTGCGTTTCAAGGCACTGGTCCAATCGGCTTGATCTTCCTGTGAGGAATCGCGCAAAGTGGCGGAGGTTACTGCCATACCGTGGATGTGAGGCCGGATGCTGGAGGCGAAGGGCTGCATCGGGTCGATATGGTGGCGGTAGAGGCCGACATCGACGGCGTGTCCATCAACGCGCTCGATTTCCATCCAGTCGATGAACTGTGTGGCCGATTCTAAACCCTCCCCCTTTTGGGGGGAGGGACGGGGTGGGGGGCTTCCCAAGTGATTTATAATTGTTTGTAAAACACCGTCCGTATTTTGCAGAACTTCGTTATTCCAGAATCTCAACACCCGATAGCCTTTTGATTGAAGATAGGCGGTGCGGGTTTGATCGTATTGTCCCTGCTCGCTATGCTGACCACCGTCAATTTCGATGATCAGTTTCTTTTCAGGGCATGCAAAATCAGTAATGTAATTGTCAATCGGATGTTGTCGGCGGAATTTTACGCCAAGCTGTTTATGGTTGAGGTTTAACCAGAGGTTTTCCTCTGCTTGCGTTAAGTTTTTCCGCAGTTGCTGAGATTTTTCGATCATGTCATGAGACGCATTTTGATGGAAATGTTCCCCACCCTCGCTGCACTCTGCCCTCCCCCTTGGAGAGGGAGGGCCGTTGGTGTCAAGGTTTTCGAGCATGGCGATCCAGGCTTGCAGGGTGAGGGTGGCGCGGCGCTGGAGAGAAGCGCTGAGCGCTTCGAGGCGTTTGCGGGTGTCGGCGTCGAGGAGGCCTTCATCATTGGCGAGTTTCTTTTGGAAAATGCGCGCAAGGCTTTGCATCGGTTTTTGCAGATCCGCCAGTGCGGTTTTGAGCTTATGTGCGGCTGTGAGCACATCAGGATCTATCGGGAAAAGTTCAGTTTCGAGGGAATATGGCCCGTCTCTTCCATCGGCGCGGGCGTGGACCTGCTTATAAATTTGTGCGAGGAATTGTTCGGTGGGGCCGGAAGGGAATCCATCGCGCAGGCGCCGGGTCCATCCATCCATCGGCAAGCATTCGGCGGCGTTTAAGATTTTGCGCAGCAGCTCTTCGGCTTCTTGCATGCCTTCAGTTAAATCTTCGGCTCGGCGTTTGAGGCCGCGGGCGCGGCTGGCGCGGCGTCCGCTTTCATTGCCCAAAATCCATCTTCGCAGGTCGCGGGTTTCGCGGGCAGTGAGGTGAGCTGCAAAGGCGCTGTCGGCGGCATCGAAAAGATGGTGGCCCTCATCGAAGACATAGCGCGTTGGCATGTCCTCGCCGGAGGTGGCGAGCGCGGCGGAGATCATGACCAGCGCGTGGTTGGCGACAACGATGCGGGCGTGGGCGGCGCTACGCACAGAGCGTTCGACGAAGCATTTGTGGTAATGATCGCAAGCGGAATAGATGCATTCGCCGCGGCGGTCGGCGAGCACGGCGCTGTGGCGATAACCGAGGAGGCCGGAGAGCCAGCCGGGGTAATCGCTACCAGTGAGATCACCGTCTTTGGTGGCTGCGGTCCAGCGGGCCATGATGCCGGCGGCAATAGCGGCATCGGGGTGTTTGGCAAGCGCAGCTCCGGCGGCGGCTTCTTCGAGATTGAGCAGGCAGAGGTAGTTTTCGCGGCCCTTACGGGTGGCGACATGCACAGCTTTGAGCTCAGGGTTGGGGTAGAGGCGATCGAGTTCCTGATCAATCTGGCGCTGGAGGTTTTTGGTGTAGGTCGATATCCAGACGGTGCCTTGGTTTTTTTCGGCCCAGACGCTGGCTGGGGCGAGGTATCCGAGGGTTTTTCCGACGCCGGTGCCTGCTTCGGCGAGGATGATGTGGGGGATATTTTTGTCGCCTATTATAAAACGGTCCCCTCCCCCTTGAGGGGGAGGGTTAGGGTGGGGGTGTTCGATATTGTTAGATTCAACACCCTCCCCCTTGCCCCCTCCCTCAAGGGAGGGGGGGCTCGTTTTAGTTTGAGTTGAAGGCGGTGTAAATGCCTTGGCAATCATGCTGGCGTAGTCTATCTGCTCTTCGCGTTTTTCGGCTTCGGGGCCGAGGAGTCTGATCAGGCGCTCGCGCGCTTCGTCTTCGGTTACGCCGTGGTGAGAGGCAGGTGGAGGAGGGGCTTCTTCGGCCCATTCGGGCAGGTTTTTCCAGATGTTTAATCCGGTTTTTGAATTGACGGGCACGGCTTCGTCATAGGTTTCGCCGAGTGCTGAAAATACGAACGGCGTCCATGCCCAGCCTTTGCCGTTCAGGCCCATGACGCGGGCGATTTCGAGCACCATATTTTTCCCTCCCCCTTGAGGGGGAGGGTTAGGGTGGGGGTGTTCGGTATTGTAAGATTCAACACCATCCCCCCTACCCCCTCCCTCAAGGGAGAGGGGGCGTTTAAAATTTTCTTGACGCAGATCGCCGAGTAGGGCGCGGGTGATATCGAGCAGGCTCATTGGCGCGTCGTCAAGGCTGGTCGGTTTGGCTAGCCCCAGTGTCTTGCACAGGCCATTGATGGTTGGGGTTGAAAAGGTCGCCGGGTGGACAAAGGCAAAGAGTTCGAGCACGTCAAAGGTGGCGAATTGCACGTCATTGCCAAGTCTGGCACGGCAAAAGGGCGCGTGGCAGACAAGGACCGGTTTTTTATGGATGAGGGCGGCAGCTTGGGCATGGGGCAGCGTTTTAAGCTCGCCGTCATTGCTGAGCATATAAGCTGCCCGCGCATTCACGCACAGCGCTGGAATATCAGGCAGGGTGATGGTGGTTGAAGGCGCTGGTGCGGTTTCAGGAATCATAACTCTACATTAAACATCATTGCGAGGAAGGCAAAGCCTGACGACGCAATCCGGTGCAAAAGAGTAATTTTCTGGATTGCTTCACCGCCGTTGGCGGTTCGCAATGACATCAGATTATTTTCCGATGACCGGTCGCTGTGTTCTGATTCGGATGCGCGGCAAGAAGGACTACCACCCCCTTAAGATCCTGTTCATTAGGCTTCGTTATGGGTTATGGTTGTGGCACTTCTGGTGCCTGGAAAACACCGATCGTATGGGAGAGGTTTGTTTCACCTTTTATAAATGCATCATTTTGTTCTTCAGAAAGATTGCTGTTATTTAAATTGTTAATAACACCTTGAGCATATTGAGTTGGATCTATTCCCTCCTTGAAATCTTCATCTTCGTAGTATGAATAACCGGCGTTTTTGAAATCTAGCGTAATGTTTCCATTTTGGTCTAGCGTGCCATTAACTTCCAGAAATAGTGTGCCTTCGCCTTGTTCCGGATCTCGGATTGCAAAATCTACTTTGATATCTCCCGGAGCCAATTCTCCGTCTTTTTGTGCCAATTCTACGGCTGCTTTGATGCCTTCTGTGATGTCGTTTTCCATTCTTGCGCCATCGCCTTCGAGGCCCTCATAATTATTTTCGATTACACCTACGATTTCTCTGGCAAAACTTGATGGACTTAGGCGGTCTTCTGATTCTTGGGTGATGAGTGCAGAGGCTTTTGTTTGTGCTGTTTCTGCAATTTCCGGTCCGTTCTGTGCCATTTTTATATCCTCTGTTTGCCATAATTTTTTAGATCACTGGATAATTTTGGCAGAGGAGTATTAAAAAAATATTAATTATGGAAATTTAAGGGGGGGGGCGGAGTAGTGCAGATGGCGCTGGAATATCGGGCATGGTGAGGGTGGTTGCGGACGATGGCGCGGGGTGATTCGGCCTAGGATAGGGTTAGCATTTTCAAACTAACTATTTCCAAAACCCCGATTTTTGTACGCAAAAAGCCTCTGATAAAGCCTTCCTTAATGGTTTTTCTGTAAAATTGTGGTGAATTTGAGTAAAAAGAAAAGCGGCTATATGGGTTTTTGGGATTTCGGAAAAGAGAGCGGGCACGACGTGATTGTAAGACAACCCAGTCTTGCGGGTCGTTTTGCCGATGTCGGGATTCCTGAACGAACACAAACTCAAAATATATATGTTTCTCCACAAACGCAGCAAAGCATCGACCAGCTCGATCCAAAATTGCTTGGTGTAGCCGCAGAGATTTCCGGCGCGGATAATGTGATTTTTGTTTCGGATGATGATATTCGTCCGGAAATTGAGAAAATTGATGCTCAGCGTTACGGTACTTCTAATATTTTGCATGGCGATGATTATGCGCATTACGGAGAGGCCTTTGATGCTTTTCGTACCGGGTTTAAAGATGCACCACCAATCATAGTTCCGAAGTCTGCACAGCATGCTTATAACGAAGATGCCTCGGCGCAGATCTATCATCATGAGAATGGTCAGTCTTATTGTGTGATCACTTTACCGCGTATGGACGATACTGCGGATAGTTATTTTCGGCGCGTGGGTGGGGTGAAGGGCTTTACCAAGACACCTGATGGCGAGTTGGTTAAAACACAGATCAATATTCCTGAAAGCGAAGCTCTTGATAAGGCGGTGGTTGCGGAAGGAATTCTTCATGAAGCGGCACATTGCGGGCTTCAACATCCTGATATTGAGCGTACGACGCCTGAGGTTTTGAATGAAGAACAGGAGGCGGATGCTGTTGGTCATGAAGTTGTTCAATATGTGTTTCCCGATGTTGGCACTGAATCGGCCCAAGTGACGCGAGATGCCCGTGCCTTTGGGGCTATTGCTTTGGATGATCCTGATCATGCGGGGAATATGGATTTGCATTTTGATTCGTCTGTTTCGCCTGAAGATCAGGTCGCTGGGCATCGGCATGTTCATGATGCTGTGGTCGATAAGGTTGCAGAGATGGTTTCGACAGATCGTCATGAAGCACGTGAGCTTTTAAATTCTGATCCCCAATTGATGCATTCGACACTAGATCAGATGAATCAGGAAGGTGCATTTTTGGGCAATAAAGCGGCTCAAGCCTATGTTGATAGTTATCTGGATGTGGGGCAACGGCGGGTCCCTGAATATGTGGGGGTGCAGCCAAAGAGTACTCCTGATGCTTCGCCGGCTCCTGTGCCGGTCACACCCGGTGGTTCTTAAGAAAAGCCTATATTTTAGGCGGGACAAAAATTTCTGCGGCTTCGCCGGGCAGGGATTCCAGGTAAATTGATTGTGATGGGAAGGCGAAGCCGGTGCCGGCTTTGTCCTCGACGATTTGTTTAATGGCGAGTGCGAAGTCTTCCTTGACGGCCAGCCATTCGCCCCAGTCTGTCGTCTTGGTAAAGCAATAGACGAGGAAATCGATGGAGGAGTTGTTGAAGCTATCGACGCGGACGAAGGTTGAAACTTCGTCGGGCTTGGCGAAGGCGTCGTTTTGCATGATGTAATCCATTACGCCGTCGCGGATGATCTGGAGTTGTTCAACGCTGGTGCGGTATTCGACGCCGATCGCCCATTTGATGCGGCGGTGGGTCATGCGGGAAAAGTTGGTGACCACGGCATCGGAGAGGTTTGAGTTCGGGACATGGACCGGGGCTTTGTCAAAGCGACGAACCTTGGTCGAGCGAAAGCCGATATCTTCGACTGTGCCTTCGACGATGCCGTCGACCAAAATCCATTCGCCGGGGTGAAAGCGTTTTTCGGCGATAATCGTTATGCCACCGATCAAGTTTTTGAATAAATCTTGCGCGCCGAGTGCGACGGCGGCGCCAAACAGGCCGAGACCGGCAAGGAGCGGGCCGACGGCGATGCCCCAGATTTCAAGGATAACAGCGGCGCCGATAAAGACGATCAGGACTTTGAGCGCCTTGAAAATCCATTGCATCATTGCGCGGGTGAGGAGCTTTTCGAGCTTTTTTACGCCGTGGCTTAGGGGATCAGCAGCGCGGTGCAAGGCCCAGAAGATCGTAAAGGCGATGAGGGAGCGTTCGACGCGCATGACAAATTCGTTGGCTTCGTCACTCAGTTCTAGATACTGGCTGGCGAAAAAAATACCGAGAATAACGGGGATGAACTTGATCGGCGGGATGAGCGCATCGACGATTTTATCATCCAGTTTGGTTGTAGATTTTGTGGCCCAGTCGTGGAGCTTGGCCAGGACGAATTTGCTGAATATGCCGCGGATGAACAAAAAGCCGAGTAAGATCCCCAATGCGATGATGATTGAGCTAATATTGATGCCCATAAAACCGTGTGTCCAAACATCAACCACCATGTTTTTGAGTTCGTCCAGATTTTTGTCCATTGATTTTGCCGCTCCTTTGACAATATTGTCGTTCTTCAATGAGTTTTGACCCTAGGATATAGCATGGACGTAATTGCTGCGAAACCCAGTTTTGAGATGCTGGATTACTTATTAAAACGCCGGAGTTTGAAGGTGGGTGAATTTGTGGAGCCGGGGCCGAATGCGGAGCAATTGCAGACATTGTTAACGGCGGCGGCGCGGGTGCCGGATCATGGTAAATTGTGTCCGTTTTATTTTCTGGTGTTTAAAGGCGATGCGCGGGCGCAGGCGGGGGATATTTTGGCGGAGATTTTCAGGGGTGATCATCCAGATGCGCGTGCGGATAAGATTGAAGATGAGCGCCAGCGGTTTTTACGCTCGCCGCTGGTGGTGGGGATTGTGATGCGCGCACGGCCCAGCAAGCATCCTTTGTGGGAACAGATGATGAGCGCAAGCGCGGTGGCGCAGAATTTTGTGCTGGCGGCTAATGCGCTGGGCTTTGGGGTGCAGTGGCTCAGCGAGTGGTATGCGTATGATGAGCGGACGCGCGCTGCGTTTGGATTGGATGAACGCGATGTTGTGGCCGGGTTTATGCATGTGGGCAGCCCGGCAGCGGCGGCACAGGAGCGGCCTCGCCCTGATCTGGAAAAAATTGTAACATTTTGGCAGCGAGGTTGCAGTCCTGAAAAGGGTGATTGTTATGATCTTGGTAAATTCGAATTTCCCGAAGACGGGTTTGATTTTTCTAAATTAAAACGGTTAGTAAAAGCCGCGCAGGGCTTGTAATTTTCCTCCTAGCAATTGCCGTAGTATTGTTTCCAAATATCGGATCTATTGGCTCTTTCAAAAGCATATTTAAGATGCATCTTGAGCGCAGCATTGCGCAGAGCCATTTTGTAATTGGGGCCGACGCCTGATGTACCGTCTTTCATTTTAACGATCACGACTTGTCTTTTGTGGGTGGGGATGTTGACAATATCGCTTCCCAGTACATCATCGCCGGCCAGCGCTAAAGTTCGGGCTTTGTGATAACCCGGACAGGCTTGGGTAATTTTTAAGTCATCGATGGGGCCTAAATCATGCTCTCGTTTGTCCAGCCCTTCCCAAATTAAATGGTTGCCATCTATATCTCTGCGGAAATGGCGTTTGCCGATGTGTAAAATCGCACTTAAGGAAAGGTCTTCGTTGAGGCCTTTAAACATCTCAGGAGAAAGATTTTTTTCTCCAAGGCAGAAAAGCTCAAAATCTTTAAGTCGCTGAAGGACTTTTTCAGGCTTTATTTGAAGATATTGAGAACCAAACATTTACACACCGTAATTTAAGTCAAAAAGCTGCTTATAGCTTTATATTAAATCCGAAATAGTTAATTTAGTTTAAATTTGTATAAAATTTTATCTAAATTTTACGGGTGTTTTATGTACATCTATTTTTTATTGGTTTTCCAATAACTTAAGCGGCTTTTGTAAATTCTCCATTCAAGGCGTTGCGGATTAAATTTACCGTGTCCTTAACACCGTAGAGCTTGATGAAAGAGCCGAACCGGGGGCCTTGAGACTGGCCGAGGCAGACTTCATATATGGCTTTGAACCAGTCGCGGAGTTCGTCTTTTTCATAGCCGTTGTCTTTACCGGCGCTGAAAACTTCGGTCATATACTCTTCGGCAGGCAGGCCGGAATCCATGCCTTCCAACGTGGTGGCGAGCGCTTCGAGCGCCGCGGTTTCGCGGGCATCAGGGGCGCGGTATTGTTTTTCAGGCAGGATGAAGTCTGTGTAATAGCGGATAGCATAATCAACGAGGCGATCTAAAAACGGTGCGCTTTCAGGGGTGGCATCGGGCGCGGCGGCTTGAATGAATTTCCACAGCGTGGCTGGATCGCTTGTATTGGCGGCGTTCACCAAATTGAGCAGGAGCGCGAATGAGATCGGCGTGTGCTGGGCATTCGGAATGGTGCCATCGTGGATATACCAGGCAGGGTTTTCCAGTTTTTTGGCGGGGTCCTGTTCGGGAAGTTTTTCTACGAACTGGATATATTCATCGACAGCTTTGGGGATAATATCAAAATAGAGTTTTTTGGCCGTGGTCGGGCGTTGATACATGTAATAGGCGAGGCTTTCATGGGGGGCGTAGGTGAGCCAGTCTTCCATGGACAGGCCGTTGCCTTTGGATTTGGAAATTTTTTGACCTTTTTCATCGAGAAACAGTTCGTATCTGAAACCGGCGGGGCTGCGTCCGCCGAGAATCTGGACGATCTTGGCGGCAATATCTGCGGCGGTGACAAGGTCTTTACCGGCCATTTCGTAATCGACATCGAGTGCATACCAGCGCAGCGCCCAGTCGGCACGCCATTGCGCTTTACAGCCTCCATCAAAGATGCTTTGCGTGATTGTTTCTCCGGCGCTGTAGCCTGAGCGTTCTTTTTCACTGTCGTCGAGAACTTCGAAGGTAGCGATGCCTTTATCGGCATCAATGACTTCGCGCAGGATGGCATTGTGCAGGATGATCGGGTGATGATCATCAACGGATTTCTTTTGTACAATCGGGAAGAGGGGGGAATAGGTTTCGGTGCGTTCGGCTCCCAAGATTGGCAGTACGGCTTCGCGGATTTCAGTGTATTTTTCGAGCATGATGCGCAGAGCATCGTTAAAGCGGCCGTTGGTATAACAATCTGCGGTGGAGCTTAAGAATTCGTATTCAAAGCCAAAGCTGTCCAGGAATTCACACAAGCGATCATTATTATGTGCGGCGAAGCTTAAATGATCGCTTTCGAACGGGTTGGGCACTGATGAGAGCGGCATACCGAGGGCTTTGGTCAGAAGTTCGGGGTTGGGGACATTGGTCGGAACTTTGCGCAGTCCGTCCATGTCATCGGAAAAACAGATGATTTTGGTCGGGATGCCGGGGGCGAGGCGTTGAAAGGCGCGCATAACCATGGTGGTGCGCGCGACTTCGCCAAAGGTGCCGATATGCGGCAGGCCAGAGGGGCCATATCCGGTTTCGAACAGGACATAGCCTTTGGGGCCGGGCTTAATCTCGCCTTTATTTATGGCGCGCAGGCGTTTGATCACCTGCCGCGCTTCTTCGAACGGCCAGGCGCGGCAATTATTGGCAATTTCTGTGTCTATATCAGTCATGGCTTTACGCTTATCAAATTCTTTTGCATTTTCAAACATATAAAAAGCCGGGCACGATTATGTGACCCGGCTTTTTATGATCCGGTTAAAATTGTTATTTCTTTAGCTCTTCGCGATATGCGTCACGAACGCGATCGGTGGCTTCCTGGCACATTCTCAGGTCATGTTCGGCTTGAAGAGCCCGTGCTTCCCATTCTGAGTAGTCGCATTCCATGCATGGTTTTGAGCATGGCTCTGGCGTTGCAGGTGATTCGGCAACTGGTGTCGGAGCAGGTGCGCTTTGCATGTGGGTAGCGGTGCGTTCGATTTCGTAAGGCGGGGCATCATCATAAAACCCCATACCTGTTTCGCAAGCAGACAAGCCCAAAACGGCCAGTCCCAATATACATGTTTTTAAAGCAGCTTTCATAGGCTTTATCCTTTGTTGGTCATCTGGAATAGCGCGAGCTTATCAAGAATTAATAAGAATGCAAAGCGTCTTGGTGAAAGCTACAAGTTTTGACTTTGGCTGCGGCGCTTTTTATATGCGCTTCGTTTATAGAGTGTAAGCAATATAATAATATTTATGCATATAACGTTGATGCCGTTGACGAGGCTGAATTTTACGTCGGCTAAATCAAAAACACTATAAAGCAAACTCACAATTGCGGTGTAATTCCAAATCATCCATGAGGTGATTGAGATTTCACGGCAATCAGTTTTGCTTTTCCAAAGGCGTCTGATTTGTGGCATGTATCCAAATAAAACAAGAATTCCGACTGTGGAATATAAAAACCCAATTATGCTCATGTTTGTCCTTTGATATTGCGCTGTGGCTCTATCCTGTCATGTCACTAAACATCGTGCAAAAACTTTGTAAACGTTGTGGTGTGAAAAATAAATTGATGTTTTTTTTGTATATGTTTTTTTTGTGGAAAGATTCATTTAAAAAAACCCTTTGGAGAATAAGGCGATTCACAGTATATTTGTTTGAAGAGTAGCTACTTTTGTCCAATTTATTTCACCCTTTCTTTCGGTCAGTTCTGACCACTTGCAAAACATTTCAGGAGAAAAACTCATGGCAACCACGAAAAAGAAACCGGCGGCTAAGAAACCTGCTGTCAAAAAAGCGGCGGCTAAAAAGCCTGCGGCTAAGACTTCAACAACTAAAGCAGCAGCTGCGAAAAAGCCTGCGGCTAAAAAAGCTCCAGCCAAAAAAGCAACTGTGAAAAAGACAGCTGCTAAGAAGCCTGCGGCTAACACCAATAAAAAAGCAGCGGCTAAGAAGCCTGCTGCGAAAAAACCTGCGGCTAAAAAAGCGGCTCCCAAGAAAAAGGTAGCGGCGAAAAAGCCGGCAGCAAAAAAAGCGACGGCCAAAAAGGCTCCAGCGAAAAAGGTAGCGGCGAAAAAGCCGGCAGCAAAAAAAGCGACGGCCAAAAAGGCTCCAGCGAAAAAGAAAGTAGCAGCTAAAAAACCTGCGGCTAAAAAAGCTGTAGCAAAGAAGGCTCCGGCTAAGAAAAAGCCTGCAGCTAAAAAAGCTGTAGCTAAAAAAGCTCCGGCCAAGAAAAAGCCTGCAGCCAAGAAGAAGACCGTGACGAAAGCGGTTGTTCGTAAGGCAAAGGTGACAAAAGCGCCTGCAAACAGCAATGCTAAAGCGCCGGTTAAACGCGCGGCCAGCAAGGCAAAAACGGTGAAGAAAGTCGCCAAGAAGCCTGCTGCTAAGAAAAAAATGACGGCGAAGAAGAAGTAAACTTTAAAGCCTTATAAATCAAAGCGCCGCTGAGGACATCCTTGGCGGCGTTTTTTTGATGTGTGAAAAATCTTGTATTGGGAAGGGAAGACTCAGTGTATATTGATAATGTTGTCGGAATTGCTCTGACGATCGCTGCTGCTGCTTAAGGCAGTTATATTGAGAGGATACAAGATCATGGCGACAAAACCTGGATCTAAAGGCAAACCCACTCCAAAGAAATAGTGCGTTTGTGCTCTCTTTTAAGAATAAAGGCGCGGGGCTGATTGGTCCCGCGTTTTCTTTTGGCCTCTTCGCGGTTTTGGCCTATATAAACCCTTATGAAAGCGATGATTCACAACAACGATGCACCGGTGCAGGCGCAAATTGAGGCGGGAGGGGCTTTTGATCGTTCGCAGCCGTTCAAGATCCATTCCGACTTTACCCCGTCGGGGGACCAGCCGGGGGCGATTGCCGCGCTGGTTGAGGGGCTGAAAGACGGTCTGTCTGACCAAGTTTTGCTGGGGGTGACGGGTTCGGGCAAGACCTTCACCATGGCGCATATTATTGAACAGACGCAGCGTCCGGCTCTGATCCTCGCGCCGAACAAAACCTTGGCGGCGCAGCTTTATGGGGAGTTTAAGTCGTTCTTCCCTGATAATGCGGTGGAATATTTCGTGTCCTATTACGATTATTACCAGCCCGAAGCCTATGTGCCGCGCAGCGACACCTTTATCGAAAAGGATAGTTCCATCAACGAGCAGATCGACCGGATGCGTCATGCGGCGACGCGGGCGCTGTTTGAGCGCAAGGACGTGATTATTGTCGCCTCGGTTTCCTGCATTTACGGGATCGGGTCGAAGGAAGATTACATGGCGATGGCGTTCGGCGTGGAAAAGGGGCAACGCATCGACCGTGATGAATTCATCCGCAAGTTGATTGAGCTGCAATATACCCGCAATGACATTGCGTTTGAGCGCGGGAGTTTCCGCGTGCGCGGGGATTGCGTTGAGCTGTTCCCGGCGCACTTTGAAGATCGGGCGTGGCGGTTTGATTTCTTCGGCGACGAGTTGGAAACGATTGTCGAGTTCGATCCGCTCACGGGGGAGAAGTTCAACGCGCTTGAAGGTGTGCGGGTGTTTGCGAACTCGCACTATATCACGCCGGGGCCGACGATGGCCCAAGCGATCAAGCAGATTAAGGCGGATCTGAAAACTCGCATTGCGCAGTTCGAGGCCGAGGGCAAATTGCTGGAGGCCCAGCGCATTGATCAGCGCACCAGTTTTGATATCGAGATGCTGGAGGCCACGGGCATGTGTCAGGGGATCGAGAATTACTCGCGCTATCTTACGGGCCGCGCGAGCGGAGAGCCGCCGCCAACGCTGATCGAATATTTGCCGGAAAATGCGTTGATGTTTCTGGATGAGAGCCATGTGATGTTGCCGCAGCTCCGCGCGATGTATAACGGCGATTTCGGGCGGAAATCTACGCTGGTGGAATATGGGTTTCGCTTGCCGGCCGCCGTGGATAACCGGCCATTGAAATTTGATGAGTGGAATGATTTTCGCGGCCAGAGCATTTTTGTCTCCGCGACGCCGGGGCCGTGGGAGTTGGAGCAAACGGGCGGGGCGTTCGTTGAGCAGGTGGTGCGGCCAACCGGCCTGATTGATCCGCCGGTGGACATTCGTCCAACCGAGAACCAGGTCGATGATTTAATGCATGAGGCGCGCGAAGTGATTGCGGTCGGTGGACGGATGCTGGTGACGACGCTGACCAAAAAGATGGCCGAGGCGCTGACCGAATATCTCAATGAAAACGGCATTGGCGTGCGGTATATCCATAGCGATGTCGATACGCTGGAGCGCATTGAGATTATGCAGGATTTGCGGCGCGGGGCGTTTGATGTGCTGGTCGGGATTAACCTGCTGCGTGAGGGGATCGATATTCCTGAGTGTCAGCGGGTGATGATTTTGGATGCGGATAAGGAGGGGTTTTTGCGCTCGAAAACCTCGCTGGTGCAGACGATTGGCCGGGCGGCGCGCAATGTGGAGGGGAAAGCGATTTTGTATGCCGATCACATCACGGATAGCATGCGCTATGCTATTGATGAAACATCGCGCCGGCGTGAAAAGCAGCTCGAATATAACGCAGAGCACGGCATTACGCCGGAAAGCGTGAAGAAGAATTTATCCAGCATTCTTGATAGCGTGTATGAGCAGGGCGATCATGTTGCCGTGCCGCTGGTTGCCGACAGTGCGGTGCAGGAATTTTTGCATGCGCATGGTGATAACCCGGCGAAGCTGCGCAAGCATATTGAGGCGATGCGTAAAAAAATGCTGGAGGCCGCCGGGAATTTGGAGTTTGAAGAGGCGGCAAGGTTAAGGGATGAAATTAAGCAGTTGGAAGAAAGTGAGTTGGGGTTATGAGTTTAATGCAAAAAACTTCGGCAGGAATTAGGGATAAAATTTCATATGTTCCTGTTCGATTACATCCATGTTTTGGCAAAAAAGTGCTTTCTCAAGCTACTGGTTTTTTCTATTTGCACAATGATAAGTCTTATTTGATTACTAATTGGCACAATGTTACAGGGAGGCATCCTCAAACACTGAAACCGCTGTCTGAAACTGCAGCCATACCTGATGATATGGCTATATTTATGCCATATAAGGAAGATACGGATGATAAGCATATTTCTGGCGAAACTATTTTTATTAAAGAATGGAAGGTTGAAGGACTGCCCTTGTATGAAGATGAAGAAAAGCAAGTGCCAGTATGGTACGAACACCCCTTACTAGGTAAGGAAGTAGATGTAGTTGCAATCGAAATTGAAAATGATTTAGGTGCAAGTGATGTATTCTACGTGAACGATGATCGAATTGAGTTAGATAGCATATACATTCTACCTGGTAATGATGTGTTTGTAGTTGGTTTTCCAAAAGCGATGACTGGAGGAGGGTATTTTCCTTTGTGGAAGAGGGGCAGTATTGCTTCAGAGCCAGAGATTGATTTGGATGATTTACCTAAGCTTTTGATCGATACTGCAACCCGAGAAGGGATGTCTGGTTCCCCCGTATATGGGCAGTATTTTGGCCGGAGGTCTTTTGATAAGCAGTTGGGAATTTGTAGAGAGTTTTTAGGTGTTTACTCAGGAAGGGTTGGGGATGATACTTTTTTAGCTCAGTTAGGCGTGGTCTGGAAAGCGAAAGTTATAGACGAAATTATCACTGGTCAGAAGGTTGGGCGGTCTTATTTTGAAATAAGCGCGACTTGACATTCTATGAATAAATTCCCTCTTCTTTTCTTCGTGATCTCTGTGTCCTTTGTGTTTAAAATCCATATATGAGCAAAGCAAAACAGCCGACCTTGATTATTTTTGCCGGGGCGAACGGTTCGGGGAAGACGACCGTGGCGAAGCTGTTGTTGCCTAAGCGCCGGATAAAGGAATTCGTGAACGCGGATGAGATCGCGCGTGGTCTTTCGCCGTTAAACCCGACGGGGCAGGCTGTGGCGGCGGGGCGATTGGTGCTTAAACGGACAAAAGAATTGATCGCCAAGCGTGAAAGTTTTGCGATCGAGACGACTTTGTCTGGCAATACGTTGTTGCAAAATATTGTATTGGCGCAAAAGGCCGGTTACGAAGTTGAGATGCATTATATCTTTTGCGCTGATATTAACGTTAATATTCAACGGGTTAAAACGCGCGTCAAGCAGGGTGGGCATGATGTCCCCGCGTCTGATATTCGTCGCCGTTACTGGCGGAGTTTGCGCAACTATGTTCGCATTTTTCATGAAAAGTGTGATAAAATTGCTATATATGATACAACGGCTGGTGCCCTCGTTGAAATTGCAGATAAAGACCATAGGGCGCACTATGTTGTATTTGACGATGGGTTGTTTCATCGTTTTACCATGAAATTAATTGAGGCTTTGGACGATGAGCGCTGAGATATTTGATACTAAACTGGCAGGGCGTAGAAAGCCGAAGAATGTTTTGGCTGGAGCGATTGATATTGCGATCCGTGATGCTGAGATTTACGGGACTGACTTGGTTATTAAGACCAACGGTAAGGTTCGGCATGTTTCTCCCAAGGCGATGAAAAAGCGGCTTTCTAAGTCTTAAGCTTGATCAAAACCTCATAAATCCCCCGCATAAAAAACGGCCCGCGTGTGCAGGCCGTTTCTCAATTCGATAGTTTTACGCCTTAACTCCACAGGGTGAGGGTCTTGCGACCGTCGGTGTCTTGTGGTGGTTTGGGCGCTTGGTCCTTGGTCGGCAGTTCGGCGTGTTTGCCGTAGTCGCCGGCCTGGACGGGTTTGCGAGGTTCTTTCGCTGTGACAATATTCATTAAGCGGCCTTGCGCAAATTCTGCGCAGATTCTTTGCCTTTTTCGCTTTGCACGTCATATTCGATCTTGTCACCTTCGTTCAGGTAGCTGATCTCGTCTGAGCGCTCAACAGCGGTGATGTGGACGAATACGTCCTTGCCGCCATCTGTGGGTTCGATAAAGCCGAAGCCTTTGGTGGGGTTAAACCATTTTACTGTTCCGGTTGCCATGATGTTTTCTCCTTTAGCAAATCGGGTTGAAGCCCTCGGCCACCTTGGCCCTGGGCCTAAGTTTGATCAGGCGGATAGGCGCAAAAATGCCTGTGGCCCGAAACGTCAATCAAACAGATTTTCTAAAAGGGGAGGTTTTAACCGGTGCCGCTGTTGGAAGGCGGCGTCTCTTAAAATGTCGTGTATCAAGTCGTCGTATAGTCAAACGTGGGGGCATTAAGCGCAGGTCTTGGCGCCTATGTCAAACTTTTTCGAAGACTTGACAATTTATGAATAAATTCCTATAATGTGGTTTTCTGCGTATGGGCGGGCGGGCTTGTGCGCGCAATAACAAAAGGACAAGCGCATGGAACGAAAAGACGGGCCGTATCTGAATGTCACCATTCATCAGCTTAAGAGCAATATTGCGCGCTATATTCGCGCGCTGGAGCGCGGGGAGCATAAGGCGATCCTGATCCATCGTTATGACCGCAAGGTGGCGGTGCTGTGGGGGTATGAGCGGCTCACAAGCAGGGACGGGGCTGAGAATACCGGGTCCAGTGGGTCCGCTCAGGCGCAACATACTGAATTTGAATGAAAACTATCGGGCCCGCATATAAAATGTCAGGTGGGCCCATACGGGTCCGATCGGGCCTGCTTTTCTAATTTCGGGAATCGATTATACTGGGCGCATGCGATATTTGATTTTGGCAGTTTTGGCGGTGTTTTCTTTTCCTGCATTGGCGCAGGATGAAGGCCATACGATCCGGATTATTCAGGAAGACGGCAGTGTGGATGTAATTGATTTGCGGCAATCTGCGCCCGCGCCGGAACCTGTGGTGGACGCGCCTGTTGAAACGCCGAAGGTTGAAAAGGGCACTGTGCCTGTGAAAAAAGCTAAGAAAGCGTCTTCTAAAAAATCTGCACCGGAAAAAGTCGCGGCAGTGCCTCTTCCGCCGCCGCTGCCTGTGCAGCGGAAGGTCGCGCCTTTAGCGACGGAAGAGGGGGCAGAGAATGCTCCGGCGCAAAGGCCGGAAATTCGCCGGGCGCAGGCGATTTCTGTGGCGCTGGATTATGCGCCGCCATCCAGCGATGTGGAGGTTTATCGCTCTGAATATAAGGGCCAGAGCGTTTTTGTGGTGATGTTTAAGGTTGAGGATGGCTATCATGAGGTGCTCGTCGATGCGTATAACGGTAAGGTTTTGGATAGCCGTAAGAGTGATATTATGCGCGCACAGCCAAAGCCGGGGCATCTGCCCGGCTCTTTGCAATAATCTAAATATTAATGGTCTGATTAGCGCCCGTTTGTGTTTGTGTGGCGCGCTTTAATTTTTTCGGCTTCGCGCAGAACGCGTTCTTCTTCGATTTTCCTGGCTTGATCGAGAATGCGTTGCTCTTCAGCGGTGGTGTTGCTATTTGTGTTTGCGCTTGGTTGTTCCTGAGCAGGCGTTTCTGCGCCGGCTTCGGGGATTTTGTCATTGAGGCGTTCGGCAGTGTTTTCGGTGCGTGTAATTGTCCGTTCGGTGCGTGCGATTGTGTTTTCTACTTTTGAAACGGCGTTGTCTATCCGGTCGAGAAAACCGTCGGCGGTGGCGGCTGTTGGCGCTGTGAACGCGATTATGGATGCAAAGGCAAGAACAGAATGTTTCATGGCGGCTCCTGAAAATTTGTGAGGTATTTGTATAACGAAAGATTGAACGGATTTCAATCTTTGGACGGATTTAATCGTTGAAGTCGTAGCCATCGCTATCACCGGCGGCGGATTCTATTGATGCGATACGTGCGAGCGGATCAAAAATTTCCGGGTTTTGCATGGCATGGTCCAGCGGGCCTTCGCAGCCTTTGGCGTTGTATATTCCCATCATCAGGGTGCGGCGCTGCTCTGCGATGTCCTGAACGCTATCGGCTTCGTCGGCGTTATGCCCAACGTTATGGTCTAATAAAAAGCCGCCGACAGCCAGCCCGACACCGCCGGTGACTGAGCCGATCAGAAACGAGCCGATTGCACCGGCGGCGGCGATGCCGTGACTTTGCATTTTGGCGCGGTCCTTGAGGTCTTGCGTGGTGTAAATGATGTCGCGCATACGCATGGCTTCTTGTGAAAGAGCGCCACAGCCTAGTTTAGTGTCGCCTATCCGACTGATTTGCAGGTCTTCGACGGTTTGTGTAGAGTCTTGTTCCGGCGCGGGTGTTTGTAAGGTGGTGGGAGCGGAGGTTACGGGCGGTGTGTTGGGCACTTGTCGTTCAACCGGGTTTTTGAGTTCAAGGCTGATTTGTTCGAGTAGAAATTTTGCTTCACTTAAGGTTTTATGGTCGGCGTTAACGTTGGTATATGCCGGTTCGCGGGGCATCGGTATATCGCCGGCGAAGCCGTGTGTGGCTGTTAATGAAAGCGTGGCTGCGCATGAGAGCGCTAAAAGAAATTTCATTGTATCCTCCCTGCGCTACTCTGGCATTTTTGCAGGTTCGTGGCAATGTTTTGCAAGTGCATTTCCACAGATCATATATCCCGTATGAGGATTTTATGAGTGGATGATAAGAAATTCGGTCTTGTTTGCCGGGAAGTATAAGGATAGTTTTGCGGCATGAATATTTATATTGAAACAGATCGTTTGCTGTTACGTGACTGGAAAGATGAAGATCGGGCGCCGTTTGCGCGGATGAACGCCGATCCGTTGGTGATGGAATATATGCCGCGGCCGCTGGATGAGAAGGCCAGTAATAAGCTGGTCGGTCATTTTAAGGATCATCTGGCGCAAAAAGGATATGGATTATTTGCTGTTGAGGTGAAGGAAAGCGGGCAGTTCGCCGGGTTTATCGGGCTTGATACCGTGCGCTTTACGGCGCATTTTACATCGCCGAAGAAGCCTGCGACGGAAATTGCCTGGCGTCTGGATTATGAGTTTTGGGGAAAAGGTTATGGCAGTGAGGCGGCACAAGCCGTTTTGGATTACGGGCTTAATGATTTGAAGCTTAAAGAGATTGTCGGGTTTACGGTGTATGACAATACACGCTCGATTCAGTTGATGGAGAAGATCGGCATGGTGCGCGATGAGGATGGGGATTTCGATTATCCGACTTTGCGCAAAGGGCATCCGATGGGGCATCTGGTGCTTTATCGTGCCAAGCGCCTCTGATATTCTTTGCCTTTTGGTCTGCAAAGGCCGGTTTTCTGAGCTTCCGGTGCTCAAATACTTGGATGTATGTTCCGTTTCCGGTTCTCGAAAACTGGCCTTTTCGCCACAAAATGCTTTGAATATCAGAGGCGTTTTTGTGTGTGGGGCCTGTGTCTTTAATTTTGCTTTATGTTCTTTGTGTATATACCCAATTCTCAACTTTCTTCTTTTCAGCGAAATACAAACTCCCGCGAAACCCCGCATTTGATGCAGGGTCCATACGATACATCGTCAAATCCCATGGGCCCCGGCTTAAAGCCGGGGTTTCGGTTTTTTTTGTTTGTTTGTTTCAATCCTTTAAAAGAAGTTGAGAATTGGGTGTATATATTTGTGCACATATTTGTGGATATTTGTGAAAAACTTATATTTTATAAGCCATTGTGATTTTATCCTGATCGCGCTATAGTGAGGGCTGGATGGCGTTCATGCCTCCTCACTGCTTTCCTTGTTTTAACGTTGATATTTCAGGATTTTTTGCGATGAAAACGGCTCGTGCACTTCTTTTGGCTTCTCCATTTTTGCTTGCTGCTTGTGGGGAGGGATTTGAACTGGTTCAAACTGATACTATGTTTCCGTATGGCAATCAGCGCACAGCCGGGAGCGGGTATGCTTATGTGCTGGCTAAAATGTTGCCGGAAAAAGAGATGAAGTTGCAGCCTGTTGCGCCGCGCAAGGCGCCGGAGCCATTGCAGGAAACCAGAGATATTATTGAAGATATTCCTGCACCTGCAGAGCCGGAGCCGCAAAAAGCCGAAGAGATCTTTCGCGAACAGCAGGAAAAATAAAGCTTTCAGATATATGGCAATAAATTGGCTGTGTTCATTTTGCGCAGTGGATGTAGGTGCGTGTCCATGAGATTTGTTCAAATTTGAAATAGTTTTGATGTTTATTGGATTGAAAACTCACCAAAAATTAAACGATTTTAATTAACATAATAATTATGGGTGCGTTCACGGCATCTTAAATTTTTGTGATCAGCGTATCACCGTGGATAGCTAAGTGGTCTTCGTAAAGCGTAAAAGAAAGTCCCTTGGTTATCATGTTTTGTAACATAAGAGAAAGGGTGTACTTATGACAATGGATGTCGAAACTATAGTGGCTGTCTCGCTAATGATGGCTGTGTTCTCTGCGGTTGCCGCCGTTGGAACATCTCTGGTCCTTGGGGCCGGGTTTGAAAGGCTTCGGAACGGGTTCGAAGTTATCAGCAAACAGACTGGTTTTTTCAGCGATGCTATTCACAAGCTGGAGCAAAAAGTTGATGTTGTTGATGGCCAGGCCAGTAAATTCAGCGAGTCGATTACGGCGTTGGATGCCAAGGTTAACAATGTTGGTGAACAGGCTAATGTGTTTAGCGATACGGTGGCCAAGCTTGATAAAAAGGTCAGCGTTGTTGATCAGCAGACCGGTTTCTTTAGTGATGCTATTCACAAATTGGAGAAAAAGGTTGATCTGGTCAGCGGGCATGAAGAGATTGTGGCTGAGAAAATGGAGAAATCGGCTGCGCATGATCTGATCAGTACCGGTAAGGCTGAAGCTCTGGTTGCTCATGCTGAAAATCTTTTGTCTCAGGTTGGTGATTTGGCGTCAAAGATCCAGATACAGCAGGAGATTCAAAACATACCGGTATCCGGGCAGGCGTTACATCTTAATATGCCACGAAATTTACAACAATTTTCATTGCAAAGTGGATTTGCAGATCAAGAAGAGGTCCACTATCATTAAGTCGTAAAATTTGCGTGTCAATTTATTGATATTGCGTGAGAAATAAAATACGGGCTCTGCTTAGGTAGGACCCGTATTTTTTATGTTTGTACTTGTTTTGAAGTGTTGCTTTTTTGCTCTGTGGGGAGCATGGCGTTTGCCCAGATATGTTCGAAGCGTTTTTTCTCGGATTCGTAAGCGATGTTGCTGTCGATGATGATGATGATAGATTGGTCCCAAAGCTGGAAGGCTACTTTGCCAGTGTAGATGAATGTGAGTATGCAGCGCTGGCTTATGTCTGCAGGAATCCAGCGACATTCATCATTCGGGCTGAGTATGTTTTTGGTGCCTTCAGGGCATAAAATGCGTTGGCGGATATTGTTAGTTTTGATCAGATCAATGTGATCAAAGAGCTTTTGCGTTGGAACCTGGCTGGACAGGTTGTTGTTAGCGTTCATGATCAGGATTTCTCCGTTTCGCGCAGCCATGGTGCTTTGGATGTCTTCGAGGAGGATGCTCATGGATTCCGGTCCATGGAGGATGCGAACATCTTCGGTTTTCTTGCGGATGCCGTTTTGTCCCAGGAATTCCATTTCGGCGCTTTCGAAGGCCATGCGGATCGCGCGCAGGGATTCTGCCTTGATGTCGGAATGACCTTTTTCAAAATTATTGATAGCCGTTTTGGAAAGTCCAGAGGCATCAGCGAGGTTTTGCTGAGTCCATCCCAGGATTCCGCGTGCGCCTCTGCATTGTTCGATTGAGATCATGTGTGCTTACATCCTTTTTATATTAGTAATCTATTTATATGAGCGAAAAAGTCAAAGAGGGATTGAAAGAAAACTTGCATTATTTTTTAAAATGAAATATTAGAATGCTCTAGTTGAATTTTTTGTGTGTGGAGAGTTATTATGGAATACCCTCGATTCTGTCAAGAATTGGCGCTGGAACGGTGCCGTCTTTGTGTAGCACAGCTTTGTGCGATTCATTATTTTGTTGATTGCGGTTCTGAGATAGATCCGGCGCATTGCGAAATGATGGAAGATTTGCTGAAAGCATTGTCACGGGATTTGGATGCGTTAGAACATTCCTTGTTTTCGTCATTATGATGCGGGTGATCTTTCGTAGAGTTTTTTCCGTTTATATCTTTTTACCGCGCTGGCCAAGGGCGCGATGATTGATTAAACTTTCTGTAGAAAGAGATGTGCGTGGCATTTTTGCGGATATGTTCAAGGAGTTTTCGTCTTGTCGATCTGGTTTGTACTTTGGTTTTTTATCTCTGCGGCTTTGCTTGGTTTTTTAGGGTGGTCTTTGTTGATTTTGTATCAGCAGAAGAAGACGTGGAAAGCCTTTGCTGCCAAGCATAAGTTGCGCTTTAAGCCTAACTCCATGATGGAGGGGGCGGAGATGGAAGGGAACATTGATTCCTATAAAGTCAGTTTTTTTACCAGTGAGCATTTGAATCCCGATATGCGTTCAAGCCGTAAATTGACGGCTGTTGAAGTTGGGCTTCATAGCACTATGCCGATAGATGGCGCTATTGCGAGTGGCCAGATGATTTCTTTTGTTAGAACATTGAATTTTAAGACGGAAATTCGGCCAGAGCATAAAAGCTGGGATAAGGAGTATTTGGCTGTGGGGGATAACCGGTTTATTTTGGATGCGTATCTTACAGATGAGCGGATTGAATTACTTGTTAAACTTATGAAGATTAAAAACTCTTGTATGGTTTTAATCTTCAAGGGGGACCGGATGTTGCTGCGCGTTGATATGGCCGATCCTATGATTTCTGCAGAGTATTTGGACAAGTTTGTGAAGTTATTATTGAAGGCGGCGAAAACTCTGGAAGTATCTCCCGATGAAGCCAAAAAGCTTAAAGCGGAAGAGGTGCGCGGAGTGGGAAAAGATTCTTCTTTGGTGCTTGATGATACGGTGGAGGCGGGCGCAAGTGGTTTGCAGCTTGAGGATGATGATCACGATCATGATGAGGGGGAGGATGAGGAGTCAGAGCCGCAGTCGCAAAAAAAAGGGGCTGAGCCTGCTGAAAAGACTCCGAAAAAGTCACAAAATAAGCCTAAGTCTAAGCCTAAAGATTAAACGTATTTCCAGATTTGGAAGCTGTATGGGGGCAGGGAACCGGTGGATTGGTTTTCGGCTGGGAATACGGTTTTGATATTTTCTGGTAAGAGAAGGGGCGGTAGTGTCTGGCTGGTATCTTTCAGATTAAAGATGCAGAGCAGGGTTTGTTCGTTGCTTTTACGTTCAAAGGCCAGCAGGGTATCTGAGCCTGTTTCGATAAAGGTGATGGCGCCGAAGATGAGGGCTGATTGGTGTTTGCGCCAACCCAGAAATGCGCGAGTGAAATTGAGCGTGGAGGCCGGATCGCTGTCTTGTTTTTCGGCGTTAAGCGGCGGATGAGTTTTGGCTATTGGCAGCCATGGTTCGGCGGTTGTAAAGCCTGCATTTGTTTCATTATTCCAAGGCAGTGGTGTTCTGCAGCCATCGCGCCCCTGCCAGTCGGGCCAGAGATGTTTGCCCCAGGGGTCTTGTAAATCTTCGAATTCGAGCTTGGCTTCGGGGAGGCCGAGTTCTTCGCCTTGATAGAGGAAGAAGGAGCCTTGCAGGCATCCTAACAGCGCGATGAGGGTTTTGGATAGGGCCGGGTTGTGGCCGAAGCCGTCACTATCGGGGCACCAGCGCGAGGCGGCGCGCACGACGTCGTGATTGGAAAAGGCCCACATTGGAAAAGCGTTAGGGGCTTGTTCAAGGAAATCTATGACGGGGTGGCTGATTAGGTCTGCGGTGAGGCGTTTTTGTTTACCGGCGCAGAGTTGCGGGGTGTACATAGTGTGCAGGCGGTTGTTCGTGCAGTAGGTGTCGGCGAGTTGGAAGAAGTGGTCGTCGCCGCCTTCGCCAATTAGAGCGCGGTTATCGTAGTTGTTGGTCAGGGTGCGCAGGCGTTCCAGAAAGACGAGGTTTTCCGGGCGGGTTTTATCGTAGATATGGTTTTGGGCGGAGTAGGGATCGTCGCCTTCAAATTGGGTGGCCGGGCCGAGTTCGGCGCTGCGCGGCGGGTTGTCGCGCAGTTCTTGATCGTGGAAGTAGAAATTGACGACATCGAGGCGGAAGCCGTCGACGCCGAGATCGAGCCAGAATTTGCAGATATCGAGCATGGCATTCTGCACATCGGGATTGTGGAAGTTGAGGTCGGGTTGTTCTTTCAGGAAGTTATGTAGGTAGTATTGGCCGCGGGTTTCATCGAAGGTCCATGCGGGGCCGCCGAAGACGGAGACCCAGTTATTGGGCGGAACTCTTTCGCCGAACATATCGGGCCGCGGGTCGGCCCAGACATACCAGTCTGCCTTTGGGTTATCGTGTGAAGTTCGGCTTTCTGTGAACCATGGATGTTGGTCGGAGGTGTGGGACAGGACGAGGTCGATGATGATTTTGAGGTTAAGCCTGTGGGCTTTGGCGAGTAAGATTTTGAAATCGTCTAGGGTACCGAATATTGGATCGACGTCGCGATAATTGGCCACGTCATAGCCGAAATCTTTCATCGGTGAGGTGAAAAAGGGTGAAATCCAGATTCCGTCAATGCCAAGGGATGCGATATAGTCCAGTTTTTGCGTGATGCCAGGGAGATCGCCAATGCCGTCGCCGCCCGTGTCGAGGAAAGAGCGGGGGTAGATTTGGTAGATGCAGGCACCGCGATGCCACTCATTCTCCTGCTGTTCTTTTTCACTGCGTTGCTGCGTCACTCAGGTACCCTTTTGTACATTTCGTTTCTTGCGCCTAGTGAAAAAGAAAATCAGAAGAATGACAAGTGCTTAATTATTAGACCATTTCAAGTTCAAGAAATTATACACCCCCACCCAAACTCTCCCCCTCAAGGGGGAGGGATGTGAAGGTTTGGTGAACGCGTGTGAGCTTAGCCGTAGCTTGTGGGGGGAAAGGGTAGTCTATTCTATTCTTCTTCTAGCGCCATTTCAAAGGCTTCTTCGACATGGATGCGGGTGGTGTCGAAAACGGGTTGTGTGAAGTCGCCCGGGCCGATGAGTGTTGTAATTTCTGTGCAGCCCATGATAAGGCCTTGCGCGCCGTGATCGAACATGTCGTTTGCAATGCGAATATATTCGGCTTTTGATTTCGGTTTTTGAACGTTCTGGCAGAGTTCGTCAAAAATGATCGCGTTGATGCGGTTGCGGTCTTCTTGTCGTTTAGGGGTAAGGACGGTGATGCCCTGGTTTTCAAGGCGGCCTTTATAGAAATCTTGTTCCATAGTGTAGCTGGTGCCGAGTAAGGCAATGCTGTCCAGTCCTTTGGTTTTTATGCGCGTGGCGGTGGCATCGGCGATATGCAGGAGCGGGATGTTGATTGCGGCCTGGACACGGTCGGCAACCTTATGCATCGTGTTGGTGCCGATGAGCATAAGCTCTGCGCCGATGGATTCGAGCTTGCGGGCTTCGTCGGCGAGGTAGTCGCCGGCGGCGTCCCATTCGCCGTTTTTCTGGTGGGTTTGGATTTTTTGCCAATCGACTGAACTGAGCAGAATTTTCGAATTGTTGATGGGGCCGAGGCGGTCCTGCGCCAGTTCATTGAGCCATTTGTAGTAATGGAGGGATGAAACCCAGCTCATGCCTCCGAGGATGCCGATTGTTTTCATGTTAAACTCCGGATATGAAGATCCCCGCTTTCGCGGGGATGCATTCGTTAGATATTCGTTTATGCCTAGTGTGCAGCGGCTTCACTGTCGCTGGCTTCTTCTGCAGAAGGTTCACCGGCGGCAGGTTCTGTGATTTCAGCTTCGGCAGGTGTTTCCGCCGGGGTTTCGGCAGCCGTTTCTTCAGCCGGGGCTGGTGCTGCGGCTGAATCATTGGCCGCGTCGCCGGCTATACTTGCTTTAATGATTTTGTCCGGGTTGGCAGGGGGCTCGCCGCGGGCAATCGCATCAACGTGCTCCATACCGTCTGTGACCTGGCCCCATACGGTGTATTGGCCGGTCAGGAAGGAGCAGCCATCATCGGAAAAGCAGATGAAGAACTGTGAGTTGGCGCTGTTTGGATTGGCGGTGCGGGCCATGCCGATTGTGCCGCGTTTATAAGCGTAGTCGGTGAATTCCGCTGGCAGGTCGGGTTCGCTTGAACCGCCGGTGCCTGTGCCGGTCGGGTCACCGGTCTGGGCCATGAAGCCGTCGATGACGCGGTGGAATACGATGCCATCGTAAAAACCTTCGCGGGTGAGTTTTTTGATGCGTTCAACATGCGCAGGGGCGCGGTCTGGCAGCATTTCAATTGTTACTGTTCCTCCGGTTGAGAGTTCGAGTTTTAGGGTGTCGGCGTCGCTGGCCGCATTTGATGTTGTGGTCATGAGTAGCAAGCTCCCGGCAGTCAAAATGAGTTTTTTAAACATGTGGAAATCCCCATATTGTTAAAATGTGTTCTAAAGTGGTGCCATAGGGGCGTGGGTAATGCAAGAGAGAATGCGTTTGTAGAGTGAGGGAGTGTGTTTAAGCTGTCACAGCTTTGTTGTGATCTTTGACGATGTCTTTGAGGGTGGAGAGACATTGGCAGCATTCTGGGTTTTCGCCGCCGGAGCAAGCGCGGTAGGTATCGCCAACGCGGGCGCGCTTGCCGTGGCCTTCAAGGTGGTCTTTGACCTTTTTGTCGTTAAACGGGTGGCAGAGGCATACGAACATTCGCGGATACTCAATCCTTGGGTTTTAAAGCTGTTATTAAGAAGCATTATCACTACAGTATCAGTAATGAAAGTCATTCTCAATAGCTTTATTTTCTCATTTCAAGCTTAAGCGAAGCTGAAGGGTGGTTGATCCCTTCAAAGTACTATTCCCCTTCGGTGTCGAGCGGACTTTGGGAGTTGATCTGGATATAGTTTTCCATACCCATTTGTTCGATCATTTCGAGCTGGGTTTCGAGGTAATCGACGTGGCCTTCTTCTTCGGTGAGGATTTTCTTGAACAGATCCTCTGTGACGAAATCCCCGGCTTCACGGCAGTATTTGATGGCTTCTTTATAGCCTGTAACGCCTTCGAGTTCGATTTTCAGGTCGCATTCGAGGGTTTCTTTGACGGTTTCGCCGATATGGAGTTTAGCGATGTCCTGCAGATTGGGCAGACCGCCGAGGAAGAGGATGCGCTTGATGAGTTCATCGGCGTGGTGCATTTCTTCGATGGATTCGCTGTATTCGTGTTTGGCAAGTTTGGTGACGCCCCAGTCTTCGAGCATGCGGGAGTGAAGGAAATATTGATTGATCGCGCCCAGCTCTTTTTTCAGTGCGTTATTGAGATGTTCTATGACTTTTTTATCGCCTTTCATGGGGCTTGCTCCTTTTTTATGTTTTACGCGGAGTTTCGGAGATTCGGAGGTGTTTTTTCTTTAAACGCGTGTAGCGCGTAAAAACAATTTTTCAATTTATCTTGTATCCAAATTATTGCGCCTTCGGCGCGGATAAGCTGAAAATACTCCGTAACTCCGTGTCTCCGCGTTAATTGAAAACTTTCTTGAAAATTGTATCGATGTTTTTGGTATAAGCATCGTAGTTGAAGATAGCCTCAAAGGCGTCTGTGTCAAGTTTATCCGTGACTTGGGGGTCGTTTTCCAGTTCACCGCGTAGGGTCTTGACGCCTTTGCCCGAAGAGCGGTCTTCCCACACGGCCATGGCGTTTTTCTGAACGATGCGGTAGGCGTCTTCGCGGGAGATGCCTTCCTGCGTCAGGGCGAGCATGACGCGTTGTGAGAACAGCAGGCCGCCGGTCATTTCCAGATTGTGCAGCATGCGCTCAGGATAGACGAGCAGGCGATCGATAATGCCGGCCAGACGGTTGATGGCATAATCGGCGGAGATGAGCGCGTCGGGCAATATCGTGCGTTCAACGGCGGAGTGGGAGATATCGCGCTCATGCCACAGGGCGACGTTTTCAAGCGCCGGGATGACGGCGGCGCGGATGATACGGGCTTGCCCGGTCATGTTTTCAGAGCCGATGGGGTTGCGCTTATGCGGCATGGCCGATGAGCCTTTCTGCCCAGGGTCGAAATATTCCTCGGCCTCGCGGACTTCGGTGCGTTGGAGGTGGCGGATTTCGACGGCCAGATTTTCGATCGAGCTGGCGATGACGCCGAGCGTGGCGAAGAACATGGCGTGGCGATCACGCGGGATGACCTGCGTGGCGACGGTTTCGGGCTTGAGACCGAGTTTATCGGCGACATATTGTTCGACCTCTGGCGGTAGGACAGGGTAGGTGCCGACCGCGCCGGAGATGGTGATGGTTGAGACTTCTTCTTTCGCCGCGATCATGCGCTCTTTCGCGCGGGCGAAGGCGGCGTAGTGGCCGGCCATTTTGAGGCCGAAAGTTGTCGGTTCGCCCTGAATGCCGTGGGAGCGGCCAATGCACAGCGTGTCTTTGTGGGCGAGGGCCTGTTTTTTCAGTGCGGCGAGGAGCTTATCAAGGTCGGCGATGATGAGGTCGGCGGCCTGGGTCAGCATGACGGCGAAGCTGGTGTCGATCACGTCGGAGCTGGTCATGCCTTGATGGACGAAGCGGGATTCCTCGCCGACATGTTCGGCCACAGAGGTCAGGAAGGCGATGACGTCGTGTTTGACCTCGGCCTCGATTTCGTCGATGCGGGCGATGTCGAAATTGCCTTTCTCGCGCAGAGCCTTGGCGGCGCTCTCAGGGACGATGCCGAGATCAGCCATTTTTTCAAGGGCGAGGGTTTCAACCTCCAGCCAGATGCGGAATTTGTTTTCTTGTTCGAATATGTTGGCCATTTCGGGCCGGGAATAGCGTGGAATCATTTTTAATACATCGCAATCGTTTGTTGTCTTGGTGTTTCAATTACATACTTCGCGCCGGAATGTCCAGAGCGCACGTTAATTTCCGGTGGGATGCGGGTGGTTTCGAAGGCGTCGTAGCCTTCGCGCAGGTTCTGCCAGAAGGGGGCCCATGGGCTGGCGTTATGCTGGGCCATGTTGCGGGCATGCATGCGAAAAGGGAAGATGTGCACGGGCACGGGGTGGCCTTCGCGGATTGAGGCTTCGGTGAGGAGGTAGACTTCTTCAATGGCTGGGTCGGTCAGAGCATAACAGCCGTCGGATTTGCAGTTGCCATGGATCATTAGGTGCGAGCCGGTGCGTCCCTGTGCGCGGTCAAATTCATTGGGGAAGCCAATGTCAAAGGACAGGTGATAGCTGCTCCACGGGTTCATTTGACCGGCGCCGACGGTGTAAAAACCTTCAGGGGCTTGGCGGTCGCCTTCCATCAATTTGGGGCCGAGCAGGCCGGAGTAATTGCAGATGGGATAAGTTTTGAAGGGGATATAGCGGCCGATGGTTTCATCCTCAACCCAGGTTTCGACGAGATTTTCGGATTTGAAGACGCGGATGTAAGTGGGTTGGCCCAGTGTCAGGCCGCTGGCGGTCATTTCAGCGCTGAGAGCATCCTGTTTGGCGAGGCGGATGTGTTCCAGTTTTTCAGAGGTTGGGAGCTGGGCCGCGCAGGCGGATAGGAGTAAAAGCAAAGCTGTGAAGAGAATGAATTTTTTCATATCAAATTTTAACCACAGATGAACACAGATTGACACAGATGGTTTTTCTGTTTTTTAGGAATCTGTGTTTATCCGTGTTTATCTGTGGTTCTTTAATGCCTGCGGCGCTGGGCGTGTTGCCTTTAGAGTAATCCGAGATTTTTAAAACTGGAATAGCCGTTTTTGGACATGACGATATGGTCGTGGATAACGATGTTGAAGGGCTGTCCGGCGTGGATGATTTGATTGGTCATATCGACATCGGCCTGCGAGGGTTTGGGGTCGCCGCTCGGGTGGTTGTGCATGAGAATGAGGGCGGTAGCGCCGAGCTCTAGCGCGCGTTTCATAATCTCGCGCGGATAGGCCGGGGTGTGGTCGACGGTGCCGGAGCCTTGAATTTCATCGGCGATGAGCTCGTTCTTTTTATTGAGAAAGAGAATGCGGAAATGTTCTTTCGTTTCATGGGCCATGGTGGAATGGCAATAATCCATCAGGCGAGTCCATGAATTGAGGATGGGTTTGTTGATCAGTTCGTTTTTGGCGGCGCGTTGGGAGAGAGCGGTGATGGATTTGAGGGCCAGAGCGGTTTTGTCCTTGATGCCTTCGACGCGGGTGAGTTCTTCGATGGGGGCGTGCATGATTTCGGACAGACCACCGAAACGGGCAATCAAGTCTTTGGCCAGCGGTTTGACGTCTTTTTGCGGGATGGCAAGGAACAGAACCAGTTCGAGCAGTTCATAATCGGCCAGAGCATCGGGGTTTTTGGCGAAGCGTTCGCGGAGGCGGTCGCGGTGGCCGCGGTAGTGGGGTTGTTTTTTGGTGGTGTCGGCGATTTTCTTTTCAGCGGTCATCAGAGTATATAAAGCACAAAGCTTAAAAAAATTAAACCACAGAGATCACAGTGAAGCACAGCGGCGTTTTGAGAAAAAAGGATGCACCTGTGCTTCTTCTGTGTCCCCTGTGGTTTTATTGCGGCTACGCCGCTGTTATGCATAAGGTGGTTTCGTATACCCCTTGGGGGAGAGGGTGAAGATTTCAAAACCGTCGTCGGTGACCGCGAGGGAATGTTCGAACTGAGCCGATAGCGAGCGGTCTTTGGTGATGGCGGTCCAGCCATCGGGCAGGACTTTGGTGCGGTAATCGCCGGCATTGATCATCGGTTCAATCGTGAAGAACATGCCGGGCTCGAGCACCGTGCCTTTGCCGGGCTGGCCGATATGCATGACGGAAGGGGGCGCGTGGAAGACTTTGCCTAGACCGTGACCGCAGAAATCAGTAACGACGCCGAAGCGCTGGCTTTCGGCATAAGACTGGATCGCGTGGCCGACATCGCCGAGCGTTGCGCCGGGCTTTACGGCTTCAATACCACGCATCATTGCATCATAGGTGACATCAACAAGCCGCTTGGCTTTGACCGAATGTTTATTGCCGACCATGTACATGCGGGAGGTATCGCCGTGCCAACCATCGACGATGACGGTGACATCGATATTGACGATATCGCCTTCATGCAATTTTTTTTCATTCGGGATGCCGTGGCACACGACATGATTGACCGAGGTGCATGTGGCCTTAGGGAAGGGCGGGCGTCCATGTCCGCCGCCATAGCCTAGCGGGGCGGGGATGGCGTTATGTTTGAGGGCGTATTCGTGGCAGAATTTGTCGAGCGCTTCGGTGGTGACGCCGGGCACGAGGAGCGGGGTGACCTCGTCAAGGATGGTGGCGGCGAGTTTTCCCGCCTTGCGCATGCCTTCGAAATCCTCATCGCTGGCGTGGAGTTCGATGCCTTCAGATGTGTATGTGTTCGCCGTGTTCATAAATCGGTCTTTATCTCTTTAGAATTCAATATATCTTTACTTCAGAACGCTTATAATAGTCAGAGCAATCTAAAAACCAAGGAAATTCTGGATGGGTCAGAGATCTTCACTTGTTGTTATCGGTAATGAAATCCTTTCGGGGCGCACGGCTGATAAGAATATCAACTGGATTGCCGAGCAGATGACCGGGCGTGGGGTGCCGCTTACCGAGGTGCGGATTGTGCCTGATATTGAGACCAAGATTGTCGAGGCGGTGAATGCGTTGCGCGAAGAGTATGATTATGTGTTTACGACCGGCGGCATCGGTCCAACGCATGACGATATTACGGCGGCCAGCGTGGCTAAAGCGTTTGGCGTCGAATTTGAGCGCCATGAAGAGGCCTATCAGGTGCTGTTGGAGTATTACGGGCCGGCGGAGTTGACCGAGGCGCGCGCTACTATGGCCAACATGCCGCGCGGGGCTCGTTTGCTGGATAATCCCGTATCGGGCGCGCCGGGCTTTGCGATTGAGAATGTCTATGTGATGGCGGGTGTGCCGCGGATTATGCAGGCGATGCTGGAACATGTGATTGCTGAAATTACGCCGGGGGCGGCAATTTTGTCCAACACGGTGTTTTGTGATTTGCAGGAAAGCCTCATTGCGCAAGGTTTGCGGGAAATTCAGGGGCAGTATGCGGTGGTCGATATTGGCAGTTATCCGAGTTTTCGCGGCGGGGTTCTGAATGTCAGTGTTGTATTGCGTGGGACGGATGGGATGGCAGTTGCGGCGGCGACCAAAGAGGTGCTGGCCCTGATCGATGAAAAGGGCGGCGTAATCCGCAGTCAGAGCTTTCAGGTTGATGTTGATCTGGATCTGGATTGATATTTACACAAGGAGCATGCTCTTGGCGCCTGTTGTATCTTGACATAACTAAAAGAGTGTGTTTCGTTGCTCTCTTAACTTAAAAAAGAATAGTAACAAAGAGATTTCGCCTATGTCCGCACGCGCTTTTGCTATGGAACATGCTGTACGCCATGTAAACCCTGCCCATTGTATCGATTTAGATGATTTAAATGATGTTAAAACTTTAGCCGAAGCTGTGAATGCAGGAAAAGGCAAGAAAGTTATTGTGAAGCTTCCTTCATCGATTGGAGAAAGAGATAAGGATACTCGAATTGGCTTGTTCCTTCTTCCAGCAGCGGCATGGGATGATTTAGGTTTTATCGATCTTGAGAATAGAACAACTGTTGGCACTGATATGAAGAGAAGGGGCTTAAAATATACGCTTCAGCATGAAGAGTTATACCATTCGGATTTAAGAATGGCTTTGGCAACCGACATTTTGGCCGCCGCAACCGACAACCCGGGAAAAAATTACAAAAACGCGGCTCGGGGAATTGTGGGACCGGATGGTAACTATTTGTTCTTTATGCTGCCGTCTACGGGTGATCTGTTTTTTCATCGTTCTCCCTATGGCATGCTTAACACAAAAAACATGAATTTTGATCGGACGCCAAAACCCGGGACTCTTAAAGCTGTCTATGATGTGGTTGTAGGACATGTTCCGGCACGGGTTTTGGGGCCTGTAGGACATAAACGTCCAAGAACGTACGCAACCAGTGTTAACGGTCAAATAAGGCGCGAGTTTGATAGGGCTTATAAAGAACAGAAGGCGCAGGAACAAATAGGGCAGGAGCAGCAGCTTTTAAACACGATTGAGCAACTTTCTGAACGAGCGCTTAGTGGTGTTAAGAAGAGTATTTATCAGTCAAATTCGCCGAATGCCCCTGAGTATGTCTTGCTCTCTAGGCAGCAAGTTTTGTCGCTTATGGATGAGGCAACAAAAGGCGTGGAAAACAGTGCCTATGAAAGTGATGTCGGTGAGGGGATATTGAACAATGTAATCAAACTCAAAAAGGTTACAAGCTATGTAAAAATGCCTCCTGGCAAGAAGAATGTTTTGCTTATGCGGGTAGATGATCTCAAAGAAATTGTCAGGGATGCGTTGCTCGTGGCGCATGATCGTAGGGATGGCCGTTTCATTTACATTGATGAAGAAAGTGTTCCGAAGGAGCCGCTTAGAGTCTGTGATACGAAATTGCCGGAAGAAAGTTATCTCAGTCAACAAGAGGTTGATAGGCAGTTGTCTATAGTTAGCGATTTCAAATTTGGTGTTTACAGGCAGCAAGGTGATGATGCACGTAATATTTTGATATCAGTGTCTGGTTTAGAGCGTATCTTTTATGAGCTTGTTGCAGGTGAAGATGCTGATGAAGGTCTTCGCCAAGAAGCTGCGCCTGTCGTTGAACAGCTTCTTGAAAAAGCTGCGGGTAGTTTGAATTTTTATAGCCGAGGCGCCGGATCTTCGCGATCATCCAATTTCTTCGATTTGGATATTGTAACATTTAGAATGATTTGTCGGACTGCGACTAAACAAAAGCTGTCTATGTTCCCTGATGAGCCACACGCTGAATTGGTACCTTGATATTTTTCAATATATTGGTGCGGCTGGGGGGACTTGAACCCCCAAGGGATTACTCCCAACGGATTTTTAAGACCGACATAATTTCACCATCCTATTGTTTTAATTAACAAAAATTTTTTATTTTCCAAAAGTGTGTAAGGAAATGTGTAAGTGTGTAAGGGGTGTGTAAGCCACCAGACACAAAAACCGACACGTCCTAACGCACGTTTTCGACCATCAAGTTTAAAGGTTTTGTAGAAGATTAAAAGACACATAGTTTGTTTTTTATAATCTATCCCGATTGTCCAGCGTATGTTAATTTTGTAACCTTCTAAAGCAACAATGAATCAAAGGTTTACTAATATTCATGCCTTTAAGCTGGAACGAAATACGCGCCCGCGCTGCCCGCTTTGCAGACGAATGGAAAGATGCTCATTACGAGAAAGGCGAAACGCAAACTTTCTATAATGAGTTTTTCGAGATATTCGGCAACCGCCGCCGCAACGTGGCGGTTTATGAAGAAAAGGTCAAAAAGCTCAACGACAAGCAGGGGTTTATTGATCTGTTCTGGCCAAGCTATTTGTTAATTGAACAAAAATCGGCAGGGCGTGATTTAGCCAAAGCCAGAGCGCAAGCTACCGATTACTTCGTTTCCCTGACCGAAAAGGAAAAGCCACGCTATATCCTTCTTTCAGATTTCCAAACCTTTGAACTGCTTGATCTGGAAGAGAACGAGGAACACCATTTCACTCTGGCAGAATTAGCCGACAATGTTCGACATTTCGGCTTTATCGCGGGTTATCAGCAACAAAAGTACCGCGATCAAGACCCTGCCAACATCGAGGCTTCCGAGCTTATGAGCAATCTTCATAAGCATTTGGAAGAAAGCGGCTATACTGGACATGACCTAGAGCGCTTGCTTGTACGAATTATGTTCTGCCTCTTTGCCGAAGATACGGGCATCTTTCCAATGGAAAGTTTCTTGCGCCTGATTGAGGACAGAACCGAAAAGGACGGCAGCGATTTAGGAAGCTGGCTCATTCACCTGTTCCAAGTCCTGAATACACCTGACAATAAGCGGCAAAACAATCTCGACGAAGATTTAGCGGCATTTCCCTACGTCAATGGCAATCTATTTGCTGACGCAATCAATATCCCGTCCTTCGATACGGATATGCGCGAAGCGCTCTTAAAATGCGCCTATTTCAACTGGACAAAGGTTTCTCCGGCACTTTTCGGTTCATTGTTCCAAACAGTTATGCTTCCGGCTGAACAAAGGCAGGGAGGGGCGCATTATACGTCCGAGAAAAATATCCTTAAAATCATCCACCCGCTTTTTCTTGATGAATTACGAGAAGAGTTTGAACATATAAAAACCCTGAAAGTAGGGAAGCAGCAGCGCTTTGAACAACTCCATGAGAAACTGGCCAGCTTGACATTTTTCGACCCCGCTTGCGGTTGCGGAAACTTTTTGATCTTGGCTATGCGAGAGCTACGGGAACTGGAGCTGGATATTCTAAACGAACTCTATCCAGCTAAGAACCGCCAGACAGTCTTGGATATTGGTTCGCTGACCAAGATTAGTGTTGACCAGTTCTATGGGGTAGAAATTGAGGAATTTCCTGCTCGCATTGCCGAGTCTGCTATGTGGCTCGTCGATCACCAGATGAACATGAGGCTGTCGGAAAGTTTCGGCCAAGCCTATGTTCGCTTGCCGCTTACGGAATCCGCTCATATCTATCACGGCAACGCCCTTACAACGGATTGGGCAGATGTTCTGCCGCCGGAAAAATGTAGCTATATCCTCGGCAATCCGCCCTTTGTTGGCTCAAAATACATGACGCCGTTACAACGCAAGGAATTATTAGCGATTTTCAACGATGTCAAAGGTGCTGGCATACTTGATTATGTATCAGCTTGGTATGGCAAAGCCGCACAATACATACAGAATACAAATATCAAGTGTGCATTGGTTTCTACAAACTCGATAACTCAAGGCGAACAAGTCAGTGTTCTATGGGGAACACTTCTACAACAATACGGCATAAAAATTCACTTCGCACACCGTACATTCAAATGGACGATTGATGAAAAGAAAGCCAAAGGCATGAGAATTGCCGCCGTCTATGTTGTGATTGTTGGGTTTGCGGCGCAAGACACTGATAAGAAATACCTGTATGAATACGAAACCTTAACCTCCGACCCACACAAGATAAAAGTTGCGAATATAAACCCCTATTTAGTGGATGGTTCTGATCTAGTGGTTTCAGCGCGTTCTAAGGTTCTTTGTGATGTTCCTGAGATTGGCATTGGAAACAAACCTATTGATGGGGGCTACTATCTTTTTACACCGGAAGAGAAAGAGGACTTCCTTTCGAAAGAACCTGAGGCAAAACCCTACTTTAAGCGCTGGATAGGTACGAATGAGCTTCTTTATAATCAGGAGAGATGGTGTTTATGGCTTGGCTCTGTAGAGCCTTCAAAGCTGCGTTCTATGCCATTAAGCAAAGAGAGAATAGAACAAGTACGAAAATATCGGCTAGGACAAATCCCTGCAAAAGGAAAGCCTGATACAGAGAAAAACAAAAAGCGAAATGAGCAAACTCAAAAACTAGCAGATACACCAACACGATTTCACGTTGAGAATATGCCGGAAGGAAACTCTCTGATTATCCCTGAAGTTTCTTCTGAAAACAGAAAATATATTCCAATGGGATTTGAGGGGGCTGCTAGCTTATGTAGCAATCTAGTCAAAATGATGCCTGACGCTACTTTGTACCACTTTGGTATATTGTCCTCAGAAATGCACATGGATTGGATGCGCTATACCTGTGGGCGGCTAGAAGGAAGATACAGATATTCAAAAGATATTGTTTACAACAATTTCCCGTGGCCAGAAGCGAGTGAAAAGGATAGGGAAGAGGTAACGGCAAAAGCACAAGCTGTACTGGATGCGCGGGCACAATTTTCTGACAGTACATTGGCAGACTTATACGACCCCAACACTATGCCGCCAGCTTTACTAAAAGCACACCAAGCGCTTGATAAGGCCGTGGACAAGGCTTATCGCAAAGCAGCTTTTAAAGATGAAAAAGAGCGCATAGAATTTTTGTTCGAGCGCTATCGAAAACTCACTGAACCGCTTATTCAGCCGGAAAAGAAAAAACGAGGTAAAAAATGAATAATCAGCAACCGAAGCCGGACTCAAAACATTATTCAGAACTGATTTCAGATATTCAAAAAGGGATTATAAAAATACCCAAATTTCAGCGTGAATTTGTTTGGAGCATAGATAAAACGGCTCAGCTTCTCGACAGTATTTTAAAAGGCTATCCTATTGGTACGTTCATCCTTTGGCAGACTGACGAACGGATGAACGAGATTAAGAATATAGGAAATCAGAATATTCCCGATACGCCGGATGGAACAAAAGTGCAGTATGTTCTGGACGGACAGCAAAGAATTACATCGTTATATGCAGCGTATCTTGGCGCGAAAATTCAAAAACAAGGCGAAAAGAAAGTTACAGATTATAACGATATTTATGTTGATCTTGAGCAAGACATTGAAGATGACGATGTTCAAGTCATCACCTCCGAAAAACCAGAGGGTAATTGGATTTCCCTGAGTGATGTTTTGAATTTCATGCCGCGCATGGCGGAAATTCAAAAAGAACATTCGGAAGAACATTTTGCCAAAATCTACAGTTACGCCAATGCGTTCAATACATACGATTTCTCAACGGTCTTGCTTAGAAAAGAAAGCATAGACTCGGCCATTGAAGTCTTTACCCGCATTAACACTGGCGGACAAACGCTAACGCTTTTTGAGATTGTATCAGCCAAAACTTATGATGAAGCCCTACACTTCGATATGCAGGACAAGTGGGCGGAATTTATCAAGAAGCTGGCAGATAAAAAATATGAGGGCGTGTCTAGTTCAATCATGCTTAGCCTTCTATCGCTGATTTTAAGTAAAACAAAGGAGTGTAAAAGAAAGACCATTCTAAAACTTGAAAAGCAGGATATTCTTGACACTTGGGACGATGCTATTTCAGCGCTAGAACATAGCATTGATTATTTCCGCACCTCCTTTGGAATCCCTGTATCACAGTTATTGCCCTACGATGCTCTTCTAGTGCCTTTCGCTTACTTCTTCTATTATAACAAAGATAAGCCTAATCACGATCAGCGCAAATATCTCGAAGAGTTCTTTTGGCGCGTTTCCTTATCGTATCGCTATTCTAGCTCTACTGAATCCAGCTTGGCGCAGGACATAAAAAGAATTGATTTGATACTGAATAATGAGCGCCCGAAATATGATGAAATGAAAGTCAATCTCGACAGCCCAGAAGACCTGATAAATACTGATTTCAGGGCAGGGAACAGCTATTGCAAAGCTGTTCTATGCTTGTTGGCCTCCCAAGACCCAAAAGACTTTCAGGATAATGGCAAAGTGCTTTTGGACAACTCATGGCTAAAAGTCGCAAACAGCAAAAACTATCACCATTTCTTTCCTAAGGCATATTTGAGAAAAGAAAAGATAGTCAATGCAAACAGCTTGATGAATATTACCTTTGTAAGCGATCACCTGAATAAACGAAAAATAGGCGCTAGCGCCCCTTCCGTTTATATCGGTGAATTTGCCGAAGAAAATGACAGAATTGCACAGACCCTAACATCACATTTCATAGACCTTGATGGCTTTGGGATTGAAAGCAACGATTATGAGGTGTTCCTAAAGAAAAGGGCTGAGCGTATCTTTAAGGAACTTAAAGACCGCTTAGAGCTATCTAAAAAAGACGACCCCAATATAGAAATACGTGAGATGATTTCTAATGGCGAAACGGATTCAGTGGAATTTAAATCCACGCTGCGTTTTGATCTGCATAAAGGGGAGGTTAATAAGAAACTTGAGTATGTGATAGCCAAAACGATTTCGGCTTTTATGAACACGGAAGGCGGCTGTTTGGTTATCGGCGTGGACGATAATCAAAATATCCTTGGGCTAGAAACGGACATTAAGACGCTTCCCAAACAAAACATAGACGGTTTTGAGTTACACCTGATTGAGATAGTAAAGAAATACATAGGCGCTGAGCTTAGCTCCCACATAAAAATTTCTTTTCCTGAAATTGATGGTGAGAAAATTTGTATGGTCAAGGTTTCAAAGAGTAGTAAGCCTGTGTTTGTTGAATTTGAAGGGCGTGAAGACTTCTTCGTAAGGGTGGGCTGTTCTTCTCAGCCTTTGACCCGCGAAAAACAAAGCCAGTACGAAAAAGTCAGGTGGGCATAAATGGCACATAAGGACGAAGAAGGTCTGGCGCTAGAATATCTAGAAGACCTCACATTTTACGATGAAAACTTTGTTTATAAGGATTGTGATTATCCTTATGAGGATATTCTCAGCATCAAATATACTGCGACCGCTATCAAAAAAAGTGTAAATTTTGTCCCGACAGGCACAAGCTACGAAACATATCTATGCTTACACCTAGCCGATGGCTTTAAGCTCACGATAGATCAAGAAAGCTCTTTCCTTGGCATCAAGGAAAAGGAGAAAGCAGAAGCAATAATGCGGGCTTCTGGCATCTTCCATGAAATCACATTTACCAATCGTATGGAACGATACGAAAAGCAACTAAATGAAAAGGGCTATATTTCATGGGGAAATTACCAGTTTGGCAAAAATGGCGATTTTTTCAAAAAGAATGAGTTACTTTTCAACCTTAAAGATGACGGTGTTATAAAAGCTCTCGATGTATTTACATTTGAAACTGGCAAAAAGCCTCAAAACTTCAAACAGTCCTTTGCTAAATTTTGGAAAGGCAATGAAGTAATCGACATTTCCACGGACAAGGATTGCTTTCTTTATTTTATGAAGAATTACCTTGGCTTTACGTGGAAAAACGAACCCGTGAAAGACAAGAAAAAACCCAGACAGCATGAGTTTTTTGAGGCTATGCTTGTCTTAGGAGCAAAGGTTTGTAACGCGGACGGAAGGGTTGATACAGAGGAAATACAAACATTCAAAACCTATTTTGGAATAGACGAAAGTTCATTCCCTGGCTCTGCTGAGATCTTCGCCAAAGCTACAGCCTCTGCTGGTGGAGTAGAGGCTTCGGCACAAAAGGTTTATTCAATCTTTGAAGGCCAGCAAGAACTACTGGAGCATATCATTATTGGCTTGCTCCAAATCGCTGCCGCCGATGGCGTTATTACGGATGATGAGGTTAGAGTCATTGAAAAGGTCTGCGCTGCTTTCAAATTTTCAAAAACTGAAACCGAACGCCTATTTTTAATTTTTGACCATATCAGAAAAGAAAAGAAATCTTCATCCCGTACCCATTATTCAAGCAGCACTCGTACTGAGCATTTAAAAATATTGGGTCTTAGCGCTAACGCTTCGCATGATGAGGTAAAGGTTGCTTATAAAGAATTGGTTAGAAAACATCACCCCGACCTGTTGATGTCACAAGGCGTTCCTCTCAAGCGCATTAAGGATTCAGAGGAAATACTGAAAGCTGTAAATGCCGCCTATAATTGGCTTTCCAATGAAGCCAATGAATTAAGAAAAGGTGCGGCTTAAAATTCTGCCTCGTCAATATGAACGGTTCTTAAATTGCCGTATGCTTGTAAAATCAATTCCACTGTGTAGCCGGAGTATTGGTACCCATCGAAAGTAAAGTGGAACACTTCATTGGCTTTAGAAAAGGCAGTATCTGGCCCGAAATAATGCTGTGTGCCGTACCATGTGTTGCCCGCCGCATAACGAATTTCGTATGTACCTAGGGGCATAAGAACTTCAAAAGGCCGCCCCCCAACGATATATGCTGTTAAAGCAACTTGGTTGTTAGCAACATTTACGATCTTAATATAGTAATTGTTGCCAGCTCCTGTTTTGATTTCCAACGGTGCAACGCCAGAAGTAAAGTTTTTTGAAACGATACCGTGGGTAATTTGTACGGGTGGCGCGGTAAACGCTGGCTTTTCTACTTTTGCAGTTTGGTAGGTACTAGACGCCCTGCTGGGGGATTTGCTTCCACTATCTTCAAGGTATGGCAGGACAACAAAAATAAAGCCTAAAACCCAGACAAACCAAAGTTTGACGATAATTGCAAACAATAGTGATAAGAAAGAGCCTCTACTGCCCTTTATCGCAAGCTGTTTGCCACAATTTCCGCAGACAGCATTACCCTTTGGTTTTTCTTCGGGTATTCTGTTCTTTGTTCCGCATTCACTACAAAGTAATATTCGTCCAGCCATGCAAGCACATTCCCTTAATTTTGCTGGAAAATCTAGCGTATATAATAAAGACTAGCTAGTTATAATTTTCTATAACATACATTTAAGAATAGGTATTGAATGAATTATTCAGAAATTAAAGAGGCTCTAAGTGATGCCGAACAATCAAGAAACAAAATTGCCATGTTTCACTTCATAACTCTTAAACATGCAGATGACTTTATTGATGAAGACCCTAAGGCATTTTGTAAAGCGGTTGGTATGCAGGAAAGCTATGCTGCCGAATTTTTAAAAATGCGGGCACTTTATCTGTTAATGAAAGAAAAGAATTTAAGTCTTTAAATCTCAGCTTCCGGTTTATCGTCAGGATTGCGGCGGGGTGGGGCTTGTTCCGTATCTTGAGCGCCGGATTTCATGTTGAAAGTATCGCTCATTCTTGGTCTTTCTGGTTTGGGCTGATTAGGCGCTTCTGTGGCGCGGCTGAAAGTTGAGCTTGTCGCCGTTCTTGGCTTTTCTTCTGCGCTTCTGGCTTGCCTTGGTTCTTCCCGTGGCCGGTCGTAGGGTTCGGCGCGGTATTCCGGCGGCACTCTTGAACGCTTGGTTTCGGCTTCTGTTCTGACCTTTTCCCTGACCTCGCTATAAGTTGCTGTCTTTTGCGGGCGTTCCTGCGCCCTAGAAAACCTGCTTTGGGTTTCAGTGGTGTTTCGAACTTGCGGGGCTTCCTGACGCTGTTGGCGCATTGCAGCCTCTATAGAGCGCTGTAGTGGCCTTGTTTTTTCGTTGGCAGGAGTAAACCAGCTTTTGCGGTCTTCCGGCCTTGGGGCTTCGGTTCTGGTTGCCTGTCGCTGCGCTATAGCCTGTTCCAGTGCTTTTATCCTGACGGGCATAGGCTGTTTGTATTCAGCTTGTGCTTTGGGTGTTGGTTGAACTTGAACCCTGTTTGTAAACGCTGCCCGCACAGGCGGGGCGGGCGGTCTGGTGATTGTCGGTGTTGGCGCAGGTGTTTCCGGCTTGGAAAGGGCTGTGCGGTCAATCCTGATTGGCTCTGTCTTGGTTTGCAGGATTTTATTTACGGCGGTTGAGTTGGTGAGCGTTTGGCGTTCGCCTTTCATGGGCGAGGGCGCTCTAAATTCTGCGGGAATGTTGCTACGTATCATCTCAGCTTTCAGGTGAAGTTTGAGATTGATTTCCTTATCTGTAACCCGCCTTTGCGGGGTCTGTTCTTTATCTAGGGCAATAGAGGGGTGTTTAGAAATTTCCCTGTCGATGCTATCGACAAAGCTCTTGTAGCGGCGAAAATCTTCCTTTTTCGCTTCGACAATCGCCATGTTTTGTTTCATATCCTTGATCTGGCTGTGCAGCCCGTCACGATAGCTGCGGCCATAGCGGGCAATATGACGCTCGGTGCGGGCGTGTTTTTCCTGCGCTGTAAACGCCCTGACAGCTTTTGTTTGTTCACGGCGCGTGACAAGGGCGGCAGCCAGTTTTACAGCGGCCTTGATGGTGTCTTTGATCGCAGATTTCAGGCTAGTTTTGGTTTCAAGCGCTTGCAGCTTTTCAACGCGCCTGTCCAGCCGTTCCATAAGCCTGTCGAGTTGCTTGATCTGTTCTTTAAGCGGCTTATCGCCAAACGCCGCACGGCGTTCATTCAAGGCTTTGATCTCGGCGTTAAAGGCGCTACGGGTTTGCTGTTTATCAAGCTTGGGATAGTCGATTGTCCGGCCAGTGCGATCTTCGCGCACTTTGCTTTTTAAAGTCTGGGCGCTGCCGCCGCCGGAAGAAGAGGTCTTTTCACCTGAACCATCTTCTTCGTCGCCCCCATCCTTAGTTTGGTCTTTTGCTCCATCCTCCTTTTCACCTTGTCGGCTCGATGCAAAAGCCTGTGCAAGTTCACTGTTCTTTGCAGCGTTTTTAGAAGCCTTGCCCTCATGGGTTTGCGGGATGCGATCAATGCCCTGATCTTCAAGGCTGCGGCGGTCGATCTGAATATCTGCAAAGCCTGCGCGTTTAAGCACATCATTTGCAAGCGTTTCCCAAACTTCACGGATGATCTCGATTTCTTGCGGGCCAGTCACTTTGTCGTCAAGAATACGGGTTTTTACACCAAGCCCTTCTTTTGTGACCTCACGAGTCGTAAACAAAAGATGGGCATGGTGATTGCGAGGGTCGTGTCCATCCCCCTCGCAAGGGCTGTGAACGGCAACGTCCACAGCAACGCGGTAGCGTTCAATCAGATACAGCGCCATTTCACGGGCTAAAGCCTGTCGCTGTTGATCTGATAACTCATGCGGCAGAGCAAGAATAACCTCCCGCGCTACGCGGGAATTTTTACGGTTTTCGCTAGCCTCTGCCGCATTCCACAAAACGGCACGGGTAAGGAGTTTTTCGGGGGCTGTATTCGGTGCGAGTATAAAAGCGCTTCTCACGCCAGTGCGCTTTTCGTAGCGGTGAATACGGCCTGAGCGTTCGTCCTTGAGCATAGCTCCGGCACGATACGCGGCGGCGGCCACGGCCGAGTGGCCTTCGCTCCGAGAAAAAGTCCGAACTGAGCAATGATAAATTGCCATTTACGCAGTAAATCCCCGTGCCGTGATAGCGCTGCAAACGGAGTTTGCGTAAGTGCGCTATTAACATATTCCTTATTTCAGGATAGCTCTCAGGGATTAACGGTAAGTTACGGAAATAGAGGCCTTCTCGAACTTTTGTAAGGCTGATTATAGGCTTTTATGCTTGAAAATAAAGGGGTTTCGACCCTGTTTTCTCGATTTATTCGGCTTTTTATGAGTTATAAAAACTTGTTCTATAACTCACTTTTTAATGGTATTATGAGCTATAGAAAGGGGTTATTTGCCTCATGGAATGGAACTGGCAACATAAAGACTGGCCTAATTTTACCTATGATGCGGCTGCGCTTTCAGAATATGAAAGCCAGTTTCTGCACAAGGCCGGCATCATGCACGGCAGTCTAAAGCATATCACCGAAGATGATAAGGAGTCGTTGCGCGTCCAGCTTATCAGCGAGGAGGCTTACAAAACCTCCGAGATTGAGGGGGAAATCCTTGATCGGGATTCCCTGCAATCATCTATCCGCAAGCATTTTGGCCTCAAGACTGATAACCGCAAAATCCCTGCGGCAGAGCAGGGCATAGCGGAAATGCTGGTCGATCTATACAAAACCTACGATGCGCCGTTGGATAGCCAAAGGCTGTTCCTTTGGCATGAAATGTTGACCAACGGTCGCCGTGATTTGCAGGATATGGGGCGGTATCGCACCCATGTAGAACCTATGCAAATCGTTTCCGGCTCTCTGCACGAACCGGAAGTCCATTTTGAAGCACCGCCCTCCAAAATCGTTCCTGACGAAATGGAGGCGTTTATAGACTGGTTTAACGGGCAGGGGGCAAAGCTGCCTATCCTGCTGCGCTCTGGTATCGCGCATATCTGGTTTGAAAGCATCCACCCGTTTGAAGATGGGAATGGACGGATAGGCCGCGCCATATCGGAAAAAGCGCTTTCCCAAGGCTTGGAGCGCCCTACGCTCATAGCCTTGGCGCAAGCGATTGAACGCTCCCGAAAAGCCTATTACGCGGCTTTGCAGATCGGGAATAGGGGGTTGGATATTCAAGATTGGCTTGAATACTTCTACCGGACGGTCTTAGAGGCTCAGGATTACACACAAAGCGTGATCGACTTCCTGATTGAGAAAAGTAAGTTCTATGACCGCTTTGAAGGCAAACTGAACGAGCGGCAAGGCAAAGTCATTGCCCGTATGTTTGACGAAGGGATTGAAGGCTTTAAAGGCGGCTTGAGCGCCGAGAATTACATTTCAATCTCCGGCGCGGCCAGAGCCACCGCCACAAGGGATTTACAAGGGCTTGTTGAAATAGGAGCGCTTACAAAAAGTGGTGAGCGCAAATACACGCGGTATTATCTCAATATCGAGCATGATAGCGCGAAGGCAGCATAGATATGAAGGCTCAAAGACAAGGCAAAACGAAATCTGAAAAGCACCATTGGTGGCCGGAGTGTGTTTCTCAACATTGGAAAAATGCAGATGGCAAGGTTCATTGGCTTCAACCCAATGGGAAGGTTATTACCGCTCCCCCTAAAAAATTTGGCTGCATTGGTAATGGCCACTATATAAAACTTGCCCGCAATGCCGGAGAAACAACGCCTTGGGATCAAAATTTTGAGCCGTTCTTTGATGATGCAGATAGCGGCTTTCCGTCAGTAATTTCGTGGCTGCAATCTTTAGAGCGTAAAGATGTGCCAGAGGCAGCAACATTAACTGATCGTTTTATTCCTCAAGACTCAACCGATGAACAAATCGCCCAACTTGTCGAAAGCATTGTTTCGCTGGCCGTTAGGTCACCAATGCAAAGACAAACGGGCGCTCGTACCGCAGAAGCGATACGGGGCGGCGATCGACTACCTGAAAGGGAGCGAAACACCCTAATTACCTTGAACATGAGAGATAGCCAAAGAACAGCCGTATCGCAGATAGGCACAAGAGGGAAATTTGCCGTTCTATACTCACCTGAACGCGAATTTATTTTTGGTGATGGCTTCTTTCACAATATTAGATCACCCGTGCAACCATATCAGCTTAACAGCTTCAAGATACTTGTTCCTGTTACGCCGGAAATCTGCGTCTTGTACGTGAACCCAAGGCAATACAACCCAGTACCGCGCCTTTTCACGTTCATGGTCACAGCAGAAGAAGCCGATGCACTTAATGGCGTGGTTCAGATATATTCATGTGACAGCATATTTTACAGGTCAGAAAAACCGGAAATTATCCCTGATTATGCGGAGGGCGCACATAAAGAATTTAGTGATTCAAGAAATCCAGTAGATACACTAATCGCTGCTATTCCGGGCAATCATAGCAATCGATCTATTTTCTTCTAAAGCCAGCTTTACATGGCTATGGTCAAAAAATGGAAATTGTACTTTTAATTCTCATCATTGCTGGTTTTGTTGGCTACATTGTCTATCAGGACAAACAATACAAAAAAACAGCCTATTACCAAGTCACGCAGAACCCGTACTCGTCTGTTAAATACGACAAGGGCAGGCATGGGGAATACTTGACGTATAAGCGTTTGCAGCACTTTGAAGAGATGGGCGGCAAATTTCTGTTTAATGTCTATATCCCCAAATGGAATAACGAAACGACAGAAATTGATATGCTTTTGATCTGCTCAAAAGGTCTGTTTGTCTTTGAAAGCAAAAATTATAGCGGTTGGATTTTTGGCAATGAAAGGAATACGAATTGGACGCAAACCCTTCCAATAGGCAGGGGAAGAAGTCACAAAGAACGCTTTTACAATCCAATCAAGCAGAACGCCACGCACGTAAAATGCCTAAGGCGTATTGTTCGCGGTAATATACCAATGCGGTCTATTATCGTCTTTTCAGATAACTGCACACTTAAAGATATAACGATTAACAGCGAGGTCAGGGTTATAAATTGCTACGAAGTAGCGTCTGCCGTTGGCGAAATTTATAACCAAGCTGCTGACTTTTTAAACCCTGTAGAAATCGACAATCTTTATTACCAGCTCTACCCATACACACAGGTTAGCTTCGAGGAAAAAGAGCAACATACAAAGAGTTTAAAAATGAATGGCTGATAGCCAAACTTTGTTTAGATTGTACTTAGCCCCAGAAGTACAAGCCCTAGACAAAGAAATATAAAGCTAAAAACAAGTGCCACGGAATCTAGCAAGCCATAAACGATAGTATAAACGAAGGGAGGAATATCTTTCGTTTCTTCTCGAGTCATAGCCCACTTCATCAGACGAGTTAAGATTTTAAGGTGCATATACTCCTCAAGGTCATGCTCCTTTAACTCGTCCCCATACTCTTCTTCGATTTCTATAAGCCGCTTATAATCAGGCAGGTTTTCCATACATTCAGAAAAATAGTCGGCCAAATATCTCAGAACGGAAAAGCACGCACCAATCCCAAACAGCACCAAGCTAAATTTGGCCAAAATCGGTATGTCGCCATGAAGGTCAAACGACTTCCATACTATGGTTACAAATAAGAAATAGTGAGCAACCAAAATAGCTTTAGCAAAATTATTATACTTTTCTCTGCTGTTTCCGGTGTCGAGTTTAGAAGCGATTTCTTCTATTTCTAGCGTGATCTTTTCTAAATCATTTTTAGGCATGTGTGGCTATATCAAACATAAAAATGGCGGAGGGAGTGGGATTCGAACCCACGATGGGCTTGCACCCATGCTGGTTTTCAAGACCAGTGCATTCAACCGCTCTGCCATCCCTCCGAACGGAATTGCTATCGTGAATCAGATTCAAGATGCGGAAGTAATTCAGCAGTTTTTATAATCACATAACGGCGTTTTATCAACCCGTTATTATTCATCTGCCTTACTTTTTTTCGACTTTTTTGGTTTCTTTTTGGGCTTCCTGACGTTAATGGCCGAGGCATCCAGTGTGTTTTTCAAATGAGCCGCATAGAATTGCTCGATCATTTCCACGCTGGTGCGGCAGTTCTTGGCAATCTGGTAAATATCCGCGCCCTCCATAAGCCGGAGGCAAATGTAGGTATGGCGCAAGCTATAGGCCGTGCGGACATTTCCATCCCGATCTGTCTTTAAGTTCAGATCATCAAGAACCTTGTTCAGCAAGTTGCGGGGCGTTTTGCCAAAGATTTGATCGGTCGGCTGGCCGTTGTGCCGTTTCTGCATTCGCTGGAAGGGCAGGATTGCCCCTGACATACTCTTACAGTAACCAACGCCGCGCTTTCCGCGCACTTCGATTTCCAAGAGGCGTTCGCCTGAATCTTCGTCTGTCACGATTGTGACATCCCTGTACTCAAGCCGTCCGGCTTCGTCCGGCCTTAATCCTGTATTGGCCATAAACAGAACGTAGTCGTGCAGATTTTCCCACGCCGTTTTGTAACGCTCCCGCGAAGGGTTCTTCGCACGGTCGCGTGTGGCCTCATACAGCATTTTATATTCTTCGGGTGAAAACCAAGCGCGGTGTTTCACCTTGCCAGAGGTTTTGTAAGGCGGGGATATGTCCGGCACAGCGTCAATCCAGCCATAACGGTGCGCCGTTTTAAGAACAAGGCGCAAAGTCACAGTTTCATGGTGCAGGGTGCTACGCGAGGGTGTTCTACCCTTATAGCCATTCGTATGCCGTGCGATACGGTACTCCTGAACCAGTCCGGCGTTAATGTCCTTTACAGGGGTTTCGCCAAAAAACTCCATAAGGTGCGTATTCACGCGGCGCACATGATCTTGCGCCCATCGTTCGTTTCGTTCCCCTTGGGTAATGACGCTATATTCAGCGATAAACTTTTCTGCGGCCTCCGCAAACGTATGGCCGGAAGATTGAACCTTCTTGCGTGGGATAGGGGCAGGGCGGTGTAATGATGGCGCGGGCGGCTCTGTTTGTTGAAGCGAGGAGGCTTTGTCTATCAAAGCCTGAGCGTGGTTGCTTTGTTGCATCCTGATGTTATCCACATAAACGGCCATGTACCATTCACGCGCAAAATCCATCGCCAGTGCGAGGCTTTCATGCTTGGTGGATTTGCGGTGATTGCGTCCGTGCATATAGGTAGCGCATTGCCAGTAGCGGCTGCGGCCACGTTTGTAAACGTGAACCTTTCCATCCATCAAACTATGCGTTTCGTTATACATCACAGCCTCGCTTTCCACTTATCGAAAAGTGTGTAAGACATGTGTAAGTATAAACCGGAAAGGTTAAGATTTTTAACTTACTGATTTTATTGAAGAAATAGAGATAAAAATAGACCGAAACGGTTTTCAAGACCGGTGCATTCAACCACTCTGCCACGCTTCCGTCTGGTTGATCCCAGACGGTGGACGATAATCGGTAGAGGCTTATCAGTAAAGGAAATATCTGCTATGAAACCTGAATGTTCTTTTACGCTGCAAAAATTTTGTGGATTCTGGCCTCGCCACTGAACGCGTTGCTTCTCCTTTTCGCCGCTGGCGGCCTTGTGCGGATCTGGCGAAGCGGCACAGGAACGCGCCTGATCTTGATCGCTGCGGCCCTGTTTGTGTT